>JBCCOW010000020.1:0-55874 GCA_039025195.1 Planctomycetota bacterium
CCAAAAACCCCAATCCCAACCCCCCCAGCGCCGGCCGAAGCCACCCCGCCACCGGCAACCGCCGCGCCCCCCGCTCCGCCGCCCGCAGCGTCTTTACAAACGCCAACCCCAACACCCCGCAACCCAGCCCAAGCACCGCGTAGGGCATCACCTCCGCCAACGAAAACTCATACGCCTGCATCTCCGCCGCCACCAGGAACACCGGCCCCGTCTCCTCCGCCACCGCCCGCGCCACCGCCGTCCCGAAGAACGCCGCCAACACGATCGGGATGAACGTCTTGAGCGTGAAGTCCCGCAGCACCACCTCGAGCACGAACATCACCCCCGCGATCGGTGCGTTGAAGATCGCCGCCGTCGCCGCCGCCGCCCCGCAGCCCAGCACCGTGTTCGCGTGCGCCGCCCCCAGCCGAAACGCCTTGCCGATCACCGACGCCAGCGTCGCCCCGATCTGCAGGATCGGCCCCTCCACCCCCGCGGACCCCCCCGACCCGATCGTCAACGCCGACGCCCCCGCCTTGTACACCCCACCCCGCACCGACAGCCGCCCTTCGTGCCTTGCCAGCGACTCGATCACGTTCGGGATCCCGTGCCCCGCCCCTCTTCCCCCCAGCGCCGCCCCCAACAACCCCACCGCCAAACCTCCCACCGCCGGCACCGCCACCAGCAACAACCCCCCCACCGCCATCCCCATCCCCTCGCCCACCACCTCGGGCAGCCACGCATAAAACAGCCACCTTCCCCACTCAATCAGGATCTCAAACCCCGCCGCCCCCAACCCCGCCAGCACCCCCACCACCGCCGCCACCGGGATCAACACCCACTCCCGCTCTCCCCCACCGACGCCTTCACCCCCCTCGCTCTTGCCCGGCCACACCCGACGAGCCACCCGCGCCATCCTCTCAGCCTGCGTCTTCCACACACCGCCATGCTAACCCGACCGCGTGGCCGACACGTCCTCCGCCCCATCCGGCTTCACCAGCACCGTCTTCGGCGGCGCGTGCCGAACCCGGCCGCGCTCCACCGCCTGCGCCAACCCGATCCCCATCGTGCTCCCCACCAGACCACTCCCGATAAAGACCACGGGCAGCCCGAACGCCAGCGGGAACCAGTCCGCCACATACCAACGCCGCAGCACGTCCTGCTCCAGCAGCCCCGTCAACAGCTGGCCGCTCCACCAGAAACCAAACACCGCCACCGCCGACGGCGCAAGCAAGCTCAGAAGCGCGTGCGCCCCTGGGAACGCCAGCCGCCCCAGCAGCGCCCCCACCATGAACGCCAGCATGACACCCGCCGCCACCTGACCCGACCGCCCCGACCGCACCGCCAGCCAGATCAATCCCGACGCCACCACCGCACCGCACACCGCCGCCGCCACCGCCCTCCCAGAAACCCAGCTCCCCTCAGACAGTCCACCCGGCGACAGCGTCACGAACCGCCTCATCCGCCACTGCCCCGGCGACAAGCGAAGCTCCGACCGATCCACCGGCGATCGATCCCACCACCAGTGCTCAAACCGTTTCTTCGACGCCTTCACACACAGCCACAACCCCATCACCGCCAACCCCCACACCCCCGACTCCAAGGCGAGCCACGTCATCGTCCCCGCCATCGGTGACGCCCGCACCACCGCGTCCATCCCACCGCCCTCGCCCGCAGCCCCGCCCGACACCCCCATCGCCACCGCCGCCGCCCCGACCAGCCACACCCCCGACAACACGTTCCCCGTCGATGACAGCACCGCCCCCACCACCACCGCCGGCAACAACCCCAACACCATCACCAACAGCATCACCCCCGCCGACCACCGCCCCGCCGCCAGGCTCACCGCCGCCCCCGCCACCCACTCCCCCACCCACATCGCCGGCCACACCACTAGCAACAACCCCACCAACATCATCAACCGCTGCGTAATCGTCGGAAACACCGCCGCATCCTAGAGAAACCCGAAGTCCGCGGATGCTGTCCGTGGGTCCCCGCTGGACACCGCCCGCCCATCCCCGTCCAAGATCGTCCATCCCTGTCTCATTCCGTCCATGCGGCACCCCGCCTCCCAGCGGTACTGTTCCTCCATGGCCTCTACCCCCACTACCCCCTCCGCTCTCGCTCTCACCCCCTCCTTCGGCTTCGGCGACCGCCTCGGCTCCGCCACCCCCGGTCACCTCGCCGCACTCCAGGCCCACCAAACCGCGGGCGGCCCCATCGCCGGCATCTTCGCCCAGCAGTCCATCCGCGAAATGGCTCGCACCGACCGCAACCCCACCCAGGTCATGGCTGCCGCCGCCAACGTCCTCGAAGCCGCCGGCTACACCCAGCCCTGGGGCTCCGATGCCGACCACCTCAAGACCCCCGAAAACGTCGACTACATGGCCGATGCCGGATTCACCTTCTTCACCATCGACCCCTCCGACCACGTCGACCAGCAAGCCGATAACTACTCCGACGACGAAGTCGCCACCAAATACGACGCCGGCCAACCCGCACCCTGGCTCGACCAGTACCTCGACCAGTCCTTCACCGTCTCCGACACCCTGACCCTCAGCTTCGACGCCGCCACCCTCAAGCGTGCCGCCGTCAAATACGGCCCCGCCATCGCCATGGCCCTCGACCTCGCCGCCTACATCAAGGCCGCCGCCGACCAACGCAACCAGCCCCACGAGATCGAGATCTCCGTCGACGAAACCGACCAGCCCACTACGCTCGCCGAGCACTACATCATCGCGGATCAACTCATCAAGTCCGGCATCAACCTCGTCTCCCTCGCCCCCCGCTTCATCGGCGAGCTCGAAAAAGGCGTCGACTACAAGGGCGAACTCGCCGCGCTGCATCAGTCCCTCAAAGACCACGCCGCCATCGCCAAACACCTCTCCCCCCACGCCGACCCCTACAAGCTCTCGCTCCACTCCGGCTCCGACAAGCTCTCCATGTACGGCCACCTCGCCGACGCCACCGCCGGCCACCTCCACATCAAAACCGCCGGCACCTCCTACCTCGAAGCCCTCCGCGTCGTCGCCAAGCATGAGCCGAAGCTCTTCCGCCAGATCATCGACTTCTCCCGTGATCACTACGACACCGACCGTGCCACCTATCACGTCTCTGCCACTGTCGACGCCGTCGCACCCTCCGCCGACCTCAGCGACGATCTCAAGCTCGAACAGACCTACCTCGAGACCTGGGACACCGTCCCCGCCGGCAAGGGCTTCACCGAGCCCGGCCGACAGATCCTCCACTGCACCTTCGGCTCCGTCCTCACCGACCCCACCCTCGGCCCCGCCGTCCACCGCGTCCTCGACGCCAACCCCGACACCCACCGCGACATCCTCGCCGAGCACTTCACCCGTCACCTCGACGCCATCACCGAAGGCCTCCCCAAAACCTGACGCCCCGCTCCACCTACAACCTACGGCCTACCACCTACAACCTCGCTTTCACACCGCCAACACCACCGCGACGACCAACACCACCGCCCCCACCAGCCGCCGCGACATCACCCCCCAGCCGTGCCCCGCCTCGCCTAGTCCCAATCGGCTACCCAACGCCCAGACCAGCAGCACCGCCAGCAGCCCCCGCGTGGAATAGACCACGTTGGCCGTCGTCGCGTCCCCCCCGAACGCCAACGCCACCCCCATCAAAAAGCACTGCACCGTAAACAGCACCCCGCCCCACGCCAGCCACCCCCGCGCCCCCTTGGCCACCACCCACCACCCCGGCCGCACCGGCAGCGTCGCCAGCGACATCAACCCCACGGTTCCCATCATCACCAGCAGGTAGGCCTCCCGCCCGAGTCCGCCGGCCGACCCCGCGTCCCGCGCCAGCAACACATCCGCCGCCGCATAACCCAGACACGCCAGCAGCGAAAGCCCCGCCGTCCCCCAACTCCCCACCCGCCCCACCCGTTTAGCCCGGTCGCTCGCGACCGGTCCCCCCGCCGACTGCTCGGCTCGCCGCTTCATCGGCCAACCCAACATCACCACCGCCGCCGTCGCCAGCCCCGCCGCCCACCACAACTCCACCCCCACGCTCCCCCCCAGTGCCACCGCGAGCCCCGCCACCCCCACCACCTTCGCCCCCATCACCGGCGTCTGCACACTCACATCCCCAAACCGCACCGCCAGCAGCGTAAACACCTGACCCACCATAAAACCCAACCCCGCCAACACCGCCGACCCCCAACCCCACCAATCCACGTCTCGTAGCGCGGCCGCTTGCGGCCACTCACCACTAACCCACGCCACCGCACCCAAAGGCCAGAACGCCACCCACGCCGCCACGTTCACATACAGCAGCGCCGTCAGCGTCGCCCCACCCTTCTCACTGTGACGCTTCAGGCACACCGCCCCCGCCGTATACGCCGCCGCTGCTGCTAACGGCAGCCAAGTCCAAACCGTACTCATCCGCTCACCATAGCCCTCGGCTCCGCCCGGGGGGCACGTGGCGAACCCATGCATGAACGATTCACGACGCAACCAACCGTTGCCGAATCTGCGGCAGAAAGCTCTTCTGCGCCCCCGGCAAAAACTTCCCGAACTCCGGGTTCTTCCGCACACTCGACCGGAACCACAGCAGCAGCGTCGACATCCGTGCCGCCAGGTACACATCCACCGCCGATAGCGTCGCCTCCGGCAGTTCCCGCACGGACCGATACCCCTCGACAAAAGCCTCCCACCACGGCTCCCGCTCGAACCCCAGCAGCGTGCACGCCAAGTCATACGCGTGATGCCCACACCCGCAATCGTCGAAATCAATCGGCCGCGCTTCACCACCCGCAAACACCACGTTGTTCAGGTGCAGGTCCGCGTGCAGCAGCCCGTACACCTCCAGCCCCTGGCCCAATCCATCCCATAGCTCCAGCAACCGCTCTTCACACCGCTGGTGCAACGCCAGTTCGTCCGCCGGCAGGTCGTCCCACACGTCCGGCTCGATCCCGAGTGACGCGTCCCGCCCCATCAGCCCGCTCGGGCCCCACGGCGGCCGATCCAGCCCCACCGCTGCGCCCCACCCCGCCGCGTGCTCGTGCAGCACCGCCATCGCCCGCCCCACGCGTTCCAGGTGAACCGGCCGGCGACCGGCCTTGCTCACCATCCGCCCGGGCACCCACCGCATCAGGCTCCACACCCGCGCGCCCGACACCCCCGCCCCCTCACCAAACAGCAAAGCCGGCTCCCCTGACACCGTCGGCACCGGCTCGGGCACCACCAACTCCGTCTCCCGCCGAAGCGCCGTCAACCACGCGACTTCCGCCGAGACATGCCCCAGCGTCCGCTCCACCGGCCGAGACACCCGCAGCAGATACCGCCCCGGCACCCAGGCGTCCGCCAGACGCCACGGCCGACGCTCCGGTGCCACCTCCACCACAAACGTCGTGTTCTGCCAGTGGTGGATCAACCGCAAACTTGAACCATTCCCCAGCTCGGGCAGACCGAACGCCCGTAACACCGGCCCCGCCAAGCCACGCAGCCGCCGAGCCTGCCCACGGGTCGTCAATGCCGAGAAATCGTCCACGATGGCGGAAGCGTACCGGCCTGCCCGGCTCGATCACCGCCAAAACCTCCAATCCGCATGCCCCACGCCACGGGCGCATCGCGTTAGATCCTGCTTGACCGCAAGGGCTTGAAACACTAAGTTGTCGCGTCCGCTAGGGTCTCTTCCCCTGGCTTCGACGACTTGTAAACGCAGCCCCAACCCACCGCCCGATCACAACGGGCTGTTTTGCTCCCACCCGATCGCCCGCCCCGAAAGCCACTGCCATGCTCCCCGTCCAACGCAAAACCCGAACCCAGACCCGCAAGGGCCGGTCGCACCAGGCCCTCAAACGGCCCGGCTACGTCCTCTGCCCCAACTGCCCTTCCATCAAAAAAGCCCACGCCGCCTGCACCGAGTGCGGCTACGTCCGCCCGGGCCTGTCCATCAAGGTCGGCAAGGAAGACTGACCCGTGCGAATCGCCATCGATGTCATGGGTGGGGACGACGCGCCCGACGCGATCCTCGACGGCTGTCTTGAAGCCGTCGGAGACCTCCCCGAAGGCCATACCCTGGTCCTGATCGGCGACGAGCCCGTCATCCGAGAGGGCATGCAGGAGGCCGGGCTCGCCAACCACCCCGCGATCGAGGTCGTCCACACCACCGAAGTCATCGGGATGGCCGACCCCCCGGTCACCGCCCTTCGCACCAAGACCGACTCCTCCATCGTCAAGTGGGGCCTGATCGGCGGGCGACGGGCCGGCTCCGAAAAGTGCGACATCATCATCTCCGCCGGCAACACCGGTGCCTGCGTCGCCTCCGCCCAGATGTCCATGCGTCGCCTCTCCGGCGTCCACCGCCCCGGCATCGCCGTCACCCTCCCGACCTTCCACGGCCCGGTCGTCATCTGCGACGTCGGCGCCAACCCCGAGCCCCGCCCCACCCACCTCCACCAGTACGGCCACATGGCCTCGGTCTACGCCGAGCAGCTCATCGGCATCGACAACCCCAAGATAGCCCTGCTCTCCATCGGCGGCGAAGAGGGCAAGGGCAACGCCCTGACCCGCGGCGCACACGCCCTGCTCAAGGCCGACGAATCCGCCAACTACATCGGCTACATCGAGGGGCGCGAGCTCTTCGAGGGCAAGGCCAACGTCGTTGCCTGCGAAGGCTTCACCGGGAACGTCGTCATCAAGCTCGCCGAAGGCCTGTCCAAGGGCATCTTCGAGATGATCGCCCACGAGGTGCTCGCGATCGACCCCGAGCTGGCCATGCGTTTCGAGCCCGTCGTCAAGTCCATTTACGCCAAGCACGATTACCACGAGTACGGCGGGGCCCCCCTCCTCGGCGCGAACGGCACCTGCGTGATCTGTCACGGCTCCTCCCAAGCCAAGACCATCACCAACGCCATCAAGGCCTCCATCCGCTACGCCGAGGCCGGCGTCAACCAGGCCATCATCGACCGCCTCGCCACCGCCGAAGACGCCCTCAAGGCCGCCCGAGCCGAGGGCCGACTCGAGGCCCACGCCGAGGCCGTGGCATGAACGCTCCGGGCTCGCGCGGCGTCCGCTTCGCAGGGACCGGCGTCGCCCTGCCCCCCGGCGTCCTTACCAACGACGACCTCGCGAAGCGCGTCGACACCTCCGACGAGTGGATCACCCAGCGCACCGGCATCAAGCAGCGCCATATCGCCGACGAACACACGACCGCCCGTGACCTTGCACGGCAGGCCCTCCTCGCTGCCCTCGACGACGCCGACCTCAAACCCACCGACCTCGACCTCGTCCTCGTCGCCACCATCACCCCCGAGATGACCTGCCCCTCCACGGCAGCCCGCCTCGTCGATGAGATCGGCGCCACCCCCGCCGGCGCCATGGACCTCACCGCCGCCTGCGCCGGCTTCGTCTACGGCCTCAACCTCGCAGCCCCGCTTATCCAGACCGGCCAATACCAACGCATCGCCATCGTCGGTGCCGAAGTCCTCACGAAGGCCGTCGACTTCACTGACCGCCGCACCTGCATCCTCTTCGGCGACGCCGCCGGGGCCACCATCCTCGAAGCCACCGACGACCCCACCCAGGGCTGCCTCCTCCAGACCGTCCGCTCCGACGGCGGCCACTGGAAACACCTCTACCTCCCCACCGACCAAACCCACCTCCCCGAAGACCCCCACGAACGCGAGCTCTTCAACGGCACCCTCGGCGCCCTCCAGATGAACGGCCGAGAGGTCTTCAAAGTCGCCGTCCAACAGACCGAAAACATCATCCTCGAAACCCTCGACCGCGCGGGCCTCCAGGCCGACGAGATAGCCAGCTTCATCTGTCACCAGTCCAACGCCCGCATCCTCGAACTCACCCGCAAGCGCCTCGACCTCCCCGCCGACAAGCTGCCCATCAACATCGACCGCTTCGGGAACACCTCCGCCGCCTCCATCCCCCTGGTCATGCGCGACCTCCAGCTAGCCGGCCAGTTCAACCCCGGCGACCTCATCCTCTTCACCGGTATTGGCGGCGGCATGTGCTGGGCCACGTCGCTATGGAAGCTGTAATCTCTTCGCTCTCATTCATACCCTAGCCGTGACGCTACGCGTCACCGGCCTCCAACCCGAGACTCAACCATGACCGCACCCTTCCTCCTCTGCCCCGGCCAAGGCGCCCAAGCCGTCGGCATGGGTAAAGCCTGGTTCGACGCAGACGACGCCGCCAAACAGGTCTTCGACGAAGCCAACGACCTTCTCGACTTCGACCTCAAGACCCTCTGCTTCACCGGCCCCGCCGAGACCCTCAACCGCACCGACACCGCCCAGCCCGCGATCTACACCGCCTCCGTCGCCTGCTTCCGTGCCCTCCAAGCCCGCGGCGAGCTCTCTGAGTTCCGTGGCACCGCCGGCCTCTCACTCGGCGAGTTCACCGCCCTCCACCTCGCCGGCGCGTTCTCGTTTGCCGACGGGCTCAAACTCGTTCGCCTGCGTGGTGAGGCGATGCAGGAAGCCGCCGAGGCCGTCGACTCCTCCATGGTCGCGATCACCGGCGATGTCTCTGAGGCCGCGATCCAGGCGATCTGCGACACCGTCAACGACGCCCTGCCCGAGTCGTCGGTCCTCGTCCCCGCCAACTACAACTCGCCGATGCAGGTCGTCGTTTCCGGCAGCCGCGATGCCTGCGAGGCCGTGGTTGATGAAGCCGCCGCCGCCGGGTTTAAGCCCACGCCGCTGATCGTCGCCGGCGCGTTCCATTCCCCGATCATGCAGCCCGCCGCGGTCCGCCTCGCCCAGGCCCTCGACGCCGTCGACTGGTCCACGCCCAGCGTCCCCGTCTGGTCCAACGTCACCGGCGAGCCACACCAGGACGAGGTCCAGTCCATCAAGCTCCGCCTCGTCGAACAGCTGACCCACCCTGTCCGCTGGAGCCAATCGATGCAGCACGCCCTCGCCGCCTCGCCCGGCCCCTTCGTCGAACTGGCCCCCGGCAAAGTCCTCGCCGGCCTCATGCGTCGCATTGACCGCGGCACCAAAGTCCAGAACCACAACGAACCGGGCTGATCGGCGACCGGATCAAACGCCAAGACGCCAAGTGGCCAAGACGCCAAGGAAAGAACCAAGACAGCCTTCCATCGTTCCACCGCCCACGAAAATAAGAGTGGTCATCTCATGAATCGAAACAACTCATTTTGTTTCTTCTTGGCGTCTTGGCGTCTTGGCGTCTTGGCGATCGACAAACCCGCCAAACCCGAAAGGACGCAAAATGCCTGACCAACGCATTGCCATCGTCACCGGCGCCTCCCGCGGCATCGGCGCCGCCATCGCCAAGTCCCTCGCCGCCGCCGGCAACCACGTCGTCTGCGTCGCCCGCAACCAGGCCAAGCTCGACGAAGTCAAAGCCGAGATCGAAGCCGCCGACGGCCAGGCCTCCACCGCCACCTGCGACATCGCCGACGGCGCCGCACTCGCCAAGCTCATCGAAGACACCGCCGACGCCCACGGCCGGCTCGACATCCTCGTCAACAACGCCGGCATCACCCGCGACAACCTCCTGATGCGGATGTCCGACGAAGAGTTCGATGATGTGATCCACACCAACCTCCGCAGCGTGTTCGTCGCCTGCCGGGCCGCCAGCAAGCCCATGATGTCCAACCGCTTCGGGCGGATCATCAACATCGGCAGCGTCTCCGGCGTCGCGGGCAACGCGGGGCAGGCCAACTACGCCGCCGCCAAGGCCGGCCTCGCCGGGTTTACGAAGTCGCTCGCCAAGGAGCTCGGAAAACGCGGCGTCACCGCCAACGTCGTCGCCCCCGGCTTCATCGCCACCGACATGACCGATGTCCTGCCCGACAAGATCAAGGACGGCGTCAAGCAGCTGACCGCCGTCGGTCGGATGGGCGAGCCCGAAGAGATCGCCGCGGCCGTGGCCTTCCTCGCCGCCGACAACGCCAGCTACGTCACCGGTCAGGTCCTGACCGTCGATGGCGGGATGACCATGGCGTAAACCCTTTGGGGCCCAGCGATGAAGCTCTACCTCCTGGTGGACATGGAAGGCATCAGCGGCATCAGCCGTATCGAGCAGGTCAAGCGTCACATGGACGGCGGCCGAGCCTATCAGCAGGGCTGCCGGCTCCTGGCTGCCGAGATCAATCACGCGGTCGATGTTTGCCTCGACGCCGGCGCGACCTCCATCCTCGTCTGCGACACCCACGCCGCCGGCGGCAACCTCGATCCCAACCTCGCTCACCCGGCAGCCGAGTACGAGACCCCCGCGCCCGACAACCCGATGCCAGGCCTTGACCCGTCCTTCGACGGCGTGTTCCTGCTCGGGCACCACGGCATGGCCGGCAGCGACGGGTTCCTCGAACACACTTACTCATCCGCCATCGTCTTCTCGGTCACGCTGGGCGGTCGCCCGATCGGTGAGATCGGGATCGAGGCGGCCTGGGCAGGTGGGCTGGGCGTCCCTGTGCTGGGCGTGACCGGGGATCAGGCGGCCGCCGACGAAGCCCGTAATTGGCTGGGCGACGATCTGCCGGTCGCTTCGGTCAAACAGGCCGTTTGCCGTGACCGTGCCCGTTGTCTCGGTATGGATGCCGCTTACAAGCAGATCGAGCGGGTCATCCGCGAGGGGGTTGCCCAGCGTGATCGAGAGCCGTGGACACCCGACCTGCCCGCCGAGGTTCGGTGGGTCTACTGCCGTGCGGATCAGGGCCCAACCTCGTCCAGAGACGGCTGGACCCGCACCGATCCCCGCACGGCCTGCCGGCTCGCCGAGCGTCCCGACCAGCTGCGTCCGATTTGATCCTCCAAGTACGCTGATCCCCAACACCGCCGCTCGCTGGCGTTAAAATCTTATTCAAGCTATATTCCCCGCCCAATCGAGGGGCATGATGCCCCACCCTTTCCCCCCGGCGACCCGGGGCGAAAACCGCCACACCCTCAAGACTTGAAACGGCCAGGAGACGCGACACATGAGCATGCCCAAAGAAGAGATCCTCGAGAAGGTCAAGACGATCGTCGCTGAACAGATGGGCGTCGACAAGAACGAGATCACCGCTGACACCTCGTTCGTCAACGACCTCAACGCCGACTCGCTCGACACCGTCGAGCTGGTCATGGAGTTCGAGGACGAGTTCGAAACCTCGATCCCCGACGAAGAGGCCGAGAAGATCCAGACCGTCGGCCAGGCGGTGGACTTCATCAGCTCCCACCAGGAAGACTGATCCGGGCCCCGCACGACCGCCCTGCCTGAGCGGTCCCGAACACCCCCACGAGGAGTCCGCCGCAACCCGGGGATTCCTCGTTTTTGTCTCCCCCCTTGTCCTCCTTCCCCGCTACGGCTACCCACCCACTATGTCAGAACGCCGCGTCGCCATCACCGGACTGGGCTGGACCACGAGCCTCGGGCTCGAGATCGAGCCCGCGTGGCAGAAGCTCGTCGATGGCGTCTCGGGCATCAGCATGATCGAACGCTGGGACGCTTCCGAGCACGCGGTCAAGATCGGCGGTGAGGTCAAAGACTTCGACGGCGGACCCCACGTCGAGGCCCGCAACGCCAAGAAGATGGACCGCTTCGCCCAGTTCGCGATGCACGCGTCCATCGAAGCGGTCAACGACTCCGGGCTCGACTTCTCCAAGGAAGACCCCTGGATGTGCGGGTCGATCATCGGCTCCGGCGTCGGCGGCATCCAGGAGTTCGCCGACGGCCACGCCCGCCTCGTCGCCAAGGGCCCCAACCGCCTCAGCCCGTTCATGGTCCCCAAGCTCATGTGCAACGCCGCTTGCGGCAACGTGAGCATCCACTACGGGCTCCAGGGCCCCAACTTCGCCACCACCACCGCCTGCGCCTCCGCCGGCCACGCCATCGGTGCCGGTGCCGACTCCATCCGGCTCAAGCAGGCCGACGTCATCATCGCCGGCGGCTCCGAAGCCGCCCTCACCGCGCTGGGCCTCGGCTGCTTCATCGGGCTCAAGGCCCTGTCCAAACGCAACGACGAACCCGAACTCGCCTCCCGCCCATTCGACGACGACCGTGACGGCTTCGTCCTCGCCGAAGGCGCGGGCATCGTCATCCTCGAAGAACTCGAACACGCCAAGGCCCGCGGAGCCACCATCTACGCCGAGGTCCTCGGCTGGGGCCAGTCCGCCGACGGCTCGCACATCACCGCCCCCCTCGAAGACGGGGCCGGCGCCGCCCACGCGATGACCCTCGCCCTCAAGCACAGCGGCGTCAACCCCGACGACGTCGACTACATCAACGCCCACGGCACCTCGACTGGCCTCGGCGACCTCGCCGAGACCAAGGCCGTCAAACGCGTTTTCGGTGAAGACACCAAAGTCCCGACCTCCTCCACGAAGTCCATGACCGGGCACCTCCTCGGCGCCTCCGGCGGCGTCGAAGCCATCGCCTGTGCCCTCGCACTCCACACCGGCACCGCCCCCCCCACCATCAACCTCGAGAACCCCAGCGACGGCTGCACCCTCGACTACATCCCCAACGAAGCCCGACAGATCAACCCCAAGATCGCCCTGTCCAACTCCTTCGGCTTCGGCGGCCACAACGTCAGCCTCGTCCTCGGCAAGGTTTGACCCCACCCAGCCGTCACCCAGTACGCTCTCGCCTTTACCGCTCCCATCTGCAATAATTCGGGTATCCCCGCGTTCCCCGGAGCACCCATGCCCACCCCCACTCTCCAACTCGGCTTTTTCAGCGGCGGCCTCGGCGGCTGGGAGGTCGCGGTGCTCGTCCTCCTGGGCGTCCTGATCTTTGGCAAGCGGCTACCGGAAGTGGGCAAGTCCATCGGCAAGGGCATCGTCGAGTTCAAGAAGGGCCTCGCCGGGGTCGACGACGACATCGAAGAACAGAAGAAGACTCAGGACGCCAAGCGTCTTGAAGCCCAGAAGAGCGACGCGACGTCGATCAACACCGACGCGGTCACCGAAACCGACACCGCGCCGCCCCCGTCGTCCGCCGGCCCCGATCAGCCAGGTAAACCCGCCTGACCCACAACACGCAGCGCGGCAGGACGCGCCCGGCCAACTCCGCGAGATGAAGCCGTGGCTAACCGCGTAAACCTGACACCCGATATCGCCTACGCGCAGATCGACGGCGAGCCGATGCTGCTCGACCTGTACATGCCCGACGGCGTGAAAAGCCCGCCGCTGGTCGTGTTCATCCACGGCGGCGGCTGGCGCAACCTCGACCGCAAGCGGTGCGCCATCACCTGGCTGCCCGAGTACGGGTTCGCGCTGGCGAGCATCGACTACCGGCTATCCGGAGTAGCGAAGTTCCCCGCCCAGATCCACGACGCCAAAGCGGCGGTCCGCTTCCTCCGGGCCAACGCCGACCGCTTCGGCTACACCGCCGATCGCATCGTCGTAACCGGTACATCCGCGGGGGCACACCTGGCCACACTGCTCGCGGTCGCTGCAGGCCACCCCGAGCTCGAAGGGGCGGTGGGCGACCACGCCGACACGTCGTCCGCCGTCCAGGCTGTGGTGGGCTACTTCGGGGCCTACGACTTCTTCGAACGCTCCCGGATACAGCCGAACAACACGGACCGTCCACGGGGCTCGGTCTACCAGCTCCTCGGCGGCCCGGTCCGTGACCACCCCGACCGCGCCAGGCTCGCCAGCCCCCGCTTCCACGTCGGGCCCGGCGACCCACCGCTGCTCATGCTGCACGGCCTGCTGGATCGCACCGTCGATGCCCACCAATCGATCCGGATGTATCAGGAATACCGCAAGCACGACCTACCGGTTGACCTGCGCCTGCTGCATAACGGCGTGCATGCCGGGCCCGAATTCTTCCGCGGGGCGTCACGCCAGGCCTTGCTGGAGTTCCTGCATCGACATCTGAGTCACGACCGCTCCGACGCTGCTCCGTAACGCGATGCGTCGCCCGCTGCCCTACCCTGCCGGCCATGGAGACCTGGCAACTGCTCATCCTCCCGGTCGTCGGCTTCGCCGCGGGTGTGCTCGGCGGGCTGCTCGGCGTGGGCGGCAGCGTCGTCATGATCCCGGCCATGGTCATGCTGCTCGGGCAGGGCCTCACGCCGGGCTACGACCAGCACCTCTACCAGGCCGCCGCGATGCTGGTCAATCTCGCCATCGCCGGGCCCGCCGCGTACCGCCACGCCAAGGCCGGGGCTGTCATGCGGGCGGTCGTGATCGCCCTGGTCCCCGGGGCCCTGATCGGCATCGTCCTCGGCGTCCTGCTCAGCAACGCGCCCCTCTTCGCCGGACCCGACGGTGTCCTCTGGCTGCAGCGTGCGTTCGGCGCCTTCGCCGCTTACGTCGCCCTGCTCAACGCCCGCAAGTGGTGGCAGGCGAGAACAGATACCAATAGCCCGCGGGCTACGCCCGCGCGGCCAGCCGCCGAAAACGCTCGCTTCGAACGACAGCCTCCCTTCACCCGCAGCGCCCCCGTCGGCCTCGCTACAGGCCTCGTCGCCGGACTCCTCGGCATCGGCGGCGGCGCACTGGCTGTCCCCCTCCAGCAGATCGCCCTGAAGCTCCGCCTCCGCAACTGCATCGCCAACTCGGCCATGACCATCACCGTCACCGCCGGCATCGGTGCCGCGATCAAACTCATCACCCTCGATCAGCACGGTGGCCGTGTCATCGACGCGTGGGTCCTCTTCGCCTGCCTCGCCCCCACCGGGATCGCCGGCTCGCTCCTCGGCGCCCAGCTCACGCACCACCTGCCGACCCGCCAGGTCCGGCTCGCCTTCGTCCTCCTCATGGCCGTCGTCTCGATTCGGCTGCTGCTCGGCTAAGGCGGCAAAGCTCCACATCCTGCCGATCCGTCGGCCGCAGCAACCACGGCACGGATACGCTGCCCCCATGGTCAACGACTACCGACAGGACGCGGCCCGGTACTACGACGCGTGGTCCGATCCCTTCGATGACACCGCGTTCTATGCCCGACGGCTGCCGGGTCCCGACGCGAGCGTGCTAGAACTGGGCTGCGGGACTGGGCGGGTGCTGCTGCCGATGGCGGAGTCCTGCGCGTTTATCCAAGGCGTCGATGCGTCGCCGGGGATGCTCAGCATCTGCCAAGAGAAGCTCGACACAGCGGCGATCGGACCAGAGCAGGCCGCTGTGCGCGAGGGCGACATCACCGACCTCGACCTCGGCCGGCGTTTCGACCTGATCACCGCCCCGTTCCGCGTGATGCAGAACCTGGATAGCGACGCCGAGGTCGCCGGGTTGCTGGAGACGATCCGCAGGCACCTCACGCCAAGCGGCGAAGCGATCCTCAACACGTTCCGGCCGTACAGCCCGCCGGACGGCCTGGCGGAGCGGTGGTCGCAACGCGACGGCAGCACCTACGACGAGAAGCAAACAGCCCTGGGCCTGCTGCGGATGCGTGACGACTGCCGACGGTTCCGGCTCGACCCGCCCATCGTGTACCCGGTCCTGATCTACGAGCGGATCGAGGACGAAGTGGTGGTCGATCGCGTCGAGATGCCGGTGAGCATGCGGGTGTGGTATGCCGAGCAACTGGAACGGTTGATCACCGACGCGGGCTTCCGGGTGACCGGCCGATGGGGTGGCTACAACGGCGAGGCCTGGGACGATGGCCCCGAGCTCGTCATCGGGTTCACGCACGGCTGAGCGTGTGCGGTCCGCTCAGTGGTCGTGCTTGTGGTCGTGGTCGGCGTCGCCGCCGGTGGAGTGGCTGTGGCTGTGCGTCGTGCCGTCGGCGTGGGTGTGCGTGTGCTCGTGGCTGTGCCCCTCGGCGTGCTGCTTGAGGTGGGCCTCGGCCGACTCGTCGAAGTACAGGCCGCGGAACTTCTGGACGGCATCAACGAGCGTCGTGACCGCGGCTGTGTCGGTCGTCTGCTTGCAACGCATCGCGTAGACGATGATCTCGTGCAGCGCGATCACCTTCGCCTGGTACGCGGCCTGCTCCGCCTCGTCCTTGGGCAGCTTCACCCGCTGGGCCAGGAAGTAGTACATCGCGTCGTACTGGATCGCCCGGGCGTGCTTCTCTTTGTTGTTCACCCACCGAACCAGCTGCTGGACCGACTGCGGGTCCGACTTGCCGCTGAGCTCCACGATGAGGGTCATCGACTTCTTGATCGTTTCCGCGTCTTCGAGCATCTTCTCGAACTGCCGCTGGTCGCCGAAGATCCCGCAGGGGACCTGGCAGTGGGCGGCGGCGGGCGTGGCGAACACGGCAGCGATGACGAAAGCGAGCGTGGCGCGAACAGCGAGCAGTGAGCGGGCGTGCATAACAAACTCCTTGGGCAGAGAACTCGGGGTGGGCTTGATGGTATCCGAGACCGCGCGGCGGCCGGGATCAGCGGCTTAGAACCAGTACCGCCGTATCCGCGTTGAGGTTCGGCTGGTCGTCCGGGCTGATGCGTTGACCCGAGGCGGCGTCGAGGTAGACCGCCTCATGGATGGTGACCGCCTTGTCACGGCAGAGGTCTTCGACGTCGGCGATGCTCGGGAACCGGCGGTTCGGCGTGTTGTACCAGGCGTGGTCGTAAGCCCCGGGGGCCCGCGGCGATCGGCCGCCCTCGAAATAAGCGTTTCGCAGGGCCTTGTGGGCGAAGTTGGGGAAGCCCAGGATCACCCGTCGGCCGACGCGGAGCATCTCATCAAAAAGCGTCTCGATGTCTTCGATGGCCTGCAGCGTCGCGGAGAGCACCACGACATCGAACTGCCGGTCCGTGAACGCCGGCAGCCCGCGGTTGAGGTCGTAGTCGATCACGTTCAGCCCTCGGCCAACGGCTTGGATCAGCCGGTCTTGGGCAACCTCGACGCCGACCAGGTGATCGTGGCCGCGGTCTCGCAGTGCCGCAAGCAGCCGGCCTGAGCCACAACCCAGGTCGAGCACGCTGCTGCCTTCGGGGATCAGTTCAAGGACCAGCTCGTCGTCGGAGCGCAGCCGGGGCGGGGTGGGATCGGTCTGGCCGAGCCTGGCGGCGACGAGCGGGGCGTAGAGGCTGATCTCGTGCGGCAGCAGGAACGCGTCGTGCCCGGCGTCGCTGGTGATCTCGGTGTAAGTCACCGGCTTGTCCTGGGCTGTGAGCGCATTGACCAGGTCACGCGACTGGTTCGGCGGGAATAGCCAGTCACTCGAGAAACTCACCACGAGGAAGTCGCAGGTCGTCGCGGCGAAGGTCTCCACGCGTTGGTCATGGTCTCGACCCAGGTCGAACAGGTCCATCGCGGTCGAGATCGTGACGTAGCTGTTCGCATCAAAACGCTCGGTGAACTTCTGCCCCTGGTGAGCCAGGTATGACCCGACGCTGAACCGCTTCTCGAACGCGGTGGCGATTTCACGCGGCGAATGGCGGTCGGGGTCGAACTTCGCGTCCATCGCCTCGGACGACAGGTACGTGATATGCCCGAGCATGCGGGCGATGGCGAGCCCGGTGTCGGGCTTGGTGGGCTGGTCGTAGTACTGCCCGTCGTGGAAGTCGGGGTCGCGTTGGATGGCGTTGCGGGCGATGACGTCGAAGGCCAAGGCCTGCGACGTGAGCCGGGGCGAGGTGGCAACGGCAACGCAGGTCTTCACGCGGTCGGGGAAGCGGGTGGCCCAGGTCAGGGCCTGGTGCCCGCCGAGGGAGCCGCCGACGACGGCGTGGAGGGTATCGATGCCGAGGTGGTCGAGGAGGCGGCGTTGGACCTCGACCATGTCGGCGATGGTGATGTCGGGGAACGCGGTTCCGTAAGGCTTGCCTGTGTCTGGATTGGTGGAACCGGGGCCGGTGGTGCCACGGCAGCCGCCAAG
Organism: Planctomycetota bacterium; assembly: GCA_039025195.1. Lineage (GTDB taxonomy): Bacteria > Planctomycetota > Phycisphaerae > Phycisphaerales > Phycisphaeraceae > JBCCOW01. The sequence continues at coordinate 17,691 of JBCCOW010000020.1, forward strand.
GACGTTGGGACAGATGACAAAAAAGCGGTCGGTGTCGATCGCCTTGCCCGGCCCGACGAGGTCTTCCCACCAGCCGGGGAGGTCGTCTTCGTGATGACGGGTGACGTGCGAGTCGCCGGAGATGGCGTGGCAGATTAGTACGGCGTTGGATTTGTCGGCGTTGAGGCTGCCCCAAGCTTCGAAGGCACACTCAACCGATGGCAAGACTCCTGACAGTGCGAGTGGCAACGGTTCGTCGAACGTAACCTTCCGTAGGCGATCTAGCTGAGCGCCAGTCCGTCGGTCATCTGAGCTTGGTGAGAGATGGGGTGTTGTCATCGAGTACCCGCTTATTTCAAGAACGATTCAACCGCCTCACGCAAGCGTTCTGCAGAGTTCCATAGACCGAATCCAAGTGACACTGAGCTGCGGTTAACACCTCCGAGTAGGACCTGATGAAAAAACCGGTGTGGATTGGAGCCGGGCTTATGGCCTCCCCCAAGCGGGATCAGTTTGACTTCGCCAATTTCATGGCGGGGGATCCGTCGCCAAACCGGCCATGGCAGAGGTCCGTGCCGGATAACGAGTTCGTGATCATTGAGGCTAAGGCGGGTTGCGCCCACAGTAAATGTCGTGGCGATACCGATTCCAACAATTAAACCCCCAAGCCAAGCTTGAACTTCGTAGGGGCTCAATTCAGTCACCCTCAAGTCAAAGGTAAACCACCATACGAAGAGATTGCAGAAAATGAGCACCACCCATGGCAGCCACAGACGCTGCGATGGATGGAGCCAATAGCAGATCAACTCGGGTCCACGAGCGGTTTGGCGCAGCCGACATTTCGACTTCGGATGTGGCTGACCAGACTGCACGGGGGTTGAACCCGTCATCGGGTTTACACCGCGGCGGTGGCGGCGACTTCGAGGGCCTGGGAGAGGTCGTCGATGATGTCCTGCACGTCCTCGATGCCAACCGAGACGCGGACGTACTCGGGGGAGACGCCGGTGCGCTTCTGCTCGTCCTCGGAGAGCTGGGAGTGCGTGGTCGTCGCGGGGTGGATGACCAGGGTCTTGGCGTCGCCGATGTTCGCGAGGTGCGAGCAGAGCTTGCAGGACTCGATGAACTTCTTGCCGGCCTCAGCACCACCGCGGATCCCGAAGCCCAGGATCGCGCCTTGGCCGTCGGGCAGGTATTGCTTGGCGTGGGCGTGGTCCTTATGGGACTCGAGGCCGGGGTAGTTGACCCATTCGACGGCGTCGTGGGCTTCGAGGAACTTGGCGACGGCCAGGGCGTTCTCGCAGTGCCGGGGCATGCGGAGGTGCAGGGTTTCGAGGCCTTGCAGGAACAGGAACGCGGCGAAGGGCGACATGGTCGCGCCGGTGTCGCGGAGCCAGTGGGTGCGGATGTGCACGTTGTAGGCGATGTTACCGATGCCGCGGAGGTGCTCTTCAAAGACCGCACCGTGGTAGCTGGGAGAAGGTCCGCAGAACTCGGGCCACTTCTCGGGCTGATCAGCCCACTTGAAGTTGCCGGAGTCGACGATGGCACCGCCGATGTGGGTGCCGTGTCCGCCGATGAACTTGGTGGTGGAGTAGACGACGATGTCGATGCCGTGCTCGATGGGCTTGAGGAGCATCGGAGTCATCGTGGTGTTGTCACAGATGACGGGGATCGCGCCGTGGGGGGCGGTGTGGGCAGCATCGGCGATGGCCTTGAAGTCAGGCACGCCGAGGGCGGGGTTCCCGATGGACTCCATGTAGACGAGGCGGGTGTTCTTGTCGACGAGGCCGTGGATCTCTTCGGGCTTGTCGGCGTCGAAGAAGCGGACCTCGATGCCAAGTTGCTTGAAGGTCTGGGTGAAGAGGGTCCAGGTGCCGCCGTAGAGGGAGGTGCAGGAGACAATGTTCTGGCCGGCGTGGGCGATCGTGAGGATGGAGGCGGTGATGGCGGCCTGCCCGGAGGCGAAGGCGAGGCCGGTGGCGCCGCCGTCGAGTGCAGCGAGGCGCTTCTCGAGGACGTCGTTGGTGGGGTTCATCAGCCGGGTGTAGATGTTGCCGAACTCGGCGAGGCCGAAGAGGTTGGCGGCGTGTTCGGCGGAGTCGAACACGTAGGAGGTGGTGGCATAGATGGGCACGGCCCGCGAGTTGGTCGTAGGGTCGGGCTCCTGGCCACCGTGGAGGGCAACGGTTCCCGGGCGGAGGGAGGGGGCGTCGGACATGATGTGGACTCCGTGTCTTCTCGGCTCGGCCTTGGTGGAGTGCCCGGTGGTTCTCACGGCTCAGCGGCGTGACGGGAGGGGCGTGTGGGGCCGGCGTCGAATGGTTGTTCCGGATAATCGGAAGGGTTGGGGGTCGGGCACGCAACGGCTGCGTATGCCCGGCTGAGCGAACCGCGTAGCGTAGCAATGCCGACGACGGGCCGCAAGGGTTTCGGCGCGGGTTGCTGTCAAAGCTGCCAAATAGCAGGCTTAGGGCTTGTAGGACCTGTAGGGGTTGCCGGGCGGGCATCTGGCACGGCCGGGGGGCTTTCGGTGGCCGGGCGGGTCGGCGTGCGTGATGGTCGGGGGGGTGGGAATCCGTCCGCTCGGCCGAGGGCTAGGCGGAGGTTTCTGAGCGTCACCCGGAGAGGAGCGAGGCTGTGTCCCTGCTATACAAGAAAGCGGATGCCGCGACGGCGTGCCCCTGCTGCGGCGAGGTGCTGCGGGTCCCATTGACGGCGGCGAACCGCCGGGCCAAGTGCTGCCGCTGTGGCGAGCGGTTCACGATCCCCGCCAAGCAGGAGCTGATCGATCAGACAGTGGCGTACCTGATGAGCCGGCGTGAGCGTGAGTGGGGCGACGACACCGCCGCGGGCATCGAGGCACTCCGCGACTCGGGCGACTGAGCTAAAACAACATGCAGAACTAATCCTCAGTAGCCGGGTGGCTACGCCACCCCGGCCAGCGACGCGTAGCGTCGCGGCTATGGCGGGCATTGACGCATGTTGTTCTAAACCGCGTCTTCCACAGATTCTGACCGGCTCGGCCGAAGCCAGCGGTACACCATCAGGGCGGGGCCGGACAGGGCGTAGAGCACGAAGCCCGCGGCGAGGGTGTACTGGATCTTGATAAACGCCAGGCCCACGATAGTGAGCAGCAGCGCGATGCGCCCGGTGCCGAGGCCGTCGCCAAGGTAGCGGTTGAGCAGGTGGCCGTAGGGCAGGCGAGAGACCATGGCGAGCCCGGCGACGAGCGTGACCAGGAGCATGCCCAGCGCGGCGGACCCCACGGCGAGGCTGGTGGGCGGAGCCTGATTGAACAGCAGGTGCTCGTGGAGCACGATGAGCGAAGCGACGGTGCCGGCGGCGGCGGGCGAGGGCAGGCCGGTGAAGCCGTTGTGGTCGTCGCCCTGCAAGAGCTCGACGTTGAAGCGGGCCAAGCGGAGCGCAGCACACGAGACATAGATCAGGGCGACGACAAACGCAGCGCGGTCGAAGGTCTGATCGATGGTGCCACCGATACCGAAGAAGGGCACACCAATGTCGCCGAGCTGGATCAGCATGAACGCCGGGGCAACGCCGAAGCTGACCATGTCGGCCATGGAGTCGAGCTGTTCACCGAGCTCTGAGGTCGAGCCCGTGAGCCGAGCGACCCGGCCGTCGAGGGCGTCGAAGAGCATGCCCAGGAAGATGAACAAGGCGGCAAAGACCAACGGCGACCAGCCCATCGGCATCGCGGCGTCGGCGGGGCGTGAGGCCATGAAGATCGCAACGAAGCCGCACAGCAGGTTGCCGAGCGTGAACAGCGTGGGCAGCAGTGATGTGGTGCGGCGGAGGCCGCTGGGCCGGCGAGCGGGCGCGTCGTCCGGCCCGCTTTCGATAAGGCTCGCCTTCGGCTCAGACACCGGGCCTGATTGGGTAATCGCTAACGCATCGCGCATCTCCACATCGTAATCGCTGCCGAGCGATGTCAAGCCTTGAGCGCGTCCTACCGCATGGCAACATGATCAGCGACGCAACCACGCCCCGCGCTTAGCCCGCCGGTGCTCCCGCCACGCCTGCCGCCACCCCGCCTCCAACGCGTCCGCCAGCGCCTGTACTTCAGTGTGCACCGCGTCGTCCGCTTCGACCCGCCGCAGCGCCGACTGCGCCACCACCAGCGCCCGCGACCACCGCTCGGTCTCGAGCAGTAGCCGCATCAACGGCAGCACCGCCGGCCCGGTCGGGTCCAGCCGACGCGCCAGCCGCAGCTCACGCTCCGCCGCCTCGACTTCATCCAGCTCCACCAACGCCCCGGCCCGCAGCACCAACGCCCGGCAGAACGCCGACGGCGTATCCATGAGTAAATCGTCTTGCCCGCTCACCAACGGCGTCAGCATCTCCAGCACCGCGTGCGGCAGACCCAATTCATCCAGCAGCCGAGCCATCTCCAGCGTCTGCTCGATCGTCTGACCCTCGACCGCCAGCTCGAGCTGCAGCCAACGCCGAGCCTCCTCGCGGTCCTCACGCTCCACCGCCACCCGGGCGAGCCCAAGGGCGACCGCCGGCAACGTCGTATCCGCGTCCCGTGCATGCGTGTAATGCGTCTGAGCCTCGTCCAGGTCGCCGCGTCGGAACGCCAGCTCACCCAGCATGAGCCACACCGCGCCGAGCCCCGCGTCCTCCAACACCGCACGCCGCAGCTCCCGCTCCGCCTCACGCGGCCGATTCATCTCCAGCAAGATCGCGCCGAGGTCTTGCCGAGCCTCCGCGTCGTGCGGGTTAGCCGCGAGGTATTCACGGAAGGCGATGCGAGCCGCAGGCAGCCGACCGAGATGCCAGTGGATGCGACCCAGGCTGATCTGCACATCGGAGTGCTCCGGGTCCAGTGCCAGGCAGCGCTCCCAGCAGTGCACCGCCCGGTCGAGGTCGCCGTGAATCGCCAGGCAGTGGGCCATGTGATCGAAGCCGCGGGGGCTATCGGGCTCAAGCTGTTGCGCCATGTAGAACATCAGCTCGGCCTGCTCGAGATCGCCAAGCTGGCCGAACGCGACAATCCGATACTCGTAGCTCTCAAGCGAATCGGGGTCGAGCTCGGCCGCCCGCTCCAAGACCTGGATCGCCCGCTTGGCCTGGCCCGTCCGGATCAGCCCCACGCCCAGCCGGAGCGTCACATCCAGGTCGTCCGACACCCGCTCGAAGACCTGCTCAAACTCCTGCACCGCATCATCGAACCGCTGCACCGCATCCAACGCCACCCCTTTCTCAAACCGCCACGCCAACCGGTCGGGGTCGACCGACAGGGCCTGGTCAAAGTGCTCGATCGCGGCATCCCACTCCCCGCGTTCAAGCGCGGCGTGGGCCAACTGGGCGTTCTCTTCGGCGTCGTTCCAAGGCGTCATCGCGGTCCAACCTCGTGGGGGCTTCACCACCGAGTCGGCTCGGCGGCGGGTCAACACAGGGCAACACCGGCTCGGCCGATGTCTGCCTGATGCGGGACATCGGCCGTGATCAGGACGCGTTTCACCCCCTTGGAACAGGTGCCTCTCGGTTAGGGCCTTCTCATGGGTCGGGCCCTGGGTCTCCTCCGATCGGCCAGGGTCGCTCTGGGTGTCTGCGTCCGAAAAGAAGACGCCCCCCAAGGCTTTTGGGTTCGTTCCCAGCCCGGCCATGCCGTACTATGACGTCGTGGAACCTAATCACCCACGACTCAGGGCCGCCGGGCTCTTTAATCGCCCGGCACGCTTTCTCGGACCGACGCGCCCCCAAAACCGCGTTCGGCCGCCCATTTTCCGCCCCCTGCTGGCGGTCTCCGCGGCCCTCTTGCTCGTCCTTCCCGCCGTCCTCAACGGCTGCGCCGCCCCCCCCAAACCGCTCGACCCCCTGACCCTCCAGGCCGACGACCTCCCCGACCCCACCCGCTCGGCCTTCCTCACCCTCACCAAGCCCGGCATCGGGCTCGGCGAACGCGTCGGCGCCGCCCGTGTCCTGCTCAACCAGGCCAACGACCCCACCGACCTGAACAACCCCGCCGACAAGGCCCTCATCGCCGTGCTCGTCGCCGACTACCCCGCCGAGGCCCGCACCGCGGTCATCCAGTCCATCAACACCCACGTCGGGCCCGTCCCCGCCACGCTCGGCGAACCCCTCCTCGCCGCCCGCGACCGCCTCCGCCCCGGCGACCTCGACCAGTGGGCCGACGCCATGGGCCGGCTCGCCAACCCCGAGCTCGAGCCCCGTGTCATCGAACTCGCCAGCCAACCCAGCCGTCCCGTCACCGACCGCCGCAAGCTCATCCGTGCCCTTGGCCAGACCCGCACCCGCACCGTCGCCGAAGCGTTGATGGAACTGATCCAGCCGAACCAGCCCGCCGCCGTGCAGGCGGCCGCGTTCGACGCCCTCGCCAGCCTGACCGCTCAGAACAACCTCGGCCGAGACACCCGGGCCTGGGACGCCTGGTGGGACGACGCCCGCCGGCTCGCCGACGCCGACTGGGAACGCACCCTCCGCGAGAACTTCACCCGCCAGCGTGCCGGCAACGACACCCGGCTGCAGCACATGGAGCAGCGCCTGCTCCAGTCCCAGCGGGCCCTCTATAACACGACCGCTAAGGCCGACCGCCCCGCCGTCCTCGCCTTCATGCTCGGCGACCCGCTCGAGCCGATCCGCCTGCTCGCCCTCGAGCTCTCAGAGCAGCGCCTGCTCGACGACCAGGCCTTCGCCGAGCCGCTGCGTCAGGCCCTACGCGACCGCCTCACCGACGAGTCGTCCACCGTGCGCGGTCGGGCCGCCCTGCTGCTGCGTGACCTGTCCGACGACCCCGGCGCCGACCTCATTGCCACCCGCCTCGCCGAGGCCCGCGAGGGCGAACCCGACGTTTTGCGGGCCTACCTCCTGGCCATGTCACGCATGCCCAAGGCCGCCGCCGTTGACCCCGCCGAACAGCTCCTGCTGCTCGAGCCGCTGCGGGACCAGGCCGCCGGGGCCCTCGCCGCCGCCGCCGATCAGGACCTGCTCTCCACCAAGCAGCGGCAGCGTATCGCCAAACGTATCAAGTCCCTGCTCGCCGACGACGACGCCCCCAGCCCCGAATCGGTCCGCCTGCTCGGGCGTGTCATCACCGACCAGGACCCCTACTGGGAACGCCTCGCCCGCTGGACCGACAGCCCCAACGACCAGACCCGCGCCGCTGCCGCCGCTGCGTGGGCCGGCTCCACCCGCTCGCTCCTGCTCCTCGCCAAGCGGGCCGACGACCCGGTCATTCAGCCCATCGTGATCAACGCCGCCACCGAGCGCGGCCGAAGCCCCGACACCCTCCGCACCCTCGCCGCCAGCCGGCCCACCGCCCGCGCCCTCCAGCAGCCCTGGGAACGCGCCCTCGTTGCCGTCGCCGGCCGCGTCGATCCTCCAGAGGGCGTCCTGCCCACCGTCCTCCGCTTCCCCAACCGCCCCGACCTCGCCTTACTCCGCGACCGCCTGCTCACCGCGGCCATCGACCGCGGCGACACCCCCCGCCCCGACCCCCTCACGCCCGGCTACCTCGAGCTGCTCCTCGAACGGGCCGACACCCGCATCGTCCTCGAGAACCCCGCCCTCGCCATCCTGGACTACGAGGTCCTGGCCGACAACGCCGCGACCCTCCGCGCCCGCGCGCGGGAGCGTGCCTACCGCGGCCTCATCGACGCCTACCTCCAGGTCAACCAGATCGACGACGCGTTCGCCATCGCCCAACGCCTGCTCAGCGACGACGGCCCCCGCATCCGCGCCGGTGCCGCCGCCGACCCGATCATCGAACGCATGATGGCCGCCGCCCGCGCCTACACCCGAGCCAACCGCACCGACGACTCCCTCAAGCTCCTCGACGGCCTCCGCCGCATGCTCGGCACCAACATCAACCCCGAGCTCGCCTCCCGCCTCCGCGACCTCGAAAACGACACCCGCACCGCCAACCCCGCCGTCGTCCAGCCCAACCCCCCCGCCGCCCCCGACGCCGGCGGCTGACTGGTTTAACCGCCGAGTCACAGAGACACAGAGTTGTTTCTTGATGCCGATGAGGATTGGTGCTTACCTTTCTCTACCTCCCAACACAAAGATAGAAACAGAGAATTCGCTCTCTGTGCCTCTGTGTCTCTGTGGTTAAATCGGCCTCAACAGCAGCTCAAGCCGGCAGCATCCCCTGCTGCCTCGCATACGCGAACACGCCCCCCGCGTCGACGATCGGCTTCACGTCGCCCAGCGGCTGCAGGTCGAACGTCTCGCCTGTCCGCTGGTTCGTCAGCTTCCCTGCCTCGATGTCTAGCGACAGCTCGTCGCCTGTGTGGACCTTGCCCTCGATCAGCCGGGTCTCGCACTCGGCCGGCAGCAGGTACCCGCCGTTCACACAGTTGCGATAGAAAATCCGTGCGTAAAACTCGGCGATCACTACCTGCAGCCCCGCCTCCGCGAGCGCCAGCGGCGCGTGCTCCCGTGAGCTGCCACAGCCGAAGTTTTTCCCGCCGACCACGAACGTGTAGTCACACTTGAACTGCCCCTCCGGCACCATCTTCAGCCCGCCCTCGGGCAGCCCCGCCTGAGCGTCCGGCACGCCGACGCACGCGTACATCCCGAAGAACTTCCGCTCCTCCGGCACGCTCGGGTCGTAGGCCAAATACTCGGCCGGGATAATCTGGTCCGTGTCGATGTCGTCGCCCAGGACGTACGCCTTGCCGGTGATAGTCTGACTCATGCCCCAAGCATAGCGAACCCGCCTATCCTGCTGCCCCGCAACCTCAAGACCCTCCCCGGAGCACCCCTCATGAACGCCGCCGACCTCGAAGCCAAGTTCAACGCCGGCCTCACCTACGACGACTACCTCGCCACCGGCAACCTCGACCAGCAGGCCGGCTGGAAGGGCATCCACGAACGCATCGTTCTCTCCGATGCCTGCAAGGCCATGCTCGCCGGCTTCGTCCGCGACATCCACGTCCTCGTGGTCTCCGGTATCTGGTGCGGCGACTGCGTCCGCCAGGGCCCCATGATCCAAGCCATCGCCGACGCCACGGGCGGCAAGGCCAAGGTCCGCTGGCTCGACCGCGATGAGCACATGGACCTCCAGAAGCAGGTCGCCATCAATGCCGGCCACCGCGTCCCCGTTGCCATTTTCGCCGCAGAAGACTTCGAGCTCGTCAGCTGGTTCGGCGACAAGCCCCTCTCCCGCTACCGCCTCATGGCCCAGAAGGCCCTGGGTGCCAACTGCCCCCTGCCCGGTGCCCCGGTCCCGCAGGACGAGCTCGACGCCGAGGTCCAGGACTGGCTCGACGAGTTCGAACGCGTCCACCTCCTGCTCCGCCTTTCCGGCCGGCTCCGCCAGAAACACGGCGATTAAGCCGACCCTTAAAACCCTCTCATCAAACGACTTAATCCGCCGACCGGCGCATCCCCGGCCCGGACGCGTTGAACGGTGAACGAACCCCAGCGTTTGCGGGGCGTATCGCTCATCGATACACTCCCGCGTCCGCATCGTCCGCCCCGGCCAGCAGTTGTATCGCGGCATCCGGCCAATCCGCCCCGACCTCGCCCCTTCACCCCTCGTCCGGGAACGCCAAGCGTGGCCAAGAAAAAACCCACCCCGCGAACCCGCTCCACCGCCTCCAAAACCGCGGCGAAGACCTCCAAACGCGTAACCAAGACCACAAAAAAGAAGAAAACCACCCCAGCCAAGACGTCCAAGAAGACCGTCTCAAAGAAGACCACCCGCACCAAAAAGTCATCGAGCGCGACAAAAACCGCGACAAAGACCTCCAGCAGCAGCCGCAAAAAATCCGTAACCAAGAAGACCACCCGGGCGAAAACCACCAAGAAATCGACCACCAAGAAGAGCCCGGTGAAAAAGAAGCCGGTCACGAAGAAAACCACGAGCAAAAAGTCCACCACCAAGAAAGCCCCCGCGAAGAAAGCACCTGCCAAGAAATCGCGGGTCAAAAAGACCACCGCCAAACGGACAACCCGCTCCACCACCACCAAACCCGCGCCCCCCAACGCCCTCCACGAGGCCCCGCCCCTGCCGGTCGCCCTCACCGACGACCAGCTCCGCAAGGTCAAGACGGGACTCAAAAAGAAGGACCTTGATTTCTTCCGAGCCGAGCTGCTCGAACGCCGGGCCGAGATCATCGGCGACCTCAAGGGCATGGAGTCCGCCCGCTCCGAGTCCTCCGGCGACATCTCCCACGTCCCCCTCCACATGGCCGACGTCGGCTCCGACAACTACGACCGGGAGTTCACGCTCTCACTCATGGAGTCCGAACGCAAGCTCCTGCTCGAGATCGACGAAGCCCTCCAACGCATCGAAGCCAAGACCTACGGCGTCTGTGCCGAGACCGGCCAACCCATCGAACGCCCCCGCCTCGAATACATGCCCTGGGCCAAGTACTGCCTCGACGTCGCCCGAGAACGCGAACGCCGCGGTCTCTAACCCGCCTCACCTGCGCCCCATCCGACCACTCCGCCCTACCATCCGATGCGATGAGCAAGGCCAATCCACCGGACATCCCCCCGACCCTCACCCCGGCCTGGCGCAGCCGACGCGCGATCACCGTCTTCCTGACCATCGCCGTCGGCCTCCTCGCCGCCGACCTGGTGATCAAATACCTCGCCTTCCAGCACGTCGCCGGCTTCCCCCTCCGCCTCGAGTCTCCCGCTCGCGTCTTCGTCCAGGTCAACGACCAGTGGTTCGAGAGCAAGCCCCTCGACCCCGCCATCCCCGCCTCCGCCATCCCCCAGCACGAGTCCACCCCGCTCGTGCCGTCGATCCTCGATCTCCGCCTCACGATCAACACCGGGGCCGTCTTCGGCTCCGGGGCCGGCCTCCGCTGGCTCTTCGTCGGCGTCTCCGTCATCGCCGTCGGCGTCATCGGCTACCTCTTCGTCCGCAGCCCCGCCAGCGCCTGGCCGCTCCACACCGCTCTCGCGCTCATCCTCAGCGGGGCCCTGGGGAACCTCTATGACCGCGTCCGCTTCGCCGCCGTCCGCGATATGTTCCACCTCTTCCCCGACACCCGCCTCTGGCCTTGGATTTGGAACCTCGCCGACGCCGCACTCATGGTCGGCGTTGCCCTGGTCCTCCTCCTCAACCTCCGCAAACCCCCACCCGCCCAAACCACCGCCTCCACCACGCCCCCATAGCCGGCGAGCTACGCTCGCCCGGTCCCCCCACCCGCTCCCGCTCCCGCTCCCGCCGCACGCACCAGTTCCTCAATCACCCCCGCACTCAACGCCCCTTCCCCGCCCCGCTCCGGGTGCCACTGCACCCCCACGCAGAACCGCCGCCCCGGCTCATCGATCGCCTCCACCACGCCATCCGGCGCCCGTCCAATCACCCGCATCGCTCCACTGTCACCTACCGCTTGCCGGTGACTCGACACCACCTCCCCCCCACCCGCCAAGACCGTCCCCTGAACCACCTCCTCCACCGTGTGCCGCCGATCCCCCTGATGCACCAACGCCGCATCCTCCCCCATCGACTCCGGCATGAACTGATCCAACTCCCCCCCCGCCACCAACGCCATCAGCTGCATCCCCAGGCACACCCCCAGCACCGGTGTGTCCGGCGACGCCTCCTCCAACCGCTCCAACAACCCCACCTCAAACGCCTGCCGATCCACATCCATCACCCGCGCGGCCCCGTGCAGCTCAAACCCAAACGCCCTTACATCCGGGTCCACCCCCCCCGTCAAAATAAACCCGTCACACAACTCGAAGTAATCACTAACCCGCTCCACCACATGTGGCAGTAAAACAGGTAACCCCCCCGCCGCCTCCACCGCCCGGCTATACGCGATCGACGACTCATACACCCCCGACTCGGCCGTGTTCTTCTGGTTGTCGACGGTGATCCCGATGACCGCTCTACGCATGACCGCAGCATACGGTTACCGTGGGTGCATGGCGTTCTGGACCCAGCCCGTTGAGCCCGAACTCCGCGACACCGTCGCACGCTGGTGCTTCTCCACCAACGCGGACCTGACGCTGCCCTGGTCGGTGCAGATCACGCCCGACGGCCGGATCGACCTGCTGGTGTCGGTCCGAGCCGAAGCCCGATCGATGGGCCATCGCCCGTGCCACTGCGAACTGTTTGGAGTCAAGACACGGCCCCTCACGGTCACGTCCGAACAACCCGGCTGGTCCCTCGCGGTGCAGTTCCAGCCGGGCGCGGTCTCGCGGCTCTTCGGCATGCCCGCCCGAGAGGTGACCGACGAGGCAGTCCCCACCAGCGAACTAACCCACCGCATGGGGCAGGACTGGGTCGACCGAATCAGCGGGCTGGACACGCTGGACGGACTCCGAGCCGCGGTCGCACAATGCCTGCTGCAACTCCGTGCCGAGCACGCCAACGTCGGACACCCGCCCGATGCTTCACGCGGCCTCGCCGGTGCCGCCACAGACCTCATGACGCGATGCCAAGGCCGACTCACCATCCAACGCCTGACTCATCACCTCGGCGTGAACCCCCGCCAGCTCGAACGCGCCTTCCTCCAGCACATCGGCGTCAGCCCCAAGCGCTACGCCCGAATCCTCCGGTTCCAGCACGCCGACCGCTTGATCAGTGCCGGCCGACCGTTGGCATGGGTCGCCGCCACCGCGGGTTACTGCGATCAGGCCCACCTCTGCCGAGACTTCCGTGCCTTCACGGATCGGACCCCGCGGCAAAAGACCACCGCCTGAATCATCGCGCCGTGTCGTTTTCATCCAAATCCTCCGCATGCCCGCCCGGTAGCCTGCGGGCATGAAACAACTCACCGCCGAACAGTCCGCCACCGCCATCCGCTTCCTCCACCAGCACGGCCGCCCGCTGGACCAATCGCTCTACGCCTTCGAGTTCAAGGACGGCTCCGCCGACGCGGTGCTCAAAGAACTGACCGCGTTCCAAAACCCCGACGGCGGCTTCGGACACGCCCTCGAAGCCGATGTCCGGCTCGCCGACTCCTCCGTCATCGCCACGACCGTCGCACTGCAGACCCTCCGTGAGGTCAACGCCGATGCTTCAAACCCGTTGGTCATCGGTGCCGTGAACTACCTGCTCGACACGCTCGACAGAGACACCCTCGCCTGGTCCTTCGTCCCACCAAACGTCAGCGACGCGCCACACGCCCCGTGGTGGAACCCCGAAGACCCGCCGACCGGCTTCACCGCCAACCCCGGGGCCGAGATCGTTGCGCACTTCCATCACTACGCCTCGCTCGTACCTACCGACCTACTCACCCGGCTGACTGACGCCGCGATGACCCACCTCCACAGCCTGTCCGGCGACCGGATGCACGACGTGTTCTGCTACGAGTGGATACGCAAAACCGACGCGGTCCCACAAGAACTGCGGGCCGAGGTCCTCAGCCAGACCCGGCCGCTGATCCACGAGACGATCGTGACCGACCCCGCAAAGTGGACCGGCTACTGCACCCACCCGCTCGACGTCATCGATTCCCCCGACTCGCCCTACCACGATACGTTCAAGGACGCCGTCGCCCTCAACCTCGACTGGCTGATCGATAACCAACAGCCCGACGGCTCGTGGACACCACCCTGGTCCTGGGGCCCGGAAGGCAGCGAAGCCTGGGCACAAGCCAAACGCGACTGGGAGGGGCACATCATCGTGAAACAGCTCATCCGGTTCCGTGCGTTCGGCCGGCTTAAGATGTAAACGCTGGAGCCTTAACACACTGATCCTGCCGGGCCACGGTGATACGCTATGCGGTTCACTTTTACCCTAACCCTTAGCGCCTCCCCCACCCGCCATGCAATACGTCTCCACCCGCGGCACAGCCCCCACCCTCGACTTCGAAGACGTCCTCCTCGCCGGCCTCGCCACCGACGGCGGCCTCTACGTCCCCCAATCCTGGCCCACCTGGGACCCCCAACAATTCAAAGCCCTCCGCGGCAAGCCCTACCCCGAAATCGCCGCCGCCGTCATGCGCCCCTTCCTAGGCAGCGCCCTCCCCAACCCCGTCCTCGATGACCTCCTCGCCGACGCCTACGCCACCTTCCGCCACGCCGCCATCGCCCCGCTCGTCCAGCTCGGCCCCCGCCACTTCGTCATGGAGCTCTTCCACGGGCCCACCCTGGCCTTCAAAGACGTGGCCATGCAGGTCCTCGGCCGGCTCTACGACCACGTCCTCACCGAGCGCGACCAACACGTCACCCTCATCGGCGCCACCTCCGGCGACACCGGCGGCGCCGCCATCGAAGCCATTAAGGGCCGCGACCGTGCCTCCATCGTCATCCTCCACCCCCACAACCGCACCTCCGAGGTCCAGCGTCGCCAGATGACCACCGTCGACGCCCCCAACGTCCACAACCTTGCCATCGACGGCACCTTCGACGACTGCCAGGCCCTCGTGAAGGCGATGTTTAACGACATGCCTTTCCGCGAAAGGGTGGGGATGTCCGGCGTCAACTCCATCAACTGGGCCCGCTGCCTCCCCCAGGCCGTCTACTACGTCGCCGCCGCCCTCGCCCTCGGCGGCCCCGACCGCCCCGTCGCCTTCTCCGTCCCCACCGGGAACTTCGGCGACGTCTTCGCCGGCTACGCCGCCCGACACCTCGGCCTGCCCATCCCCAAGCTCGTCGTCGCCTCCAACATCAACGACATCCTCACCCGCGCCCTCCACTCAGGCGACCACGCCCTCGGCGAAGTCCATCGCACCCACTCCCCCTCGATGGACATCCAGGTCTCCTCCAACTTCGAACGCCTCCTCTTCGACCTCTACGACCGCGACGCCACCGCGGTCGTCGACCTCATGCAACAACTCAAAGACCAAAAAGGCTTCACCCTCCCCCCGGAAGTGATCACCAAAGCCGCCGACGTCTTCGAGGGCCAACGCGTCGATGAAGACGAAACCCTCGCCACCATCGGTGATGTTTATAAAGCCACCGGCGGCTACCTCCTCGACCCCCACACCGCCATCGGCGTCGCCGCTGCCGAACGTGTCATCCCCACACTCCCCCCCGACGTCCCGATGGTCACCCTCGCCACCGCCCACCCCGCCAAGTTCCCCGACGCCGTCGAACGCGCCGCCGGCGTCCGCCCACCTTTACCCAACCACATCAGCGACCTCTACGACCGCGAAGAGCGTTTTGACGTGCTCCCCAACGATCTCAACGCCGTCCAACAACACATCGCGGCCTGCACCGGACGTTAAAATAGCTCCCCACACCGAATACCCTCGGGCAAGGGCTTACCAGCCCGCCGCAGCCCCAATGCGACCGCCAACACCCCCGGCCCCACCCGTCAATCCAACCGAACCCGGAGATCATCCAGATGCAAGCCATCACCTTTTCAGAGAGACAAAGCGTCGAACAAGTCGAAGAGGGCTACGACCTGGCGCCGAAGTTCGACGAGCACGGCCTCATCCCCGTCGTCACCACCGACTTCACCTCCGGCGAGGTGCTCATGCACGCCTACATGAACGAAGAGGCGCTCAAAAAGACGATCGAGATCGGCGAAGCCGTCTACTGGAGCCGGAGCCGAAAGGTCCTCTGGCACAAGGGCGCGACCAGCGGCCTGACCCAGATCGTCCGCGAGATGCGGATCGACGACGACCAGGACTGCGTCTGGCTCCGCGTCGATGTCCAGGGCGGGGCGAGCTGCCACGTCGGCTACCGCTCCTGCTTCTACCGGGCCGTGCCCGTCAGCGATGACGCTGGCCAGCCACTCAGCTACACCGAGACCGAAAAGGTCTTCGACCCCAAAGCGGTCTACGGCGACGCGCCGAACCCGACCAAGCTGTAACCCAACACCCCTCGCGGCCTATCGTTCACCATGGCACGCCCCGAACGCATCCCCTGTCACGTCATCGCCGGGCCCCTGGGCGTCGGCAAGACGTCCGCGATCCTGCACATGCTGCGTCAACACACCGCCGGGCAGCGCGTCGGTGTGCTGGTCAACGACTTCGGCCCCGTCGGGCTCGACAGCACGACGCTCGCCGCTGAGGCCTCGTCAACCAAGGTGCTCAATGTTCCGGGGGGCTGCATCTGCTGCACCATGCTCTCGGAACTCCCCGAGCGGGTCCGCCGGCTCTCTGCCGACCCCGAGATCCAACGCATCCTCATCGAGCCCAGCGGGATGGCCGCCCCGGCGCAGGTCATCGGCCTGCTGCGTGGCATGCAGGACGAGCTCGGCATCGATCTGCGGCCGAGCATCGTGATGCTCAGCGCCGCCGATTTCGACGAAGAGACCTACGAGCAGCGCGGGTTCTACCAGATGTTCACCGAGGCGGCGGACATCCTCGTGTTCAACCGCTGCGACCAGGCGAAGGACGCAAAGGTCGAGCATGCCCGGCGGTGGGCCGAGCAGCTGAGTCCGCCGAAGCAGCGGGTGCTGACCACGTCGCACGGCGAACTCCCCGCCGAAGTGTTCGACCTTGAGGCCGAGAAGACGTGCTGCGGTTGCGATCATCACGATCACGATCACGGGCACCAACATCACGACGACGACGACGACGACGACGACGACGACCACGACCACGACCATGACCATGATCACGCACACGACCCGACGATCCACCCCGGCGGATTGGTGCTCGGCGCCGACCGACGCTTCGATGAAGAGGTGTTGACCGCCAACCTCATGCGGGTCTGCCACCAGGGCATCGCCGACAACCGGGTCCTCCGGCTCAAGGGCGTCTTCCAGACCCAGACCGGCTGGCAGTCCATCGATATCGCCCACCGCGAAGTCTCGTTCCGCCCCTCCCCCCACCGCCGCGACAACCGCCTGGAATGGATCACCCAGCCCAACGCGATCGAACCCGGCCAGATGCTCACCGAGATCGAACGCGCCCTGGACTGGCAAGACCTCGCCCAGTCTCTCGGCATAGATTGAGCCTACCCCAACGACCACACGGCTGCCTAAGAACCTGGCCACCCGCGTCGATAAGTAAACGAGCTTCACATTTAGGTAGACGCTGCACTGCTAACCGCTTTTCAGATCAATAACCACCAAACCAATTAGTTTGGCTGTGAAGGAGATTTGAGCCGAGTTGTCGCAGCATCGACTTCCTTCACAAACGCACCACCCTCATAGGTTCCAACGATCGTCTCATTCAACGTGCGGAGCTCTTCGTGCACCCGATCTTGACGCTCAGTGTCCAGTTGTTCAACGGCCGCATCCAAGAAGCGATCCATCGCGTCAGATGCCGAGATGGAGGCGTTGGTCGCACCGGAGAATTTGCCCAAAGTGAAAGGCGTCACCGCGAACAGCGGAAACAGGAGTACAAAACACGCAATACGGAGCCACTGCAGTTTGGCGTACTCGCCGACAGCCCAGCCGACTAGAAGGAGCGCAATGACGCCGAAATAGGTCCAAATCATCCACATGATGTAGCCCGTAACTTGTTGGCCACCTGCAAGAGAAGGCTTACCATCAACAACTTCTTTCAATCGGTCACCCGCAACCAGTAGTTAGGTCTTACCAGAAGCGAACATAGCCCGCTTTTCTTTCCACTCCCGAGCCCGACGGTAGTACGCTTGATGCTGCAGTATTGCCGCAAAGATCATTCCGGCGGCAGTAGGCCAAATAAATTGGTAGCCAACCCCTGTTGAAAGGGCCGCACCGCCTGCAGTCAGCCATAGCAAGAGATTCAAAC
This sequence comes from Planctomycetota bacterium, assembly GCA_039025195.1. Lineage (GTDB taxonomy): Bacteria > Planctomycetota > Phycisphaerae > Phycisphaerales > Phycisphaeraceae > JBCCOW01. The sequence goes on from JBCCOW010000020.1 coordinate 35,237, forward strand.
AAATTGCCCAGTATGGAACCTTAACTAGGGACATGCTTTTGCGACCAAATAGTGCTTAGATTGAGCGAATCGATACTGTATCGAAAAAGATACAGGATTAGCTCATGGGCACAAGCTCAATCGAGTTGTGATTCATTCATGACCACGTAACAAGTGCGGGATGCGATAAGAGAACGCGGCGGACCGCTCCCTCGGGTCGCTGATCTGCCATAATCCTCGCCCTATGGCGAAACAAAAGACAGCGATCGTGCCCACGCGGGAGGAGAACTACCCCGAGTGGTATCAGCAGGTGGTGCGGGCGGCGGAGATGGCGGAACCGTCGGATGTGCGGGGGTGCATGGTGATCAAGCCGTGGGGGTATGCGGTGTGGGAGAACATGCAGCGGGTGCTGGACGGGATGTTCAAGGCGACGGGGCACCGGAACGCGTACTTCCCGCTGCTGATCCCCAAGAGCTATCTGGAGAAGGAGGCGGAGCACGTCGAGGGGTTCGCCAAGGAGTGTGCGGTGGTGACGCACCACCGGCTCGAAGACGACGGGGAAGGCGGGCTGCGGCCGGCGGGTGAGTTGGAGGAGCCGCTGATCATTCGGCCGACGAGTGAGACGATCATCGGGGCGACGTATTCGAAGTGGGTGGAGTCGTATCGGGACCTGCCGATCCTGATCAATCAGTGGGCGAACGTGATGCGGTGGGAGCTGCGGACGCGGATGTTTTTGCGGACGGCCGAGTTCCTGTGGCAGGAGGGGCACACGGCTCACGCGACGGAGGCCGAGGCGATCGAAGAGACGCGGAAGATGCACGACGTGTACGCGGACTTCGCCGAGAACTACATGGCGATGCCGGTCTTGAAGGGGGCGAAGACGGCGGGGGAGCGTTTTCCGGGGGCGTTGGAGACGTACACGATCGAGGCGATGATGCAGGACGGGAAGGCGCTGCAAGCGGGGACATCGCACTTCCTGGGGCAGAACTTCGCTAAGGCGCAAGACATCATGTATCTGGGCGAGGACGGGCAGCGGCACCACGCGTGGACAACAAGTTGGGGCGTCTCGACGCGGCTGATAGGAGGGCTGATCATGACGCACGGGGACGACGACGGGATGGCGATGCCGCCGCGGCTGGCCCCGACACATGTGGTGATCATGCCGATCACGTTCAAGGCGGACGACCCTGGTGCGGTGATGGGGTACTGCGATCAGCTGGCGGCAGACCTGCGGGGGCAGAGTTACGACGGTCGGCCGGTGGAGGTGGAGATCGACAGCCGGGATTTGCGGGGGGGTGACAAGCAGTGGCAGTGGATCAAGCGGGGCTGCCCCGTGCGGGTGGAAGTAGGGCCCCGGGATATGGCGGCCGACAGCGTGTTTGTGGGGCGCCGGGACAAGCCGGCGAAAGAGAAGTCCGGTCAGCCGCGGGGTGCGTTTGTGGAGGAGATCGGGTCACTGCTGCAGGAAATTCAAGACGGGATGCTGGCGAAGGCCAAGTCCTACCGGGACGAGAAGACGCGGGTCGTGAATGGGCGGGATAAGTTTGAGAAGTGGTTTACGCCGAAGAACGCGGAGCAGCCGGAGATCCACGGCGGGTTTGCGTGGGCGCACTGGAACGGGGACGAGGCGGTGGCAGAGAAGGTGCAGAAGGAGCTGGGCGTGACGATCCGTTGTGTGCCGCCCCCGGAAGAGGTGCCGGAAGAGGCGAGGGGGGAGGGAAAGTGCATCTTCACGGGTGAGCCGAGTGCGCAGCGAGTGGTGTGGGCAAAGTCGTATTGATGCACCAGCCGGCAATGCGTCGCATCGCGTCGCGGCCATGACAGGCGGCTTGTCCTTAGAACAAGCCGAACCATCTCTTGCGTTTGGGGGCGCAGACGTTGGGGCGGTGGATGTCGATGATTTCGGGTGGTCCCATGCCGGCGGCTTCGAAGCGATCGACGAGCTTGTCCATACCGTGGTCGAGTTTGAACTGGAGCTCTTCGGGGTAGAGGGGCCAAATGCCGAAGAGGACGATGTCGCGGTCGCCGGCCTGGATACGGCCGAAGCCGTCGTCGGCCGACGCGAGCATCGAGGGGAAGAGGACACTGCCGACGAAGAGGACGCCGGGGGCGAAGTGGTCGGGCGGATCGCCGTATGGGAAGCTGTGGCCGTACCAGACCCAGGTGTTGAAGTCGTGGGGGAAGCGGGCGAGGAACTTCAGCAGCCGGATCGGCCAGTAGTTGGCTTCGTCACGCCAGGGGTGATCGGGGGCGTTGGTGGTGCGCTCGAAGAACTCATCGCCGAGGCCGGGCCAGTCGGCGGGGAGACTGAGGGTGAGCTCGGCAAACTGGCAGCCTTCGATACCCTCGGGTTCCTGCATGGGGCGTTCGGCCATGCCGGAGGTGACGAGCGTCCAGACCGGGCGTTGGTCGGTGGGCGCGATGACGTGGACGTCGAGGTGGACGGTCGGGCTGATGATCTCGTGGAAGACCGAGGCGATGGGGCCGAGGTGCTCTTCGAGGTGCCTGTCGATGGCGTCAATCAGTGAGCCGTCACCGTGGGCGAATTCGGGGGGCTTGCTGCCGGGCTCGTGGCGGATGATGGGGTCGCCGGACCCGGTCCGCTCGATCTCACGGTCCCAGTCGGGCGGCTCGGGTGTGGGCATATGGGGGTCCCGGAGCGGTGGGTTTACTCCTCGTCGAACTTGGAGTTGACGAGTTGTTGGAGGGCGGCGACGGCGGCGTCGGCGTCGGGGCCGGTGGCGTGGATGTCGAGCTGGGTGCCGGAGACGGCGGCGAGCATCATGAGCTGCATGATGGACTTGGCGTCGACGGCCTGTTCGCCCTTGCAGAGCTTGATGTCGGCGGTGTACTTGCTGGCGACATCGACGAGCATCATCGCCGGCCGGGCGTGCATGCCCAGCTTGTTGGTGATGGTCACGCTGGCGGTCGCGTCGGGCATGGCGGTTTCAGCAGGGTCGGAGGGACGGTCGGGTCATCCGCGGGTCGGCCGGGGCGACACGCTCCGGCTCGCTGAAGAGCGGTTGGCGACGGTCAGGCGAGCTGCTGGCTGTCGGCTTCCTGGAGCAGGTCGGTGACGGCGTCGACGGTGGTCGCCTGGCGGAGGAACTTGCGGAAGGTGTCGTTCTGGAGGTGGGCGAAGATCGACTCCATGGCCTGGAGGTGCGGGTCGGGGTCGTTCTTGGGGGAGACGAGCAGGACGATGGAGAAGACCGGGGCCTTGTCGAGGGCGTTGAACTCGACGCCGGTGTGGGAGACGCCGACGGCGGCGGTCATCGCATCGACCTTGTCGTGCTTGACGTGGGGGACGGCGACGCCCTTGCCGAAGCCGGTGGAGCCCTGTTTTTCGCGGTCGAGGATGTGCTGGATCAGGTCATCGCGGAGGTCGGCGGGGACGCGGTCGGCGGCGACGAGGGCGTCGATGAGCTCGGCCACGGCGTCGTCACGGGTGGTGGCGCTCAGTTCGGGGACGATGGCCTCGGGGGCGACAAAATCGGAAAGCTTCATGGAGGGTGTTTCTGGGGGGTGCGAAGCTGTGAGTGTAGCGGGATCGCGCGGCTTGTTGGGGTGTAGGGTTTTCCTGGGTCCGAGCGGGACGCTTCGCATCGCCCGCTACACAGGGGAGTGTTTCTTGGCGTCGCGACGCTGAGCTTTGTAGTCGTGGATCTGGCGGATGAGTTTTTCGGAGCAGGCGTCGGTGGCGGCGTAGAGGTCGTCGTGGTGGGCGTGGGCGACGAAGTGGGCGTGGCCGTCGACGTGGGCGACGAACTCGACGCGGTAGGAGTGGGAGTCGTGACGGTCGGCGATGATCTCAACGCGGTTCACGCGGTCGTAGAAGTGCGGGAGCTTGTTGGCCTTGCTTAGGGCGTACTCGCGGAGGCTGTCGGAGATGGTGACGTGGCGTCCGGTGATGGTGGTGTCCATGGCGGTGCTCCTGCAAGGGGGTGGGTGAATCGGGCAGGCGATGGGCGTGCGGGATGAATCCCGCCGCTAAACGGGTTCCGGGGAGGGTTGTGGTGGTTTAGTGGATGTGTCGGGTTCGGGGTTGGTGGTGGCGGTGGAGGCGTCGGTGATCTGTTGGGTGGGCGGGATCAGGACGCCGCCGGAGACGGCGAACTTCAGGGCGTCTTCGATGGTGATGTTGAGGTCGATGGTGTCGGCGACGGGGACGGTGATGACGTAGCCGGTGAAGGGCGTGGGTGAGCTGGGGACGAAGACGGTGAGGCATTCGGCACCGGCTTCTTGTTGGATGCGTTTCATGGTGTTGCCGGTGACGAGCCCGACGGACCAGAGGCCCTTGCGGGGGTACTGCACAGCAACAACGCGGTTGAATTCGATGGGCGTGTCGGACTCGCCAAAGAAGAAGTCGGTGACCTGCTTGACGGAGGGGTAGACGCGCCGGACGAGCGGGAGCCGGGCGATCAGATCTTCGGACATGTTGACGAGGCGTCGGCCGACGAGGTTGGAGAGGAAGACGCCGACGACGAAGATCAGCACGATGGCGACAGCGATGCCGATGAGGTCGGTGATGACCCATTCGCCGATGCGGGCCGAGTCCCAGCGTTCGACGAGGTTGTGGCGTCGGGCGAGGGTGACGGCTTCGGGGCGTTGGCGGAGCCAGTCGCGTTGTTCGACCTGGGACTGCTCGGCGGTGTAGAGGCGGTTGTTCTGGGTGGCGAGGAGCCGGTTGATGTCGTCGACTTTTTGCCAGTCGCGTTGGATAGAGCGGTCGAGCTGTTCGAAGATCTCGTCGAAGTCGCGGTCGGTGGGCGCGGGGTAGGGGGTGTACTGGACGATGGAGTAGCGGATGAGCCGGTTGATGGGCTCGGCGATGGTGTTGGAGATGATGCCGTAGGCCCAGACGACGAGGCCGATGGTGATGAGTGTGGGGAGGAGGACGCCGAGTCCGCGGGTGAAGAAGCGTTTGAAGCTGGGCCCGGAGCGGCGTTTGGGTTTGGCCGCAAGCGGATCGGGCGGGTCGGGCATCGGGGGGTGTCACAGAAAGAGGGTGCGGCCTTGCTCTTGCAAGATATGGCCGGGGTGGTAATGGGTCAACGAGCAGGCGGCGCGAGAGCGGGTTGGGCGGGATCGCCGAGCACCCGCAGCTTGTCGCGTTCGAGGCGGTGGGCGTATGACACGGGGACGGGGACGGTGCGCCCGAAGACCGTGCGGGTGACCGCCCCGCCGAGGACGTAGGTGTGGCCCCGGAAGTAGGGGACGACCGCGGCGTCGTCGTGGGGTTGCGGGAGGGTCGGGCCGGTGGCGATACGCAGGGGGTGACCGGTGACGATGCGGGTGTCGGCGAGCTCGGTGTCTTGGCCGTCGAGCTGGGACTCGCCGCCGATGAGCAGGTAGGCACGAGCGTCGGGCTGGTCGGCGGGGATGAACGGGACGGTGCGGTGGTCGGCCATGCCGAGGGGTACGCCGAGGCTGGGGCCGGGCTTGAACTGACGTGGGCCGGCGCTGCGTGAGAGGTCCAGGGTGAGCGTGTCGCTGGTGGTGTTGCCGCCGCGGGAGTACTGCCCGCCGAGGACTGCGATGCCGCCACCGAAGCTGACGGCAGCGTGGTCGTCGAGAGACTGCGGCAGGCGGACGGGCAGGAGTTCGCTAGTCAGGTTTCGGGTGTCGACGAGTTCGAGGGTGTCCTGATGGGTGCCGCCGATGACGAGGAAAGTGCCGTTCCAGAAGCGGACCACGGCATGGCTGATGCGGGGCCGATGGAGCTTGATGGGCAGCCAACGGTCGCCCTGCAAGACCGCGGCGTATCGACCGCCGACGGCGACGATCTTCGGCGGCGATTCCCCGAGCGCGCCGATCTGATGAACGGTCGGGTTGCTCATCGGCTCGGGCAGTTCGGGGCCGGGCTCGACCTGGCCCGTGGCGGGGTTAAGCAGCAGACAGCTGGCGAGGGGTCGCCGTTGGCGTTGGTCGTTGTAGGTGCTGCCGCCGACAATGAGCAGGCGGCCGTCGGAGAGCATGAATTGGGCGTGGTTGAATCGGCCCTCGGGGAGTTGGGCGTATGTCTGCCAGCGGTCTTGTTCGGGGTCGTAGGCGAAGACGTCGGCGGAGGCGGCGGGCTTGGGGCCTCGGAGCGTAGTGCTGGCGTAGAGGCCACCGGTGACCAGGAGGTGTTGGTCGGTGGCGGAGGCGGCGTGCCCGACGAGGGCGCGTGGCATGGGGGCGATGGGCTGCCAGGTGGGGGGGATGGGCTGTATGGCGGGATGAGTCGCGGGTTGGGCGTGGGTGCAGGAGGTGGCGAGGTGGAGCAGGGCGAGGGCGGCGAGCACGTGGAGCCGGCGATGCGTCGCATCGCGGCTACTAAAGACAGGTCGCGTGACAGGGTCGGCCATGGGTCAGGTCACGAGGTCGAAGCGGCAGAGCTTCTTCTTGCCGACGCGGAGCAGGACGTAGCCGTCGGGGGCGTCGTCGGCGGTGACAACCTGAAAGGGGTCGGTGGCTTTGGTGTCGTGGAGTCGGACGCCGCCGCCTTGGACGAGGCGTCGGGCTTCGCCGTTGGAGGACGCGAAGCCGGCGTCGCGGATGAGGTCGAGCACGGTGAGGCCCTCGGCGAGGCGGGCTTGGGGCAGCGGTTGCGAGGGCACACCGTCGGCGGTGACGTCGCCGGCCCCGAAGGCTTTGGCGGCGGCATCGCGTGCTTTGGCGGCTTCGGCTTCGCCGTGGACGAGCTTGGTGACCTCGTAGGCGAGGACGGCTTTGGATTCGTTGAGGGCGGGGCCCTGGGCGGCGGCGAGGGCGTACACTTCGTCGATGGGCAGGAACGTGAAGTAGCCCAGGAACTTGCCGACGTCGGCGTCGGCGGTGTTACGCCAGAACTGGAAGAAGTCGTAGGGCGGGGTGCGGTTGGCATCGAGCCAGATGTTGCCGGACTCGGACTTGCCGAACTTGCTGCCGTCGGACTTGGTGACCAGCGGGAGGGTGAGCCCAGCAAGAGAGGCGTCGGCGAGGCGGCGCCCGAGCTCGATGCCCATGACGATGTTGCCCCACTGGTCCTGGCCGCCGAGTTGGAGCGTGCAGCCGTGCGAGCGGTACAGGTGCAGGAAGTCGTAGGCCTGCATGACCATGTAGTTGAACTCGAGGAACGAGATGCCCGCCCCCTCGGCGTCCATGCGGGAACGGACGGAATCCATGGTGAGCATGCGATTGACGGAGAAGTGGGGGCCGGCCTCGCGGAGCAGGTCGATCCACGAGAGGTTGGCGAGCCAGTCGGCGTTGTTCACGAGGACGGCGGCAGGGGTCTCGCTTCCGGGGGTGTCGCTTCCGGGGGTCTCGGAGAAGCTGACGATGCGGCCGATCTGGTCGCCGATGCAGCCCGCGTTGGTGTCGATCTGCTCACGGGAGAGCATCTGCCGGGCTTCGGTCTTGCCGGAGGGGTCGCCGACGAGGGCGGTCGCGCCGCCGACAACGACGATCGGCCGATGGCCGGCCCGTTGGAGGTGGGCCAAAGCCATGATCGGCACAAGCGACCCGACGTGGAGCGAGTCGGCGGTAGGGTCGAAGCCGCAGTAGGCGATGACAGGTTGATCGGCAGAAAGCCGGGCGCGGAGGGCGTCGGGCGTGGCGGTCGTCTGGGCGACGAGGCCGCGCTGTTCGAGCGTGTCGTAGAGGTTGAGGGTCGGAGCGGTAGTCATGCGCGGGGCATGGTAACGGGCGTGGCGGTCAGGCCTCGGCGCTTCGGTATTCGCTGGGGCTTTGCTGGAAGGCCCGGCTGAAGACGCGGGAGAAATACAGCGGGTCGGCATAGCCCACACGGCGGGCGACCTCGGCGATCGGCATGGCGGACTCGGTGAGCAACACCTTGGCCCAGTCGAGCTTGAGGGCCTGGGCTTCCTGCTGCAGCGTGCGCCCGAGCAGGGCCTTGGCCTTGCGGCAGAGGTGAGACGCACTGACGTCGAAGTGGGCGGCGGCGTGTTCGAGGTCGAAGCGGTCGGCGGTGCGGTCCTGGAGGTAGCCGCGGAGGGCCTCAGCATTGAGCGGCGGCGGATCATCGGTGGGGTTGTGCTCGAGGATGGCCAGCAGCTGGGCGAGCACCGCCTCGGCGGGGGTGAGCGTGTCGAGCTCGTCGGCGGAACTCTGGGCAAGCCCCGGCTGCTTCAGCTGGAGCTTGACGAGGCGAGCGAAGAGCGGCGCGAGGGTGTCCGCGGCGTCGTGGCGGGCGAAGAACGGCTCGGCATAACACGCGGCAATACGTGCGGCGGTGTGCAGCGCGAGTTCGCCGGCGAAGCGGCAGTAGAAATGTTCGTAAGGGTCGTCGGGGTCGGCAAGGAGGATGCCGGGGTCCGCGGGGCCCTGGTGGGTGGAGGGGAGGACGAGCCCGACCATGCCGGCCTTGACGGGGATGGCCGAGCTGGTGGAGTGGTGATAGACCCCCCTGCCGGCGACGACGAGGGTGAGCATCGCGTCGCGGTGGTGGGTGCCGCGGGTGGAGTGCAGGGGCTGCTGGTAGATGTGCCCTGCGGTGCGGATGCGGTACGGCATAGCCGTGGGCGGCGGCTTGGGCCGGGACTGCAGGTGAACGGGCAGGTCGGAGACGAGGAGCGGCATCGAAGCAAGATTATCTATCAAAACCGGCATGAAATCCATTGTTCCGCGTCGGCTTTGAAGACATATTCCATGTCATCCCTGAGTGATGTGCTCGGGTCGATTTCCGTTCAAGGAGCGTGTCATGTCTGAATCTCGTGGTCCCAAGGTCGTCATCGTCGGTGCGGGGAGCCTGTTCTTCGGGCGCAAGGCGATCTGGCAGATGGTGCACTCCGAGCACCTGCGGACGGGGACACTGGCGTTGGTGGACACGGATGCCGACCGGCTGGAGAAGATGCGTCGGCTGGCGGAGAGGGTGATTGCCCACAACGGGGTGCCGCTGAAGCTCGAAGCCTCGACCGATCAGCGCGACGTGCTTCCGGGGGCGGACTTCGTGGTGCTCTCCTTCGCGGACCGCAACGCCCACTTCCGGCGGATCGACTGCGAAATCTCGGAGAAATACGGCATCCGCATGTGCTCGGGCGACACGATCGGGCCCGGCGGGGTGTTCCGGACCATGCGGGAGTGGCCCCATATCTCGGCGACGGCCGAGGCGGTGCGCGAGCTCTGCCCGGACGCTTGGGTGATTAACTACATCAACCCCGCGGCGGTGCACGGGATGGGGCTCAAACGGTTCTTCCCGGACCTCAAAACGATGGCGTTGTGCGATGCCCAGTTCAACCTGCAGCGGCGGTACGCGGAGGCCTGTGGGGTGCCCGCCGACGAGCGGTTCACGCTGCTGACCGCGGGGCCGAACCATTTCACGTGGGTGCTGACTTGCAGCTACGACGGCGAAGACCTGACGCCGAAGCTGGTCGACCACATGCGTGAGAAGGCGGACCAGGACGCGAACACCCAGGCTCAGGGCGGCAAGGCCAGCGCGAAGGGTTGGCTGAACAACGGGATCGCGGTCGAGCTGTACGAAGGGTTCGGGGTGCTGCCGAGCGTGCTGGGGCACACCAAGGAGTACGTGCGGTTCTACCAGCGGGCGGGGGTAGCGGGCCGGGACACACACCCGCCGCTCAAGATCTTCGAGAGCGATGACCGGGTGGCGTGGACGGACCGGGTATGGAAGCGGGTCGACGACTACCTGTCGGGGGCGGTAGACATCGCGGAATTCGACACAGAATTCGGGGCGGACCCGGCAACGGACCTGATCGAGAATATGTGGGGCGGGCTCGGCAAGCCGATGCACATCAACACGACGAATGGCGGCGCAGTGCCGAACATGGCGGACGACGCGTTTCTTGAGCTGTACTGCGATGTGGACATGAACGGGCCGAAGCCGAGGACGTATCCCGAGATGCCGCGGGGGGTGCGGGGGCTCTGCGAGCAGGTCCTGGACACGCACGAGCTCACAGCCGCCGCGGCGCACACCCATGACCGCGGGCTGCTGCGTCGGGCGCTGCTGACCGACCCGCTCACAGCCTCGATCGGGGACATCGACGCGGTGATTGAAGAGCTGTTTGAAGCGGAGCGGGATGCGCTGCCGGAGGCGTGGTACGTCGGGGAGACGGTTGGGGTATGAGTCGGCGGCAGCGCGACCGGCGGTCGCCGACCGCCGGCTATTGGGAACGAGCGTTAGCATGCGACGATGGCGAAGCGAGCGTCGTTGAGTGAGGGGTTGATCGCGTCGGCGCAGGCGTTGTGCGAGGCGGTGGACGAGCTGCGGTTCGGGGAGCCGGTGACGCACGTGTACAACCCGCTGCGGTATGCGTGGAAGTTGCACGCCGCGTTCTTACAGAAGGCCACACCCCGAGCGGAGGGTGGGGTGGTGTTTTTGGGAATGAACCCAGGGCCCTGGGGAATGGCACAAACGGGGGTGCCGTTCGGCGAGGTGGCGGCGGTGCGGGACTGGATGGCGTTGGACGGGGAAGTCGGTCGGCCCGAAGTGGAACACCCCAAACGCCCGGTGTTGGGTTTAGCGTGTGAGCGGAGCGAGGTGTCGGGGCGTCGGCTGTGGGGATTGATGGCGGAGCGGTTCGGGACGTTGGATAGGTTTGCAGAACGGCACGCGGTGGTGAACTACTGCCCGCTGGTGTTTATGGAGGAAAGCGGGAAGAACCGGACGCCGGACAAGCTGCCGGCGGTGGAGCGAGAGCCGTTGGAGGCGGCGTGCGATGCGCACCTGGCGGAGGTGATCGACGTGCTGGAGCCGGCGTGGGTTGTGGGTGTGGGAGCGTTTGCGGAGAAGCGGGCAGAGCGGGTGCTTGAGGGGATGGGTGGCACAGCGTCGGGTGTGAAGGTTGGCCGCGTGCTGCACCCGAGCCCGGCGAGCCCGCTCGCGAACCGGGGGTGGGCGGAGCGGGCAACGGCGGAGTTGGAGGCGCTGGGGGTCTGGTGAGTCGCGGGATGCCGGGTGCGGGTACAGTGCTCGGCTATGAGCGATCCGCAGAACAACCCCGTGCCGACCCGCCTCGCGCTGGCGGACGGGACCGTGTTTCATGGCCAGGGGTTTGGCGACACCTCGCCGCGGGTCGTCGAGGGTGAGGCGTGTTTCAACACGTCGTTGTCGGGCTACCAGGAGGTGCTCAGCGACCCGTCATACGCGGGGCAGATCGTGACCATGACGTACCCGCTGATCGGGAACTACGGCGTGAACCCGGACGATGTGGAGTCGGGTCGGCCGAGCGTGCGGGGGTTTGTGGTGCGGGAGCTGGCACGGTCGGCGTCGAACCACCGGTCGACGCAGCGGGTGGAGCAGTGGCTCGCAGAACATGGTGTCTTGGGGATCGCGGGGATCGACACGCGGGCGCTCACACGTCGGCTGCGGTCGGACGGGGCGATGGATGCGGTGCTGTGTACGGATGGGTCATTGAGTGATACGGAGTTGGTCCAGCGGGCGCGGGCTGCGGAGGGATTGGTGGGGAAGAACCTGGTGGCAACGGTGAGCCGACCGGAGGCGTCGGAGTGGTCGGACGACCTTGGCGGATGGGCACCGTTCCAGGGTAAGGGCGAGGGGTTGGCGGGGGATGGTGGTGAGCGGAAGCGGGTGGTGGCGTTGGACTGCGGGGCGAAGCACAACATCCTGCGGAACCTGGTGGACAGCGGGTGCGAGGTGACGGTGCTGCCGTATGACGCGTCGCCGGGGGCGATCCGGGAGCTGAAGCCGGACGGGCTGTTTGTGTCGAACGGGCCGGGCGATCCGTCGGCGGTGCAGCCGACGATCGGGCACCTGCAGGAGCTGATCGGGGAGCTACCGATTTTCGGGATCTGCCTGGGGCACCAACTCCTCAGTCTGGCGATGGGGGCGGAGACGTTCAAGCTCAAGTTCGGGCACCGCGGCGGGAACCAGCCGGTGCAGAACCTGGGCACGGGCAAGGTCGAGATCACGAGCCAGAACCACGGCTTCGCGGTGGCCCCGGACACGCTGGACGCGGCCGGGGCGGAGCAGACGCACATCAACCTGAACGACCGGACGGTCGAGGGGTTCCGGCACCGCAGCGAGCCGGTGTTTGCGGTGCAGTACCACCCCGAGGCGAGCCCTGGGCCGCACGATGCTCGGTATCTGTTCGACTGTTTCCGGGTGATGATGGACACGGGGCAGAGCCCGGGACCGGAGGCGATGGACGCGGCGCAGCGGGCCCGAAATCGCGTGGGGAGCGGCTCAGCCCCCTGTTAAAAGCCTGTTTGTCTCAGCCTCTACAGCGACTTAGACGCGGTTTTCGTGGCCGATGGGTGCTTTTCCTGCCTTCAAACTCATTTTCAGGCTGATTTCGGCTTGTGACGCTACGACCGGCAGGCTATGCTTAAATTATATAACCGTTGCATCCGTAATGCAGTAAACGACTGTGGAGGAAAGTGTGGAGAAGATTCTTGCTTGGGAAAACCACAAAAAGGCTCGTGTGAGGAGAACCCTTTGCGCTACTGGTTGCGTCTTGGGTGTTGCCGCCTACAGCTTTTCAGCTTCCGCTTCGGTGCTTTACCCAGGGCCTTTTGTGGGCTCGACGGTGACCTACTCCAATGTGATCGAGTCGAGCGGCCAGGGCGACCCCAGCCCGCTCTTCGGTGAGCCGGTGGTCGTCTCCGGCAACCAGCTTTCTTTCGATCCTGAACAGTTTGCTTTTTCCGTCGATGCCCCGCCCGCCGACACCACCGACGGTGCACTGTCGTTCGTGATCACCTCCAACAGCAGTGACCCCATCCCCGGTATCGTGGTCAGCGAATCGGGCGACTACTCCCTGTTCGGCTTCCCGACCGGGACCGAAGGTGTCGCCTCGATCTTGTCGGTGACGGTTACCGACCTCTCAAACCCCAGCAACGAGATTCAGGCGTTCTCCGCCTTTATCGAGGTCTTCGATGATCCTCCGTTTGAAGGCGTGTTCTGGGAAAACGAAGTGGTCATCGACCTCAGTTCCTTCGGCACGACCGAGGTTGAGGTGGTCCTGAACAACACGCTTCAGGCGGTGGGCGACCTCGGGGTCCCGGTGACAACCTTCATCCGCAAAAAGGATTTCGACGTCGACATCATCCCAGAGCCCAGCAGCGCGATCCTGATCGCGGTGGGTGCCGGGTTGATGGCCGCACGCCGCCGTCGCGGTTGAGTTTTTTCATGCCAGCCTGCCTTCTGGCATAGTGGCATCTCACACCAATAAATCACTGCAGGCACGGTATCCGCCGTGCCTGTTTTCTTTTCGGTGAAACATAGGCGCGGAGCGGGTGCTTTGCGTTGGCGGAGTTGTGGTCCAGGAATGGGTCTTGTGTGCTTGTTACGGGTTGAGCCGAATGCAGCCTCTGGGTTTCTGGCAAGCCTGATGGCGCGGTGTAAGGCCATGGCGTCGGTCGGTTAGCATCCCCGCATGGATGATGCTGTGGGTCTGGCAATGCGTGGACAAGAAGCGGCAGGTGCGGCCGACGGATCGGTTCGGCCGGAGCATGCGGATCGTGCTGACTTGCAGAGCGGTGAGCGCGCGTCGCACGTACCGGGTGGATCGCAGGCGGCGCTAGAAGCGAACTGCCAACGCTACGGCGTCTCCGCGTGGGGGGCGGGCTACTTCGTGATCGATGAGGCCGGACGGGTCGTGGTCTGCCCCGACGGGGAGGCGTCGGCGACGCAAGGGGTGGCGATCCGCCGCGTGGTGGAGCAACTGCGAGCCCAGGGTGTCCAGACGCCAGTGCTGCTGCGGTTTGGAGGGGTGTTGGAAGACCGGATGCATCGGCTGGCCGAGACGTTCAAAGCGGCGGCGGACGAGCACGGGTACGACGGCGGGTATCGCTGCGTCTACCCGGTCAAGGTGAACCAGCAGCGGCATGTGGTGGAGGAGGTGCTGCGGTACGGCAGGCCGATGGGCTTTGGGCTGGAGGCCGGGTCGAAGCCGGAGCTGTTGGCGGTTTTGGCGATGGTGGAGGACGAGCGGACGCCGATCGTGTGCAACGGCTTCAAGGACCGCAGCTACCTCGAAGCGGTGGTGCTGGCGACGAAGCTCGGGCGCGACATCACCCCGGTCGTCGAGCGGTTCGGAGAGCTGCGGGAACTGGTTGAGCTGTCGGTCGCCCACGGGGTTTGGCCGACGCTGGGCGTGCGGATGAAGCTCGGCTCGATGGGCTCGGGCCAGTGGGAAGCCTCGGGCGGGGAGCGGAGCAAGTTCGGGCTCACGTACTCGGAACTGCTCGACGCGGTGCGGTTGCTGGAGCGGGAGGGCATGCTGGGCTGCCTGCGGATGGTGCACGCGCACGTCGGCAGTCAGGTCAGCGACATCCGGAGCGTGAAGTCGGCGGTCACGGAGCTGGCCCGGGTGTATGTCGAGCTGCGTCGGTTGGGCGCGGGGCTGGACACGATCGATGTGGGCGGCGGGCTGGCGGTTGATTATGTCGGTGGGGGTGGGTCGGGCGATGGCGGGTTGAAACCCGCCGCTAAACAGACCTCTATCGATTCGGTGGGGGTAACTTCCGGGGGTGGGGGTGGGTGGGGGTGGGGGATGAATTACGGGCTGCGGGAGTATGCGAACGATGTGGTGTATCACACGCAGGCGGTGTGCGATGATGCGGGTGAGCCGTACCCGTTGATTGTGAGCGAGTCGGGGCGGGCGATCACCGCCCACCACAGCGTGCTGGTGATGAGTGTGGTGGGGTGGACGGGCGACGGGCGGAACGCATCGGTCCGAGAGCTCGACGAAGCGGAGCTGTCAAAGATGCCGCAGCCGCTGCGTTTGATGCACGAGACCGTGCATGGCCTGGAGCGGGGCAACGTGCTCGAAGGTTTTCACGACCTCGAGTCAGCGAAGGAGGCGGTCGATCAGCTCTTCGCGTTGGGGCATTGCACGCTGGAGCAGCGGGCGCTCGGACAGCGGCTCCACCGGACGGGTTGCGAAGGGGTCTGGCGTCTGGTGAAAGACAGGACTGACCTCTCGCCGGAGCTCCGGAGCTTGGAGACGCGGCTGTGCGAGACGTACTTCTGCAATGCGTCGGTGTTCCAGTCGCTGCCGGACGCGTGGGCGATCGGGCAGGTGTTCCCGGTGATGCCGCTGCACCGGCTGGACGAGGAGCCGACCTGCCGTGGCGTCTTGGCGGATATCACCTGTGACAGCGACGGGAAGCTGGACCGGTTCCGTGACCCGTCGGCCCCGTGGCGGACACGGCAAGTCCTGGACCTGCACGCGTACGACGGCAGGCCCTACGACCTGGGCGTCTTCCTGGTCGGGGCATATCAGGAGACGCTGGGCGACCTGCACAACCTGTTCGGGGACACCAACGCGGTGCACGTGACGGTAGCGGATGACGGGTCGTACACGGTCGATGAGGTGGTGGAGGGGGATACCGCGGCGGAGGTCCTGGGTTACGTGCAGTTCAACCCGGACGTGCTCCGGGGCAGCTTCCACGCGGCGGTGCGGCGGGCCGAGGCGAACGGCCGACTGACGGGTGAGGAGTCGCGGGCGCTGCAGCGGTTCTATGACGAGGGGTTAGCGGGATACACCTATCTGACTTGAAGAAGTCAGAAGCTGGAATTTGGAAGTTGTAATGATGGAGTTTTGGCCGATGGGTTCGCAATGGAATGGTTGACGAGCCTACCGCCGGAGGGGACGCCGCTGTGGTGGTACATCACGGCCTTGGCGGGGGCAGTCGTGGTGATCGGGATCGCCAAGAGCGGGTTCGGCGGGGGGATCGGGATTTTGGCAGTGCCGTTGGTCGCCAGTGCGCTGCCGGTGAGCCGAACGGTGGGGGTGATGCTGCCGGTGCTGATCGCGGCGGACGTGGTGGCGGTGTGGCAGCACCGGAAGAACACAGACTGGTCGGCGCTTCGGCCGGCGCTGCTTGGTGCAGCGGTGGGCGTGGTGCTCGGGGCGGGGGTGATCTTGTTGTTCCGGGATCGGGGGGTGCTGGAGGTGGCGCTTCGGCTGGTGGTGGGCGGGGTGTGCCTGGTGTTTGTGGGGGTGCAGGTGTACCGGATGGTCGGGGGCCGGGTGCCGAGGCTGCCGGGAACGCCGGTGGCTGGGGGGATCGCGGGCGGGGTGGCGGGCGGGGTCTCGACGCTGGCACACGCGGCGGGGCCGGTGATGTCGATCTACTGGCTGGAGCGACGGTTCAGCAAGGCGGCGTTGGTGGGGACGCTGGTGGTGTTCTTCTTCGTGGTGAACTGGGCGAAGGTGCCGTTCTACTTGGGGCTGGGGTTGATGAACGGGGCGACGCTGCTGGAGTCGGCGTTGGTGATCCCGCTGATCCCGCTGGGAGCGGCGTTGGGTTATTGGATGCACCGGCGAATGCCGGAGGGCCCGTTCACGGCGGTGATGTATGCGGGGGCGGCGGCGGCGGCGGGGTGGATGGTGTGGAGAGCTTTTAGCGGCTAGCTGTTAGAGCCTAGGTTTGATGGGCCGAAGCTATTGTGAAAGTCGGAGACCTAGATGATTCATGTGGCGATTTTGCTTCGGCGGTACTGCGGGATGGTGCTCCGTGGGGAGAAGACGGTGGAGTCGCGGTTGATGCGGCAGGGGCGGGAACCGTACGGGGTGGTGAAGGCGGGGGAGCGTTTGTTTGTGAAGGAGAGCGGCGGGCCGTTTGTGGGGATAGCACGGGTGGCGTGGGTGGACGAGCACGAAGGGTTGACGCCGAGGCGGGTGGCGAAGCTGCAACGGAAATACGAGCCGGCGGTGGGGGGCGATGATACGTACTGGGAGGGCAAAGCGGCGAGCCGGTTCGCGGTGTTCATGGGGCTGGAGGACGTAGAGCCGATCGGTGTGGGGCCAAGCTATCGGGTGCAGGCGATGCGGGCGTGGTACGCGCTGCCGGAGGAGCTGAGTCCGGTGCGGGAGGTGGTGGTGAGCGGGGGTGCGGTGCGGAACGGTTATCTGAGTTTGCCGTTCGCGTCGGCGAAGCTGCGGGCGGGCCGGCTGACGCTGGAGTTGCCGGGCGGGGACGAAGTGGAGACGGACTTTGCGAAGGGCGCGATGCTGCGCAGCCGGGTGTTTGGGAAGCTGTATGCGGAGCACGGCATAGAAGCGGGAGATGTGGTGCGTCTGGTCCGGGTGGATGAGCGGCGGTATGTTGTGGCATTTGTCAGGCGGGGAGGATCTTGATGCTGGAATTGGATGCGTTTATCTCGGAGTCGGCGTTGGACCGGCTGATCGTAGCGGCACGGGAGGAAGACCTCGGGCCGACGACGCTGGATGTGACGTCGATGTCATTTGTGGCAGGTGATGCTCGTCTGGAGACGCGGGTGGTGGCGCGTGAGGCGGGCGTGTTGTCGGGGCTGTCGGCTGGGCCGAGGCTTGTCGGGGCGTACAGCGGCGAGCTGGAGTTGGACGTCATCAAGCGGGACGGGGATCGGCTCGCGGCGGGTGACGTAGTGGCGGGGTTGGCGGGGCCGGCACGGGAGGTGCTCATGGTGGAACGGGTGCTACTGAACCTGCTGACGCACCTCTCGGGGATCGCGACGCTGACGGCTGAGTATGTGTCGCGGGCGGAGCACACCAAGGCGGAGGTCTGCTGCACACGGAAGACCCACTGGGGGCTGCGGGGGTTGGAGAAGTATGCGGTGGCGTGCGGGGGCGGGACGACGCACCGGATGGGGCTGTACGACGCGGTGCTGGTGAAGGACAACCACCTCGCGGGGGTGCCGTTGGACGGACTGATCGCCCGGCTGGAGGAGGCGGTTGTTGAAGCACGACGGTTGAATCCAGAGCTGCAGTTTGTTCAGGTCGAGGTGGACACGCTTGAGCAGCTGGCGGTGGTGCTCGAAGCCCCGATCGACCTGGTGTTGCTGGACAACATGCCGGCCGAGGTCTTGAAGGAGGCGGTGGCGATGCGAGATCGGATCACGCCCGGCGTAAAGCTGGAGGCGTCGGGCGGGGTGAATCTGGAGACGGTGGCGGGGCTGGCGGCGTCGGGGGTGGACCGGATCTCGGTCGGGGCGTTGACGCACTCGGCCCCGGCGCTCGACCTGGGGCTGGATTGGGGCAAGGCTTGAACAGCCCGGCGTTGGTGGATGTCGGACTGCTCGACACGCTGCTGAACACCGCGGAGTGGGTACGGGTGGATGGCCTGGGCGAGGGGGTTGGTCGGGAGCTGGAGCGGTTGGAGTCGGCGGGGTGTGGACTGGAACGGCACCCGCAACACGGGGTACGCTTACTAAGCGCGGGGCTCTCGGTGTGGGCGGACTACCTGGCGGCGTACCCCCCTTCTCGCTCGGGAGATGCGCGACGCGTCGTGGTGCTGCGGGAGACGGCTTCGACACAAGCGGTGGCGAAGGAGATGGCGGAGGCGGGCCGGACCGGTGTGGTGCTGGCGGATGCGCAGTCGGCGGGGCGTGGACGACTGGGCAATGCCTGGGCGTCGCCGGCGGGCGCGGGGGTGCTGATGTCGATGGTGTTGAAAGACGCAGGTATGCAGGGCGAGGCGTGGAGCCTGGGGGTCGGGGTGGCGGTGGCCCGGGTGATAGAGCGGTGGGCGGGCGAGGGGTCGGCCCAGATGCGTTGGCCGAACGATGTGCTGGTTGGGGGTAGGAAGGTGGCGGGTGTATTGATCGAACGCGCGGGGGATGCGGTGGTGGTGGGGGTGGGGCTGAATGTGCACCGCCCTGCCGGGGGATGGACGGGTGCGTTGGAGGGGGTGGCGATCGCGCTGGATGAGTTGGGAACGGCCGAGCCAGTACACCGGCTGTCGGTGGTGCGGGAACTGATCGCGGGCTTGGAGGGGATCACGGCGTCAAATGAGGGTGTGCTGGATTTCTGGCGGAAACGGTGTGTGCAGTTGGGGCGGCGTGTCGTACTGCTCAGCGATGGCCGGGAGATCAGCGGGGAGGTGGTGGCGATCGATCCGGCGCAGGGGCTCGCAGTGCGGGGTGAGCGGGGGCAGGTGATCTACGTGGCCGCGGCGACAGCACGTAACGTGGCGCGGGAGTGAGTTTGACGGGGCCCTTCGGGCCGACCGCTACACGGTGAGGGGATTCTATAATGCAGGCATGTTCGAACAGATGAAACAGCTGAAGTCGTTGATGGGGATGCTGGGTAACCCGGCGGAACTGAAGGAGAAGATGGAGCGTGCGCAGGCGGAGTTGGAGGAGGTGCGGGTCGAGGGCGAGTCGGGCGCGGGGGCGGTGCGGGTGGAGATGAACGGTAAGTTCAAGGTGTTGTCGGTGCGGATCGAGCCGGCGATGATGGCGGGGCTGGTTGCGGGTGAGGCGGACGAACAGCGGGCGGCGGAGGACCGGGAGATGATCGAGGAGCTGATGGCGGCGGCGGTGAACGCCGCGCTGGAGAAAGCACAGGCGGCGGTTCAGGCGAAGATGGCGGAGGCGGCGGGCGGGATCGACCTGTCGGGGATGTCCGGGATGCTGGGGCAGGGGTGAGCGCTACGCAGCTCGGCCGGCGATGCGTCGCATCGCGGCTACGAGGCGTGTGGGCGCGGGATCGGTGGGACCACGTGTTAGATGGCGAGGGCGAAGCGGTTGGTGGCGAGCTCGACGTGGACGCGGCCTGTGGGATCGGTAGTGCGGTGGACGGTGAGGCCGGCGGCGCCGCAGTTGAGGTAAGTGCCGTCCTGCTGGGCGTAGTAGCGGAGGCGGTGGGTGCCGGGGGTGAGGGCGACGGTGGCGGACCAGTGGCCGGGGCGTTCGGGGTCGGGCTGGAGGGGGAGCCAGGCGAGGCCTTGGCCGTTGGTTTCGCGGGCCAGGTGGGTGGCGTCGGCGTGGGGGGCGTAGGCGGTGATCAGCCAGTCTTCGGCGGGCGGAGTCGCGGTCGGGTTGGTGGGGGGCGTGTGGGCTGGCATGTGAGTCGGGAGGTGGTGAACGTTTATGCGTTTGAGGAGAGCGACAGCCTGATGCGTGGGTGACGCGGGTTAGAAGTACCCGGAACAGGTTGCAGAGATTGCTCTACCTCGGTCTTCTTCGGTTAGAAGAGTAGGCGAGTGAAGCCAAGATAGTTTGAGATTCGCGTGAAAGACTGGTGATTTGCTGGCGAAATAAATGAAGCGTGATCAGCTGGACTCTTGCCGCGATGGGGAAGCGGGCTTACGGGGGCGTCGGAAGAGGTTGGGGAGCAGGGCGAGGTTGTAGAGGAGGACGATGAGGGCGAGGCCGTGGAGGGCGAACTCGCGGGGCTGGCGGTCGAGGTGGCCGTGGAAGAAGAACCAGTCGGCGTGTTGCTGGAGCCAGTCGCGGAGTGCGGGTGAGCCGAGGGTGGCGGCGAAGGGGGCGTTGGGGAAGTCTTCGGTGAACAGGCGGGTGGCGTCGGGGATGCAGGCGGCGAGCCCGCCGGCGGTCATGGCCAGGGGCAGCACGCGGGGCAGGTGTCGGAACAGGCGGGGTCGGAGGAGGCAGGGGGCGACGCTGAGGGTGGCACCGCAGGCCATGCCGACGGCGAAATGCATGGAGGTCCAGGCCATAGGGGAGGTTGTAGGTGGTAGGCCGTAGGTTGTAGGTGGGTGCGGGTTGGGCTCAAGCGGCTTGAGCTGGGCGGAAGTCTTCGGTTGCTCCGCTGCTTATGTCATCGGGTTGGCGGGTGGGTGGGGTGAGTCGGTTGAGGTGGTGGAGGAGGGTTTGCGCTTGCGTGGGCCAGTCGTGATGGGTGCGGACCCAGGTGTGGGCGGATTGGACAAGAGTTGCGGCTGTGGAGGGGTGGGTCCAGAGGTGGGTGATGGCGTTGAGCCATTGGTTGGGGGTTTTGGCGAGGAGCCAGGGTTGCGACGGGGG
>JBCCOW010000021.1:0-54791 GCA_039025195.1 Planctomycetota bacterium
GCGGGGCGGTTTTTGGGGGCGCAACCGGTCGCAAGCGACCGGGCTAAACGGGGATGGGGGTTGGGGTGGTTGAGGGGTGGGTTGGGGGGGCCGGGGTTGGGGAAGGTGACACGGGTGGGTCTGCGTTGGGGGCTGCGGGTGCCGTTGGTTTTGGCGTTGTTGGCGGTGTTGCCGGCGTTGTGGGGGTTTGGGGTGTCGGGGAGTTTGGGGCGGTCGTTCTTTCCGCCGACGGACCGGGACATGTTCGATCTGCAGGTGTGGATGCCGGCGTCGTCTTCGCTGGAGCGGACGGAGGCGGAGGTGGCAGCGATCCATGCGGAGCTGATGGCGACGCCGGGCGTGGAGAAGGTGGACTGGTTGGTGGGGGGGGCGTTCCCGACGGTGTATTACAACCTGATCATGAACATGGAGGAGACGCCGTTCTATGCGAGGGCGTCGGTGAAGACGTCGTCGATCGCGGACACGGAGCGGTTGGTGCCGGCGGTGCAGCGGGCGTTGGACGAGAAGTTCCCGGCGGCGCAGGTGGTGGTGAAGGAGTTTGGTCAGGGGCCGCCGGTGGTGGCGGATGTGGAGTACCGGATCACGGGGCCTGACCCGGCGGTGCTGCAGCGGTTGGGTGAGGAAGTGCGGAAGCGGTTGCAAGAGCACCCGGAGGTGTTGCATACAAAGATGAGCATGCCGAGGGGTGAGCCGAAGCTGTGGCTGGCGGCGTCGGAGGACGCGGCGCGTCAGGTGGGGCTGACGCTCCGGGGGTTGGCGGAGCAGACGCAGGCCAAGCTTGATGGCGTGACGGGCGGGAGTGTGAATGAAGGGTTGGAACAGTTGCCGGTGCGGGTGCGGTTGGAGGAGGGGGTGCGGCGTGATCCGTCAGCGATCGCGTCGCTGCGGTACGTGAATGACGCGGGGGACGCGGTGCCGGTGTCGGCGTTGGGCGGGTTGGAGCTTCGGCCAGAGCTGGGGGGGATCTCGCGTTACAACGGGGTGCGGTCCAACATCGTTTCGGCGTATACGGTGGTGGGGTCGCTGCCGATCGACATCTCGGCGGCGGTGTTGGAAGAGCTGACGGACGGGGACGGCGTGGGTGATCTTGAGGTGCCGGCGGGTTATGCGATCGGGGTGGGCGGGGCGTCGGAGCAGGATGCGGATGCGATCGGGAACCTGCTGATCTTCGTGCCGATCCTGGTGACGATCATGGTGGCGGCGTTGATCCTGACGTTCCGGTCGCTTCGGCTGGCGGGGTTGCTGGGGGTGGTCGCGGTGATGTCGGTGGGGTTCGCGCTACTAGCGACGTGGATGGCGGACTTCCCGGTGAGCTTCAACATGATCCTGGGAACGCTGGGGCTGATCGGGTTGGCGTTGAACGACACGATCGTGGTGGTCGCGGCGATCCGGGCGGACACCGAAGCACGGGCAGGGAACAAGGACGCGGTGGTGCGGGCGACGCTGAGCTGCGGGCGACATGTGGTGTCGACGACGCTGACGACGATCGGCGGGTTCATGCCGCTGCTGCTGCTGAGCGAGGGCGACTTCTGGCCGCAGCTGGCGATCGTGCTGGCGGGCGGTGTGGGCGGGGCGACGCTGCTGGCGATGGGGTTGATCCCGGCGGTGTACGTGATGCTGTTTCGCGACAGTCGGGGCGTCGCAAGCGACGGCGCTACGAGGGTGTGAGGGTTGAGTTCAGGTGGGTGGCCGGTCGCGAGCGACCGCGCTAAACGGGTATTCTTGGGGTCGAGTCCTTACGTGGTTTGTTGGAGCAGCGTGATGCGTCGATGGTTGAGTGTGTTGGTGTGTGCGGCGGCGTTGTGGGTGGGTGTGGATGCGTCGGCGAGGACGTACCGGGTGGGGCAGACGGTGAAGTACGAGTTCCTGGGGGAGGCGGTGGAGGCGAAGGTGATCGAGAAGGTGGGGCGGACGATGTATCGGCTGGAGATCACCAGCGGGGAGCGGGCGGGGCGGGAGACGATGGCGGGGGCGTCGCGGCTCGATAAGTTCAACGACCCGCGGGTGATGGCGGAGGAGCGGCGGAAGGCGGCGGAGCGGGAGCGGCGGTTGGCGCGGGTCGGTGGGGGTGGTGCGGGTGTTGGGGGTGGTGGGGTGGAAGAGGCGGCGGCGGAGCTGGGCATCACGTTTGAGCGGTTGGACCCGGCGGCGGTGGGGGAGCGGGCGTTAGGCGGACTGGATGTGGGGTGGGCGGGGTTGGCGGCGGCGGAGGGTGTGGTAGATGGGGGCGGTGGGGCACGGCCGGGGCGGGTGTTGTTGAAGACGCCGACGGGTCGGTCGGGGGCGAAGGTGGTGTGGCGGCCGGCGTCGGGGGCGGACCGGGTGGCGGTGTGGCTGGAGCCGAGGGGCCGAGGGGCAGCGCCGACGCTTGAGTTTGTGTCGTTCGGTCAGCGTCGGTCTTTGGGGGCGTGGACGGCACCGGCGGAGACGGAGCTGGCGGATGTGAGTGTGGATGGCCGACGGGTGTTGCTGAAGGATTCGCAGCGGGCGGCGGCGGGGCGTGATGCGGGACGGTTCATGGTGGTGGACACGACGCGGCCGGGGGCGGCGTCGGTGGTGAAGGGTTTTGAGGTGCCGGGGCAGGGCGTGCGGATGTCTGGGTATCTGGTGGGGGAGGACGGGGTGATGGTGGTGAGCCGGGACCGGTTGACGGTGTGGTCGTTGCCGGGGCTGGAGGGTCGTTGGAGCGTGGGGCTGCCGATCGGGTCGGTGGTGACGGTGAGTGCGGATCGGCGGTGGGTGGTGGTCCGCGACTGGGACGGGCTGCGGGTGCTGGACGCGGCGACGGGGCAGACGGTGGGCGGTGTCCGGGGGGACGGGGCGTCGCTGCGGGGGGCGTCGGTGAACCCGGGGATGACGCGACTGGCGGTGTTTGACGGGGCGACGGTGACGGTGATGGACCCGGCGGCGGGGGCGTTGGAGCGGGTGGTGTATCGGGTGGGGCTGCCGAAGCCGGGTGGGGAAGCGGGTGGTGAGGCGGAAGGGGATGCGGGTTGGGGGTCTGGGGTGGAGTGGCTGGATGACCGCTACGCGTTGGTGGGTCGGGCGGGGGTGTTTGATGCGGAGGCGGGGCGGTTTGTGATGCGGTTAGGGAAGGGGGAGCAGGGGGCGATGCTGCCGACGTTGGCGTCGTGGGTCCATGATCAAGGGACCGGTGTGGGCAAGCCGGGTTTGGAGCGCGCGGGATTCCGGGTGGGGCGTTGGGTGTACCGGGCGGAGCAGCACACGCGGGACGCGGGGCGGGTGGTGGCGGTGGCGGAGCGGGGTGAGGTGGTTGCGGGGCGGGGTGGAGGTGGAGGCGAGGGTTGGGGCGTTGGTGCGGGCTCGGAGGTGGTGCTGCGGGTGTCGCTGCGGGACAAGTCGGCGGAGCCGACGGTGGAGGCGGGGCTGCGGTCGGCGTTGGCGGACGCGGGGCATCGAGAGGTGGACGCGGCCGGGCTGGAGTTGTTGGCGGAGGCGACGTCTGAGTCGAAGCAGCGGCGGTTTGGGGAGCGTGCGTTGGGGAGTCTGGAGCCGGGCAAGATCGTGACGGTGACCGAGACGACGTGGAACTACACGCTCCGGCTTCGGGACGGGGACGGCCGGGTGTTGTGGGAGGGCCGGAGCGGCTCGGGTGGTTTGGGGGATCGGGGGATCACTACGGGCGGCGGCGGGGTGGCGGGCGAGGCGGCGGAGCGGGGGCGGTTCAACGCGAGCGTGTTTGAGCGGATTGTGATCCCGCGTCGGGTGGTGTCGGAGGCGTACTTTGAGGGTTTGCCGGCGTTCGGCGGGCGTTGAATCGGTCGGACGGCAGGAGGAGGTTGGTGATGGATGACATGAAGCCGAACGTGTTGTTTTTGTGCACCCACAACAGCGCGCGGAGCGTGTTGGCGGAGGGGCTGCTGCGGGATATGGCGGGGGACCGGGTGAACGTGTTCAGTGCGGGGGTGGAGCCGGGGCGGACAAACCCGCTGGCGGTTGCGGCGCTGGCGGAGGTGGGGATTGATGCGTCGTCGGCGGTGTCGGAGGGGGTGACGGATTACATCGAGAATGGGATGGTGGTGCACCACCTGGTGATCGTGTGTGACGGGGCGGCGGGGCGTTGCCCGACGAGCTGGCCGACGATGATCGAGAAGCACGTGTGGGCGTTCGAGGACCCGTCGCGGGTGGAGGGGAGTGAGGAGGAGCGGCTGGCGGCGTTCCGGGCGACGCGGGAGCTGATCAAGGCGAAGCTGGAAGCGGAGTTGGAGCTGTTGACGTCGATGCCTGGGGGTGGATGAGGTTTTTGTCCACAGATGGTCAGGATGGGCGAGATATTTTATGGGCGAGGGCACCAGATTGGCGTGTGGGTTTACGGTCGGAATAGTTTTCTTTTGGTTTGGTTTATCTTGTCCATCCTGTCCATCTGTGGACAGTGTTCTTGAACCAGCCAGGATGTGATTGAGATGAGCGAGGTTGAGGTAGAGGTCGGGGTGGACGTGCCGTACGGGAAGATGCTGATCGCGGAGGCCTTAGGGACGTTTATGCTGGTGCTGGTCGGGACGGGGGCGATCGTGTCGGATCAGGTGATGGGCGGGGCGGTGACGCACCCGGGGATCGCGCTGTCGTTCGGGTTGGTGGTGATGGTGGTGATCTTTGCGGTGGGCCCGACATCGGGGGCGCACCTGAACCCGGCGGTGACGGTGGCGTTTGCGCTCGCCGGGAAGTTTGGGTGGTGGCGGGTGCCGGCGTATATCGGGGTTCAGTTGGGCGGTGGGTTGTTGGCGAGTGTGCTGGTGTTGTGGGCTTGGCCGGTGCCGGAGGTTGGTCCGGGTAGCGCGTTGGGGTCCACGCTGCCGGGGGAGGGGGTGACGGCGGCGGGGGCGTTTGTGATGGAAGTGGTGCTGACGTTTCTGCTGATGTGGGTGATCCTGCTGGTGGCGACGGGGAGCAAGGAGCAGGGGCTGTTGGCGGCGGTGGCGATCGGGGGGACTGTGGGCTTGGAGGCGATGTTTGCGGGGCCGATCACGGGGGCGTCGATGAACCCGGCGCGGTCGATCGCGCCGGCGGTGGTGAGCGGGACGTGGGAGCTGCTGTGGTTGTATGTGGCGGCGCCGGTGGTGGGGGCGGCGCTGGCGGTGCCGGCGTGGTGGGCGACGCGGCGGTGAGGGTTGCGTTACGCAGCGCGACCGGCGAGCGTTGCTCGCCGGCTATTGCGCGAGGCTTTATGGGGTCAGGCGACGGCCTGGGATTCGTGGTCGGCGATCAGCTGGTACAGGGCCGAGGCGGAGGGGGCGGCGAGCATGGCGTCGCGGAGGTCGGGGTTGGTGAGCAGGCGGGAGACGGAGGCGAGGGCCTGGATGTGGGGGCCGGTCTGGTCGGTGGGTGAGGCGAGCAGGAGGATGAGGTGGACGGGCTTGCCATCGATGGCGGCGAAGTCGAGGCCCTCGGGGGCGAGGCCGATGGCCATGCGGAGGGTGTCGACGGTGGGGGTCTTGCCGTGGGGGATGCCGATGCCGTGGCCGATGCCGGTGGTCCGGGTGGTCTCGCGTTGCCAGACGGCGTCGCGGAGTCCCTGGGCGTCGGTGATGGGGGTGTGGGCGACGAGGAGGTCGGCGAGCTCGTCGATGGCGGCGTGTTTATCGTGGGCGTCGAGGGGGACCTTGACGCAGTCGGGCTGGATGATGTCGGTTAGTCGCAAGGTGGGGCCTGCGTGGGGATGTGGTGGAGAGGAGATGCCGATCGGGGGAGGCCGGTCGGCGGTGGTGGGGCTGAAAAGATACCCGTTGGCGTGGGGGCCGGCAAGGAAATGGGGTGGGGGGTTGCGCGGCCGGTCGCGAGCGACCGGGCTAAACGGGGATGGGGTTCTGCAGGGTTGTGTTACGACTGGAGGTCTAGGAGGCGGGTGGGGGACTCGGGCTGGCCGGTGCGTGCGGAGAGGAGGCAGGCCTGGCAGCAGGCGAGGGCGTGACGGTGGCGGGTGGTGTTGGGGGTGTGCTCGGCGAGGTGCTGCCGATCGAGCAGGCGGCGCCAGTGGTAGGCGAGCAGGTCGGGGTAGGGCATCGACGCGGGGGTGTTGGGGGATTCCGGGGGGGATTGGTCGAGGAGGGTGCCGTTGGGCTGGTGCAGGGTGTAGCGGGTGTCGGTGAGTTGGAGGTGGGCGTTGGGGGCGAGGGCGGTGAGCTGGCGGTGGGTGTGGGCGGCGGCGTTGGAGGCGAGGAGCTGGAGGGCGGCGCCGCCGGGGAGCCGGGCGTGTGCGGAGACGGAGCCATTTAGAGCGCGGAGGTGATCGGGGGGAGGTGCGGGGGAGGCGTCGGGGCCGACGGCGTAGGCGTGGATGGTTTCGGGCGGGGGGACGAGAGTGAGGGCGGCGGCGAAGGCGTCGAAGAGGCGGGCGAAGAGCGAGCCGTGCTGGGGCTGCCCGAGCGAGGTGATCTGGAGGAGTCGGGGGTCTTGGAGCGCGTCGGCGGGGTCGGCGGCGGCGACGAAGCCGGGCGACTCGGTGAAGGCGGGGGCGAAGGCGAGGGGGGAGTGGGCGGCGAGGGGCGGCTTGGCGGGGCCTTGGGGCTGCAGGGTTTTGTCGAGCGTGGCGAGGTCGCCGGCAAGCGGCTCGAGGGTGATCAGCGCGGTGTCTTGTTGGGCGGCGTTGGCGAGCGGGCCGGCGGGGAGGTCCTGGCTGTGGGCGAGCAGCAGGCAGGCGGCGGGGTGGTCGATGACGAGCTTGCGGAGGTCGTCGAGGAGGGGCAGGTCGAGGCGTCGGGCGAGGCGGTCGAGCTCGGTGGACGGGGGGCCGGCGAGGGCGAGCGGGCGGACGGCGGCCCCCATGAGATCGAGCGTCTCGGCAAGGACGGCGACGTGGGGAGCGTCGGCCCACAGGACGGCTTCGGGGGCGGTGGGGTTGGGGGCAGGCACGTTTTGCGGAGGATACTTCAATGGCGGTTTGCATATGCCGAATTGCAGCGGTGATGTAGACTTGTGGCGACGCTGGTGTTGCGGCCGCGCGGGGCCTGGTTCCCCGTGAGGAAAGTCCGAACACGGCAGGACACGGTGGTGGGTAACGCCCACCGGCTCGGCTGGGAACGGCCGGGCTAGAGCCAGTGCCACAGAGAACACACCGCCGATGGCCCGAGCTCCCCGGAGTGACGGCACAGGTAAGGGTGAAAAGGTGCGGTAAGAGCGCACCGGTTGACGGGTGACCGTCATCGCCTGGTAAACCTCACCGCGTGCAAGCCCAAGCAGCCCCCCACCCGCCCCCGGAAGTGGGCATTCGGCTTACCGGAGTTATCCGTGAGCCTAGTGGTCACTTCCGGGGGCGGGGGGCCGTTGGTCCGACGGTTTGGGGGCGGGTCGGGTGCTGGAGCGTGTCGGCAACGGCACGCCTAGAGGAATGGCCGCCCCGTGGTGCGTGAGCATCGTGGGAACAGGATTCGGCTTACGGCCGGCGTCAACTGAAGATCACCGCACGCCCCGGGCAGATGTCCGGGGCGTGGGTGTTTGGGGGGCGTTGAGCCTTTCGTTGCGCGGGACCGGTCGCAAGCGACCGGGCTAAACGCAGAGGGACTCGTCGCAAGCGACGGGCTACGAGTCGAGTCAATCGGCCTGGATGGATTGGACGGACTGGCTGGTGGGCAACGCGAGGGCGCCGTGGGCACGGGCGGCGGCGAGGGCGGTTTCGCCGGCGGCGGTGTTGACCATGTCGGTCAGGGACTGTGCCTGGGTGGCGGTGAGCCGGTTACCGAATGTGCGGGCCGAGTCGGCGAGGCTGTTGAGCAGGGCGACCTGGAGGTCGCCGAAGCCGGCGGCGGCCTTGGTGAGCAGAGCCTGCTGGGCGGACTCGGAGTCGAGGCGGGCCAAGACGTTGGCGGCGGCGACGGCGACGGGCTGACGGGTGTCGTCGAGGGCCTCGATCAGGGCGGGCTCGATGACGGCGGGGTTGTAGACCGGCGAGTCTAGGACGACGCGGTCGAGCAGGTCGAGGGCTTCGAGGGCCATGGCCTCGGCCTCGTCGGCGGGGATCTCGTCGCCGGCGTATTCGGCGATGGCCTGGTCGATCGCGGCGCCGATCGCGTCGGCGTTATCGACGGTGGCCTCGGAGGCGGTGAGGCGGGGTACGTCGGCGAAGGCGCGGTTGAGGCGGATGGCGTCGCCGGCGCTGACCAGTGCGAGGACGGGCGTGGCGGCGAGCCGGGCGTTGGTGCCGGTCTGGTTGAGGACGGCCCGGGTGGAGTCGAACGTGCCGGGGACGACGACGAGGTCGATTGCGGGGACGGCGGTGAGAGCAACGACGGCCTCGTCGATCGAGGCGGCGTTGATGACGGTGTATTCCTTGTTTTCCAGGACGTTGCGGAGCGGGCCGGCGGCTTCCTGGTCGGCGAGGACGAAGGCGAACTTCTGGGCGGACTGGCGGACGGTCCGGCCGAGGATAGGCACGACCTGGAAGGAGCCTGGGAAGGCCTCGGTGGGGTTGGTGTCGGCGAGGACGAGGGCGGCGGCCCGGCGGACGCGCCGGTCGGGGTAAGCCAGGGCTTGGAGGAGGGGCTGGCGGTTGCGATCGAGGTTGAGCAGCGTCTCGGTGCCGGCCGTTTGCGAGAGGGCTTCGATGGCGGCGAAGGCGAGGGCGGGGTCGGCTTCGTCGAGGGCGCGGGCGAGGACGGTGTGGAGGACGCCGGGGCCGGCGAGCATGGCGTAGAACGCGGCGGGCTTGGCGGTGTAAGAAGGGTCGGGGCTGCCTTCGGGCAGGCGGATCTCACGGCGGAGGTTGGCGGCGGTGTAGAGCGACAGGGCGGCGGTGAGCTGCGGGTCGAGGTCGAGGGCGGCGCGGGTGGCCTGCATGGCCCGGACGTCGGCATAGATCGGAAGCGGCACGCTCAGGGCGGAGAGGCTGCGGTTCTGGAAACGCCAGAGGGTGCCCTGTCCGCGGGTGGGCACGGTGTTGAGGAGGGTTTCTCCGGCGGTGCCGGCGTCGTAGCTGGCCTGAGCGAAGAACAGGTAGAGGTCGGCGGCGGACGCATTGGCGGGGGCGTCGCTGCGGGCGGCGAGCGAGCTGAGGACCGAGCGAGCGATCGCGCTGGTGCCGTCGGGCAGGTCGCTGTCGAGGACCTGCTGGATGGCGGGCATGGCCAGGGGGTCGCCGATGTCGTCGAGGACGCCGAGGACGGTGACGAGCGTGGGGGCGTCGAGGTTGGGCAGCGCGATGCTGAGCGGGTAGACCAGGGGGCGACCGACGGCGACCATGGCGTCGACGGCGAAGGGTTGGAGCCGGCGGTCGTCGGGGCGGTTGGACGAGAGCAGTTCAAGGAAGGCGGGGGCGGTGAACTGGCCGGCCTCGCGGAGGCGGGCGGTGGCGTTGGCCCGGGTGCGAGCATCGACGGTGAGCTGACGGATGTCTTCGCGGATGCGGGCGGGTTCCTGGGCCCGGGCGAGGCGGGCTTCCTGCAGCTTGGTCCGGAGGCTGCCGCCGACGTCGGCGAGGCCTTCCATGCGGCTGGTCATGGTCAGGATCTGGTCGGCTACGGCCGCGTGGCGGGAGTTCTCGACGGCGAAGAGCAGATCGTCGCCAGAAACGCGGTCGGTGACCAGGACGTCCGCGGCCTCCTTGGCCTGATCGGGCTTGGCGACACGGACGTAGTGGGCGAAGTTGGCCCAGAGCGTCTGGGCGGTCTTCTGGGCGGCGTTGGGTTTGGCGGCCTGTGCACCGGCGTGAGGGGCAGCGAGCAGGCCAAAACAAGCGGTCAGGGCGAGCACAAACAAGCCCTTGGGGATGACACATCGCGGCATGGAGGAGGCTCCGGGGATCGGCGGGGAGAGGAGGTGGGAAGATGTAAGGTAAATCTGCGTCGTTAAAGCGTCAAGGAACACGGTGCGCAAGTGGCGTCTGGCGGCGGTCAGGGCGGGTTATCGGTCAGCCGGCTTGGCGTATGTCCTGAGCAAGCGATTCAAGGGGCGGCGTCGTGTTCTGACGTTGCGGGGGGGCATCCTCTAAGATCGGGGTTACTTCGATGCTGCGTTTCTATGTCTTCGATCACGACGCCCTGCCCGCCAGCACCTGGCCGCTGCGCAACGCCTACATCGTCGGGGCGGACGGCAACGCGATGCGGTGCGACATCACCTTCCGCAACGGCATCATCGATGTCCACAAGCGGGACGCGGGTGCGGCGGCACTCGCACTGCAGCACCCCGCGGGGGACCTCGGGGAGCTGACCCTGCAGACGTGTCTGCTGCCGGACCGCGAAGAGCCGTACATCCTGACGCTCGAGCTGGCACGGCACCGTCTGATGACGTTGTACGCGAAGCTGGAAGACTGGCAGATGTTCGAGCTGCCGGAGGACCACCCGGTCACGAAGCGGAGCGAGACGGCCCGGAAGAAGTTCATCGAGGCGTTGTGCCGGGCGGGTGACTCGCCGGAGGAGGCGGCACGGCTGGCGGGCGAGTCGTTGCACACCGCGTTGGACGGCAGCGAGGAGCTGGCGTTGGCTCACTCGGAGCTGCTGCTGAACCGGCGGATCTTTGTGGGGGCGCTGCCGAAGGCGCCGCTGGGGTGTGGGGCGGCGTTGGAGCTGCGCGACGAGCGGGTGCGGGCGGGGCTGCGGTCGCAGTTTGATTTCGTGCAGGTGCCGATGCCGTGGAAGGCGTTGTGCCCGGAGGAGGGGAACTATCAGTGGGGGCTGATGGACGACTGGGTGGAGTGGTCGGCGGCACAGCGGGTGCCGCTGGTCGCCGGGCCGTTGATCGCGTTCGAGCCCGGCGAGCTGCCGGACTGGCTGTACATCTGGGAGCACGACTACGACACCGTGCGGGACATGATCTACGAGCACGTCGAGCGGGTGGTCGAGCGGTACAAGAACACGGTGACCGCGTGGAACGTGGTGTCGGGGCTGCACGTGAACAAGCACTTCACGTTCAACTTCGAGCAGCTGATGGACCTGACGCGGATGTGCACGATGCTGGTCAAGAAGGCGCAGCCGGCGAGCAAGGCGATCGTCGAGCTGCGGCAGCCGTTTGGCGAGTACTACGGCGAGAACCAGCGGTCGATCCCTCCGCTGATGTACGCCGACCTGTTGGTGCAGTCGTCGATTGGGTTCGACGCGTTGTCGATCCGCTACCCGATGGGGCAGGCGATGCCAGGGCAGCACACGCGGGATTTGATGCAGTTGTCAAACATGCTGGATCAGTTTTCGCACTTTGGGAAGCCGGTGCATGTGACGCTGGGCGTGCCGAGTGAGACGGTGACGTCGATGATGATCGCGCGGGCGGAGTCGAACGACCCGGTGGACGCGGAGGCGGGGTACTGGCGTCGGCCGTGGTCGGGGGTGGTGCAGAGCCACTGGCTTGAGGCGGCGTTGCAGATCGCGGTGAGCAAGCCGTACATCGATGCGGTGGCGTGGCACGACCTGGTGGACCATCCGAACATCGAGCTGCCGTTGTCGGGGCTGGTCGGCGAAGACCTGCAGGCCCGGCCGGCGTGGCGTCGTTTGGTGGGGTTCCGGCGTCACCTGCTGGGGCAGCCGCCCGAGGGGGCTGGTGAAGCGGATGCGGCGAACGTGGGTGGTGGTGGAGCGGGTGGTGCGGGTGCGGCGGGTGGGGTGGGGGCGGGGTGATGGAGCGATCGCGTAAGGGATGGGCGGCGTTGCTTGCGGGGGTGTTCGTGGTGGTGTTTTCGGGGCTGGCGTGGATGCTGATGCAGCGGGGGATGGACGCGTCGTCGGTGCAGCCCCGGGCGACCGGTTACCGCGTGCCGATCAACTCGGCGACACGGGGTCAGCTGCGGGCGCTGCCGGGTATCGGGCGGGTCAACGCGGGGTATGTGGTGACGCACCGGGATCGGCACGGGCCATTTGTGGATGCGGAGTCGTTGACCGCTGTGCGGATGATCGGGGTGAAGACAGCCGCGGCGGTCGAGCCGTGGGTTGTGTTTGACTGATTCCGTGAAGCGGCCTCAGGCCTGACCCGTGCTGGGCTTGTCGGGGTCTGACTCGTCAGAGGCGGCTTCGGGGCCGTCGGCCAGCTCGATCGGCGAGAGGTCTTCGCTGTCTGAGGGGTAGGACTCCAGCGGGTGCGGCGCAGCCGGCGGCGGCTCGGTGGGGGGCGTCCGCTGCATGCGCGCTGGATCGAGTGCGGGGCTCGGGCCGCTGCTTGAGGGTGATGGTGTGTCTTGCCCGCCGGGCGCGGAGCCGACCGCGTCGAGCCCGGTCAGCCGATTGAACTGACGCCAGAGCCCCGCCCAAAGCAGGCCCAGCCCGCCCCACGCCAGAAACGCCCCACCGACCGCGTCGAGCCACGCCATCGCCCGGAAGTGTGTCAGCCCCAGTATGACGGCCGCCGTGACCGCCGCCCCCGCCAGCACCATGGGAAACGCGGTGATCCCCCTGACGCGGGTCGACTCGAAGTACGCCTTGTCCTTGATGACAAACACCGCCAACGCGATGCCCATCAGCATCGGCAGCAGACTCAGCCAGAACGCCCAGTCCGTGTGCTCCAGCGGGGCGCTGCTGAACAAGCTCCGCACCAGCCGGATCAGCGCGACCGCCGCCCCGAGTATCACCCCCCAGGTCCCCAGGCTCGACGCGAGGATCGCCATCCGGCTGGGCCGATTGTTCTCGTCGTCTGATTCACCGAACGCTAGCTCCGCCCACGCCGCCGCCAGCCCCGCCGTCGCCGCGATCCCGATCGCCAGCCCCGCGCCTACCGCCAGCAGCCCTGTCCACTCCCACAGCCCCCAATAGATCAGCGTCACCCCACCGCTACCCGCCGTCGCGATCATGGCCAGACGCCTCGCCTCCCCCGCCGGCGTGCCCGCTATCGATGTGTCGTTCATCCCCGCACTATACGGAAACCCTCGGAGAGCCCCACACGCTGCGCTCCGTCAAGCCGGGTGATCCAAGTCCAGGTCCCGCCCCGTCAGCATCCGGTACGCCTCCAGATAACGCGCCGACGTCTGCTCCAACACCTCGTCCGGAAGCATCGGCCCCGGCGGCGTCTTGTCCCACGCCCCACGATCCGTCAGCCCCTGCAGGTAGTCCCGCACGAACTGCTTGTCGAAGCTCTCCTGCGCCCGCCCCGGCTCATACCGCTCGGCCGGCCAATACCGCGAGCTGTCCGGCGTCAACACCTCATCAATCAGAATCGGCCGGCCGTCAACCGTCTCCGCCGCATCATCCACCGGCAGCCCAAACTCAAATTTCGTGTCCGCCAGGATCAAGCCCCTCGGCAGCGCGAGCTCCCGCGCCATCCCGTACACCTCCAACGTCAGGTCACGCAGCGTCTCCATCAACTCTCTACCGACCGCCTCACACGCCCGCTCAAACGACACGTTCTCGTCGTGCCCCGATTCCGCCTTCGTCGCCGGCGTGAAGATCGGCTCGGGCAGCTCAGCGGATTCGGTAAGCCCCGCCGGCAGCTCGATCCCGCACACCGTCCCGCTCTCCCGGTACTCCTTCCACCCGCTGCCCGCCAGATACCCCCGGGCCACGCACTCGATCGGTACCACCCGCGTCGGCCTCCCCACCGTCACCCGCCCCCGGATGCTCTGCCGCTGCTCCTCGCTCAACCCCGCGATGTCGTCGGCATCAAAACTCAGCACGTGCGTGTCCAGCCGGTCACCGAAGTGTTCCCGGATCAGCCCGAACCAGTGCGCCGAGGTCGCCGTCAACACCACGCCCTTACCCGCTGGCGCATTAGGCATCACCACATCAAACGCCGAGAGCCGATCGGTGGCGATGAGCGCCAGCGCGTCTTGGCCATCGTTCGTGGTGCATTCGTAGAGGTCGCGCACCTTACCGCTGCGTTTGCCGGGCAGGGGCAGGTCGGTCTGTAGCAGGGCGGTGTCACGCATGCTGCGAGCTTACCGCCGGGCCCCTGTGTTCGCCGTGCTGTGCATTACTCGTCACCCGTTCGCGCCCCACCCGTCGCCGTCGGCAGCGCTTCCCGCTTCACCCACTCCGTCACGATCTTCTCCGCCGGCTTGTTCCGCGGTGAATACCCGAAATCGTTCGGCGTCCCCGACGACATAAACGGCGACCACTCGTAAAAGAATACGCCCAGGAAATCCGACGACCACGACGGCAAGCCCGGCGGCGCGATCGTGTCCGCCCACGCCGCCGTGAACGACGCATAACCCCGCGCCTGCGCCTCGGCGTCCGGCACCGTGTCCGACCGCGGGATGTAGTTCCACGGGTCACGCAGCGCCCACGGGATCGTCGGGTACCCCACCTCCGTGATCAGCAGTGGTCGGCCCTGCCGCTCCGCAAACGCCAGCAGCCCGTCCTTGATCTGCACCCAACGCGTTTTCAGCTCCGCGTCCGTCGGGTTCTCCGGGTCCGCCGCCCCCCGCGTCAGGTTCCACCACCCCGAGACGCCCACCACGTCCAGCCCGTCCCACGCCGGGTACTTCTCGAAGCTGTCCCACGTGCTCGAATACACCAGCCGACCCGGGAACCGCTTGCGCGCCTCCGCGACTGCCTTGAGCCAGCGCTGCCGGAACTCCGGCGCGTGCGTCGACAGTAGCTCGCAGCCGATCGTGAACACGTCTGCCCCCGCCCGCCGAGCCAGGTCCGCGTGCTCCCCGAGCAGCCCGTAATACGCCGTCCACCACACGCCCCAGTCCGGCGGCCGGATCTTCCCCCGCCACTCGTTCCCCCGCGGGTTCGTGAAGTTGATCTGCCACAGCAGGTTCGTGTGCATCCCGTACGACTTCGCGTGCCGCAGCACCGCCAGGATCTGCTCGTCCGACGGGCTCCGGCTCGGGCGGATGTCCCGCACCGGCACCGGCGAACTGCCGTGCTCCTGGAACACCGGCACCGTCAACTGCAGCGAATTAAACCCCAGCCGATGCAGCTCGTCGATCGCCTCGATCGCCGGCGTCACATCGTACGGGTGGTGCATGTTGATCGTGAACCCCACCAGCTGCGGCAACGGCTGTGTCGCCGCAGCGCCCGGCTCGATGTACTCCGCACGCTCCGCACCACCCCCCGCCGTCGGCCCATCGCTCGGCCCCCACACCCCCACACACGCCGCACTCAGCAGCACCACCCCCGCCAGGATCAGCCCCCAGTCCGTTGTCTTCACACGCCACGCCATCACACGTCCTTATTTCAGTCCTACCACCGCTACTGCCTCAAGGCCGCGCCGGTTCTGCCGCAACCCGCCGAAACACCTCAGCCATCACACCCACCATCGCCCGCCCCGCGTCATCCGGCAACTCCACCGTCGCCACCACCACCCCCTCCTGCCCCGCCACACGCATTACCTCCACCGCGAACGACACCGGCCGCACACCCGCATCCACCTCCCGCAGCCGAAGCCGACCCGGCAGCAACGGACTGTACAGATTCACCGCCTCCACCACCCCCAACACGCTCACCTGCCCGTCTAGCAACTGCTTCGACCCTATCTCCAAACCCGAGAAACCGGCCGGCGCTTCCGCCGCCGCCCGCGCCGCCTCTTTCACCAACCCCGATTCCTCGCCCACCGTCATCCACATCCCCGCCTCCATCACGCCCACGGCCCCGCTCAACGACGCCCCGTCCATCAGCATCACCGCTGGGTCGTACCGCTCGTACGCCTTCTCCCCAAACCGCGCCTCGACTCGCCAAGCCGCTGCCCCTTTCACCACTTCATCAACACCCACCACCCTCGTCCGCCGTAAGTGCCAAGCTACCGACTCCCGCCCCGGCACCGCCGTCGGCGGCCACGCCAACACCTGCCGCTCCAGCCCGTTTAGCCAAACCAGCCATCTCCGCCGCAGCGTCTCGCCCCTTACCCCCGGCCAACCCTCCACCCACGCCGCCGCTTCGATCGGCCCCGATGCCCGCATCCCCTCAAGCGTCGGCACATACCACGCCGCCGTCACCGACCGCACCGCCTCCGGCAAACCCGGCCAAGCGACCCGTCCCCGCACCAGATACGCCCGCTCCAGTAGCATTGCGTACCCATTCGCCCCATCGCTCAGCCCAACGCCCGCCCGCCACCCTTTCGCGGCCGGCACCTGGGCCGCCACCGTCAGCCGCGTCCCGCCGTCCACCCGACGCAGCCCGATCGCCACGACCTCTGCCGTGTCCATCGCCCGCTTCACCCACTGCGACACCCCGTTCCCCGCCGACGTCGCCACGCCTACATCGATCCCCCGACCCATCATCTGCTGCTGCACCACCAGCCCCGCCCCGACCGCCGCCAGCGACCGCTGCATCGCCCCCAACCCCCGCTGGTCCACCACCGCCACCACATCCTGCTCCGCCATCACCTCACGCAGCGCCCGCGGCGGCCCCGGCCGCATCCCCCCGATCTGCCAGCCCTTGCCAGCAACGACCTGGCCGTCCGCCAGCTCACGCATGCCCAGTCGTCCCATCACCCAACCCGATCCGATCGGCAGCCCCCACGCCTCCAGCGCTTCCGCCACCCGCACCTTCAGCGCCTCTGGCGACCGCACCGACACCACCACCAACACGCCCTGCGGCAACCCCTCCACCGACCGCCACACCGGCCCGT
Source organism: Planctomycetota bacterium (assembly GCA_039025195.1). Classification (GTDB taxonomy): domain Bacteria; phylum Planctomycetota; class Phycisphaerae; order Phycisphaerales; family Phycisphaeraceae; genus JBCCOW01. Next base: position 16,441 of record JBCCOW010000021.1, read on the forward strand.
CTTCCCCCGCCGCACCACCACACACCACCAGCATCAGCCCCGTCAGCACGCCCACCCGCAGCCGATGCCCTAACCGATCACGCATTCGCCCAATCATAGATCATCCGCCCACGCCTTATAAAGCCGCCACCGGTGGTGGCGACCGCGTGACCGATGCGTTAAAGCCGCCCCACCATCTACAATCCGAGGCTCATGCCCGCCCCGCTCGCCAAACCCGGCACCGGTAAAAAGGTCGTCCTCGCCATGTCCGGCGGCGTCGATTCTTCTGCCGCCGCTGCGCTGCTCAAAGACGACGGCTACAACGTCGTTGGCGTCTTTATGCGTAACGGCGCAATTAAAGACCCCGACCCCGACGAAGCCTGCCAGCTCGACCTACCGGATGACCCTCAAGCCTCACCCCTCAAGCCTCGAGCCTCTAAGCAAGGCTGCTGCTCCGTCAACGACGCCGACGACGCCCGACTCGTCGCCGCCACCCTCGGCATCCCGTTCTACGTGCTGAACTTCCAAAAGGACTTCGGCCGGATCATGGACTACTTCACCGCCGAATACAACGCCGGCCGCACGCCCAATCCCTGCGTCCGCTGCAACGACTGGCTCAAGTTCGGCAAGCTCCACGACTACGCCCAATCCATCGACGCCCACTTCGTCGCCTCCGGCCACTACGCCCGCACGGATCTATCAAACCCGCAAGACCCCAAACTCCTCCGCGGCATCGACCATTCTAAAGATCAGTCTTACGTCCTCTTCGGCATCCCCCGCGACCAGCTCGCCCACATGCTCCTGCCCATCGGCGGCCTCGAAAAAACCGTCACCCGCCAGATCGCCGAGTCCGCCGGCCTCCCCACCTTCAACAAGCCCGACTCCCAGGAGATCTGCTTCGTCCCCGACCAGGACTACGCCGCCCTCGTCGAAAAACGCACCCCCGGCGGCTTCTCCCCCGGAAGATTGGTCAATACGGATGGCGAGACACTCGCCGAACACGACGGCCACCAGCACTACACCATCGGCCAACGCCGTCGCCTCGGCGTCGCCCTCGGCTACCCCCTCTACGTCGTCAACCGCGACCCCCAAACCAACACCGTCACCGTCGGCTCCAAAGACGACCTGCTGTCGACCGCCTGCACCGGCAACGAAGCCAACTGGCTTACCACTCCGCCCCCACCCGGGCAGTGGATCGATTGCCAACTCAAGGTCCGCTACAACGGCAACCTCCATCCCGCCCAGGTCCGTATCCCGCCCCGCATCCCCCCCGACGGCAACACCGACCAGCTCGAAGCCCGTTACGACCCGCCCCTCGAAGCGGTCACTCCCGGCCAAGCCATGGTCGCCTACGGCCCCGCCGACACCCCGCTCGCCGACACCGTCCTCGCCGGCGCGTGGATCAACACGGTCGATCCCTGACCCTCACTCCTTTGATCACTCAACATGTTCACCCCCGACGATCTCCTCTTTGCTTACCGCTGGAACGCCGACACGCTCATCCGCCTCGCCGATGACATCGACGACGCCCGCTTCGCGGACCAGCCCGTCCCCGCGATTAACCACCCCGCCTGGCTCATCGGCCACGTCTCGGCTTACAACGACGTCGTCACCGCGCTGCTGACCGGTCAGCCCTTCGATAACCCCTGGACTTTGCCCTGCGGCAAGGATCGGCCGGCTGTTGCCGACCGCTCCGCGTACCCCGCCAAGGCCAATCTGCTGCAGCGTTTCACGACCGGCGTCGATGCAGTGGCACACGCCATCGCGTCGGCTGAGCCCGCCAACTGGAACGCGCCGATCGAACACGCGACCTGGGGCAAGCAGTTCGCTCGTGTCGCCTCTGCGGTCGCCTTCCTAACATCCGCCCACCTCGCGTACCACACCGGTCAACTCAGCAGCTGGCGCCGCGCCGCCGGCATGCCCCGCGGCATCACCGCTGTGCCTCCGGCCCCTGCTTCAGACCAGGACGACGCTTTACCATAAGTCTTGCGCTCAACGGCTTGCCCACCGCGCCTCTGCTTATGCCCCGTGTCACCGAGTGATCGAGGAGTCCTTGATGCATCGACCCCAAACCTGTCTTATCCGTCGCTTTATCGTCACCGCTTGGATCATCCCTGGTCTGGCGATGTCCTCGGCCTGGGCGGAGCCTTCCGACCCACCCCCCGCAACGCAGCCCGTGCTGCTCGAAGACCACGTCGAGCCCAACACGCCGACCGTACCGCCCCCTGCTTACGACAGCCTCTGGTTCCCGCCCGGCGACCCGGCGACCAAGACCCAGCCCTGGGCTGTCCACGACCCCAACCGCCCCCAGCCCTCCGTCGTCACCCCGCCCACACCCAGCCTGCAGCAACGCCCTGGCCGACCGCCCTCCGACGCGATCGTCCTCTTCGATGGTACGGCACCCGACGCCGACCTCTCCGCCTTCCTGCCCACGATCGACCGCGAAGGTCAGCCCACCCCCGGCTGGGTCATCCGTGACGGCTACCTCGAGGTCCGCCCCCGCGGCGGCAGCCTGGTGACCCGCGAAAAATTCGGCGACGTCCAGCTCCACGCCGAGTGGATGGTCCCCGCCGACTACCAGGACAAGTTCTCCCAGAAACGCGGCAACTCCGGCATCTTACTCATGGGCCGATACGAAATCCAGGTCCTCGACAGCCTCGGCAGCCCCACCTACCCCGACGGCATGGCCGCCGCTGTCTACGGCCAGAACCCGCCGCTGGTCAACGCCGGCCTCGGCCTCGACCGCTGGCAGACCTACGACATCATCTTCCGACGCCCCCACTTCGCCGAGGACGGCACCCTGCTCATCCCCGCCACCGTGACCGTCTTCCACAACGGCGTGCTCGTCCAAGACCACTGGCACCTTGAGGGCCAGACCCTCTACAAGCGACGCGCCCGCTACACCGCCCACGGCGACAAAGCCCCCATCCGCTTCCAGGACCACGGCAACCGCGTCCGCTTCCGCAACCTCTGGGTCCGACCCCTCTCACCGCGACCCCTATCCGTCACCGACCCGTCAAGCAAGCCCTAGCCGAAGCAACGCTCAGCCCTTCAGGTCTCTCAGCCGGAAGTGGGTGATGCCGATCAGCGTGAAGGTCGCCTGCAGCGTGAGCAGCACTAGGAAGCTGCGGGCCAGCGACGGCCACGGCGGGTGGTCGTGATACAGCCGGACCCAGCCGCCGATGTGGTAGCTCATGAACACGTGTCGTAGGTCGCGGAAGTAGGGCAGGTTCGTGAGGATCGCGTCGATGAAGAAGACCGAGAGCGTGAGGATCGTCGCGGCGGCAGGCTTCATCTTGAAGCACGAGAACATGAACGCCATGCACGTGATGGTGAGCGTGCCGAATGCCAAGGCCATCACCGAACCGGCGTAGCGCAGCAGGCCTTCGCCGGTGGCGTAGAACGCGAAGAGGTCTTCGTCGGGCAGGAAGATGAACAGGTGCCCGAGGCCGCCGCGGTACGCCGAGGCGAGCAGCAGCGCTGTGGTGCCGAGGAAGATCACCAGGGCGAGCGTGTAGATCGTGCAAGCGGCGAGCTTGATCAGGAGCAAGCGGGTGCGTGAGACCGGGCGGGCGAGCACCATCCGCATCGTGCCCTCCTCCACCTCCTTGGCAACGATGTCGCCAGCTACCAGAGCGACATAGAGCCCGCCCAGGAACGTAAACGAGAACGCGATGATCACGATCGCCAGAGTCAGGCCTTGGTAATGCAGCGAGAAGTCCAGGCCGTTCTGGGCGAGCAGGTCGTTGATCTGGCCCTTGGCCCGCGGGTGTTGGAGCAACGCGAGGATCAGGCCCTGCAGCACCAGAAACGCGCCGAAGCCGATGTACGTCCGCCGCCGGGCGAAGAGTTTGTATAGCTCGTGTTGGAGTTGTTGGGCGAGCATGTTCTAGGCGCTAGGGGTTAGGAGTTAGGCGCTAAGTTCGGAGGTGGGTGGGGTGATGGTTTGGAGGTAGAAGGACTCGAGGGTGGGCTTGATTGGGGTGAGTTCGTCGACGGCGTGGCCATGCTGGTGCAGGACGCGGTTGAGATCGGCGGGAGTGGCGTGATCGGTGAGCGTGACGGTGATCGGTCCGAGTATGTCGATGGCTGATAACGGCTCGATGAGATTGGCTTCGAGCAGCTGGTTGACAGCCTGGCCGGGTTGATCCACCTGGAGGCGGATCTGTTTTGCTTGGTGTTTCGAGGGGTTCCAGGGGCCTTGAAAGACGAGGTGGCCCTCGTGGAGCACAGCGAGGTCGGTGGCGAGGTGTTCGACCTCGCTGAGCAGGTGTGAGGAGAACAGGAGCGTTAGCCCGAGGTCACGATTGAGGTGAAGCAGGGTCCGGCGGAGCTCGGCGATGCCTTGGGGGTCGAGGCCGTCGGTCGGTTCGTCGAGGATCAGGGTCAGGGGGTTGGGCAGCAGGGCCTGGGCGAGGGCGAGGCGTTGACGCATGCCGTGGGAGTAGGTGGCGACCTTGTGGTGGATGCGGTCGGTGAGCCCGGACATCTCAATCACTTCGTCGAGGCGTTCTTTGGGGGTGGGGTCGGAATACGAAATGAGGCTTTTGAGGTTTTGGTAGCCGGTGAGGTAGGCATAGAAGCAGGGCGACTCGAAGATCGCCCCGACGTGGGCGAGGGCGTCTCGGCGGTGGGTGAAGACGTTGTGGCCGTGGAGGGTGACGGTCCCGGTGTCGGGGTAGACCTGCCCGAGGAGCATGCCGAGGGTGGTGGACTTGCCGGCCCCGTTGTGCCCGAGGAGGCCGAAGATCGAGCCCTGCGGGACGGTGAGGGAGAGGTCGTGGACGGCGGGGCGTTGGCCGAAGGCCTTGGCGACGTGTTGGAGCTGGATTGCGGGCGGCATTACTCGGTGGGGGGAACGGGAGGCGTGCTACCGGGGTCGGCGGGGAGGGTGTCGAGGAAGCTGAGGTTGTTGGAGGCGTGGCCGTCGGCGTAGAGGATGTTGATGCGGTCTTCGAGGTGGGGGTGGAAGCCTTCCTTGTCGGACAAGACTGGGATTGTGGAGGTGCTGGTGGGGGTGCCGGGTGGGGAGCCGCCGGCGATGGAGAAGAGGGTGTCGACGGACTGGCCGTCGAGGGTGAAGTTCCAGAAGTAGCTGGTGCCGGAGTTGGCGTGGATGGCTTCGGTGTCGGCGGGGCAGCGGTGGAGGTCGGGGGTGATTTCGGGGAAGCCGGGCGGGGCGAAGAGCGTGTCGAGGGCGGGGCCGGGGTCGGTGAGGGCGGCCCGGTTGTTGAGGGTGGGGAGTGTGCCGTCGGTGGTGTTGAGGTAGGCATTGAGGGCGATGCCGAGCTGGCGGAGGTTGCTGAGGCAGACGGCGGAGCGGGCGGCATCGCGGGTGGATCGGTAGACGGGGACGGCGATGGCGATGAGCGCGCCCAAGATGATCAGGACGACGAGGAGCTCGATGAGGGAGAAGGCCGGGCGGCGAAGCAGCCAAGTGGTAGTTGGGAAGTTGTAGGCTGTAGGGGTGCGGGTCACGGTTGGGTTATGCATCAGCGGGGTGGACCGAAGCCGCGGTTTCGGGGGCTTTGCAGCTCGGTTTGAATCTGTTGGATGAGGGGTTGGAGGTCGAGCTTCGTTTCGGCGGAGGCGTCGCGGAGGTAGCTGCGCATACCCTCGTTGATGAACTGCTGGACGATGGCGTCGTCGGGTGCCTCGTCGGGGTCGCGGTTGAACTCGGACTGCATGTCCTGGAGAGCTCGGTCGACAAGGCGTTGGCGTTCATCGCGGGGCATCGCGTTGATGGCCTGCATCATCTGTTCGAAGCCTCGCGGGAGGGTCTGGTCGAGGTAGCGTTGCTGTTCGTCGGGGGCGAGCTGGGCGAAGCGGTCACGCAGAGCTTCGCCGAGCGTGGGGTCGAAGCGGGCGTCGGGGGGCAGCCGGTTGACGCGGTCGGCGAGCTCGTCGAGGGCGGCGCGACGCTCGTCCGCAGACAGCGTGTTCCAGGGCGTGCTCTGGAGGAAGGCGGTGACCTCGGCGGGAGTGGGCTCGGCGCGGTTGAGGGCGAAGAGCGCTCCGGCGAGGAGTGCCCAGGCGGCGGCGATGGAGGCGGTGGTGATAAGCCAGGTGCGTCGGCGTTTCATGCACCGGGATCGTAGCGCCGGGCGGGCTGCCTGGAGCGTTTGTGTGCGTTTGAGAAGTGGGGAGGAATCGGGGTGACTGGATTCGAACCAGCGGCCTCTGCGTCCCGAACACAGCGCTCTACCAAGCTGAGCTACACCCCGAGTGGTGCGAACGCGGGATTGTAACAAGCGGGAGGGGGTCACACGGGTGGAATATGTGGGCTTCTTGACAGAACGGACGACGGGACGGGATCAGGCGGCGGGGGAGATGGGCGGGGAGACGGGTGGGGCGGTGTGGCGGAGGCGGTGGGTGGCGGAGAGGGCGGCGGCGACCTTGGCGGGGTCGGGCTTTGGGCAGACGTGGACGGTGGCACGGAAGGACGAGCCGCGGGGGGCGTGGAGGGACTTGGCGGTGAGGGTGCCGGTCACCTTGGGGTGGTGCTGGGGGTCGATGCGGACGGGGCCGAACGCGGTGATGGAGCCGTCGAATTGGCCGGCGAGGTTGAGGGAGCCGCAGACGAGCTTGCCGGTGAATTGCGACTCGGCGGGGAGCTCGACGTGGCCCATGGTGGAGAGCTCGCCCTGGTGGTGGCCGGCGAGGGAGACGTCTTCGAAGGCGAGGGGGTAGGTGCAGGCCGGGCAGCGGGCGGTGAGGGCCTTGCGGGAGACGGTGAATTGGTGGGAGCAGCTGGGGCAGGCGACGTGGCGGAGCTCGCGCGGGCGGGGGCCGCGGGGTCGGAAGGCGGAGAGGGCGGGCTTGAGGGGCATCGAGTTGCTAGCTGCTAGAGCCTGGAGCCTCAAAAAAACCCGGTCACTGGGACCGGGTTTTGAGGGGCGATTGGGGTTGGGCCCGTGAAGGTTACGGATTGAACGTCGCGCTTAGGCGGAGCCGTTGGAGATGGCCTGGCGGGCGGCGAGGACCTTCTGGCGGCGACGCTGAAGAACAGCGTTGACCGAGTTGGGGTTGGTCTGCACGGTCTGAGGCTGCGGCATGGCCTCGGCTTCGGCCATGTCGGTGTAGGTCTCGACCATGGCGTCGGTCTCGGTGGCCTCGGGCATCGTCGTGGTAGTGGGGGTTACCGCTTCGATGGCGTCGGCGAAGGCCTCGGAGGCGACGGCGATGGCCTTGGGCCCGATGCAGACGTCGCCCTGGAAGGTCGCACCTTCGACGACGTTGAGCCGACCGGTGTAGAGCTGGCCTTCGAGGTGGGCACCCGGCAGCAGGTCGGCGCCTTCTTCGGCGATGACATCGGCCTTGGCGTTGCCGGCGAGGCGGAGGGTGCCGACGATGAGGGTGCCCTCGACGCGGGCGGAGTCGGTCAACTCGAGGGTGCCGGAGACGCGGAGGGTGCCCTGGAAGGTGCCCATGATCACGGCGTCGTTGTCGAGGTTGAGCTCGCCGGAGATCTTGCAGTCGGGGCCGAGGATGGTCTTGTTGCGGGTGGGTTCGGGCATGTCTAGGGCCTTCGCGTTTGGGGGGTCCAACGGGGTTAATGAATGCTGCAGGCGATGCGTCCTGCGGCCGGGAAGACATCGGTCAGACGCGGGGCGCATCAAGAACAAAGCCACGGCGGGCGTGGTGAGGCGTAGTGGGTGGTTTTTTCGGACCTGCGGGGCGAGACCGGGGGTGATCAGTCGAATTCGGGGGTCAACACGATCTTGCCGAGGGTTCGGCCGGACTCCTGCTGGGCGTGTGCGGCGGCGAGGTCGGCCATGGGGAAGGTGTGGGAGACGATGGGTTTGAGGGTGCCTTGGTCGACCATGTCGGCGGCATCACGGAGGATCTGGCCGTGGTGCTGCGGGTTGAGGCCGTGCATGTTGGCGATGCCCATGAATTCGAGGTGGAGGGTGGCGGACTTGTATTTGAGGGAGTCGACCGGGGCGTCTTGGGGGACGTTGACGATGGTGACGAGCTGGCCCTGGAGCCCGACGGCCTGGAGGGATTGGGTGAAGGTGTCGCCGCCGACGGTGTCGTAGACGACGGGGAGGCCGTGGCCGTCGGTGGATTCTTCGAGTGCGACCTCAACGAAGTCTTCTTCGTGGTAGTTGATCACGCGGTCGGCGCCGAGCTGTTGGCAGAGGGCGATGGACTCGGGTCGGCCGGCGGTGGTGAGGACGCGGCAGCCCTGGGCCTTGGCGAGCTGGATGGCGACATGCCCGACGCCGCCGGCCCCGGCGTGGATCAGGATGGTTTGGCCCGACTGGATGCGGGCGCGGTCGTGTAGCGATTCCCAGGCGGTGAGGACCACGAGCGGCAGTGCGGCGGCTTCTACGTAGGACAGGGAGACGGGCTTGGGTGCCGCGGTGCGGGCGTCGAGCAGGACGTACTCGGCGTTGGCACCGTTGCGGCCGATGGAGGGCGAGCCATAGACGGGATCGCCCTCGCCGAAGCCGGTGACTTCCGGGCCCATGCCGGCGACGGTGCCGGCGACGTCGTAGCCGAGGATCAGGGGTAGGGGGAGGTTGGCGAAGTTCGAGTTACGGACTTTGTAATCGACGGGGTTGCAGGCGGCGGCCTCGACCTTGACGAGCAGGTCGTGCGGGCCGGGCTTGGGCATCGGGGCGTCGTAGGGCTGGAGCACGGAGGCGTCGCCGGGGGCGTGGAGGGCGATGGATTTCATGAGGGAGGAGTAAGGAGTGAGAAGAGCTTGGATTGTCAGTCGCCTTCGCCGACGGGATCGCGGCCGGGCGGGGGGGCGTCGAGCAGGAGGTAGAGGACGTTGTCGGCGAAGGCGGGGTCGCGGGTGAGGCCGAGGTGGTCGGTGAACAGGAAGTAGACGGCGGCCCAGTCGATGGGGGAGCGGACGAGGGGCCGGAACGCGTCGGGGGGGTCGCCCTGCCGGGTGTCGGCGAGGGCGGAGTAGCGGGCCACGGTGGCGTCGCCGGGCTGCTCGTTGATGAGCGTGACACGGCCGGCCGGGTCGATGCGGGCGGCGGTCGCGGTGGGGACGGCGTCGCCGGCGAAGAGCCGGAGGTCGAGGGAGGCGGGTCGTTTGGCGGGGCGGTCGAGGGACTGCTGAAAACGCCGGGTGTTGTTGAGTGCCTTGGCGAGGTGGTCTTGAGCGATGGCGAGGCGGGCGGCGCGGTCGGGGGCGTCAGGGAGGAGGTGTTGCAGGACCCGATCCTGATCGGGGTCAAGCAGGCCCCAACCGTATTGGGCCCAGACTTCGGGGTCGAGCGGGTCGAGCCCGAAGTGGGTGGGCAGGACGCTGCCGTTGTTCGTCTCGGTCGGCGGGAGCAAGACGGCATCGGCCTGCCGGGGCAGCAGTTGGTAGACGCCGGGCATCGTGCCGAGCAGGGCGGGGTCGTAGCGGGGCAGGATGACCGAGAGCTTGGAGCCTTGCGTCAGGTCTTCGAGGGCGAAGATGGAGCCGAGGTTGGGCGTGCCGACGAGGATGGCCCGGCGGACGTGTTCCGCACCGGCCCAGTTGAGTTCGGGCAGTGGCCCGGTGTCGCCGAGCGGCTGGTTGCCGTGCCGCAGGTAGTAGCGGGTGACGAGGCCGGCCATGGAGTGGGCGACGATGTCGAACTTCACATCGCGTTGTACGCCGAAGCGGGTTTCAAGCTCGGACTCGACGAAGGCCTTTTTTTCGAGGATGAAGTCGTGGAGTTTGGCGGCGTTCTCGGCGTTGCTGCGTCGCCAGTCGTAGTCGAACTGGAAGCAGGTGAAGTGAGCGTCGCCGTAGTCGATGGCCCGCATGCCCAGGAGCTGATCGCGGAAGCCGCCGACGCCGAGGGTGGCAAGGATGTCGGCATAGGCGGTGATGTTGAGGCGGAGCACGCCGAGGGAGATGCGGAGGGTATCGAGTGCGCCGTCGGGGCGGACGTCGTCGGTGAGCTGGTCGAGGGGCGTGCCGGGCCGCATGGGCAGGGCGATGCGGCGGGCACCGTCGGCGGTGTTGGGGTTGACCAGCTCGCCGGTGAAGGCACCCCACACGAGGGTGCCGTCGGCGTCGCGGAGCTTGGAGCCGAGGATGCCGGGGATGACAATGACGGGGGTGCGGTCGGCGTCGTAGAACTGGGCGGCCTGGTTGTAGAGGCCGCCGAGGTCGGGGGCTTGCGGGCCGCGGGCGCAGCCGGTGAGGGTGAGCAGGAGGGCAGTGGTCACCGCGAGGAAGTACCGGGGTGCGGTGAAGGGCCGAGTGAGGGAGAGATGCATCGTGTCGGAGTGTAACGCCGCGGGGTTGCGGGGCGAGTGGGTGGCGTTAGACTCGGCGGTCCGATCCAACACCCCCCTCCGAGGAGCCTGCCATGTCCACCCAGATCGCCGCCCAGATGTACACCCTCCGCGACCACTGCCAGACGCCCAGCGATATCGCCGCGACCTGCGCAAAGCTCAAGGAGATGGGCTTCGGGGCGATCCAGGCGTCGGCGGCGGGCTTCGCGACTATCGAGGCGTCCGAGTTGAAAACGATCCTCGACGACACGGGCATGGTCTGCTGTGCGACGCACTTCGGTTTGGACAAGTTGGAGAATGTGGAGGCGAGCGTGGCCTATCACGAGACGATCGGCTGTGGCCTGACCGCCATCGGCGGGACGGGGTGGGGCGGGATGTCGAAGGCGGACTGGGCGGCGTTTGTCGAGCAGTACAACGCGCTGGCCAAGCGTTATGCCCAGACTTCGCTCCGGCTGGGCTACCACAACCACAGCCACGAGTTCTCACCGTTCGGGCTGGAAGAAGCGCCGGAGAAGATCGACCCCGCGGACACGCCCTACTCCATGCTCGAGAAGGACGGCGACGACGCGGTCTGGATGGAGATCGACACCTACTGGGTCGCCCACGGCGGCGGCGACCCGGCGGACTGGATCAAGCGGTTCGCGGGCCGTGTCCCAGCCATTCACGTCAAAGACATGACTGTTACAGCCGCCCGTGAACACAAGATGTGCGAGGTCGGGCTCGGCAACCTGAACTGGCCCGCGATCCTCGAGGCCGCGAAGGCGTCGGGCGTCGAGTGGTACATCATCGAGCGCGACAGCGGCGACCTCGACCCGTTCGAGTCGCTGAAGATCAGCCTGGAGAACCTCAAGTCGTGGGGGCTGGCGTAGGCGACGTGTCAGGCTGTGCCTGAGAGGCTGACGCTTGGCGCGAGGCGTTGGCCCGCGTCGCGGACCTCAAAGTATTCGGCGAGGGTGAAGCCGAAGGCTTGGGCGATGACGGAGCTGGGGAAGGCCTGACATCGGACGTTGAGGTCGCGGACGTTGGCGTTATAGAACCGGCGGGCGCGTTGGATGCGGTTTTCGGTCTCGGCCAGTTCGTGTTGGAGTTCCAGGAAGTTCCGGCTGGCCTTGAGATCGGGGTAGGCCTCGACGCGGATGAACAGGCGATCGAGCGCGGCGATGAGTTCGTCTTCGTCACGGGCCTGGTGGGCGGGGCCGTCGTGCGGTCGATCAGCAGCAGCGCGGGCGGCGGTGACGCGTTCGAGGACCTCGCTTTCGTGGGCGGCGTAGCCCTTGACGGTCTCAACCAGATTGGGGATCAGGTTGTGCCGACGCTTGAGCTCGGTGTCGACATCGGACCACGACTCGATCACGTGCTGGCGGGTTCGGACCAGGCCGTTGTAAGTGCCGATCAGCCAGAGCAGCGGCGTCAGGATGACCAGGCCGACGATGAGGATGAGGATGATGGCGGGATCGATCATCGGGTGTGCTCTTGGTGGTGCGCGATGACGCCGGGCGGGATGCGGTCGAGGAACCCGGTGGCGATCGCGATCGAGGGGTCGATGTCTCGGAGCCCCCACTGTTTCTCGTTGGTGATCAGCAGGTGATCGCCCTCCGCTTCGAGCGTGTACGCGGTGGCACGGGCGAGCAGGAACTCGATCGTCTCGGGCGGGATCAGGTCGTGGGCCAGCCGACGGTCGGGGCAGTGGACGGCGAAGCGACGCGAAAACTCGGCCGACTCGAAGTCGATGTCGTTGAGCCCGAACGCCGACTTGAGCTTGTCGAAGAGGCCCTCCGGCCGGATGATCAACTCGGGCATCGTGAACGGCAGACGGAGCAGCGCGGCATGCAAGACGTGCTGCTGCTGATTCTTCCCCCCGCCGGTCGTGTAGTGGTAGCGGAAGACCAAGACCTCACGGCCGTCCTGCTGCTGCCCGTACAGGATTTCGTCGGCGTACCGGCTGCTGCCCCGCTGGAGCAGCTTGAACTGCGGGAAGCGGTCATCGAACGTCTTGTCTTTGCCGAGCTCCAGCGTCCAGCCGCGTGCGTCGGCCCAACGCGCGAGCTCTTCCCGGCGGGCCTTGTTGTTGAAGTACTGAAAGATCACCACGACGATCACCGCGAAGACGATGATCGGGATCAGCACATACTGGAGTTCCATGACCCGGTTATAGCAGCGCGTTGACGCTGAGCCATAACGGAGCCGAAGTGCGGGTGTATGGATTCGCAGATGTGCTACGGCCAGACAACGAGTTCGCGTTCGAGGGAGACGTCATGGGTGTCTTGGACGACCTGGGTCACGTGGTCCATGAGGGCGAGGACGTCGTCGGCGGAGCCGTTGGGGGCGGCGGAGATGAAGTTGGCGTGGAGTTCGGAGACGGTGGCGGAGCCGAGGGTGTGGCCCTTGAGGCCCGCTTCGTCGATGAGCTGGCCGGCGCCGCGGCCGTCGGCGGCGGGCTGGTCGTCGGAGTTGGGGTTCTTGAAGCAGCAGCCGGCGGTGTGTTCGCTCATCGGCTGGGTGGTCTTTTTATAGAACCAGATTTCCTTGAGCCGCTTCATCAGGGGCTCGGGGTTTTCGGGGGTGAGCTGGAAGGTGGCCTCGAGGATGAAGGGGGCGTGGATGTTGGACTTGCGGTATTGGAAGTCGAGGTCGTCGCGGTCGCGGGTGTAGGTCTGCCCGGTGGCGGCCATGACCTGGACGGAGGCGACGGCGGAGCCGATGTCGCCGAAGGCGCCGCCGGCGTTCATGCGGAGGGCGCCGCCGACGGTGGCGGGGATGCCCGCGATGTGGACGAGGCCGTCGAGCCCGGCTTTGGCGGACTGGGTGACGAGCTTGAACAGGTCGTAGCCGGCGCCGACGGTGATCGTCGCGGCGTCGGTGTCGATGGAGAGCTGCTGCCAGGCGGGGTCGTCGAGCTTGACCACGACGCCGGGGACGCCGGCGTCGCGGACGAGCAGGTTGGCGCCGGCGCCGAGGACGTAGAGCGGCACGGCGTGCTCAAGGCAGCGGCTGACGAGGGACGCGAGCTGGGCGGTGGAGCGCGGCCGGGCGAGCACCTCGGCGTGGCCGCCGACGCCGTACCAGGTGAGCGGGCCGAGCGGGGCGTCGCGCTCGATGGGGAGGTCGAGGTCGGCGAGCAGGTCGGCGGGCGAAGACGGTGAGGCGGGCATCGTCGGAGTGTATCGGGGGAGAAGGGGTTGAGGCTTGAGCGAGGTTGGCGTACCGGGCGGGTTATGCTTCGGGGATGGCTGCTGCGGTTCTGGAAGATGGGTTGATCGAACGGGTGGTGGGGTGGCGGCACGACCTGCACGCGCACCCGGAGCTGATGTACCAGGAGCGTTACGCGTCGGGGCTGGTGCAGCGGGAGTTGGAGCGGATCGGTGTGCCGTTCGAGGCGGGGCTGGCGGAGACGGGGGTGGTGGGTTGGATCGTGGGTGAGCGGCACGGGGAGGCGGAGCGGTTGCGTGGGATTGGGCTGAGAGCAGACATGGATGCGCTGCCGATCACCGAGTCGACGGGGTTGGCGTACGCGTCGGTGAATGAAGGGGTGATGCACGCGTGTGGGCACGACGGGCATACGGCGGCGCTGCTGGGGGCGGCGGAGGTCTTGTGGGGGATGCAGGAGGATTTGCCGCGGCCGGTGAAGCTGGTGTTTCAGCCGGCGGAGGAGGGGGGTGCGGGGGCGAAGCGGATGATCGAGGCGGGGGCGTTGGACCGTGAGATCGGTGGGGTCGAGGTAACAGAGATGTACGGGCTGCACGGCTGGCCGGAGTCGGAGGTCGGGACGTGGGCGAGCCGATCGGGGCCGATCCTGGCGGCGACGGACGACGTGCGGGTGGTGGTGCGGGGGAAGGGGGGGCACGCGGCGGTGCCGCACTTGTCGAATGATCCGGTACCGGCGGCGGCGGCGTTGGTGCTGGCGGCGCAGAGCCTGGTGAGTCGGCGGGTGCCGTCGGCGGATCAGGCGGTGCTGTCGATCACACAGCTGCGTGCGGGGGTGGGTGATGGTTCAGCCACCAATGTCATTCCGGGCGCAGCGGAGCTGGCGGGGACGCTGCGGACGTTGACGCCGGCGGTGCGGGAGCAGGTGCTCGCAGAGCTGCGGGTAATGGCGGACGGGGTTGCGGCGGCGCACGGCTGCTCGGCCGAGTTTGTGCACGAGTCGGGGTATCCGGTCACGATGAATGATTCGGCGGCGACGGCGTATGCGAGAGCGTGTGCCGAGCAGGTGCTGGGTGGGAGTAGTGTGTTGGAGGTGCCCGAACCGATCATGGGGGGTGAAGACTTTTCGTACTACAGCGGGGTGATGCCCACGAACTTCGGGTTTGTGGGGCTCCGTCCGCCTGGGCAGGCGGCGTATGCGGGGTTGCATACGCCGGGGTTTGATTTCAATGATGATGCGCTGCCCGTGGCGGTGGGGTTGTTGGTGGAGTTTGCGAAAGCGGGTGGGTGTTTGAGTGATGAATCCTGAATGATGAGCGATGGATTGAGAGGTGGGTGAAGTCAGGCGTTGTGGAGTGACATGGCTTTGTCGATGCCCTCTTTGAGCCAGGTTTCGAGGGCGTCGGCGGTGCGGTTGAGGGCGGGGTCGAGGAGGGCGGCTTGCTCGTCGGTGAAGGGCGAGAGGACGTAATCGACCTGATTGGCTCGGCCCCTGTCGTCGATGCCGATGCGGAGGCGGGGAAAGGCCTGGGTGGCGAGGACGCGTTTGATGTCTTTGAGGCCGTTATGCCCGTTGGAGGAGCCGCCGGCGCGGAGTCGGATGTTGCCGGCGGGTAAAGCCAGCTCGTCGACGAGGACGATGAGTTTTTCGATTGGGGTTTTATAGAACGCTTTGGCTTCGCCGACGGTGAGGCCGGAGCGGTTCATAAAGGTTTGGGGCTTGAGGAGGAGGACTTTCTGGTCGGCGATGATGCCGGTGCCGGCGAGGGCGTGGAACTTGGATTGGGTGATGGGGATGCCGTGGCGCTGGGCGAGTCGGTCGAGGGCGAGGAAGCCCGCGTTGTGGCGGGTCTTGGCGTACTCGGGGCCGGGGTTGCCGAGGCCGATGATGAGGTGCATGGGGGGCGGCGGGTTGGAGGCGCGGAAGACAGCAGCGGGGCCGCCGGGGCGACACGCCCCGGCTCGCTGGGGGTTCGGGTGTGGCGACGGGGATTAGCCGTCGGCGTCGGATTCGTCGTCGGCCTTGCCCTTCTCGATTACTTCGGGCTCGGCGTCGGCATCGGCTTCTTCGGTGTCGGGCTCGGGGGCGGCCTTCACGATGGCGATGGTGGCAACGGGCTGGTCGGCGTCGAGGTCGGTGGTGACACCGTCGGGGAGTGTGATGTCGCCGACGGTGATGGGGGAGTCGCCGGTGAGGCTGCTGATATCGACGCGGATCTCGTCGGGGATGGCATCGGCGCGGCAGGAGACTTCGAGGGCGGTGATCTCTTGGTTCAGGACGGCGCCGGCTTCCTTGAGGGCTTCGGGGTCGCCGTGGGTAACGAGCTCGACTTCGACGGTGACGTTCTCAGAAAGGTTAACGCGGGTGAAGTCGGCGTGGACGGGGTAGCGGTGGAGGTGGTCGTACTGGACGTCACGGATGAGGCAGGGCTCGGCCTTGCCATCGATCTCGAGGTTGATGAGTTGGGCGGAGGTGTCGAGGAGCTCGCCGAAGGTCTTGGCGTTGATGGTGAGGGAGGCGGGGCCTTCGCCGTGGCCATAGACGACGGCGGGGAGCTTGCCTTCGTCGCGGAGTCGGCGGGCGTAGCGGGAGCCGGTCTTGGTACGGGCTTCGGCGGTGAGGGTGGGGGTTTCGTGGGTGGACATGGATGTACCTTTCGTGGTTTTTGTTGTTGTGTTTGGGTTTGAGTGAGATAGTCGTGTCTAGCGTTTGCCGCCGGCGCCTTTCTTGAAGAGATCGGAGACGGAGCGGTTGTGGTGGATGCGGTGGATGGCCTCGCCGATGAGCTTGGAGACGGTGAGGACGGTGAGCTTGTCTTCGATGGGTTTGCAGCGGGAGCCGGCGGGGATGGTGTCGGTCGCGATGACGGAGGAGATGGGGGCGTCGGCGAGGCGTTCCATGGCGAGCCCGACGAAGACGGGGTGGGTGCAGGCGGCGATGATGTCGGCGGCCCCACGGTCTTTGAGTAGCTGGGCGGCGCCGCAGATGGTGCCGGCGGTGGTGATCATGTCGTCGACCATGAAGGCGGTCTTGCCCTCGACGTTGCCGATGATGTGGGCAGCGTCGATGTCAGAGCCAGACTTGCGGCGTTTGTCGATGATGGCGAGATCGAGGCCGAGGGCGTCGGCGAAGGCGGCGGCCATCTTGGCGTTGCCGACGTCGGGGCTGACCATGGTGCACTGGCCGCAGTTGGCTTGGAGCTTGGCGAAGTGTTCGATGAGGACCGGGGAGGCCGACAGGGCATCGACGGGGATGTCGAAGAAGCCCTGGATCTGTGCGGCGTGGAGGTCCATCGCCAGGACGCGGTGCGCGCCGGCGGTGGTGATGAGGTTGGCGACGAGCTTGGCGGTGATGGGGGTCCGGCCCTCGTCTTTGCGGTCCTGGCGGGCGTAGCCGTAATAGGGGATGACGGCGGTGATGCGTTCGGCGGAGGCGCGGCGGAGGCAGTCGATGTAGATCAACAGCTCCATGAGGTTGGCGTTGGCGGGGTGGGTCGTGGACTGGACCACGAAGCAGTCTCGGCCGCGGACGTCTTCGTCGATCTTGACCAGCAGCTCACCGTCGGGGAAGACTTCGGTCTTGCCTTGGCCGATGGGCAGGTCGAGGTATTCGCAGATGGATTGGGTGAGGTCGCGGGAGGCGCGGCCGGAGAAGATCTTGATGTTGTCGCGGTCGGCTTTGCTCATGCGGGGGCTCCGGCGTTGGCGACTGGGGATGGGGATGAGCCGCGTCGGTCACGCATGATGCGGTCGACCTCGGCGAGCTGGTCGGGGGTGTTGATGCTGAGGATGTCTTGCGGGGGAACGGCATCGACGACGCGGACGGGTTGGCCGTCGGCTTTCAGGAGGGCGGGGACGTCGGTGAGGTAGTACTCGCCTTGGGCGTTCTGGTCGGAGAGGCGGGGCAGGGCGTCGAAGAGGGCGGCGGCCTGGAAGCAGTAGTAGCTGGGGTTGACCTCGCAGACGGCGAGCTGGTCGGGGCTGGCGTCTTTCTGTTCGACGATGGAGTCAAACGACTGGTCCGTGGGATCACGAAGCACTCGGCCGTAGCCGGTAGGATCGTCGAGCGTGGCGGTAGCGAGGGTGGCGGAAGCGGCGGGGGCTTGCCGGTGTGTGCTCAGGAGTTGGGCGAGGGTGTCGGGCTGGATGAGGGGGCCGTCGCCAGCGAGGACGAAGACGTCACGGTCGCGGCGGTCCTGCATGACGGGCTCGGCCATCATCACGGCGTGCCCGGTGCCGAGCTGCTGCGGCTGATCGACGAAGGCGATGTCGGGTCGGCCTACGAGGGGGGCGTAGTCGTTGAAGGAAGCGCGGACGTCGTCGGCCTGGTAGCCCACGACAATGACGATCTGCTCGCAGCCCGCAGCAGCGCAGGCATCGACGACCCAGTGCAGCATCGGGCGGTCGGCGACGGGGTGGAGCACTTTGGCGAGGTCGCCGCCCATGCGGGTGCCCTTACCGGCGGCGAGGAGGATCGCGTCGGGAGCGGGGGCATCGGGATGTACAGGGGGGACGGGTGGGGCGGTCATGGCACGTCGCGTGTCGGGGGGACGGTAACTTCGCCCGCAGGGACTTGAACCCCAAATTCCAGGACCAAAACCTGGCGTGTTACCAATTACACCACGGGCGAAACGGGGCGAACAAAAAGGGGCCGGTCGGCGGTGACGGCGTGAGCCGAGATTGCCGGGTTGAGGGGCCCATGCGTTCCGCCGACACGCGACGAGATCGAGAGAGGCCCGACGGTCTGGGCGGATTCGAGCGGGGGCGGCGTCGGGGCTGCCCCGGCTCCTGTCCGCGCCTGTGCTGCTTTGTTGGGCAGGAATCAGTCACGGTCGATCAGCCGAGTTCCAAAGAATAACGGGACGCGGGGGGCGAGGCAATCCCTGGTCCAAGATCAGTGATGAGGTTTGTGGACTTGACCTAATCGCTGGGGTGGATGAGAATCTTGGATTCTACGGGGCCGTAGCTCAACTGGGAGAGCGCTGTGTTCGCAATGCAGAGGTTAGGGGTTCGATCCCCCTCGGCTCCATTGAAATCGGGTGGTGAGAGAGTTGGATCGGTATCGGGAATAGCGGCGAACCGTCGGGTGGTGTGGGCCGTCGTATAGGACGCACGCGGGGCGGCGCGTGCTGTTTGGGCGTGGTGGCGTTAGACTGGGGGACCTGACGAGCGTCCTGCCCGTTTGGAACGTGTTTCCGACGGTGTTGATCCCCTCATCGCCGTGACTCTCCCGATCACTTCCTGAAGCTACGGAGTTCCTGTTCATGGTGAAGAGCAACGAAGCCTGGGGCATCGAAGTCGGTTCCTTCGCGCTCAAGGCCATCAAGCTGGCCCGTCACGGGGGCGAGGTGCATGTCGAGGACTTCGCCATCCAGCGGTTCAAGCAGGTGCTGACGACGCCGGACTTGAACGTTGAAGAGCAGGTCCGGCTGGCGTTGGACCAGTTCATGCAGAGCCACGAGGTGGGCAAGGCCCCGGTGGTGGTGTCGGTGCCGGGCAACTTGGCGTTTGCCCGGTTTGCGAAGTTGCCGCCGGTGGAGCCGAAAAAGATCCCCGACATTGTCCGGTTCGAGGCGGTGCAGCAGATCCCGTTCCCGATCGAAGAGGTCGAGTGGGATTATCAGGTTTTCCAGCAAGAGGACTCGCCGGACGTCGAGGTCGGCATCTTCGCGATGACGAAGGAGCGGGTGCTGAACTACCTGTCGAACTTCCGGGCCCAGGAGCTCCGGGTCGACGCGCTGACGCTCTCGCCGGTGGCGGTCTACAACTCGTTTGCCTACGAGATGGCCGAGCAGAGCGGCGACGACGAGGGCGTCATGCTGATGGACATCGGCACGGTGTCCACCGACGTGATCATCGCCGAGCAGGGGGGCATCTGGCTGCGGACACTGCCGCTGGGCGGGAACAACTTTACCGAAGCCCTGGTCAAGCAGTTCAAGATCAGCTTCCCCAAGGCTGAGAAGCTCAAGCGTGAGGCCTCGACCAGCAAGTACGCCAAGCAGATCTTCCAGGCGATGAAGGGCGTCTACGCCGACCTCGTTCAGGAGGTTCAGCGGTCGCTCGGTTATTACCAGTCGCTCAACCGCGACTCCAACGTCACCAAGATCGTCGGGCTCGGCTCGACGTTTAAGCTCCCCGGCCTCGCCAAGTTCCTCAAGTCCAACCTGCAGATCGACGTCTCCCGGCCCGACCAGTTCGAACGCATCAGCGTCGACGGCAAACGGGCCGCCGAGTTCGCCAGCCACGTGGTCAACATGGCCCCTGCCTACGGCCTGGCGCTGCAAGGCCTCGGCATGGAGTCGGTCAGCGCGAACCTCTTGCCCGCTGCTCAGCTCGCCGCGAAGCAGTGGCGACGCAAGCAGCCCTGGATCCTCGCCGCCGCCGGCTGTATGGCCGCCGCCGCGGGGCTCACCGTGTTCTCGACCCACTCGACCTACAGCAGCTTCGAGGAAGAGTTCGCTCAGACCGAAACCCGCGTCGATGGCGTGATCAATATCGCTCAACGCAAGCAGAGCGAGCTCGGCCGCATCGAAGAAGCCGACCGCCGCACCGAGATCGACAACATCCGCCGGACCCTCGATTACCGCGACCTCTGGCCCCGGCTGATCGAAGACATTGGGACCGCCTTCGCCGCGGTGAATCCACCCCCAGCGACCCTCATCCCCGAGCCCAACGCCGGCGACCTCCCACCCCGTGAGCAGCGGTCCCGGCTCTACATCGAGTCCGTCAACGTGGAGTACGTGCCGATCGTTGACGCTGCCCAGACGCCCGTTCCCACACAGATCGCCGAGCTGCTCGGCAGCCGTAACAACTCCGAGTTCTTCTTCGCGGAGAACGTCCAGCCGCCGTCGTTCATCGTGACCGTCACCGGCACGACGCCCTACCGATCCGCCCCTCAGATGCTCAACACCCAGTTCCTAGCGTGGTTCGAGAAGCCCGAAAACCAGCAGGACCGGCCGTACGTGTTCCGCCGACTGAACCCGTCGATCACGAAGATGACCCAGAACGACACCTTGGGCGCAGCCGCGCCGGGGATGCCCTCGGGGGCGGGCTTCAATGGCATGCCCGGGAGCGGGATGCCCGGGGCGATGCCCGGAGCGCGTCGGATGCCCGGCGCAATGCCTGGGGCCATGCCCGGCGGGATGCCACGCGGGATGGGGCAGCCTGGCATGCGTGGCGCGACCGCCAACGTCAACCTCCCCACCTTCACGCCCAGCGAACTGATCACCCCGTCCGCGGTCCAGCAGGAAGACCCCGGCAAAGACTGGGATTTCGAGGTCCGCTTCCGTGTGGAACTCAGGCCACCCCAGGACACCCGTGCCCTGATTGCGAGCGTCGCCCCGGAGACACCCACGCCCGAGGACGCCGCCACAAGCGATCCCGCCGCAGCCCCCATGACGCCGCCCGCCGCCGAGCCCGCTGCGTCGCGTGATCCGTCCAACCCGCAACCCGAGGCCCGCTCATGAAGACCTTCCTCACCGCCATGAAGGCCAACCCGCTGACCGCCGCCGCGGCCCTGGTCGCCCTCGCCTCGGTCGGCGTCATCGTCTACTACCTCTTCTTCGTGATCTCCGGCGAAGCCACCAAGATCTCCGAGGCCGCCGACCAGAAGCTCTCCAAGATCCGGCAGCTCTCCAACACCACGATCACCATCCCCGCCGACGACCCCAACAAGCCGCCCCGCGTCGAGCGTGACGTCGTCAACGACACCACCATCGAGAAGCTCAAGACGCTCTTCGCCACCCTCAACGGCGAACGCGAGCAGATCATCGACCATGCCATCCAGTTCAACCGTGGCAACCGCCCCGAGGCCCGGCTGATCCGTGACGACATCTTCCCCGCACCGCGTGACGAGCCGGCCCGCATCAATGCCCGCGACGCCTACCGCTCCGCCATGATCGCCATGCTCGGCGACACCCCTTGGCGTGAAGGCTGGCCCGCCCTTCGTGCCGGCCAACCCCTCGACCGCCAGACCATGACCGCCGTCCTCGAGCGGCACCGCGAGGACTTCATCGGCACCGACCTCGAGAAGTTCGAGATCGAACAACGCAAGAGCCTCAAGCGTGCCCTGTTCTTCCACACCAGCGGGCTGCCGGGCCAGAACAACGGCATCAGTATCTATGCCGACACCGACCCCGCGTCCAACACCTTTCCGTTCCGCATCTTCGACTGGGCGCAGCCCGGCCAGGGCAGCGTCCCGACGCCCGACCAGCTCTGGGAAGCTCAGCTCGAGCTCTGGATCGTCAGCGATATTGTCGAAGCCATCATGCGGACCAACCGTGTCGGCGAGACCTTCCAGCCCCTGAACAGCGAAGGCCAGCCCGATGGCCCGCCCCGCCTGTTCGCGGTCCAGGAAGTCCCCGTGAAAAACCTCATCGAGCTGTCGGTCGTCCCCGGCTACGTCGGGCTGCACACCGCTGGCGGCCTCGGCCGTGGCGCGACCCCCAACTTCAACACACGCGCCCCGGTGATGCCCCCGAACTTTGACCGCAATAACTTCGGTCAGCCCGGCGCTCCGGGTGCCGGTAACGCCGCGGCTCAGGCCACAGGCGTCTACGGCGGCGCACCCGAAGTGTCACTCACCGGGCAGGGCGAAAGCCCCGTCCCCGAGAACTTCTACATCAGCCCGACCGGCCGGGGTTCCAACGCCGTGTTCGATGTCCGACACGCCCGGCTCGTGGTTGATGTCGATTGGCTCCGCCTCAACGAGCTGCTCGATCAGCTCGCCGAAACCAACCTCATCACCGTGCTCAAGGTCAACCTCCAGGACGTCGATGAACGGACGCTGCTCGCGGCGGGCTACCACTACGGGCCGCACGACGTGGTCCGGGCCGAGATCCTCCTCGAAACCCTCTGGATGCGGGAGTGGACCACGCCTCTGATGCCCGAGGTGGTCAAAACCTACCTCGGCGTGCCCACAGAGACCCGCCGCGGCGCCAGGAACGCCAACGCCTCCCGCACCATCACACGCTAACCCGCCCCCGATCCCCCGCCTCGCCCCACCTCGTCCCCACCGCACCCCAACCTCTCCGCAGGACCCTCCATGAAGAACGACGATTCCAGCTTTATTAAGAAGCACTTCGAGAAGCTCTTGCTCGCCGGGGCCGCAGTCTTCCTCGTCGCCGTCGGCGTGATGTTCTTCACCAACACGCTCGGCAACCCGTTCGCCGTCGAGGTCCGGGGTTCCGATGTCGCCCCCGATGAGGTGGTCACGCTGCTCGACTCCGAGGCCAACCGCCTCGACAACAAGCTCGACACCGCCGACCCCATCGGCCCGCTACCCCCGATCCCCAACTACAGCGAGAACTACGTCAACCGCCGTGCCCTACCCGTCGCCTCCGATGAGCCCCTGCCCGTCCCGTTCAACGACACCTCCTACGCCCTGATCGATGCCGAGGCCATCACCATCGACCTGCCCCGGCTCTACGTGCCGCCCGTCCCCTTGCCCGACGGCCTGGTCGCCGCCCAGTACGCCTTCGTCCTTAACGAGGGCCAGGTCGAACGCAACGAGGTCCTCCGCGGCCTCCGCCAGCAGATCGGTGAGCAGCGTCCCCCCGACTTCGCCATGGTCAGCGTCCAGGGTTTCTGGGACCAGTCCGGCTGGGAAGCCGAGCTGCTCGACAACCATCGCCAGCCCGGCTTCGAAGACGCCCCGCTCCCGCCCGAGGTCTACGAAGGCAAGACCTTCCCCGTCGGTGTCTTCCTCCTCCGCCAAACCCTCAACCCGGCCACCGGCACCTGGGGCGCCTACGACGAGGGCGGTCAGTTCGTCGAAGACGCCGTCACCCAGTGCCCCCCGCTGCCCGACGCCTACCAGGCCGCCATCGGGACCGACTACCGCTTCAACGAGTCCGAGACCACCCCCGAGCAGTTCCTCGAATTCCTCAGCCTCCCCGATCTCCTCGCACTGACCACCCAGCCCAACGTGCCGCCCCTCGCCAACGGCGACATCTGGCAGCCCCCTGGCCTCGTCCCCGACCCCGAGCTCGTCCGCCGTGAGGCCGAGGCCGCTGAGCCCGATGCCCGTCAGCTGGCCCGTGAAGAACGTGCACGGGAGCTGGAAGAGCGTCGCCGGGCCCAGCGTGAACAACGCCTCGCCCGGGAGGCCGGCGGAGGCCGCCCCGGTCGTGGTGGGTTTGACGGCGAGCTCGAGATGCAGCGTGAGATGGAACGCCAGATGCGTGACGCCATGAGACGCCAAGGCGTCGCACGCCGAGACGCGATGGAAGGCGCCGGCATGATGCCTGGGGGCATGCCCGGCGCGATACCCGGAGGCCTGCCCGCCGGGCCACAGGAGATCAATGTCCCCGTCGGCTCCATCCTCGTCTGGGGCCACGACCTCACCGCCCGCCCCGGCCAGACCTACCGCTACAAGCTCATCGTCAACGCCGTGAACCCGCTCTTCGGCTTCGCCCGCCTGCCCCCCGAGCAGCTCGACATGAGCCGGACCCAGCCCGCCGTCGGCCCCGGCGAAGAGCTCCTCGCCAACGCCCCCTGGAGCGACCCCGTCAAGGTCGAGCCTATGCTCGAGTTCTTCGTCACCGGCGGGCGCGCCGGCCAGCCCGCGACCGTCGAGGTCTTCCGCCGCCACGACGGCCGCTGGCACACCGAGACTTTCCAGCCCGCCCCCGGCGACCTCATCGGCGCCGCCGACGTCAACGGCCAGATCAACATGGACACCGGTGCCGTCGTCGTCGACATCCTCACCGAACGCGACGAGCAGAACACGGAGATCAACAGCCTCCTGCTCGTTGATCAGGCCGGCAACATGCAGGTCCGCAACATCAATGCCGACCGCAGCTCCGACCGCCGCAAAGAGCTCAAGGCCCGCATCGACGACCAACGCCTCGCCGCCAACAACCCCGACCCCGATGCCCGTCGGCCCTGACTACCCGTCGGCTCACACCCCCCGCACGCCGTACACCGCCACCGCGCACCAGGCGTTCCCGATCCGGTCCGTGATCGGGAACCCCCGCACCGCCGGCGGACCCACCGGGTACCCCTTCCGCAAGCACCGCTCGTGCCACGCCTCCAGGTCGTGCTCCGCCACCGCCTCCCCCGCCGTGAACAGCACCAGCAGCAAACCGCCGTGCGCGATGACCCCGTCCGCCCAGACCTTCTTCACGTCCTTCGCCACTGGCTGCAGTAGCTCCGCTGAGTACCGCCGGAATGGCCCGCCCGTCTCGAACTGCGCCACCGTCTTCACCTCCAGCCAGTACGCCGCCCCCGCGTCCGTCCCAGGTCCGCAATCAAAAAGTGTCTGTTTCACCGCCGGGTCCCGCACCGGTGTCCCGTCCGCCGTCAGCACCACATCACACCGGAGCCCCTCGCTCCGCTTCCGCTTCGCCCAGTCCCCCGGATAACGCACCTCCGGAAACACCCCCCAGCCCGTTGCCCGCAGCGCCCCGTGGATCAGCGGGTGCAGCCCCAGCTCGTCCAGCGCATCAAACCCGTACACCGCCTGCTCCGCGTCGTCCGCCGCCGCCCGTGCCCGCAGCCCCGCTTCCACCGCCTCCGCGATGTCGGCCGTGAACCACCTCACCAGCTCGTCAGCTCCCCCGTCACCGGCTCCACCAAATCCTTCACCGTCACCAACCCCGCCGGCTCCCCGTCCTCACCCACCACCACCGCCAACCCCACGTGCTCCGCCTGCATCCGCGCCAGCCCCGACCGCAGCGGCATCTCCCCCTCCAACCTGACCACCGGCCCCATCACTCCACCCACCTCACCCGACGCTTCACGCCCCGCGAACAAGACCTCCAGCGTGTTCAACACCCCCACCACCCTCCCGTCGTCACCCAACACCGGTAGCCGCGACCGACCCGACCGATCGATCAGCTCCCAGACCGACTCCACCGGATCACCCGCCCCCACCGTCACCGCCTCGGCCCAGGGCGTCATCTCGTCCGCCACCGTCTTCCCTGCCAGCTGCAGCACCCGGTCCGCCAACGCCGACTGCTCGTCGCTGATCAGCCCGTAGCCCACGCCCTCCCGCACCAGCGTGTGGAACGTCCGCCGCGGGTGCGTTACCCGCACCGACTCCCTCTTCCCCGTCAGCCGAAGCACCGCCGCCCCAAACCCCCGAACCACCGGCACCAATCCCAGCGCGGTGTACACCACCTCGCTCGCCCGCAGCACCCACGCCAGCCTCGGCATCAACGCATCACTGAACCGCGAGAACAAGTCCTTCGGCAGCACCTCCCCGAACACAAACAGCATCGGCGTCACGATCGCCGTGTTCAGCAAAATGACCTGCCACTCCGCCAGCGACTGCGCATCAAGGATCACGCTCAGCGACGCGGTCCCCATGTAGTTCGCCAGGTTGTTCCCAATCAGCAGCGTCGCTAGTAGCAGCGTCGGGTTCTTCAAGAGCCGGTCCAGCGACCGGACCCGCCTGTCGCCGCGTTGCAGCCGGATATGCAGCCGCACCCGGTTGATCCGGTACGCCCCGGTCTCCATCCCCGAATACAACGCCGACCCGAAAAACCCCAGCGTCATCAGCGCCAGCCAGAACAGCACCTCACCACCGCTCATCCCTCACCCCCAGTCTGCTCTTCAGCGACGCGTACCAACACCACCGTCTCCACCCGCCGCCCTTCCACCGCCTCCACCAACGCGTCCACCGGCCCAAGCCTTACCAACTCCCCCGCCTCCGCCGGCCGACCCAGCTCCGCCATCACCCAGCCCCCCACCGTGTCCGCCCGCTCCTGCGCCTCCTCCACCACCTCCCGGCCCACACCCAACCCCCCTGGCAATTCCCGAAGCGACAACTCCCCCGCCACCCGGAACCGCCCATCCTCCAAAGCCTCCGGCCCCTCTTCCCCCTCACCCTCGAACTCGCCCGGGATGTCCCCCACCAAAAACTCCACCACATCCTCCAGCGTGATCAACCCCGCCGTCCCCCCGTACTCGTCCACTACCACCGCGTACGTCGTCCCCGTCTTCCGCAGGTCCGTCAACAGCTGGTCCGCCCGCTGCTGTTCGGGCACAAACTTCACCCCCCGCACCAGCTTCATCAAGCCCTCCGCGTCCGCCGGCGGCCGCAGCAAGACCTGCTTCGTATACGCCACCCCCAGCACCCGATCCAGCTCCCCGTCATACACCGGTATCTGCCGTAGCCGGGTCTCCCGCATCAACGCCAACAAGCCCTCCACCGGGTCGTTGACATCGAACGCCCGCACATCCACCCGCGGCACCATGATCTCCCGCACCCGCACCCGCCCCAGCTCCAAGACCTGCCGCAGCAGCCGCTGCTCTGCCGCATCGATCACGCCTTTGCTCCGCGACAACCCGAGCAAACTCGCCAGCTCCGACGCATCGAACGCCCGCGCCTCCTCTGGCGGCGTCAGCAGCCGAGCCAACGGCGTGATCGCCAGCTTGTCCGCCACCCAACGCACAGGCGTCACCCCCCGGTGCACCAGCAGCATCGGCACCGACATCACCCGCGCCCACTTCAGCGTCAGCCGGGCCGCCACGATCTTCGGCAGCACCTCCCCCAACAAGATCACCGCCACCAACGGCACCGGCGTCAACGCCCCCACCCACAATGCCGACGCCCCACCGCCCCCACTCTCCGCCAGCATCGCCTGCACCCGGAACAGCGCGGCCGTGCTCACCGCGAAGTACGACACGTTGACCACCATGTTCCCCAGCATCAGCGTGATCAGCAGCGGTCGGGTCTCCGACAGCAACCGCACCGCCGCCGCGTCCGCCACCTTCTTCGACCGCTCCAGCTGCCGCTGCTGATGCCGACCGATACTAAAGAGTGCCGTCTCGGTCCCGCTGAAGAACCCGCTCGCCGCCAGTAACGCCGGCAGCACCAGAAGCATCACAATCAACCCAGGGTCCATACTCCGCCAAGTATGACAGCCCCACCCCCACCCCGCACAAGACCTTTAGCCACCGGCTCTGCCGGGGGGCACGTGGTCACCCGGATGCTCCAACGCCGACCCATTCACTCCGCGCCAAGAATCCCCTCCGCCGACCGCCCCTGCCAACGGTGCTGCGCCATTGCCCCGATCACCCGCTCCGCCGCGTCCACCGCCGCATACCCATCCTTCGCCGACACCACCGGCGACTCCCCCGTCCGCACCGCCTCCAGGAAGCTCGTCAGCTGCGCCGTCAGCGGGTCGTCCTGGCCCTTCGGCAAATCCATATTCAGCTTCTCGAGCTGCACATAGTCGCTGTACGCGATCGACGACAGGTCTGCCTTTGTCCGGATCTTCTCCCGCAAATCCTGGAACGCCTGCTCGTTGTCGCTCCGCCGGAGCACCACCCCGCTCTTGCGCTGGTAGTCCAGTGTGACGTACGCCGACTCGCTGAACAGCCGCAGCCGACGCTCGGTCTTGAGCGCCACCCGCGACGCCGTGAGGTTCGCGATGCACCCCGATGCAAACGTCAGCCGGCAGTTGCAGATGTCCTCAAACTCGCTGAGGATCGCGATCCCCGTCGCCTGCACGTCCACGATCTCCGAGCCCACCAGCATGAGCACGATGTCCAGGTCGTGGATCATCATGTCCTTCACCACACCCACATCCAGCGACCGGAACGTCATCGGGCTTACCCGGTCGATCTCGATGAACCGCGGCGTGATGTCCATGTTCGCCACCGCCCGCACCGCCGGGTTGAACCGCTCGGTGTGGCCGACCTGCAAGACCGCCTTACTCTTCGCCGCCACGTCCGCCATCGCCTTCGCGTCCGCCACCGTCTCCGCGATCGGCTTCTCGATCAGGCACGACACGCCGCGCTCCATCAATGGCTCCGCCACCGCCTTGTGGTAAGCCGTCGGCACCGCCACCGACACCGCCTTCACCCCCGGGTGGGCCGCCAGCAGCTCGTCCGTCGTGCCATACGCCGCCGTGCCGTAAGACTCCGCCGCCTTCCCCGCTTTCTCAGCATCACCGTCCACCACGCCCACCAGCTCCACGCCCTCCATCTTGCTGTACGTCCGTGCGTGGTGCTGTCCCATCCGGCCAACGCCCACCACCGCGACCGGGACCCTTGTCGTCTGCTCCGTCATCCGCACAGTCTACGCCCGATCCCGACACAGCGCGATCGCGTAAAACGCCCGGTCATCGGGTTGTACCGGGTAGAATTAGACGATGGCCAACCCGCAGTCCACGAGGCCCGACACCAAGCCGAACGACACGCTGCCCGTGCGTCGCAAGCCCGTGCTCGGCATCACGATGGGCGACCCCGCGGGCATTGGGCCGGAGGTGATCATCAAGGCCCTGGCTGACCCCGCCATCCGCAAGCTCGCGCGGTTCGTCGTCTTCGGCATGAACGAGCTGCTCGCCTACGCCGCCGACCTCGCCGAGATCGATCCGTACTGGCACCGCCTGCAGCACGACGCCGAACGCGCGACCCACCGCCTCGTGCATGACGTCGTCGTCCTCGACTACGACGAGTACTCCATGCTCGGCTCCGCTGTCGCTAAACCCACCAAGGCCGGCGGACAGGCGTCCCTCCGCTTCCTCGACGACGCCATCGCCGCCGCCCGTCGGCCCATCGAAGACAACGGCATCGACGCCATCGTCACCGCACCGATCTGCAAAGCCTCCTGGGCCCTCGCCGGCTTTGACCGCTACCCCGGGCACACGGAACTCCTCGCCGCTCGCACCCGGGCCAAACGCGTCGTCATGATGTTCGACGCCCCGCAGATCCGCGTCGCCCTCGCCACCGTGCACCTCCCGCTCATGGACGTCCGAAACGTCCTGACCATCGGCAAGGTCTTCGACGCCATCGACCTCGGCGGGCACGCCTGCCGGTCCCTCGGCATCCGCCACCCCAAGATCGCCGTCACCGGGCTCAACCCCCACGCCGGCGAGAACGGCCTCTTCGGCGACGAAGAATCCCGCCTCATCGAGCCCGCCATCGAGATGGCGAAAGCCGCCGGCCACGACGTCCAGGGCCCCTTCCCCGCCGACACGCTCTTCACCCCCAAGCGCCTCAGCCAGTTCGACCTGTTCGTCACGATGTACCACGACCAGGGCCTGATCCCCGTCAAGATGCTCGCCTTCGACCAGGCGGTCAACGTCACGCTCGGGCTCCCCATCATCCGCACCAGCGTCGACCACGGCACCGCCTTCGACCTCGTCGGCAAGAACGTCGCCGACCCCGGCTCGATGAAGTCCGCCATCTGTCTCGCCGCCCACCTCGCCGGCAATCAGCTCGCCGCACAGGCCGACGCCGAAGCCGCCCGTGAAGCCAGCTGACCACAAAGCCGCGACCGTTGTCGTGACCGCGTGACTGCTGCTCTTCAATACACCCCGGCCGAGACATAGAACCGGCGCGTGTGCGGGTTGAAGTCCAGCGCGTTGTCGGCATCGGCGTCGGCCAACCAAGCCTTGATCCCGTCGTTGCTCAGCTGCGGCTCGATGTGTTCGAGCACGCGTTCACGCAGCCGTCGCTGGTTGTGGTCCGCCGCTTCGTCGTCACCCGTGGGCAGCGCGTCGACCAGTACGCGGAGGGCGGGACGGTGGCCGTGGCGCACCGCGATGAGGGAGATGGTCTGCAGCTCGTGGCCGTGCAGCGGCTGCTGTGCGACCAGCCGCCACGCCTGCGCGATCGGCTCGTCGAGGTCGATCCCCGGCAGGTCCTGCATCAGGTCGTAGTACGCCCGGCTGCCCCGGCTACGCACCAGCTGCACCCGCAGGGCCGGGTATGTCGCGGGGTCTTCCAGCCGGACCAGCGCCGAGGTCCACACCCATGGCGCCTTCGGTCGGCCCTCGATCAACCCCTGAACGATCAGCCCGCGGGCATCGTCCACCCAGCCGCGTGCGATCACAACGCTGATCAGCCGGGGCTGTTCGAGCAGGCGGGCGAGCACGAGGTCACGGTGTCGGTCGTCGATGACTTGGCGGATGGCGATGCGTCCGTGGTAGCGGAGTGCTGGGCGGTGCATCGCGTCGATCAGCGCTGCCGCGTTGCGGTGCCCCAGCGCGGTCAGCAGTCGGACCTGCGGGTCGTCCCGGCCAAGCCGCTTCTGGTTCTGGGTGAGGAACTCCAGCTCGTCGAGGAACCGGCGGATGCCCTGGTGGTCTTCGCCCGACGGCGTCACCAAACGCGACAGCGCCTCGCGGTCGGGCCCGTCCCGGACGGCCAACGCTTCACGCACGATCGGGCGGAGGTAGAACCGCAGCGTGGACAGGTCGTCGTGTGCGGTGAGCAGCATCGGCATGTGGTCTTCCGCCAACGCTTCGAGCATCGCCTGCTGCGGGTCGCTGCGGAGCAGCGGGGCATGCGGCATCTGGTCGGCGGTCAGCCGGGCCAGGTGCTGCAAGTAGGTCCACACCGCGAGCTCGTCAGCATCATCGGGCAGCATGAGCGCGGCGAGCTCGGCTTTGTAGGTCGGCTCCGCGGCGGGTGGATCGGCGGGCGGTTCGGCGTGTTGGGGTGGGGCAAGGAGCAGCGAGACGATGACTGCAAGCAGGCTTGAAAGCCAGGGGGACGGCCGACGTGGTGCCCAGTGAATCATGAATTGGCTTCCCGAGTAGAGCGAAACAGCAGGCCGGGAGGCAGGGCGAAAACATAGCCCTGACCTAGACGTATCGGCCAGAACGGTCCGGTCCGCCACAGTTTTGCGCACAAAGTTCAAACGGCTCGGCCACGCGGGATGTCCGAGCCGTCTTGTGAATTACGCGTGTGGTGAGCGGGTGTTTACGCCCAGCCCTTGCCGTTCTTCTTGGTGCCGCACAGCGCGACCTTCATGCCCATCGCTTCCGCCATCGCGGCCTTTGTCATCAGGGCCTTGTCTGCGGCGGCGGGGGAGTCGGCGTAGACGCACTGGATGTGGTTGGCCTTGTGCCGGGCCATCATCTGGTCGCGGGTCACGCCATACGTCACCGCGTGCATGATCGGCCACTGCGGCGTCGACTCCTGCCACCGCCGCTCGGTCTCTTCCGCAGGCAGCTCGATCACGCCGGCACGCCCGAGGTCCATGCACAGCTGACCACCAGGCCCCCCGGACTTCGAGCCGTCGACCCAGACACGCGACCACACGATCTCGCCCGGCTTAGCGATGCCGCGCAGCGTGGCCCCGCCCTGCGCGAAGTACATTGCCGGTTGACGGAAACCCTCGGAGCCCTTCCAGCCGCCGATGTGGTGCGCGGGTGGGGCGCTGCCTGAAATCAGGAATACCCAGACGTATTCATCGGTTGTGCCCGACGCGTCGGCGTCCCCCCACCGCAGGTCGTGCAGCGTGTTCTCGACCGGCTGGCCCAGGGCTTTGTGCACCCGGTACGTCATCAGGCCGTCCAGCCCTGCGCACTCGTCGACCTCGTTGAAGTGCGGGATGGGCTGACCGCGGAAGAGGGTGCGCTTGCCGTCGCGTGACTTGACGGGCGGCCGGTCGGTGTTGTTTAGCGTGCCCTCGACGAGGTCCGACGCGGGCAGCAGGTCCTTGAGCCCTTGCTGGTACTGGATGCCGATCGTATGGCACCCGAAGTCGTCGGCGATCCGCACCGCAGCGATATACATCCGGCACTGCTGCAGGACTTGGTCTTTGGTGAGGTGTTGCGTCGCGTCTTTGCCGTAGTGGAAGGTGAAGGCCTTTTTCACGTACCAGTCATAGACCGCCTTGGCTTCCTTGTTCGTCACCTGAGTCGATTCGTAATACAGCGCGGATTGCGAGAGGCGTTCTTTATAGACCCCAGTCGGGTTGAGCAGGTGGTCGGGGATGATCGCGTTGAACATGCCCATGCAGCCCTCATCGAACACGCCCATGATCGCCTTGTCGCGGGCCAGCTCGGCGGCGAGTTTCGAGCCGAGGCGTCGGGCACCCGCGGGGACGCTTGTCTTGTTCAGCGGTACCACATGACGGGTCGGGTGCGTGCACTTGCCAGTCTGCAGCCACTGCGCGAGCTTGCTGCCGAAGGACGGGGACGCAAAGTCTTCCGACCACAGCGTCGAGTAGTTCACGCCGGCCTTGGTCAGCGAGCCGTTGAGGTTGAGCATCCCGACCAGCCCGGGCCAGGTGCCGGACCAGTTGGCGACGGTGAGGATCGGGCCCTGGTGCGAGATCAGCCCGTGGAGGATGTGGTGCGAGTACTGCCAGACGGCTTCGGCAACGATGAGCGGCGCGGTCGGGTCGAGGTCGCTGAACACGGCCATGCCTTCTTTTTGCGACCCGATGAAGCCGTGCTTCTCAGCCCGCTTGTAGGGGTGGGCACGCTTGAGGATGGTCTTGCCGCCGGAGGCGAGCTGGACGGCTTCGGTGAGTTGCTTCTCCATCGCGGACTGGGCGGGCCAGCAGTTCTGGTTGGCGGACAGACGCAGGTCGCCGTTAGCGACGAGCAGGACGGTCTTGGGGAAGGCCGAAGCGGCGGGTTTGGTTTTGGGTTGGGCAAGTATCTTGGTCTTGCTTTTGGTGTGGGTGGGCATCGCAGGGGTCCAGGGAGAGTAAGGGGGGTTGAAAGGAGATAGATGAGGCCGGCGAGTAGGCCGGGGCTGGGTTGCTTTTCAGACTAAGTAGAACACTGCCGCAGAGGACGGGGCGGCGCAAAAGATCGGCGGTTGATCAGCTTGAGAGTGGAGGGCTGGGCCGATTGGTCCGGGTCAGGCCATGACGCAGCTGGGCGTTCCGGCCGAACAATGAGCATGATCGTGATCGCAACATAAATGACGAGTATACCGATCGACGGCCGCGAAGCCTCGGTAGGCACCGCACATGAAAAAAGGGCTGACCCGGACGGCCAGCCCCTCTGTCAGGAGGTTTTGATTAACCGCTGATTGACTTCAGCTCAACGGCGCCGCCGACCGGCGGTGAGCAGGCCCGCACCCATCATGAGCAGGACAAACGACGCCGGCTCGGGGATCGCGATGAAGCCGATCTGATCGATGGCGACACGGGTGGAGACGGGCGTCGTGGTCCCGTTTGCAAAGGTGTCGAGACTGAAGCTGGTGATGCTGAGGCCGGGGTCGGCGGCGAAGCCGATGAAGGTGCCGCCGCCGGTGGAGTTGCCGAGGTCCACGTCGATGGTTTGGGTCGACAGATCGCTGAGGGTAAAGGTCACGACCACATCAAGGGGGTAAGTGGGGTGAGCGCGGGGGAGCAGGGTCATACCGACTTGGTTGATCGGAGCGGTGGAGCTGTTGATGGTCGCGGTCCAGCCGGTGCTGTCATCGGTCTGGAGCATGGCCCGAGTGGTCAGGGGTACAAAGGAGCCGCCAGAGGCTGCGCTCTGCATGACGGGGCTGGTGGAGAACGCGACATCGAAGCCCTCTGCCGAGTCAAGCGAGAACTCGGAGTCGTCGTTGATGAAGTTTGTCAGGTCTGAGGCGGCAGCCAAGCCGTTGCTGGCGGCCGCTGAGAGGGCCACATCAAACGCGGCGGCTTGGCTGGTATTGACGTTGATCCCGGTTGTGTTGTAGCTCGACTGGGTGGCGAGGAGGGTCGCGGCAGAGAGCGACGGACCGGCGAGTGCAGCGGTAGCGAGAGAGAAGCAGGCAGCGGTTTTCATGGGTGATTCCTCCGAGGGATGAAGTGAGAGACAAAGCAGATCCAGGGGACAGCGTGGATCGATGGCGTAAATAGACCACAGATACGGGATCAGGTCGATCGCACTATGCGATGACTCGATAGCATTACGCGAAAATCAAGAGGCAAGACCCATCGCCCGAAATCCTTGTAGGTTGTTTTAGAGAGAACGATTATGCCGCTTGAACCACGTGTTGCAGTCCTGATCTTGTCCTACCTCCCACACACCCGGCGGATCATGGAGGCGATCGTCGATTACGCCCACAGCCACGGCCCCTGGCAGGTCCAGACCGACCCGCCGATCGGGCTCGAGCCGATCCACGATCTGGGCCGATGGAAGGGCGACGCGGTGATTGCCTCGCTCAGCACGCCCGCCCTCGCCGAGCAGGTCCTGGCCCTGGGCGTCCCGGCCGTCAACATCAGCTCGGCGGCTGGGGCGTTCGGCCTGCCCTGCATCTGGCCGGACAATGCACAGATGGGCCGGCAGGGTGCCGAGCACTTGATCAGCCAGGGCCTGACCCACCTCGCGTACTGCGGCAGCAACCGCGACCTGTTCTCGCGGGAACGGGGCAAGGCCTTTCAATCCGCCGCCCACGACGCCGGCTGCGCGTGCGAAATCTACGGCGGCTCGGCCCCGGTCCGCGGCGACCCGCAGTGGCGACGCCGGGTGCGCACCCTGATGAAATGGCTGGTCGGCTTACCCAAGCCCTGTGGGGTCATGGCCTGTGATGACTACCGCGCGATCGCCGTGCTCGCCGCATGCGAACGGGCGGGCCTCCGCGTCCCCGAAGACCTTGCCGTGCTCGGCGCGAACGACGACGACCTCGCCTGCCGCATCACCAAGCCGCCGCTCACCAGCATCCCCATGCCCGGCTACGACATCGGCTACCGCGCCGCAGAAAGGATCGATCAAGCCTTGGCGGGCCAAACGCTCACGCCCGGCATCGAACGCATCGCCACCCCGCCGATCGCGTCGCGTGAATCCACCGATGTGTTGCACTACCGGCATCCCGATGTCATCGCGGCGGTCCGTCAGATCCGCCGTGACGCCGGGCGACAGGTCCTCACCGTCGAAGCCCTCGCCGAGACCGCCGGTGTCACCGCCCGCACACTCCAGCAACACTTCCGTGAAGAGGTCGGGCGTACCCCCAAGCAAGAAATCGACCGCGTCCGCACCCAGGCGTTGACCCGTCGGTTGCGTGAAACCGATCGCCCTGTCAAACAGATCGCTTTCGACGCCGGCTTCGCCTCGTCCGCCGAGTTCTCTCGCTATTTCAAGCGGCAGACCGGCTATGCGCCGAACCACTTCCGCCAGTCACCGCCGTCCGCCGACAGACCGCCCCCCGCCTAAAATCGATTGATGCCGTCTCCAGACGACCCGTCTGCCTACCCCGAGTCTGACTCGGCCGATGCCGCTCCGGGCAGCGCCCCGTCCGACCTGCTCAAGAAGGCCCGTGCCCTGCCCAAAGTGCCCGGCGTCTATCTCATGAAAGACGACAAGGGCGTGGTCATCTACGTCGGCAAGGCCTCCAAGCTCCCCGACCGCGTCTCGAGCTAC
This sequence comes from Planctomycetota bacterium, assembly GCA_039025195.1. Taxonomy (GTDB): domain Bacteria; phylum Planctomycetota; class Phycisphaerae; order Phycisphaerales; family Phycisphaeraceae; genus JBCCOW01. Next base: position 51,837 of record JBCCOW010000021.1, read on the forward strand.
TTCGTCCCCTCCGCCGACCCAGGCTTCAAGAAGCGGCCCATGCTCAGCATGATCGTCGACTTCGACACCATCGAGTGCGAGTCCGAGTGGGAAGCCCTGCTCACGGAAAACCGGCTCATTAAAGACATACACCCCCGCTTCAACGCTCGCCTCCTCGACGACAAGACCTTCCCCTATCTTGTCATCACCCTCAAGGACGACTACCCCGGCGTCTACATCACCCGCCAGCCCAACGACGAACCCTTCAAAGGCGCCAAAGTCTTCGGCCCCTTCACCAGCGTCTACGCCCTCCGCGAATCCCTACAGATGCTGCAGCGCGTCTTCAAGTTCCGGACCTGCCACCTCGAGATTGACCCCGACGACCCGAAGAACGCCTATTTTCGTCCCTGCCTGCTCTACCCCATCAAGCAGTGCACCGCACCGTGTGCCAACAAGATCACCCCCGAGCAATACCGGGCCGACATCGACCGCTTCGTCCGCTTCCTCAGCTCCAAGCGTAGCACCATGCTCCGTGAGCTGAACCAGGAGATGCAGCAGGCTTCGAGCGACCTGAACTTCGAGAAGGCGGCCGTGCTGCGTGATCAAATCAACGCCATCGAGAAACTCGATCATCGTGCTGACCGCAAGGACGGCTGGCAGCCCGAGACCGAGTCGTTCACCGACGACCCCCGGAAGGCGCTGCAGTCCCTGCAGAAGACGTTGCAGCTCGACAAGCCTATCCGCTGCCTCGAAGCAATCGACATCGCCCACCTCCAGGGCGGCGAGACCGTCGGCTCCAAGGTCTGCTTCGTCGACGGCCGACCGCTTAAGAATGAATACCGCCGCTACAAGATCAAGACCGTCACCAACGACGACTACATGGCCATCCGCGAGGTCGTTTCCCGCCGATACCGCGACGCCGGCCAGGGCCAGGAGCTCTACCCCGATGTGATCCTCATCGACGGCGGCCTCGGCCAGCTCCACGCCGCCCAGGAAGCCTTCGACCAGCTCGATGTCAAACCCCCCATGGTCATCTCCCTCGCCAAGAAGGAAGAGCTGATCTACGTGCAGGCCAAGGCCGAGCCCATCAAGCTCGGCCGCACCAACCTCGGGCTCAAGCTCTGCCAGGCCATCCGCGACGAAGCCCACCGCTTCGCCCAGCACTACCACCACATCCTCCGCCGCAAGAAGGTCATCGGGCAGTAGACCACCGACCCCGCCGTCCACCACCCCCACCCCTTGCCGCTCTCATCCTTCGATCCCACGGGAACCCGTGATACGCTTATGGCGTCCGTCCTGAGAGCCCTTCGACACACCACCGGAGCCGAGCATGACTCACGCCCGATCCTTCTCAGCCATCGTGCTGGCAGCCGTTCTCATCATCTTTGCCCACCCCGCCGCCGCCGAGCAAAGACCGCAAGTGGTCATCGGTCCGCCCGCCGTCGGCCCGGTCCCCGCCAACGCCGAGGACAACCCCAACGCCACCACCGTCGAGATCCGAAGCGACATCCTCATCCCCCAACCCGCCAACCCCAACGCCGATCCCGACCAGCCCGCCAACGCTGCACAGCCCCAAGCCGACCCCGACACCCTCGCCAAGTTCGCCGAAGCCCTCAGCATCCGCCCCAACAACCTCTCCTTCTCCAGCAACATCAGCTTCGACGAGCATGGCCAGCCCCGCCACCAGTCCGCCAACGGCTCCATCAACTTCACCGTCGATTACAACGCCACCCTCCAGCCCATCGCCTACGACAACTTCCGACTCACCCGTATCGTCACCGACGACGGCACCGACATCCCCATCCATCAAGACCCCCGACAACGCCATTCCAACCAGTTCGGCCGAAACCAAAACAACGGCCAGCGAGGTGGCAACTTCAACCTTTACGCCAACAACCTCCCCCAACCGCCCGGCAACGCCCGCACCTTCGCCATCGTTGAAGCCGTCTTCGACCTCCGCTACGCCGACGGCCCGCCGCAGCCCGCCATCTTCCACCCCATCGAAGACTTCGACGGCGTCTGGGTCGGCATCCAGGAGTTCCCCGACAGCCGTGTCCGTGTCTCCCGCGTCGGCGAACGCCTGCGCGTCGACTTCGACCCCGACACGTTCCGGCGCTTCGCCCACCCCGAATTCTTCACCGCCGATCGCACCCCCATCAACATCAACGGCTGGTCCAGCTCCAACAGAAACACCGGCGTGAACCGCACCTACAACATCGACCTCGACAATCAGGGCCGTGTCATCCTCTGGTTCTACCCCAGCATTAAGACCGCCACCATCCCATTCCGTGCCCGCAACATCGTCCTCCCCGAACGCCCCCAGTCCGACGGCGTCGACCTCGTCATCCGGCTTGGCGAAGACCCCGCTAATGCGAACGATCCGGCACAGCCCGATCCGGCCCAACCCCCCAACGAACTCAACATCGTCGTCCCCAACAAACCCGACGCCGGTTGATTGACGTCAATACCGTGTAGCGGGTGACGCGAAGGGTCCCGTTCTCCTCTACCGCATCACAACCTTTCGCCGCTCCACCGCGACCGGCTGTGACCGACGCCTCCGATCCATCAACACCCCCAGCCTCGGCCGCGCCCACCAACCAAACCACAACACCACACCCGCGGCCAACGCCGCCCACACTTCCCCCCACCACGCCTCCACCCGCCCCGCGGCCCCACACACCAACCCCGCCACCACCACCCCACTGAACAACCATCCCCCCACGAGGCCACCCCGCTTCAGCGGGGTGGAGCGCCGCCTATCGCTCCCGCGCACATCCGACCGTTCCACCCCCCGCGTAAACCACACCACGCTCAACACCCCCAAAACCAGCCCGTAAGTCATCGCCGCCCGCGCCACCACCCACCCCGCCTCGTCATACGCCAGCACCCGTGCCGGCCCCATCCCCCCCCCCTCCGCCCCCGGCATCGGTCCCACCCACCACCCGTATCCCACCCCCATCAGCACCACGACCGCCA
>JBCCOW010000022.1:0-52414 GCA_039025195.1 Planctomycetota bacterium
ATACGGGGGTTTAGCGCGGGTCGGCCGGTCGCGAGCGAACCGGCGAAACGGGGGGCGGTTCGCTAAGGTGGGCGGCCTGAGCACAACACACCCAGGGACCGGGGAGCCGAGTCAGGCGTGGCGGCAGCCGGGGGGGGTGGGCGCTGCGGGGGGTTGCGGGCGGGCCGGCCGGCCCCGCGCGACCGGGCTAAACGGGGGCCGGTTCGCTATGGTGCGCGGCATGAGCACAGCACAGCGATGGACGGTGGAGCAGAGTCAGGCGTGGCGGCAGCAGGTGGGGTGGTTGATGGGGGCGAACTACCTGCCGCGGTCGGCGCAGAACCAGTTGGCGATGTGGCAGGCGGAGACGTTTGATCTGGCGATGATCCGGGAGGAGTTCGGGTGGGCGGCGGAGGCGGGGCTGAATGCGTTTCGGATTTACCTGCACGATCTGCTGGCGGGCGACTTGCCGGGGTTCCTCGATCGGATGCAGCAGGTCAGCGACCTGGCGGCGGAGCTGGGGCACAAGCTGATCTATGTGTTTTTTGATGATTGCTGGCGGCCTGACCCGCAACTGGGACCGCAGCTGCCGCCGGTGCCGCGGATGCACAATTCGCGTTGGGTGCAGTCGCCGGGCTCGGCGGTGCGGGGGGCGTTGGACGCGAGCCAGCTTCAACGGCTGGGGGACTACGTGTCGGCGGTGATTGAGCGGTTTGATGGTCACGACGCGGTGGTGTTGTGGGACCTGTACAACGAGCCGGGGAACCCGGGCGAGAGTACGGACGCGCCGGCCTCGGACTTCGAGGGCTCGCTGGCGTTGTTGGAGTCGGCGTTTGAGTGGGCGCGGGCGGTGGGGCCGAGCAAGCCGTTGACGGCGGGGCACTGGCACTATGGCGAAGCGTTCCAGTCGCTCAACGCGGCGCAGGCCAGGCTGAGCGATGTGGCGTCGTTCCATTTTTATAGCCATCCGCACAAGCTCGAACGCGCGTTGGGTCAGGTCTCGTCGTTCTACTCGGACGGCGAAGTGGGCGGCGAGCAGGGGCGGGCGATGGTGTGCACGGAGTACATGGCACGGGTCAACCACAACCTGTTTTTCAACGTGACGCCGTTGCTGAAGGAGCGGGGGATCGACGCGATCCACTGGGGGCTGGTCGCGGGGGCGTCGAACACGAAATACCCCTGGGGCTCCCAGCCGAGCAGCCCGGAGCCGTTGTGCTGGCATCACGAATTGCTGCATCCGGACGGGTCGGCGTACGACGAGGCCGAGTTGGCGTTTTTGCGGGGGCTGTCGCCGCGGGGGTGAGTGGATGGCGGGTCGGCCGGGGGGCCGGGGCGGCACGCCCCGGCTCGCTGAGGGGGTTACACTCCGCGGCATGAAAGCGAATGACTTGAAGCCGGGCATGGCGTTGACGCAGGACGGGCAGCTGTTTGTGTGCACGAAGACGGAGCACGTGAAGCCGGGCAAGGGCGGGGCGTTTGTGCAGGCGAAGCTCAAGTCGATGAAGTCGGGGAACGTGACCGAGAAGCGGTACCGCTCGACGGACGAGATCGACGTGGCGATCCTGGATCGGCGGGAGATGGAGTTTTTGTACCCCGAGGGAGACTCAGCGGTGTTCATGGATTCGGAGACGTTCGATCAGGCGTCGATCCCGAACGATGTGCTGGGCGATGCATTGCTGTATCTGAACCCGAACGAGAAGCTGACGGGGTTGCATTTCGAGGGGAACGTGATTTCGGTGGAGCTGCCGCCGGTGGTGGAGTTGGAAGTGACAGACACGCCGCCGGGGATCAAGAATGCGACGGCGACGAACCAGCTGAAGGAGGCGGTGTGCGAGACGGGGCTGAAGACGCGGGTGCCGCCATTTATCAATAACGGGGACCGGGTGCGGGTCTCGACGGAGACGGGGGATTACCAGTCGAGGGCGTAGTGTGGGAGGTTGTAGGCGGTAGGCGGTAGGCTGTAGGTCCATGCAGCGGCTGTATAGCGATCTCGCGTGGTTGTGGCAGGTGGTCTCACCGCCGAGCAATTATGAGGCGGAAGTCGATCGGTTGCTGGGTGTGATCGGCGAACGTTTGGGGCGTGAGTCGGGTTGGTCGGTACTGGAGTTAGGGGCGGGCGGGGGGAACTCGCTGGTACATCTTCGACGGCTGGCGTCACGGTTGGTGGCGGTCGATCTCTCGGAACCGATGCTGGCGAACTGTCGTGAGCTGTTTGGCGGTGAGGGGGTGGAGACCGTATTGGGCGATATGCGGGAGGTGCGATTGGGCGAGCGATTTGATGTGGTGCTGCTGCATGATGCGGTGGACTACATGACCAGCAGCGCGGACGCGGCGGCGGCGATGCAGACGGTAGCGGCGCACCTGGCACCGGGTGGGGTGGCGTTGGTGGCGCCGACATACACGCGGGAGACGTTTGTGGACGGGGAGGTGGCGGATGATTGGGTTGAGGAGGGCAGTGGCTTGGCGGTGACGTTTTTCAGCTACGTGCACGACCCGGAGCCTGGGGACGAGACGTTCGAGATGATCCTGCTGTACCTGATCCGGGACGCGGAGACGCGTCGGGTCGAGGTGGTGGAGGATCGGCATGTGTGTGGAATCTTTTCGGCGGATCAGTGGTTGGGTTGGATGAGGGACGCGGGGCTGTTGGCCGAGGTGGTCGAGCAGCGGGGTGAGGGGGCGTGGACGCTGATGGTCGGTGGTCACGCGGGTTGATGTGATCTGTTTTGCGGGGGTGGCCATACCTTCAGAGAAGAGGTGTGTCGTGTTGAGCCGAAGCGTGCTGGGTGTCTTTTTGTTGTTGGCGGGTTGGCTGAGTCTGGGGGGATGTATTGCGTTGACACCGCGGGTGCCGGAGGGGGCAGCGCTCGAGTCGTATAGCGATGAGCCGTACGCGGCGGTATTGTCGGCGGTGGTGAAGGGGGAGGACGGGCTGATCGACTACCACGCGTTTGCGGACGACCCGGCGCTGGAGCAGCAACTGGATGTGTACATGAACGCGTTGGCGCGGTTTGGGCCGAGCGAGTCGCCGGGGGCGTTCCCGACGGCGGAGCATGAGCTAGCGTATTACCTCAACGCGTATAACGCGGCGATGATCCGGCTGTGGCTGGAGAAGGGTGGGGCGGAGGCGGAGCCGGACGACAAGGTGAACTGGGTGGCGTGGTTTATTTCGGAGGGGTTCCGGATCGATGGGCGTGGGATGACGCTGGACTATTTGGAGCAGTGGATCATCCGGCCGGGGTATCCGGACGGCCGGATCCACTTTGCGTTGATCTGTGGGGCGCTTTCGTGTCCGCCGCTGTTGGATGAGCCGTACCGGGCGGAGCGGCTGGGGGAGCAGATGGACGCCATCGGCCGGGTGTGGCTGAATCAGCCGGACGGCCTGCGGATGGAGGGGGACACGGCGGTGATGTCACGGATCATGAAGTGGTACCGGAGCGACTTCGACGCCATGGGCGGGCTGCGGGGCGTGGTGGAGCGCTACGCGGAGGAGCCGCTACGTGGTGAGGCGTTGCGGGCGATTGACGCGGGCCGCCTAGAGTTCATGCCTTATGACTGGACGATCAATCTCGCGGTGGATTAAGCGGGGCCTGGATGAGTGACGACGCTCTACGCGCGTCGAACGCGTCGGATTGGCTAGGGGTGGTGGTACCGGCCCGGAACGAGGCGGAGCCGTTGCCGGGGTTGGTGGAGCGGCTGCGGGAGTTGATCGGGGAAGATGTGTCGGTGGTGGTGGCGGACAGCGGTTCGGTGGACGAGACATCGGGGGTTGCGGCGGGGCTTGGCGTACGGGTCGTGCGTGCAGACCCGGCAAGGGGTCGGGGTGGGGCGCTGCGGGCGGGGGTGGCGGAGCTTCGGCGTTGGCGGCGGGGCGTGCGGGTGGTGTGGTTTGTGCATGCGGACAGCGTGCCGCCGGGCGATGCAGTGATACGGATGGCGGAGGCGCTGAATGATGGCGGCGTGGTGGGTGGGGCGCTGCGGCTGCGGTTTGTGATGGCGGGGTGCACGTGGTGGCAGCGGAAGACGCTTCGGCTGGTGGCGTGGGTGAACGATCGGCGGTACCGGGCGACGGGCGGCTACTTCGGGGACCAGGGGCAGTTCGCGCGGGTGGAGGCGCTGGACGCGATCGGCGGGGTGCCGGATCTGCCGTTGCTGGAAGACCTGGTGTTGTCGGAGCGGTTGCGGGAGGTGGGGCGGTGTGTGCTGGTGGAGTCGGTGATGAAGACGAGCCCACGGCGGTTTGTGGAGCGGGGGGTGGTGCGGCAGGGGTTGGCGGACTGGTGGATGTTGCTGCGGCGGTGGTTGGGTTGGGGGGTCACGCCGACGGCGGTGGAGCGGTACAACGCGGTGAACGGTGGGGTTGAGGCTTGAGAGCGGGACGCTTCGCGTCACCCGCTACACGGTGATCGACGCGGTTTATCCGATGAGGTCGGAGCCTTCGAGTTCGGTGGCGGATTCGCCCTGGATGATGACGGGGTCGATCTGGCCTTCGATGGAGACGCGGCCGTTGGCATCGACGACGCAGACGGGGATCTTGCCGGCCTTCCAGTCGGCGAGGGGCAGCAGGGGCCAGCGCTGCGGGAGGGTGCGGTCGGGGTCGACGGTGATGTACGTGCCTTGTGAGCCGGGGGCGAGGCGATCGATGACGAGGGTGGGGCAGGCGAGGTAGTAGCCGATGGAGGTGATGCCGCGGGGGTAGTGGCAGAGGAAGTTGTTGACGTAGGTATCGCAGTAGCCGAGTGACTGCTGATGGGTGTTGGACATCAGCTGGAGGTCCCAGTACTGGGCGGCGGAGGAGGGGCCGTTGAGGTCGAGGTACCGGGCGAGCATGTCGCGCCAGAGGTTCTGGGAGATGCGGAGGTTTTCGATCTGTGCGGAGGTGTGGCCGTCGCCGTAGCGGGACTGGTTTTCGCGGTCGGCGGCGAGGACATCTTTGCGGAGCCGGTCGGTGCGGAGGATGGGGGGCCGGCCGATCATGAGCGGCAGCAGCAGGCCGTTGCCGGTGTAGATGGAGTAGGCGTCCCAGTCGTCGAGGGTGTCGGCGGCGACGGGGAGTTCGGTGAGGGGGTCGAGGAGCCCGATAGCGGAGCGGTCGGCGGCGGTGGCGTAGTGGTCGCCGAGCCAGGCGGCGTCTTCGATCTTGGGGGCGTCGGCGTCGATCTGGGCTTCGCAGCGCTTGGCGAAGGGGGCGTACTCGGCGTCGTCGGAGAGGGCGAGCAGGCCGGCGGCGGCGCGGAGGGCGGCGAGGCGTTTGACGGCGAGGTAGGTCTGGCGTCTGGCGTAATTAGCGGCGGGCGAGGCGTCGGCGAGCGTGTTGGCGGTGCCCTCGGTCGGGAAGCCGGAGTCTTCGCGGTCGGTCCAGAGCAGATAGGCGGCGAGGCGTCGGACGAGGTGGGGCAGTCGCAGGGGCAGGGCTTTTTCGCCGGTCCAGTGGGCGTAGGTGTGGAGCAGGAGCAGGAAGTTGGCGTTCTCCTCGACGGGCATGGGGTGGGGGTAGCCGGGCTCGAGGGCGACGGGTCCGGCCCCGGTGTCGTGGGCGAGGTAGGCGCCGCCGGAGGGCTCGTGGGGGATGAGGAAGCGGGTCCACTGCTCGAGCTGGAGCCGGAGGAGCTTGGGCCAGAGCGTGAGATAGAGCAGGGCCGCGTTGTATTCGACGTCGAGGGTGGAGTGGAAGAAGCTGGAGCCCTCCCAGACCGAGAACCAGGGGGCGCGGGTGCCGCGGGGGGTCGGGTCGGTCGGGTCGCGGGAGGCTTCGGTGGTACACCACCAGGTGTTGGCGAGGTAGGACTGGAAGGACTGGTTGAGCAGGTGGGTCTGGGCGACGTCGAGGGGGGCCTGCTCGATGAGCTTCTCGAAACGCCGGGAGTGCATGAGCCGGTCGTCACGGGAACGCACAGCGTCGTCCATCACGGCATCAAGCGAGTCGTACTGGTCGGTGTAAAGGAACCGCGCGTCGGCGGGGCCGTCGGCGGACTTCACGCGGAGGACGGGGTCGTTGACGAAGGCGCCCCAGGCGAGGCGCCACTTGACGCCGGAGCCGATCTCGGTGACGGGGATGTCCAGGGCGAGGCCGTCGCCCTCGGGCAGGGCCTGGGTGTCGGGGTTGAGCGAGAGCAGGCGCTCCTGGACATCGACGGTGCGCTGCGCGAATGCGTGGTTGAAGTCCCGGTAGGTGGGATGGCTGTAGATGTTCTGGGGGATGAGTGTGTTGGTGTAGCGGAGGTCGAGGGCGGGGCCGTCGGCGGATATGGCGGTGTCGGGGCGTTTGAGACGGATGACGGCGGTGACCGAGCGGGGGACTTTTTCGGGTGGGCGGTGCCAGCGGTAGCGTTCGATAGGGCTGACGCGGAGCTCGAGGTAGAACACGGGCATCGTGCACAACGGCTCGTCCTGGGGGTAGAAGACGCTGTGGATGTTGAACTCGAAGCGGAGGGCGTATTCGGCGCAGTGGGCCCGCCAGGTGACGGAATTGAAGCGGTCGAACAGCTCGGGGTTGTCGAGGGGGACCGTGTCGGGGTCTTGGGTGAAGGGCAGGGCCCGGGTCTGGCCGTCGGGGGTCTTGATGCCGACGAGCAGGTCGAGGGGCTGATCGAGGAACCGGCCGAGCGCGGAGTGCCGGACCTGGTTGCGGTAGGGCTCGAAGAGCAGGCCGAAGCGGCTGCCGAGCCGGGCGATCTGCCAGGTCATCACCTGCATGGTGGGATGATACGGAGGCTTGAGGTTTGAGGGGGTGAGGCTTGAGGGGTGCGGTTATACGGGCAGGGTTTGGCGGAGTTTTTGGACGACGGTGATGAGGTGGTTGCGGGCGGTATTGAGCTCGTCGGCGGTGGTGTGTCGGGACAGGGAGAAGCGGACGGAGCCGTGGGCAACGGGCTCGGGCAGGCCCATGGCCAGCAGGACAGGTGAGGGTTCGAGCGAGCCGGACGAGCAGGCGGCCCCGGCGGAGGCGCAGACGCCGCGCTCGCTGAGCCCGATGAGGATGGCCTCGGCCTCGAGCCCAGGGAACGCGAGGTTGGTGGTGTTCCAGAGCCGGGGGGCCTCGACGCTGTTGATCACGGTGTCGGTCAGGGCGTCGCAGACCTGTTGCTCGAATTGATCACGCAGGCCTTGGAGCTCGGCGAGGCGTGGAGTGTCTTGCAGGAAGTCGATGGCGAGCCGGGCGGCGACGCCGAAGCCGAGGATCGCGGGGGTGTTTTCGGTGCCGCCGCGGAGCTCGCGTTCCTGGGGGCCGCCGCGCTGCTGGGGGGTGGGCCGGAAGGTGGACTTTTTGTACAGGGCCCCGACGCCCTTGGGGCCGTGCAGCTTGTGGGCGGCGCAGGTCAGGGCGTCGATCGGGAGGGTGCTGAGGTCGACCGGGAGCTTGCCGACCGCCTGGGTCGCGTCGGTATGGAAAGCGAGCCGAGGGCGGGGCTGACCTGGCGGCGTGTCGGCGATGAGCTGTTTCTTCGCATCGGCGAAGGCGTGAACGAGGGCGTCGATGGGTTGGATGACGCCGGTCTCGTTGTTGGCCCACTGGAGGGAGACGAGCGTGGTGCTGCCGGGCGATGTGTGGGCGTGGAGAGCCTCGGTGAGGTGAGTGTTATCGACGCGGCCGGCGACATCGACGGGGAGGTAGACGGTCTGAATGCCGAGGTTTTGTAGAGCCTCGGCAGGCTCGCGGATGGCGCTGTGTTCGACCTGGGTGGTGATCAGGGTTGAAGCCGGCGCGTCTGGATTTTTGGCGGGGGTTTCGAGGAAGCCGCGCAGGGCGAGGTTGTTGGACTCGGTGCCGCCGGATGTGAAGACGATCTCGCGGGGCTTGGCGCCGAGCAGGTCGGCGACGGCCTGGCGGGCGAGCTCGATCTGTTGGCGGGCGGTCTGGCCGGGGCGGTGGACGGAGGAGGGGTTGGCCCAGAGCTCGCGGTGGGCGTGGTCCAGCGCCTCAAGGACGGCAGCGTCCGGGGCGGTAGTCGCGTTGTTGTCGAGGTAGGGCATGGGTAGGCGCTAGCAGCTAGAGCCTAGCGCGTGTTTCGTTCGCGTGTAGCGGGTGCACCGAAGGTGCCCGCGGTTTCGGAGCGGGACGCTTCGCGTCTCCCGCTACACGTTTCGGAAATCTGCTCTAGGCGTTGGGATGGATGGGCCACGGTGGTCATGTGGTCAGACGTGGGTTTGGTGAGCGTCTGCGACCAACGGTCGCGGCTTTACAGGTGGGAGTCGAAGGCGGCGGGGTAATGGCGGATGACGGGCTTGTGGGGCTTGGGTAGAAGGTCGATGCCGATGACGTCGAAGCGCCAGGGGCGGTCGGTCCATCGGTGCTGACGGGCGAGCTGGGCGGCGAGGGCAACCAGTCGGCGTTGTTTGTGTGGGGTGACACGCCACTCGGGGAGGTGATCGGTGGCGTCCGGTTTCACGGGTGGCGTCACCTCACAGGTTTTGACCTCGATGAGGACGAGGGTGCGCCGGTCCGGGGCGAGGGCGAGGAGGTCGACCTCGCCGAAGCGGGTGCGGGCGTTGCGTCGGAGGATGCGGTAGCCCTGGCGTTTGAGGAATCGGGCGGCGATGGCCTCGCCGCGCGGGCCGGTGGATGGGCGTTGCCGGGGGGGGAGCAGGCGGCCGGTGAGACGCGACCAGATCGGCATGGGTTGAGATTGAGGAGGGGTTGAGTGTTAGACGCCGGGGAGGTGACGCTTCATGGCGATGATGAGCAGCCGGCTGGCCATCTCGTAGGGGTCGGTATAGATGCCGTCGCGGAAGAGGTCGCGGCGGTACTGGGTGGTGGCGGCGCGGATCTGTTCCTGGCGGAGGGTTTGCTCGATCTCGAGTTGGACGTCTTTGAGGGGGCGTTGGGCGGCGGGCTGGATCTCGGTGACCTGGACGAAGTAGTGCATGCCGCTGTCGGGGAAGGGGCCGGCGTGCTCGTTGAGGCCGAGGGCGAAGGCGGCGTCGGCGGTGGCTTTGGAGCTGAGGGCTTCGGGGGTGATGGGCTGGTCGAAGGCCTGGCCGGCGGTGGCGGCGAAGAGGTTGCCGGGGTGGGCGGCGACCTCGGCGAAGGGTTCGCCGGCGTCGAGCCGGCTGGCGACTTCATCGCGGTCGGTGTCGCGGGTCACGACGATGAGGCGGAGGTCGCGGCGCTGCGGCCGGTTGTAGCGGTCGTAGTTGTCGGCGTAGTAGCGTTCGACATCGCGTCGGGTGACGTTGATCTTGGGGCGGACGACGCGGGAGGAGTAGATGGCGATGAGCTGCGATTCGCGGTAGTTGATGAGGGTTTCGCGGAGGCCGATGCCGGTGTCCTGGACGAGGTTGGCCTCGGCGAGGGCGGCGGAGCCCATGCCGTGCTTGCGGATGAGTTCCTGGCGGTGGACCTCGACGAGCTCGCGGACCCGGGTGAGCTGCAGGGCGTTGAGGTCCTGGGTGGCGGCACCGACGATCAGCCGCTGCATGATGATGGAGCGGAGGCGTTCAGCGATGACGCTGGCGGCGGGCTGACGGAAGGCCTCGTTGGGGAACTGGCGGGCGAGGGCGGCGAGGCGGTCGTCGATGGGGTCGAGGATCTCGTGGGCGTAGACGGGTCGGCCGTTGATCTGGCCGACCAGGGCGTCGAGGGGGACGGGGTCGGTGTTGAGCGCGGGCTGAGCGGTTTGCGGGGTGTTGGGCTCGTCGGCAGCGGCGGCGACCGTGGGGTCGCCGGCGGGTGCGGGTGCAGGGGTTGATGCGGTGGTCGCGTTGGGCGGGGTGCTTGGGCGATCCGGCGTCGCGGTGGCCTGGGCGTTGATAAAGCGTTGGGGATCGACGGCCTGGGTGCGGGTCGTACCGGGCAGGCCGCAGCCCGTGGCCAGCAGAACGACGCAGCCGAGTGCCAGAACGGCGATCAGCGGGCGTCGGCTGACGCGGATACAGGGATAGAACGCGGTCTCGCGGCGTGATTGCATAGCCATGACAGTGTAATCGGCGGATGACGACTCGCTAGGCCATAGACGCGGTTTTCCGCCAGTGCCGCCGCATCATCCAGGCCGACCAGGCGGGCCAGAGTGTGCCCAGGGCCATGGCCCAGCGGGCGGCACCGAGCGGCCAGACCTCGGGCTTGGGCTTGCGGACGGCCTTGAGGACGGCACGAGCGACGTGCTGCGGGGTCTGTTCGAGGGCACCGGGGGTGTTGGTCGTGTTCTGGCCGGCGGTGGTGGGCGAGGCGACGTCGAAGAACGCGGTTTTGGTGCCCACGGGGTGCACGGTGGTGACCGACAGCCCGTAGCCGCCGTCAGATTGGCGTCGGCCCATCCGCCCGCCGCTCCGCTCGGCCCGCAGCGCCCCGGCCAGCAGGTCCTGTGCCCCCTTGGTTGCGCTATACGGCCCGAACCCGGGCAGCCCGATCTCCGACGCCGCCGAGCTGCAGACCAGCACGTGCCGCAGCCCGTCGCCCGTCGCTTCCAGCCGGGGTATGCCGTACCTCAGCGTGTGCACCGTGCCCCAGTAGTTCACTTCAAACAGCTCGCGGTGCTCGGCCTCGCTGTGTTCGAGCACGGGCTTGTTGATGCCGTAGCCCGCGTTGGCGAACAGCACATCCGCTCGGCCGAGCGTGTTCCACGCGTCGGTAAGCCAGGCCTTGACGTCCTCGGGCTTCGCCACATTGCCGCTGAAGAAGTGGACCCGCACACGCTGGCCCGCCGCTTTCGCTTCGGCAGAGACGCTTGCCGCGACCTCTTTGAGCTTGTCGACCCGCCGCGCCATGAGGCTGACGTGCATACCCTGCCGCGCCGCCTCGACCGCGGTGGCCGCACCGATCCCCGAGCTGCCCCCGGTCACCAGCATCGTCTTGCCCACAAGCTCACGCGCCATCACTGCAGCATACCCCCGCGGAGCAATCCGATACGCTGCTCCCACATCCCACATCCCACATCCCACATCCCACATCCCACATCCCACATCCCACATCCCACATCCCACATTCCCATGCCCTCCCCACTCGCCACCGCCCTCCGCGACGCCGCCCTCCTCGAGGGCACCTTCACGCTCCGCTCCGGGCGGACCTCCAACTACTACCTCGACAAGTACCGCTTCAGCACCCGGCCCGACCTGCTCGCGCCACTCGCCGAGCGCTTCGCCGAGCACATCGACGACTCGATTGATCTCCTCGCCGGCCCCGAGCTCGGTGGCGTTCCCCTTGTCACCGCCACCGCACTGCACACCGGCAAGCCCTTCTGCCTCATCCGCAACGCCAAGAAAGACTACGGCACCGCCAAGCGTTTCGAGGGCCAGGACCCCGCCGGGAAGCGCGTGCTCATCACCGAAGACATCGCCACCTCCGGCGGCCAGTCCATCGAAGCCGCCAAGCTGCTCCGCGATGAATGCGGGGCTGAGGTCGCCAAGATCGTCGTGGTGATCGACCGCGAAGAAGGGGCACGCGAAGCGATCGAAGCCGCCGGCTTCCCCTTCGCCGCCCTGTTCACCAAGACCGACCTCGGCCTGCCGTTCTAAAAAAGCGCCTGCCGTCAAACCGGCCTCGGCCCCTACAATCGATTACGAATCGCGATCCGATCCCTGCGACAACCCGTATCGGTAGCAGCCCCTTATGCGCAGACTTACCCCCATCGTCGGCTTCGCCCTCGCCCTCAGCCTCGCCGCTGTCGCTCCGTCTTACGCCGACGAACCCGCCCCAGAACCCGCCGCCGCCCCGCAGCCCGGCGATATCCAACTCCCCGAACCCCCCGCGATCCCCGCCAACCCAGACATCCATCAGCTCTCCTCCGCTGCGCTGATCTACTACCAGCAGAACCAGGCCATTCGTGCCCAGTCGCTCGAAGCCTCCGCCGAGACCCGCCGCAAGTACGCCGTGACCCAAGCCCGCATCCGTGCCCTGACAGTGCCGCTGATCGACATCCATGATCTCAATGACAAGCAGCAAAGGCTGGCCGACCTTGAGTCGCAGGTGGCCGTGCTCCGTGCCGAGATCGCCGCCGGCCAGATCCCCGAGCCCGAAGAACGCGCCGCCCTCGTCGACCAACTCCGCCCCCAGCTCAGCACGCTCCGCCAGCAGCTCACCCGCATCACCACCCCGTTCCATCAGGTCAATAACCAGCTCCGTGCCCGGGCCGCCACGCTCAATCCCCCTTTCCAGACCGCGCTTGACCCGTATCTCAAAGCCCCGCTCGGCGGGCCGTTCGCCGAGGCCGTGCCCTCCGCCACCGCTGCGCTGCAGTACGCCCGGTTCACCGTGACCTGGCGCAAGCCGCCCAACGTCAGCGTCGCCCGTGCCACCATCGACATCCGCGCCCGCCCGACCCTACCCGACGACCCCCAGCTGCTCCGGGACAAGCACTACGTCGAGAAGCTCAGCTCCCGCAACGCCACCGTCTGGGCCGGGCACATGCGGGTCAACTTCACCGTGATCCGCCGCGGCGGTCAGCCCGCACAAGTCCCCCTGCTCGAGCTCATCCCCATGCTCATCGACCTCGACGGGCTCGCCGCGATCGACGCCCGCCAAGGCCCCCCGGAATTAGCGTTGCGCTGATCATCTAAGCCCGGCGTTGTCCACAGAACCAAGCGGGAATAAGCCGCATGGCCACGGCGTTCTCCCACGCGGTCCTTCTGCGTCCGCCCCGCCGGGTCTACACTGATCTTCAGCATGACCATGTTCGCCCCGCCCACCCCGCCCGACGAGACCGAACGGCTCGCCGACCTCCGGGCCCTGTCGATCCTCGACACGCCCCCCGAGCAGCGGTTTGACGAGGTGGTCAACCTCACCAAGCAGGTCTTCAACACCCCGATCGCCTACATCGCCCTGATCGACGCCGACCGGCAATGGTTCAAGTCCGCCGCCGGCCTCGACGCCGACCAGACCGACCGACAGACCTCGTTCTGCGGGCACACCATCCTCCGCGACGACGCCCTGGTCATCGAAGACACCCTCGCCGAACCGAAGTGGGCCAACCACCCCATGGTCACCGGCGAGCCCCACGCCCGGTTCTACGCCGGCTACCCCCTCCGCTCCGACCAGGGCCGAAACATCGCCACCCTCTGCATCGTTGACACCCAGCCCCGGGTCTTCACCGACATCGACCACCAGACGCTCCGTCACCTCGCCGCCCTCGCCGAGACCCAGCTCAACCTCGTCGACCTGGTCTCCGCACAGCGTCAGGTGCTCGATGCCCGCAAAGCCCTGCAGGAAGAGCTCGCCGAGGCCGAGGCCTATGTCCGCTCGTTCCTGCCCGACCGTGCGATCCGCCTCAACGCCACCGAACGCACCGACTACCAGTTCATCGCCTCCTCCCGGCTCGGCGGTGACCTGCTCGGCTTCCAGTGCATCGACCGCGACCACTTCGGCACCTTCCTCCTCGACGTCACCGGGCACGGCGTCGGCTCCTCCCTCCTCGCCGTCTCCGCCGGCAACGCCATCCAGTCCCCCAACTTCCCCGCCGACCGCCGCGACCCCGCCGCCACCCTCGACGCCCTCAACCAGGCCTTCCCCATGGAACGCCACCGCAACAAGTTCTTCACCATCTGGTACGGCGTCTACCACCGCCCCTCCCGAACCCTCACCTACGCCACCGCCGGCCACCACCCCGCACTCCTCCAAAACCCCGCCGACCCCCACACCATCACCCGCCTCGGCAACCCCGCCCTCATGATCGGCGTCGTCCCCCACGCCGACTACCACAACGCCACCCACACCCTCACCCCCCACGACCGGCTCTACCTCTTCTCCGACGGCCTCTTCGAGGTCTCCAACCCCGAAGGCCAACTCCTCGGGCTCGACGGCTTCACCCAACTCCTCCAAAACCACCCCACCCCCACTGACCCCGACGACACCCGCACCGCCCACATCCTCGATCAGGTCCGCCTCTACCAGCAGTCCCCCACCTTCAACGACGACGCCTCACTCCTTGAGATCGAGTTCATCTAAACCCTGGGTTTCATTTGTGTGTAGCGGGAGACGCGAAGCGTCCCGCTTGATCGCCGCGAGCAGGTTCGGTGCATCCGCTGCACGCAGACAATGTGTGAGCTGCACCCTCTCAAACTAATACCGTGGTCGCTTGCGACCACCCCGCGCTACACGTCTCACCCCCACCACACGCCCGCTATCTGAATGACCACCCCCAGCAACACCACCGCCGGCACCGCCACCCCCGGCGCCATCCCCCACGCCGACGCACTGACCCGAAGCCCCCGCCAACGCTCCGCCCGCGCTTCCCCCCACACCCAGCACACCCCCACCCCCGCCACCAGTGCACCCTGCACCAACGCCAACACCCCCCCCGCCACCGACAGGTTCATCCCCCGCATCGCCGCCCACTCCAGCTCAAACACCACCCACGCCACCACCCGCACACACCACACCACCGACCCCCCCGCCACCAACGCCCCCACCCCCGTCGCCCAAGGCGTCCGCCGCCAACGCTGTTCGTCTGAGTCATTCACACCTAGAGCATAAGCCAACCAATACAAGCTCTCGAAGCCCACGGCGTCCCGCTGTGGGCCACGCAGTCAACGCTAGCGCCTAACCCCTAGCAGCTAACGCCTATCCCCACCCCTCCTCCAACGCCGCCCGGTACGCCGCCCCCTTCAGCCGGCCCCGGTACTTCACCAGCAGCACCAGCGTGTACACCCCGCACACCAGCAGCACCACCATCGCCGCACACACCGGCAGCGCATACAGCACAGGTGCCCGCGACCCCCGCCCCCCCGGTCCCACCGGTCCACCCGGCGTCGCCGCCGACTGCACCGCCGCCAACACCCCCCCCAACACCAGAAACGCCATCCCCCCCGCCACCCCCCACATCACCGCCCGTGTCGTCTGCGCCAGCCGTGCGTCCGGCATCCGGATCGCCAACCGACGCCCATATGCAAACAGCCCGAAATACGCCACCATCGCCACCAGCAGCCCCACAAAGTCCAGCATCTCGTAAACGCTCCCCCCCGCACCCGCCAACAACGCCACCACCTGCAGCACCGACAGCACCGACAGCACCACCGCCGACCCCCGCGTCAGCCGACGCGACCGCGGGTCCGCCCCGCCCCCATCCCCCCGCCTCACGCCCGGCTCCCGCTGCGTCAGCTTCCACACCCCCGTCAACAGCATCAGCGACGGCAGCACCCGCAGCGCCTCCGCCGCCAACACGTTGTGCTTTAGCACGGACCCGTTCACCGCCCCCACCAACAGCGACACCGCCACCGCCCCCATCAACAACCCCACCCCCGTCGCCAGCCCATTCACCCAGACCGGCTCGCTCTGGCGAAGCAGCGGCTCCCGCACCGTCGCCGCCACCGCCAACCCGCACGACGGGCAGTCCTGCCAGAGCTCCAGCCCCCGCAGGTTCTCACCACACCCCAGACACAGCTGATCGAAGTCCAACACATCCCGCGACGACTCATCCACCCCCGCAGTCTAACCCGCTTCCGCACCGCTACCCGCACCCTCCACCCGCTCCCTCACCCCCGCCCCTCACGCTCCGCCTGCGCCGCCGCGATCAAAAACCGCCGACGATACTTCACGACCAGCACCAGCGACCAGATTGAAAACACCACGATCGCCAACCCGCCTACGCACCCCCCGATCATCGCCACCCCCAACGGCCCCTGCCCCGGCGCTCCCCCGCCCACCGCGCTCAGCGCCGCCAGCACCAACGTCATCATCAGCAGCCCGAAACTCACCACGATCCCCCACATCACCGTCCGCGTTGATGCCGCCAACCTCCCGTCCGGCAGCCGAAACGCCAACCAGCGCACGTAAACAAACAAACCGAAAAACACCACGAGCCCCGCGATCCCACTCACAATCTGAGCCAGCATTAGAGGAACCGCGCCCGACCCCCCACCCGTCAGCCCCAGCCAAATAAACACCCCTGTATCAATCACCAATGCCACCACCGCCGACCGTCGCGTCATCACCCGCGCTCGCCGGTCCTCCCCTTCAAACCCGCCGGGCTCCGGCTCCGTTAGCCGCCAAACCCCCATCAAATACATCGCCTGCGTAACCAGACTGATTACCGCCTCCGCCACCCCGAAACCTCCTACTGTTCCCGGATTCGACGCACCCAACGCTGGCCCTAAGCACAAGCTCAACAAAAAACTCACCGCCACCGCCCCCAGCATCCACCCCGCCCCGCTCGCCAAGCCCCGCACCCAAGTCGCATCCGAATACCGCAGCAGCGGCGTCTCCAGCGACACCCCCACCGGCAGCCCGCACTCCGGACAGTCCTCCTCCACCGACAACCCCTGCAGGTCGTAATCACACGCCCGGCAAGGCAGTTCCCGCCCCGTAAACCCGGCTAACGATCGTTCCATCCCGCCACCATAACGCCCTCACTCAACTGCTACCCACCTGCCGACGCTCACCGATGCTCCCAACACCTACCGCCTAGGCTCTAGCTGCTAGCAACTTCTCCAACTACACTCCCTCTCCCATGAGCAACACCTACGACCTCATCGTCATCGGCGGCGGCCCCGCCGGCTACGTCGGAGCCATCCGTGCCGCCCAGCTGGGCCAAAACGTCGCCGTCGTCGAACGCGACAAGCTCGGCGGCGTCTGCCTCAACTGGGGCTGCATCCCCACCAAGGCCCTGCTCGCCAACGCCGAGCTCTTCCACAAGCTCAAGCACGACGCCGACACCTTCGGGCTCACCCTCGACAACCTCACCGTCGACTGGCCCAAGGTCATCTCCCGCTCCCGCAACGTCTCGGGCAACCTCAACAAGGGCGTCGCCGGGCTCTTCAAGAAGAACAAGATCACCCACATCCAGGGCCACGCCTTTATCCCCCAGCCCGGCACCGTCCAGGTCTACAAGGACGACGACCCGCAGCGCGAGGGCGAGATCAAAGACACCCTCTCGGCCAAGAACATCCTCATCGCCACCGGCGCCACCGCCCGCGAACTCCCCTTCGCCCCCTTCGACGGCGACAAGATCCTCTCGGCCCGTGATGCCATGGTCGTGCCCACCCAGCCCAAAGAAATCCTCATCATCGGCTCCGGTGCCATCGGCATGGAGTTCGCTTACTTCTTCAACGCCTACGGCACGAAGGTCACCGTCGTCGAGATGCAGGACCGCGTCCTACCCGTCGAAGACGTGGCCGTCTCCGAAGCCGCCCGCAAGGCCTTCGCCAAGCAGGGCATCACCATCCTCACCGGGCACAAGACCTCCGCCCTGACCAAGACCGACCACGGCATCACCGCCACCGTCGAACCCGCGGCCGGCGAAGGCACCCTCACCATCAACGCCGACGCCGCACTCGTCGCCATCGGCGTCCGCGGCCGATACGACGGGCTCTTCGACGACTCCCTCGGCATGGAAACCTTCAAAGACCACCTCAAGGTCGACTACCACGCCGAGAACGCCACCTACGAAACCTCGGTTCCCGGTATCTACGCCGTCGGTGACGTCATCGGCCCGCCTTGGCTCGCCCACGTCGCCTCCGAAGAAGCCGTCCTCTGCATCGAAAGAATGCTCGGCCACACCGCCCCCGACATCGACTACACCACCATCCCCGGCTGCACCTACTGCCACCCCCAGGTCGCCTCCATCGGCTTCACTGAACAGCACTGCAAAGAGCACGACATCCCTTACAAAGCCGCCCAGTTCCCCTTCCTCGCCTCCGGCAAGGCCCAGGCCATGAACGAGACCGCCGGCTTCGTCAAGATGATCACCGACCCCGACACCGGCGAGATCCTCGGCTGCCACATGATCGGCGAAAACGTCACCGAACTCATCGCCGAGATCGGCCTCGCCAAACGCCTCGAAGCCACCGCCGACGAGGTCATCAACACCGTCCACGCCCACCCCACCCTCAGCGAAGCCGTCCACGAAGCCGCCCTCGGCACCGACGACCGCATGCTGCATTTCTAAACCTCTACGCGATCTAAAGCGTTTAGCCCGGTCGCTTGCGACCGGTGGATATCATGTACCTGTGTTCAAGCACGACCCAGAAAAACTCGCCCGCGACTTCCCCGAAATCAACGCGCCCATCTCACGCAAGGCAGCGATCTATACAATCGGTGAAGAGCCCCCCGCTTGGAAAGACTGGCTCGACCGAAGCCCTCTAGAACGACTCCGCCACGTCGAAATGCTCCGCCGTATCAGCTATGGCTACGACCCGGATGCCATCGTCATTTCGCGATCTGCTCGCCTCATTGAAAGACGAGCAGATTGAAGCCTTGCTTGTGGGCGGCTACGCCGTGGCCATTCATGGCTATCCCCGCCCCACCGAAGACCTCGACCTCTGGGTCAATCCTGATCCATCAGAAGCCTCGCGCCTCGTTCGACTCCTCGAACGATCCGGCTTCGAAGTCCAACTCGATTGGATCATGAAGCTCCAAAGCGAGTTCGCAGTCATCCGTATCGGTGATCCGCCCTTCCGTATCGACCTCATGACCTCCTGCGATGGCTGCAACTGGAAAGACGCCTGGTCTCGCCGACTCACCATCGAAGACGACGGCGTCACGATCCACGTCCTCTCCCTGACCGACCTCCGCGCCGCCAAGCTCGCCGCCGGCCGACTCAAAGACCTCGCCGACCTCGAAGAACTTCCCACCCCCGAAGACGACCCCCACGATGACGCTTGACGCGCACGGGTTCCACGTTTTCCCCGACGCGATCAACCCCGCCCTGATCGCTGACATTACAACCGAGATCGAGCACCATCTCGCCGCCCACCCCCCGCAGCGTCGCCGCGATCGCGCTGGACTCCGCGACCTCTTCGAGACCTGCCCCGCCACCCGCAACCTTCTCGCCGAGCCCGGCATTATCCAACCCGTCACCGACGCCCTCGGCCCAAACGCCGCCGCCGTCCGCGTCCTCTACTTCGATAAACAGCCCGATACCAACTGGCACGTCGGCTGGCACCAGGACCTCACCATCGCTGTCGACCAACAAGCCGACGCCCCCGGCTTCGGCCCCTTCTCCACCAAGGCCGGCGTCACCCACTGCAAAGCCCCCGCATCACTTCTCGAAAACATGCTCGCCGTCCGCGTCCACCTCGACGACTGCGGCCCCGACAACGGCCCCCTCCAATGCCTCCCCGGTTCCCATGGCTTGGGCGTCCTCGACCCCGCCGACATCATGCCCGTCGTCCACGCCGGCACCCCCCAGACCTGCACCGTCAATCAGGCCGGCCTCGTCCTCATGCGCCCCCTCTGCCTCCACGCCTCCTCCCCCGCCACCGCCCCGCGCCACCGCCGCGTCATCCACCTCGAGTTCGCCGCCGACCCATTGCCCACCCCCCTCGAATGGCACCAACGCCACTGCATGCCACACCCCGTTTAGCGGGGCCATTCATGGCCCCAGCGCCCACCGAAACCGCCTTATGCCCGACGCCCTCGAAGCCCGCCTCGCCAAGCTCGGCCAACTCGCCGAGCTCCCCGACCCGCAAGACGCCGTCGAGTCCCTCCGTACCGCGCTTAAACTCAAGACGAACCTCATCGTCGCCAAGGCCGCCGAGGTCGCCGCCGACCTCGAACTCCACGCACTCAATCCCGACCTCGTCGCCGCGATGTCCCGTTGGCTGGATATTCCTGCCGAGAAGGACCGGCGATGCTGGGCCAAGGCCGGTCTTACTCATGCCATGGCGACCAACCGTGCCGGTGGTGACGACGCTGAGGCCGTGTACCGGCGTGCCATTACTCACCAGCAGTGGGACCCCGTCTGGGGCAAGACCGAAGACTCCGCTGGGCCCGTCCGTGCCGCTGCCGCGCTCGGCCTCGTCCGGGCCGGCAGCCGGCGCAGCCTGCTCGCCCTCGCCGACCTGCTCAACGATCACCTCCTGCCCGTCCGCCTCGCCGCCACCGAAGCCCTCGGTGAACTCGGCGGCGAATCCAGTCTGGCCCTGCTCCGCCTCCGCGCCCTAACCGATCCTGAGCCCGAGGCCATCGCCGCCTGCTGCGGCGTCCTGCTCGGCATCGACCGGTCCGATCACTTCGATACCGTTCCCTTCGTCACGAACCAGCTCAAGCAGGCCAACGACGAACTCACCGAACGCCTTGCCTTTGCCATCGCCGAGTCTCGCCACGACCAAACACTTGCCCTGCTCCGTCTGTATTACGCACGCGCAACGGATACCGACACCCATCGACTCGCCGCCACCGCCCTCGCCGTCGCCCGCCGGGAAGACACGCTCCAGTTCCTCCTCGACCGCGCCGCTGATCCTGACACCGACCCCACCCACATCATCCAAGCGCTGGCGATCCACAAACACAACACCACCCTCCGCGAACAACTCGAATCCGCCATCGCTACACGCCCCGACGCCGCTCAATTCACCGAAACCCTCACGATCGCCTTCACCGTTTAGCCCGGTCGCTTGCGACCGGAATCACCCGCGCGCCTCCGCCAGCCAGTTCACCTTCGTCACATCGCTCCGCTCCACCAGCTCCGGCAGCGACACGGCCGTGACCTGTTCCCCCAGCTTCAGCCCGACCTGCTGCTCCTCGTCGATCACCGCGTGTGCCCCCGCCTGCCGCAGCATCTCCGCGTAGCGGTGATACCGCGCCCGCGCCACGATCGTCGCCGACGGGTTCATCCCCTTCGCTTCGATGATGGTCGCCAGCGTGACGCGGTGGTCCGGAAGCGTCAGTACGACCGCCGACGCCGTGTGGATCCCCAGCAGCTTCAGGATGTCCGGGCTCGACGCGTCGCCGACAAACGCCTTCATCCCCTGGGCCCGCGAGTCCATCACTGACCGCGGGTTCAGGTCCGCGATGACCACCTCGTTGTCCCCGGCCCGCACCGCCGCCGCCACCGCCTGACCCGCCGGCCCGAACCCCGCCACAATCACGTGCCCCGGCTCCACCGGCTCCGTCGCCTCCCGGTCGCCCGTGCTGTGTTTCACCAGGCCGAGCCCCCGCAGTTTCAGCTCCACCCACACCCCCGTCGGCACCGCCAACGCCACCGCGTAAGGCGTCGCGAACAACGCCAGGATCGTGACCGCCACGACGAGGTTGAACAGGTCCGCGGTAAAGATCGGCACCGCCCCCTCCGCCGCCGGCTGGAACGCCTGCCGGGCCAGCACGAAGCTGAACACCCCGATCTGGCACATGCACACCCCCGCCGCCACCGCGTGCCGCACCGACTGCTTCATGATCAGCCCCGTGACCGCCACCGCCACCGGCTTGCCCGTGACGACCAACGCGGTCGCCCCCAGCACCAGCAACGGGTTCGCGATCGCCCACGCCGGGTCCGCCAGCATCCCGATCGACGCGAAGAACAGCGTCACAAAAACGCTCTTGAACCCCGACAAGTCCGACCGCAGCTGGCTCGCCAGTACCGACTCGCCCAGGAACACCGCCGCGATGAATGCACCCAATGCGGCCGAGAGCCCGAACCCGTTCGCGGCCCACGCCGACCCCATCGCCGCCACAAACGCAAACAGGATCGGCATCTCCCGGTTCCGGCTCGGCGGCGCGAACCGCACGATCATCGGCATCACGTACTTCGCAAACGCCCAGCACACCCCCACAAAGATCGCCACGATCCCCACGCTCTGCCCCGTCCCCAACAACACCTCGCCCACCCCACCCCCACCCGTCAACGCCGCGACCAGCAAGACCAACGGCACCACCGCCGCGTCCTGCACCAACAAGATCCCCAGACAAAACCGCCCGTGCACCGAGTCCATCTGACCCAGCTTCTGCAGCACCGGGACCACCACGCCCGTACTCGACAACGCCAGCGCTGCCCCCAACGCCAACGCCCCCGTCCACTCCACGCCGAACGCCATCGCCACCCCCGCCGCCAACGCGCCCGTCAAACAAATCTGGATCACCCCCGCCCCGAACGCGCCTAATCCCATCGACCGCAGCCGGCTGAAGTTGAACTCCAGCCCGATCGTGAACATCAGCAAGACCACCCCCAGCGTCGCGATCGCCTGCACCGCGTCCGGGTCCGACAGCCAACCGAAGCCGCCCGGCCCCAGCAGCACTCCCGCCAGCATGAACCCCACGATGGCCGACTGCTTCAGCCGCTCCGCCACCGCCCCCAACACCATCGCGCACCCCAGCAGCACGATCACGTTCAGCAACACCGTCCACAGCTGGTCCATGCGACCATCCTACCGCTCGCGTCCCCCGGCTATCCTCACAGCATGGCCAACACCCCCTCCACCATGCTCGCCCTCGGCACCCCCGCCCCCGACTTCACACTGCTAGAGCCCAAGACCGGCAGCACCGTCTCCAAACAAGACTTCGCGGGCAACCCGCTGCTGGTTCTGTTCATCTGCAACCACTGCCCTTTCGTGAAACATGTGGCCCCCGAGCTGACCCGCCTCGCCAACGACTATCGGGACCGTGTGGCCGTGGTGGCGATCAGCTCGAATGACGTCGCCAACTACCCCGACGACGCCCCCGAGAAGATGGCCGCAGAGGCCGATCACTGGGGCTACCCCTTCCCGTATCTTTATGACGAGACACAGGCCGTCGCCCAGGCCTACACCGCCGCCTGCACCCCCGACCTTTTCCTCTTCGACGCCAACCATGAGCTGTTCTACCGCGGCCAGCTCGACGACACCCGCCCCTATCGCATCTCCTCCGGCAACTACGACGACCGCAACGGTGCCGCCAACGGCCAAGACCTCCGCGCCGCCCTCGACGCCCTCCTCGCCGGCCAAGCCCCCCCCGCCGACCAACGCCCCTCCATGGGCTGCAACATCAAGTGGAAACCCGGTAAGGCCCCCGCTTACGCCTGACGCTACGACAGCTCGCTCGACTCGCTCTCCGCCTCCCGCCACTGCCACAGCGTCCCCGGTTTGAGTCGCTTAACCAACTCGCCTTCTCGCTCGACCTGCTTTTCCCAAACGGTATCCAGCTCATCCCGTTTGAGCTGGACTCTGGCGAATCGCGCTTTCAGCCATTGCTCCCACTGACGCCGGACGTAACGACGCGGCGCTGTCACATGGGCGATCGACAACAACACACACCCCAGCACGACCCCCGCCATCATGCCCATCCCCCAGTACATCGGGGCCGACGGCGAGCCCCGGTTCGGCGTCAGCCGGTACGCCAACCACGCCACACCCGCTGCCCACACCGGCACCAGACTCAACGCTAACCACACCCAGCCGTCCCGAATGCTCCGCGTCATCCGCCGATGATAGAGCACCGTTAACCGCGTCAACGCCCCGTCTATCCAAGCCACACGGTCTTTGGCCGTGTCCTGTTTCGCTTCGATCCGCTGCCACGCCGCCTCCTGTTCCTCCAACTCGGTCCACACCTCGTCCTGCAGACCACCGATCACATCATCCAGCGTGGCTCCCCGATCTTCGACCATGCGTTCCCTTTCGGACCGATCCCGCAGCTCGACGCTGCCGCAGCCCACGCACACCGCCCGATCCCACTCCCACGCCTTTCGCCACACTGGCACAAACCACACCCGAACGACCTCTTCAACCGCTTCCACATCCCACACGGTCAGCTGTTCGCACACCGGGCACAGCCCCGCCGAACGCCCCAGCCAGCGCCGCTCATCCCGAACTGTCAGCACCAACCACCACGGCAGCATCCACCCAGCCTAACGCCGCCCCGACTAACCGGGAGCTGCGGGTGTTAACCCGTGGGCGGCGTCGCCAACAATTCCCGATACCTCGCCAACCCGAGCGACTCCGCCAGCTCCCCCGCGGTCCGCTCGTGCCGTGGGTCGCGCAGCGTCACATCCGCCCCCGCCTTGATTATCCGCTCCGCCACCGGCCGCCATGCATCGCCTTGCGACACACACCGATGCAGTGCGGTAAACGCCTCCGCTTCTTTCGGGCAGGTCGCATCCACCTCGGCCCCACCCGCGATCAAGCGATCGACCACGTCGAGTGCCTTGGCGACACGCTCTCCGCTATTGCCGGCCGGTTCGCCCGTGCCCCGGATCGCCACATGCAACGGCGTCCGTCCCTGCCCGTCGCGTGCCTCCAGCCCCGCGTTACCCGCGATGACACCGCCACCCGCTCCCTCGAACGCATCGCCCAACAGCACGCCCACCACCGCTGCATGGCCCGCCGCCGCCGCCCGGTGGATCGGCCAGGCCGAGTCTGCGTCCAGAACCGCCGCGCTCGCCTTCTGCCCCAGCAGCCACGCGACCACCGCCACGTGCCCCGCCGACGCCGCCAGGTGCATCGGGGTCTCTCTGCCGTACAGCCCCGAGCCGTGACGCGTCCGGCACTCCACCGCACCGCCCGCCTCCACCAACACCCGCATCACCCCCACCGCACCCGCCGCGGCCGCCACATGCAGCGGCAGCACCATCAGGCCCGTACCCCCCCACCCCCCGGTCTTCGGCGCACTGGCCCCGGCCTGCACCATGACGCCCCCCCGCAGCAACTCCGGCTCCGCGGGTGCCTCCTCCCCGGCTTCCGTGTCGTCTTCCCCCAGCGGTACAAACTGGTTCAGCCACCTCGGCTGCTCCGCCAGCCCCGCCGCCACCGCGTCGACCTCATCCCGGACCACCGATTTCAACCAGTCTTCGTGTTGCATCCGAAACTATAGACCGCCGCCACCTCGATTAAACTGTGAATGACTCGTCGGCTGTTTGCCACAACCTTTCTCTCCTAGGCTTCTGTATGTCTACCGGTTCTAACTCCAACTCCAATTCAAACGGGAGCGGACCCGCCGGAACCCCCGGACCTGCCGGGCCCGGCACCGGCCGTGACCGCCGACGCAAGCCGCGCACCAAAAAGAAGGCGACCCCCAAGAAGAAGACGCCCACCCCTTCCACCAAGTCCACCACCCCACCCCCCGCTATCCCGCCCAGCCCTGAACCGTCCACGACACCACCCGCCAAACCCCCCGCCACCAAGGCCGGCCCACCGCTCGCCGACCGCACGTCCGACTCACGCCTTACCGAATCCGCTCCACCCTCACCGCCGCCCACCCCCACCCCCACCGATCCTCCCGACCCGAAGCCCACCGCCCGCCAGGGCGAGCCCCTGCTCTTCGAGTGTGCCTGGGAGGTCTGCAACAAGCTCGGCGGCATCTACACCGTGCTGCGTTCCAAGGCCCCGTCCTTCGTCCGCCGTTGGCAGGACCGCTATTGCCTCATCGGGCCGTATGTGCACGACCAGGCCGCGATCGAGTTCGAGCCCGAAGCCCCGCGTGGGCTCATCGGCGACGCGGTGCGTTCCCTGCGTGACCAGGGCTTCGGCATCGAGGTCGGACGCTGGCTCATCACCGGCCGGCCGCGTGTGGTCCTGCTCCACACCGGCGACTGGCACCGCTTCCTCCCCGACCTCCGTTACCGCCTCTGGGCCGACCACAACGTGCCGACCCACGAGAACGACGGGCTGCTCAACGACGTGATCGCGTTCGGCGAAGCGGTGCGTCACTTCCTGTCTGCCGTCGAACAGCACCGCCGCGGCCCCCGCCGCCTCATCGCCCACTTCCACGAATGGATGGCCGGCGTCGCCATCCCCATGCTCCGCAAGCAGTCCTGGCCCGGCACCACCGTCTTCACCACCCACGCCACCCTGCTCGGCCGATACCTCGCCCAGAACAACGCCGGGTTCTACGACCACCTGCCCTACTTCAACCCCGCCGCCGAGGCCCAGCACTACAACATCCAGCCGCAGCACGGCCTCGAACGCGCCGCCGCCCACGGCTCCCACGTCTTCACCACCGTCTCCGACGTCACCGGCGAAGAGTGCAAACACCTGCTCGGCCGTGCCCCCGAGGTCCTGTTACCCAACGGGCTCAACATCGCCCGCTTCGCCGCCATCCACGAGTTCCAGAACCTCCACCAGCAGTTCAAGGGCGCCCTCAACGAGTTCGTGATGGGCCACTTCTTCCCGTCCTACACCTTCGACCTCGACAAGACCCTCTACTTCTTCACCTCCGGCCGATACGAGTTCCGGAACAAGGGCATGGACGTCACCATCGAAGCCCTGGCCCGGCTCAACTACCGGCTCAAGCTGGCCCAGACGCCGATCAACGTCGTCTTCTTCATCATCACCAAGGCCCCGGTCCACTCCATCAACGTCGGCGTGCTGCAGTCCAACGCGATGCTCGAAGAATTCAAAGACACCTCCGAGCGGATGAAGGCCCAGATTGGCGACCGGATTTTCCATGCCGCGGTCGAGGGCCGGACCCCCGACCTCAACCGGCTGGTCGATGAGTACTACGTCCTGCGTCTCAAGCGTGCGTCCCACGCCTGGAAGCGCCACGACCTGCCGCCCATCGTCACGCACGACATGCACGACCCGGACACCGACCCGACCCTCGGGATGCTCCGGCAGTGCCAGCTCTTCAACCAGCCCGACTCCCCGGTCAAGGTCATCTTCCACCCCGACTTCATCACCGCCACCAACCCGCTCTTCGGCGTCGACTACGACCAGTTCGTCCGCGGCACCCACCTCGGCGTGTTCCCCTCCTACTACGAGCCCTGGGGCTACACCCCCCTCGAGTCCGTCGCCCTCGGCGTCCCCGCGATCTCCTCCGACCTCTCCGGCTTCGGGTCCTACGTCTCCGCCCTGCTCCCCGAGCACAACGAAAAAGGGTGCTACCTCATCCACCGCCGGCAGCGCGACTTCAACATGGCCGCCGACGAGCTCGCCGACCGCATGTTCCGTTACTGCCAGCTTGCCCGCCGACAACGCATCGAGCTCCGCAACAAGGTCGAGTCGTTCTCGACCCACTTCGACTGGCACAACCTTGCGAAGCGCTACCACGAGGCCCACGCCCTCGCCCTCGACCGCGCCTGAGCAATCGGCTTGGCCAGCCCCGTCAAGTTCTGCCGACCCGCCAAAACCGTCGCATACGTGCGTACGTTTTCACGCCTGTCCCGCAGCCCTTCCCTCACGCTCAAGAGCTCCCCTCATGCCCCGCCATCTCGCCGCCCCCCTCAAGGAACTCCAGCAGGGCAAGGTCGGGTTCGGCGTCAACAACCTCATCCTGCGGATCAGCAAGAAGCGGCTCACTGCCATTCTACATCCCAACTTTCGAGTCACTTCCCCCAGGGGAGTCCGTCGGAAGCATACGCGTCTCGATTCTTTGGCATGCGTCTAAGCCCTGAGGCCTAAACCCGTCGGCCCACGCTTTGGCGAAACGGAACCGGTCTTTACACTCAAGACGTGCGATCAGCCGCTCGGTTCGGATTGGTGGTGTTGGTCTGCCTGGCCTGGCCCGCGATGGTCGCGGCTCAGCTGGCCCCCGCGCCCGAGCTCGAAGCCCGGTTCCGGGCCAACACCCAAGCCCTCGCCGACTCGCCCAACGATCCGCGCCTGCTGGCCGAGCGGGTCCGTCTTATGCAGGCCATGCGTCGGGCCCCGGGCATGGCGGACGCCGCCAACCGCCTGCTCGCGGTCCTCCCCGAGGGCGCACCGCGTCAGGAGGCCCGGCTGTTGGTGGCCACGGCGTTCTCCGAGGTGGGCCTCTATCAGCGGGCCAACTCGGCGCTCACGCACTACCTCAACCGGTCGGACGAGGCCCGCGTCCGCCTGATGCGGAACAACGTGCGGGCCGCCTGGGGCGACCACGCGGGCCAGCTGGCCGACATCGAGGCCCTGCTCACCGACGAGGCGTGGGTGGCGAACCGCCCTGATCTGGCCGGTATGCTCCGCGTGCGGCAGAAGCGCATCGTGGAGACGTTCCGCCCCCGGCGGATCGGCCCGGTCTACCCGCTGGTGCTCGCCCTTCGTAAGGCCCCGGAAGACGAGGCCCGCCGAGACGCGGTCGCCGATGCCGTGATCGCGCTGTGGAACGACCCCGACCACCCGCTGCACACCGAGCTGGTGGGCCGGCGCCCGGTGCACGCCCTGCTCCCCGAGCCCACCCTCGAAGAGCTCGACGCCCCGCCCAAGACCCCCATGGAACGGCGTTTGGACACGGTGCTCGGCACGGGCACCGCGCTGCCCTTCCGGCGTGCGATGGACGCGATGCGCATCGCCCTGCCCGAAGCGCAGGCCGAAGCCCGGCGCCAGGCCCAGGCGCAGGACAAGAGCGAGAGCGGCGGCATCGCCACCTACCGCATCCGCCGCGGGGACGGCCGGTTCAAGCTCGCCGACGAGGTCAGCCGGAAGCTGACCGCGGGCTTTCCGCTGACCGAGTCGTACTACCGCTGGGGGAAGGAGACGCTCTGGGAGGCGCTGCGGCGGCGTGCCGACGCGGGTGATCCCGGGCTCGTCGCCGCCAAGCGGCGCCTCGCCATCGCCGCCGCCCTCCACGCCGCCGACGCCTACGAACACCCCGGGCGGAGGACCCATCGCACATCGGTCGGGCCGCGTACACGGGCCACCGAAGCCTACTGGCTCTCGGCCTTCATCGACCGCTGGTCCGCCGGCCGGGTGGGCGTGTTCGAGGCCGAAGCCGCCTACGCCTGGGCCGCTGCCTACGAACACGAGAACGGCTTCCGCCTCCTGCGCGACCTCGGCCGCGCCCGGCTCCGGGCCTTGGCCGCCTACCGTGCCGGCCGCGAACTGCCCGTCGGCGAGATCAACTTCATCACCGAGCTGGCCGACACCCACCGCGCCGCGACCCAGACCAGGCGGCTGGTCCACGAAGGCCTGATCATGTTCAACGGGGTGGTGAACCGGCGGCCCCCAGACCTCGAGGCCGCTGAGTCGTACCTCGAGATCCTCCAAGCCCTGGCCCCCGAAGACCTGCCCGAGCTCGATGTCGCTGCCGCCGAGCTGGCCAAGGCCAGGGGCGACCTCGCGGCCTGTGACCGCCTGCTCGACCAAGCCCTGGCCAAGAAGCCCGACCTGGCGCGGGCCCTGGTGGTCCGCGCCAACGTGCTCCGGGAGGCGGGCCAGAAAGACCAGGCCCTGCTCTACCTCTGGGCCGCCGCGCCCTTCACCAACAGCACCGCCGAGCTCTACCCCAGCGCACGCGGCGGCCTGAGCAGCGTGCACAAGCTGGCGGTCTGGATCGAGCAGTCGCTCGGGCTCAAAGACCCGGCGGACTACTACCTCAAGACCTTCAACCGGCTCATCCGGCAGGACGTCGAGGCCAACGCCGCCCTGCTCTACGGCATCGGGGTGCGCCTCTACAAGGAGAAGTGGACCAAGCGGGACGACACCGCGGTGAACAACCTGCTGCTCTTCGCCGGGCACCTGGGCAGCTACCGGGCCGGCCATATGCTCGGCACTTGGCTCATCGCGCCGAGCGACATGAAGCCGCGGGCCCAGGCGTACCAGCTCGCCGCGTACGCCTTGCTGGCCGACCCGCTCCGCGACCGCGATGACGAGGCCAGACGCCTGTTCGTCATGGCCACCCAGTTCGACCCCCGGTTCACCGCCGCGTTCTCCGGGCTCGCCTTCGCCGAAGAACGGCTCGAAAACCCGGACAACGCCCGAGCTGCGATCAACCGGGCCATCGAGCTCGGCTCCACCAACCCCGGCGACTTCCTGCTGCGGGCCCGTATGCATGTCCAAGCCAAACGCCCCGCCGAGGCCCGACGCGACCTCGACCGGGCCCGCCGTCTGTTGAAGGAGCAATACCCCGGCCGCGCCGAAACCGCCGCGTTCAATGCCGTGCTCCGGTCCATCGAACGCCTCGAACGCGAGCTCCGCGGGTAGGCCCGCCCTCGACCCCCCTCTTGCCCCCCCCTGCCCCCCGCACCGGCCCGCCCTTCAGGCCGCACACCCCTCAGCCCCACCCAGCCGGCGGTGGGCTTTGAACCGCTCCCGTCTGGCCCGCGTCTCCGCCTCGCTGTACAGCTCGGTGACGAGCGCGTGGAAACCGTTCACGAGCTCGTCCGGCGACATCGGGTTTGGGATGAAGTTCAGGTCAAAGAGCGTGCAGCGTTCCCATTGCCCGTCATGCGTGAGCCGGCCCGCCGCCTTGAGCCGGTCGTAGAAAGGCGTGCCGGGGAACGGGGTGGGTAGGGTGACCTGCACGTCGAAGAGGCCGTAGTCGCGTGAGGTCTGCAGGACCGCGTTGAAGATGTCGGGGGTGTGGCCGTCGAGCCCGACGACGAAGCAGCCGTTGACGCGGATGCCGAACGACTGGATGCGCCGGATGGCGGCGGCGTAGCCGTCGAGCTGTTGGAGCTTCCAGTTGTTGCGAAGCTCAATCCCATCAAGCCCCGACGCGTTGGGACTCTCCAGCCCGATCAACACCTGCGCACACCCCGCCTCGGCCATCAGTCGCAGCAGCTCCTCGTCCTGTGCGACCGAGATGTCGGTCTCGGTAAACCAACGCACGGGCCGTTTGGCCAGCTCGGGCAACAGGCGTTTCCAGTACCCCCGGGCCGCGAAGCTGTTGTCGTCGGCGAACTCCAGGAACGGCCGGGGCCACCGCTCAATCACCGCGTCGATCTCCGCCAACACTCGCTCGACCGGCTTGGTCTTGTACCTCGGCGTCAGCCGGATCGACGACGCACAGAAATCGCACCGCCACGGGCAGCCCCGCGTGGCCTGCACCGTGATCCGGTTGTACCGCTCCAGGTCCAGCAGGTCGAACCGCGGCATCGGCGAGTGCACGAAGTCGAACTCCCGGCCCCGCGCGTCGTACCGCGGCTTGAGGCATCCCGCCTCGGCGTCCGCCAGCACCTCAGGCCAGACCGGCTCCCCCTCGCCGACGATCACCGCGTCGGCGTGCTCCCCCGCCTCGTCCGGCACCGCCGTCGCGTGTAACCCGCCAATGACGACAAGGCTGCCGAGCGCCCGGAAGCGATCCGCCAGCGCGTAGGCCTCCGGCGCCTGTGCCGTGAACGTCGAGACCGCCACGAGGTCGAAACCATGCGGAAGATTGTCCGCGTCGAGCTGGTCGGCCTCCCGGTACACCACCTCGTGCCGGTCCGCCGTCATGCCCGCCAGCGTCAGCAGCCCCAGGCTCGGCAGCGACGCGATCACCTTCGACCGCTCCACAAACCCCGGCAGCGTCAGCCCCAACCGCATGAGTTCTTCGTCGCATACCCGCACCCCGCTCAAGGCCACCAACAGGATCCGCATCGCACGCTCCTTGGGTTAGAGGGACGCCAAACACGCAGCCCCGGAAAGCCACGCGGCGAGCAGCACCGCACCCAGCAGGCTGAGCACGGGCATAAAGAACAGGTGTCTAAACGGTTTCCGCCACGCCGCGAGGAAGCAGACGGTCGGCATCGCCACTGCCCCGGCAATGAACCCGCCCGTGGCCACGACCGCCAGCCGGCTGTCCAGCCCCAGGCTCATCGCGGTCACCCCCCACGCCAAGCAGAGCAACCCCGTGCCGAAGAACGCGAT
The DNA here is from genome assembly GCA_039025195.1 of Planctomycetota bacterium. Classification (GTDB taxonomy): domain Bacteria; phylum Planctomycetota; class Phycisphaerae; order Phycisphaerales; family Phycisphaeraceae; genus JBCCOW01. The sequence goes on from JBCCOW010000022.1 coordinate 31,069, forward strand.
ATGCCCCAGCCGCGCGAGCCGCCGTCGCCAGCTGCTGTAGCCGCCCATATGCCCGGCCTTGTGGAACCCGAGCCCGAGGACGGCCCCGGAGACGACACCGAGTGTCATCCACACCCAGGCAAACGCGAACGGCAGTGCAAGCATCGGTGGCCCTTGAATAGTAAGTTAAAACTTACTTTTGTAGCTTACAAATCTCGCCAGCGGTGTCGACCGCTTTTTATGCGGGCTACGGGAAGGCCTCAGTGTTCGATGAGATTTACGGGTCTGCGTTGGGTAGAGGGCGAAGCAGTGGGTGGATACGGGCCCGTGGGCAGCCCGGGCGGGTAGTGCCAGAGCTGCTCCTTCCCCGCGGCGGTGAAGCGGATCGACCACCCATCGCGGACCCCGCCCGAGCCCAGGTTGCCGAGGCCTTTTTCCCAGTGCCGTCTATAGGTCTGGAAGTCCGTGGCTTTGGGGTGTGACTCCCGAAAAGCGGCTTGGATTGAGGCGGGGACTTCGGCGGGGGAGCAAGCCACGAGCTGGAGCCGGCGGTAGGGCGCGCTCGGGTCGGTGACGTACTCGACGCGATGGCATGCGGGCAGCGTGAGCGTGGCCAGCATAAAGATCGATACCAGGGACCGGACGGGGCGATGCATGGTCCGATCCTAACGGGTGTCTGTCGGACCCGGATCACTCAGGCGACGACCGCTGCGGCTTCGGGTTCGAGCTCGGCGGCGAGGAGGTCGTCGTAGGTTTCGCGGCGGCGGATGACGGTGAAGTCGTCGCCGTCGACGAGGACCTCGGGGGGCTTGGGCATGGTGTTGTAGTTGGAGGCCATGACCATGCCGTAGGCCCCGGCGGAGAAGACGGCGAGGAGGTCGCCGCGGGCGACGGGGGGCAGCGGTCGGTCGAGGGCGAGGTAGTCGCCGGTCTCGCAGATGGGCCCGACGATGTCGACGGGCTCGAGGCCGGGCATGTCCATGTCGCGGGCTCTTCCGGGGGGGATGTGGTTAGGGGCGACGCTCGCGGGCCAGATGAATTGCCAGGCGTCGTAGAGCGTCGGCCGGATGAGGTGGTGCATGCCTGTGTCGACAATGACGAACTTCTTGCGGCCGCCCTTCTTGAGGTACTGGACGCGAGTGAGGAGGATGCCGGCGTTGGCGGCGAGGGTTCGGCCGGGCTCGAGGATGACGGTGCCGCCGGCGTCCTTGAACGGCTGGAGGAGCGGGACGATGGCGTCGGCGTAGTCCTGGTAGGCGGGCGAGGCACCGGTCTCGTAGTCGGCGGCGTAGCCCCCGCCGATGTCGAGGGCGCGGATTGGGAAGCCGGCTTCGCGGAGCTGATCGACGAGCTCAAGGGTCTTGGTGATCGCCTTGACGTAGGGCTCGGGGGAATAGATCGGCGAGCCGATGTGGAGGTGGATCGCGTGGAGGAGCAGGTCGGTGGAGGTGGCGTACTTCTGGAAGAAGGCCATGGCCCGGTCGATGTCGACGCCGAACTTGGTTTCTTTTTTGCCGGTGGTGGTCTTGTCGTGGGTCTTCTCGTCGGCGACGTCGGGGTTGATGCGGAGCGCGGCGTGGGCGGGTCGGCCCATGCGGGCGGCGATGGACGCGATGTTCTCGAACTCGGCCTCGGACTCGATGTTGAACCAGCCGATGCCGGCCTCGATGGCGGCGGCGATCTCGGGGTCGGTCTTGCCCACGCCGGCGTAGACGATCTTGGCGGGGTCGACGCCGGCCTGCATCGCGCGGTGCAGCTCGCCGCCGGAGACGACGTCCATCCCGCTGCCCAGCTCGGCGAGCAGGCGGAGCAGGTGGACGTTGCCGCAGGACTTGATGGAGTAGCAGACGAGCGGGTCGAGCTCGCCGAAGGCGTCGCGGACCGAGGTGTAGTGGTCGCGGAAAGTGCTGGCGGAGTAGACGTACAGCGGGGTGCCGAAGCGGTCGGCCAGCTCGTCGGCCGGCACGCGCTCGCACATCAGACGCCCGTCGCGATAGGTGAAGTGATCCATCGCGTGAGTGTAGGAAGAAGGTGTCGGCCGCGGCCGACCGAGCCTCAGGCCCGGCGGCGTCGCGCGTTGACCGCCACCAGCCCGAGCAGCCCGAGCGCGGCGGCCGTGGGCGTCGGGACGACCGTGCTGTCGTCCTCGCCTGGGCCGAAGACGCGGATCGCCCCGCTGAAGTCGACCTGGAAGTTGGCCCCGTCGATGCCCGTGTCGCGGGTCTGCTGGCCGATGTCTTCGACCAGGAAGTCGAACACCTCGAACTCGATCTTCGAGACGGTCTCGCCGGCGAGGTCGGTCTCGGCGAGGCCGAAGAAGTCCTGCTCGGAGCCGATGATCGCGATCGGGGTGGAGGCGCCTTCGCTCTGGAAGACGCGGAAGTTGGCGAACTGCGCGATGCCGTCGGTCAGGGCGTTGACGACGAAGGGGAAGTTGACGGCGTCGGCGTCGGACTCGAAGGCGTAGGTCTTGCCCGGCGAGGTCGCGTCGAGGGGGATCGTGAACAGCGAAATGCTGCCCTCGCCGACGACGATGCGGAAGAAGGCGCTGTAGGGCGGGCCGGCGATGCTGAAGCCGGTCTCGTCGATCACCCGCTCGGCGAGCAGGGTGTCGGCCAGAGCGGCGGTCGTCGGCAGCGTGACGAGCAGCGCGGCGGCGCCGCAGTGGGTTGCCTTGGGCATGGGTTTTTCTCCTCGTTCCCGGACGGTCGACTCGACGTGGGTGAGCCAAATTGACTCGGCACATCGTAACGACGCGATCGCAGCGATCAATCCAGCCGTCGTGACCGACCGGCCGAACCTCCCGGGCAGATGCTGAGGATCGCTTGGCTCGACGAACCAGCATCCGAGCGTAACGGGCTCTGAGGGGGAGGGTTGCGCCCAGGCTGGAATTACGCGGTGGCGGCGCCGTTGGACGCGAGCCGCTTGGACGTGGGGAGCGTGCCCTCGACGACATCGGCGAAGCGGTCGCGCACGCCGCGCGAGGCGAACCGGCCGGCGGCGAGCTCGCCCGCGGCCTGGCCCTTCTCGGCGAGCTCGGCGGGCCGGTCGCGGTTGAGCCGACGCAGCAGCTCGACGACGCCGTCGACGACGCCGTGGTCGGCCTGCCAGCCGACGCCGAGGTCGGCGATCTCGCCGGCGTGCGACGCTTTCGGCCCTAGCAGCAGGATCGGCCGGGCGACGGTCAGGGCGCCGTAGACCTTGCAGGGGTGGACGATGCCGACCATCGCCTCGCCCATCGCGACCAGGTGCACGTCCGCGGCGGAGAGCGAGTACTTGATCCGGTCGAGCGGCTGATAGGGCAGCGTGCGGACGTTGGAGAGGTCTTTCTCCTTTGCCCAGGCCTCGATCTTTTCTTTCTGCAGGCCGCCGCCGATGAACAGAAAGACCAGGCCGTCCTCATCGCGGAGTTGCTCGGCGGCCTGGAGGACGGTGTCGAGCGGGTGGGCCGGGCTGATATTGCCCGAGTACATGACGACGAGCTTGCCGTCGAGGCCGTGCTCGTGGCGGAAAGGGTTGTCGTCGTGCGGAACCGAGGCGAGGTGCTCGTCGTGCGACCAGGGGGGCAGGACGTGCAGCTTGTTGCGCAGGGCATCGGGGCCGAGCTTGCGCTCGAGGCGGTCGGCCATGAAGCGATCGAGCGCGACCACGGCCGAGGCCCGGCGGAGGGTCATGCGGTACATCCGATCGAACAGCCGGGCGGGCAGCGACGCAGCGGTCGTCTTGCCCATGGCGATCATCTGATCGGGGTTGATGTCCATGGCCCAGAAGGTCATGGGCGCGCCGCGGAGCCGGCTGAGGGCGATGGCGGCGAGGGGGGCGTGCGGCGGGGAGGTGCTGACGAGGATGCCGGCGAGGCGGGCGGTGAACAACCCGCGGAGCAAGGCCTGCAGCAGGAAGACCCCGCCGCCGGCGAGGCGGGCCGCGATCGATTGCTTGCCCAGCGAAGAGAACGGCAGGCGGCGGACATCGACGCCGTCGAGGTATTCGCGCTTGGGGTAGCGCTGGGCGGGGTCCTCGTAGCCGCGGGCCGAGGTGTAGACGATCACGCGGTAGCCGCGGGCGGCTAGGTCGGCGGCGGCGTCGTGCATGTGCTGGCCGACCGCGGCGGGGTCGGGCACGTAGACCTGGGAGATCACGAGGATGGTGGGGGCGGCGGCGGGCAGGGCGGACCTCGACGCGGGGGGCACGGCGGCGGGCGGGATCGCGGGGCGGCAGTGTAACCACGCCCGCCGCGGATCGGTCACGCGGCGATCACGCTGCTCGCAGGGCCGTGAGCTGGATTGCTTACCGCGATTGGCCGGCGAACTCGCTGACGGCGTGGCCGGCGTCGCGGAGCGTCTTCTCGCGGGCCGCCAGCTCCACGTCGTGGTCGACCATCATGTCCACCAGCTCGGTGAAGCTGGTGCGCGGGACCCACCCCAGCTTCTCCTTGGCCTTGGTCGGGTCGCCCAGCAGCAGGTCGACCTCCGCCGGGCGGAAGTAACGCGGGTCGATCTCGACGTAGTCCTTGTAGTCCAAGTCAACGCGGCCGAAGGCCTTCTCGCAGAACTCGCGGACGGTGTGCGTCTCGCCGGTGGCGACGACGTAATCGTCGGGCGTTTCCTGTTGCAGCATCATCCACATCTGCTCGACGTAGTCGCCGGCAAAGCCCCAGTCGCGCTTGGCGTCGAGGTTGCCGAGGTACAGCTTGGACTGCAGGCCGTGCTTGATGCGGCCGACGGCGCGGGTGATCTTGCGGGTGACGAAGGTCTCGCCGCGGCGGGGGGACTCGTGGTTGAAGAGGATGCCGCAGGAGGCGTGGAGGTTGTAGGACTCGCGGTAGTTGACCGTGAGCCAGTGGGCGTAGAGCTTGGCGACGCCGTAGGGCGAACGCGGGTGGAACGGGGTGGCCTCGGACTGCGGAGCGGTCTCGGGCATCCCGCCGAACATCTCCGACGTCGACGCCTGGTAGTAGCGGATCTGGTAGCCCGAGTCGTCCTGGAACTCGCGCACGGCCTCGAGCAGCTTGGCCGCGCCCACGCCCGTGGCGTCGCCGGTGTAGATCGGCTGCTCGAAGGAGACCTTGACGTGCGACTGGGCGCCGACGTTGTAAACCTCCGTGGGCTTCACGCGCGAGATCAGCCGCGACAGGCCGTTGGCGTCGGTCAGGTCCCCGTAGTGCAGGTGCAGCTGGGCGCCCTTGGTGTGGGGGTCCTGGTAGATGTGGTCGATCCGCTCGGTGTTGAACGAGGAGGACCGGCGGATGATGCCGTGGACCTCGTAGCCCTTGTCGAGGAGGAGCTCGGCGAGGTACGAGCCATCCTGGCCGGTGATGCCGGTGATGAGCGCGCGGTGGGGGTTCATGGCCATGGCTCCGTCGGGAGGGGGGCGGTTTGTACCGAAAAGCGGGGCGAGCGGTTCAGCCGCCGTACTGTTTAGCGTAATACTCGCGATAGGCCCCGGATTTCACGTTCCGCCACCACGCGGGGTGGTCGACGTACCACTTGACCGTCGACTCCAGCGCCGTCGGCCACGCCGACCGTGTCGGCGCCCAGCCCAACTCGGCCTTGATCTTCGTCGCGTCGATCGCGTATCGCCGGTCGTGCCCCAACCGGTCGGTCACTGGCTCGATCATGTCGCTGCCCTTGCCCATCAGCTCCAGGATCGCGTGCGTCAGCTCCAGGTTCGACCGCTCGTTGTTCCCGCCGATGCAGTAGGTCTCGCCCGCCGCGCCCTTCTCCAGCACCGTCAGCACGGCCTCGCAGTGGTCCTCGACCTGCAGCCAGTCCCGCACGTTCCGCCCGTCGCCGTACAGCGGGACCTTCTTGCCCTCGATCAGGTTCGTCACGAACAGCGGGATCACCTTCTCGGGGAACTGGTAAGGCCCGTGGTTGTTCGAGCAGTTGGTGATCATCACCTTCATGCCGAAGGTGTGGTGGTACGCGCGGGCGACCATGTCGCTGCCCGCCTTGCTCGCCGAGTACGGCGACGACGGCGCGTACGGCGTGGTCTCCTTGAACATCAGCTCGGGCTGGTCGAGCGGCAGGTCGCCGAAGACTTCGTCGGTGCTGACGTGCACGAAGGTCTTGGTGTTGTCGGGGTCGACGCGGCGCATGGCGTCCAGCAGCGTCTGCGTGCCGAGGACGTTGGACTCGACGAAGGGTCGGGCGTCCTGGATCGAGCGGTCGACGTGCGACTCGGCGGCCATGTGCACGACGGCGTCGGCCTGTTCGATGAGGCGTTGGCCCAGCTCGAGGTCGAGGATGTTGCCGTGCACGAAGGCGTACCGCCCCCCGGAAGCGTCTCCCTCGACGTCGGCGAGGTTCTCGGGGTTGCCCGAGTAGGTCAGGCAGTCGAGGTTGGTCACGCGATAGTCGGGCCGATCGCGCAGGACGAGCCGCACGAAGTTGGATCCGATGAAGCCGGAGCCGCCGGTGAGGAGGATGTGCATGGTGGTCTACGGCTGTGATGGTTCAGGGTTGGACAGGATGACGGGATCGGTCGGATCAACCGGATGCCGTTGGAGGTCGCGGACTTTCCGCCGGATCGCGACGCGCTCCGGGCCGAAGTTGATGAGCAGGCCGACGTCGATGCCGGTGGCCTTGAGGTAGTTGACGAGCTGGACCTCGTGTGTCTTGCTCAGCGATTCGACAGCTTTGAGTTCAACGATCACGCACTGTTCGATCAGCAGGTCTGCCTTGAAGTCGCCGATGACCTTCCCGCGGAACACCACAGGAACGGGAGCTTGCCTCTCAAACGTCAGGCCTGCGTCGCTCAACACCATCGACATCGCCGTCTCGTAGACCGACTCGAGGAACCCGCCGCCGAGTTCGTTGTGGACCTCGTAGGCCAACCCGATGATCCGCTCTGTCAAGTCCGCGTGATCCATCATGGTCATCCCGTTGATCCGACCGATCCCGTCATCCTGTCCAAAACCGACCGCAGATTGACCGTCCAATCGGGCATGGGTCCCAGCGCCGCCTCGGTGGCCGACAGGTCGAGGACGGAGTAAGCGGGGCGCTTGGCGGGGCGAGGGAAGTCGGCCGTGGTGCACGGCTGGACGTCGCAGGCGTGGCCGAGGGCGTCGTTGATGGCGCGGGTGAAGCCGCACCACGTGCACGCGCCGCCGTCGGTGACGTGGTGGTGGCCGGGCCGGGCGTTGCCTCGCTCGATCGCGTCGATCAGGCGCAGCGTCGTCTCGGCGAGGTGCCGGGCGGAGGTCGGTCGGCCGCGCTGGTCGTCCACGACGCGCAGCGTCGGCTTGTCGGCGGTGAGCTTGGCCATCGTCAGGACGAAGTTGTTGCCCCACGGGGCGTAGAGCCAGGACGTGCGGACGTTGAGCCAGCTGGCCTCGCTCGCTTCGAGCGCGACTTCGCCGACGGCTTTGCTTCGGCCGTAGGCGTTCAATGGATCGTGCGGCTGGTCGATCGGGTAAGGCGACGTCGCCGTGCCGTTGAAGACGTAGTCGGTCGAGTAGTTGACGAGCACGGCGTCGATGGCGGCGGAGCGCTTGGCGAGGTGGCCGACGGCGTGGCCGTTGATCGCGGTGGCGAGGTCTTCTTCTTCCTCGGCCTTGTCGACGGCGGTGTAGGCGGCGCAGTTGATCAGGTGCGTCGTGCCCGGGTCGATCCGGTCCAGCGTCGCGGGGTCGGCGATGTCGATCTCGGCGCGGTCCATCGGCGCGTAGGCGATTCCCGCGCCGTCGAGCAGCTCGCACCACGCGCGCCCCAGCATCCCGGCCGCGCCGATCAGCGTCACCCGCGGTTCGCTCATGACGCCACCGGCTCCGCGTCGTACACGAACGGCGAGTCCAGCTCCGCGAGCCGCGGCAGCCTGGTGTCCTTCTCGCTCAGCCGCGGCTCGATCCCGTCGAGCGGCCACGGCAGGGCCAGCGCCGGGTCGTCCCACGCCACGCCGCCCTCGGCCTGCGGGGCGTAGGTGTCGCTGACCTTGTAGAGAAACGCCGTGCCGGGCTCGAGCGTCACGAACCCGTGCGCAAATCCTTCGGGCACGTACATCTGCTGGTCGTTCTCGGCCGACAGCTCCGCGGCGACCCACTTGCCGTACGTCGGCGACCCCTTGCGGATGTCGACCGCCACGTCCCACACCCGGCCGGACACCACGCGCACCAGCTTGGCTTGGGCGTGAGGCGGCGCTTGATAGTGCAGCCCGCGCAGCACGCCGGGGTGTTCGGACAGCGAGTGGTTGTCCTGCACCCAGTCGCGCACGATGCCGTGCTCGGCGAGCTTTGGCGCGCTGAAGGTCTCCATGAAGAACCCACGGTGATCGCCGAACCGCTTGGGCGTAATCAGCTTGACGTCGGGGATGTCGAGGGACTCGATGATCATGGAACATGGCTCATGGAGCGTGGATCAGGAAATCCGGTCGTCAGGCCTGCTTGCCTGCACGCTGGACGGCCGTGTAGACGATGGCGCAGATCTCGTCGGCCTCTTGGCGTAATGACGTGACCTGACCGGGCGGGAGCATGCCTGCATCGATGATGAGTTCTAGCCAAAAGCCCGATTCGTCGGCCTCTTCCAGGACGATGCCCATCTTGGCCTTGAACTCGTTTGTCGAACGTCCTCGCTGCGCCGCTCGGTAATTCGCCCCGACGGACGTGGCGGATCGGCAGAGCTGGCGCCGGATCGTCTGCGCCTCGGGTGTCTGCGGCAGCGAGGAGGTCAAACGCAGCGTACGCAAAGCAAACTGCTTCGTGCGGCGCTTCATCGCGTCGGGTGTCATCGCTGAATGATCCATGCTCCATCATCCATGATCCATGGCTAGACCCACACCTCGTCGCGGCCGTCGCGTAGCACCTCGAGCAGGTACTGCCCGTACTCGTTCTTGCTGAGCTCTTCGCCGAGTTGTTGCAGCCGCGCGTCGTCGATGAAGCCCATCTGCCAGGCGATCTCCTCGGGGCAGGAGATCATGCGGCCCTGGCGTTGCTCGATGGCCTCGACGAACGTGCCGGCCTGCAGCAGCGACTCGTGCGTGCCGGCGTCCAGCCACGCGAGGCCGCGGCCCCAGAGCTGCACGTTGAGCTCGCCCATCTCGAGGTACGTGCGGTTGACGTCGGTGATCTCCAGCTCGCCGCGGGGCGAGGGCTCGAGGTTGTCGGCGATGTCGACGACGCGCTCGTCGTAGAAGTACAGCCCGGGCACGGCGAAGTGCGACTTGGGCTTGGTGGGTTTTTCCTCGATGGAGACGGCCTTGCGGTTCGCGTCGAACTCGACGACGCCGTAGCGCTGCGGGTCGCGGACGGGGTAGCCGAAGATGGTGGCCCCGCGCTCGAGCTGGGTCGCCTCGACGAGGGTCGTGCGGAGGCCCGAGCCGTAGAGGATGTTGTCGCCGAGGATCAGGCAGGTGGGCTGGCCCTGAGCGAAAGACTTGTCGAGCAGGAAGGCCTGGGCAAGGCCCTTGGGCTCGGGCTGCTCGACGTAGCTGAAGGCCATGCCCCAGCGCGAGCCGTCGCCGAGCATCTGCTTGAACAGGGGCAGGTGGTCGGGGGTGGAGATGACGAGGACGTCCCGGATGCCGGCGAGCATGAGCACCGACAGCGGGTAGTAGATCATCGGCTTGTTGTAGACGGGCAGCAGCTGCTTGCTGAGGCCGCGCGTGAGCGGCCAGAGCCGGGTGCCGTGACCGCCCGCGAGGATGATGCCTTTCACGCCCTGGGCCTCCGAGGGGTGCGTTCGCACATCGCGCACGCACTATACGGATCGGCTGTTGCCCCACCGCTCGGCCAACCGGGCCGGGCCCGAGGCGTCGACGCCGGCCGGTCGTGTCGGTTGTATCGGTCGCGACGGTTGGATCGATCGCGATCGGGTCAGGTCGAGACCAGGAACACGGTGAACATGATGATCCACACGACGTCCAGGAAGTGCCAGTAGCTGGTGAGGTGGTTCACGGGCTCGTGCCACTCGTGGTCGTAGGCGTCGCGCATCGCGCGGCGGGTGACGTAGCCCAGCGGCAGGAGCCCGCCGAGGACGTGCACGGCGTGGACGATGATCAGGAACGCCACCAGCCCGGCCAGCGCGTAGACCGGGGCGGCGGCCGACCGCGTCTCGGGCATGCTGGCGAAGTGGTCGTTGAGCAGCGTGATCAGGGCGGGCACCTGCAGGGCGCAGAACGCGATCGCCAGGCCCAGCGTCGCGAGCATGTAGCCGCGGAAGGTCGCCTGACGCTCGCGCTTCACCGCTCGCTGGGCCAGGTGCATCGTGATCGACGAGGCGAGGATCAGCCCGGTCGAGACCCAGAGCAGCGCCGGGACGTGGATCTCGGGGACGGACGCTTCGAGGGTGATCCACTGCCCGCCGGGGCCGCGGACCTCGCGGGGCGTGTGGGCCCAGTAGCTGATGAGCAGGTAGCCGAGCATCGACGCGGCGAAGAGGATCGCCAGCGACGCGAGGAAGAGGAACATGCCGAACGAGCCGAGCCGCTTGCCGACGTTGGCCGGGTGACGGCGATCGCGCTCGGGCAGCGACGGGCCGCTGGGGCTCGCGGGGGACGTCATGCCGGCAGCGTACGCCATGCACGATTAAAGCCCGCCCGGGGGCGTCGGGTCGATCGAGTCGCCCGCCTGCGACGCACGGCCGCGGAGGCCGGCGTCGCCCGGGGCTCGATCAGCCGCGGACGCCCATCATGCCGGCCGGGGTTTCCTCGACCACGCGGTCGGCGATCCGCTCGGCGGTCAGGCCCAGCAGGGCCTCGAGGTCTTCCTCGGTGATGACCGGCTCGGCGTCGTTCACCGTCCGCAGGCGGCGCTTCTGCACGACGCGGAGCTGCTGGGCGATGTTCTTCTCGAGCTGGTACACGACCGTCAGCCGGGCCATGGGCTCGCCGGTCTGCTCGTCGACGTAGGCCTCGAGGGTCTCGATGACGCCGTCGAGCTTGTACTGCAGGCCCTGGGTCATCAGCTCGGTGACCTCGGCCTGCGAGACCTGCTCGTCGCCCAGGCCGGCGGTGCGCTTGCCGCGCTGCTGCAGGACGACCTCGACCAGGTCGGCCAGTTCGGCGCCCCAGGCGCGGTCGGCCTCGGCCAGCTCGGGGTGCGGGGCGAGCCAGCCGACGGTCTCCAGGAAGTCGCCGATGACCCACAGCGGGGCGTTGTTGTCGCCCGCCGGGTCGCCGGGGGCGCCGTTGCCGCGGGGGATGTCCGAGGCGATGTCTGTGACGCCGGTCTCGGTGGGCGTCGTCGGATCGATGGGTTGCCCCGGATCGACGGGATCGGGCGTCTGGGGCGGCTGAGGGGTTGGAGGCGGGGTGGTCCCCTCGATGCCCGTCGTGGCCCCCGGGCTGGTGACCGTCAGGGTGCCGTTGCTGCCCTGGATGAAGCCGGAGGCCGTGTTGGACCGAACGGAGGCGCTCGAGCCGTCCCAGGTGATGGGCGCGGCCTCGGAGCCGACGGAGTTGGCGGCGAGGAAGACGTTGGTGCCGGCGGTGAGGTTGGGCGTGGAGGTGTCGGTGCGGATGTCGCTGATGCCGCCGCCCGAGGCCACGATGGTGATGCCTTCGGACGCCGACACCGTGCCCAGGCCGACGTTGCCCGTGGCCGTGTTCGCGGTCACCTCGCTGTTGGCGGTGACGTCGACGAGGTTGAGGTCGCCGACGGACTCGATGCGGATGTCGCCGGAGGTGGTGAAGATCCGGCGGACGGTGAGGTCGCCGGCGGTGTCGCTGATGTTCACCGTGCCGGGCTGGTTGACGAAGATGTCGACCGTCTCGACGTCGAAGTCGATGAGCGAGCTGAGGTCGCCGGTCGGGGCGACATCGACGGTGCCGCGATCGGAGGTCGACAGCGACCCCGGCGGGACCGAGCCGATGTCGCCGCCGGCGATGATCGCCAGTTCCACGATGCCCGCGAGGTTGTTCAGGAAGTCGACCGTTTCCTCGCTGATCCCGCCGAGCGTGGTCAGCGTGAGCTTCTGCAGCTCGTCGCCGGTGATCTGGCCGAGGACGATCCCGCTGTCGGCGACGCCGCCGATGAGGATCTCGTCGGACGCGAGCTGGTCGAACTCGGCGTCGCTGATCACGAAATCGCCGGTCTCGCTGGTGCCCAGGCCGATGACGCCCTCGCCCAGGTAGAGGATGTTGATCGACGCGGCCTCGATCGAGCCGTCGCCGGACGTGTCGAGCGCGAGGTCCTGGCCGGCGATCGTCACGCCGCCGCCGAAGGACTCGACCTGGGCGCCGGCCTGGGTCGAGACCGTGCCGAAGAGCGACGACAGGAAGACCTCGCCCGGCGCCTGCACCGTGCCCTGGATGTCCAGGCCCTCGAACGTGAGCAGGTTGATGGCGTTGCCCTCGACGAGGCCGGCGACGGTGATCGCGCCGTCGGTCGAGGTGACGTTGACGTTGCCCAGCGTCGACAGCCGGTCCAGGGTCGTCTGACCCAGGCCCCAGTCGGTCGGGGCGGCGGGGCCGTCACCGTCGTCCTCGAAGTCGATGCCGGCGTTGGCGAAGGTGGTGAAGTTGACGTTGATGTCGCCCTCGCCGACGTTGTCGAACGAGGCGTTGCGGGCGACGACGTTGACCGGCCCGTTGGTCGAGCCGATGCCGTTCTCGGTCGTGACCTCGAGGTTGCGGCCGCCGATCAGGCCGGTGCCCTGAACCTCGTAGGCCGTGATCTCGACATTGCCCAGCGAGCCGATGATGCCCTGGTTGTCGATCCGGCCCGAGGCCATCTGCGTGGTGGCCTGTTCGTTGGCGGCGGCGAAGGCGGCGTTGGCCGTCGCGAGCGAAGAGCCCAGCGGGTCGCCCACGGCCATGAAGACCGAGCCGAGGTCGGCCGTGATCTCGCCGGTGGCGGTGTTGTTGATCGCGGCGACGCTGCCGTTGGGGCTGGTCGCGCCGGCGCCCGTGATCTTGAAGATCACGTGCCCGTCCAGGCTGGTGAACATCACCTCGTCGCCCACCGCCACGATCAGCGTGCCGTCCTCCACGAAGACGTCGCCGGCGTTCACGACCCGGTTGGCGACCAGCGCCAGGGTGTCGCTCGCGCCGATCTCGGCGCCCTGCTCGATCTCGATCGAGCTGTTGAGGTTGGTGAACCGGTCGACGCCGTCGATGAAGTCCTGGTCGGACATGTCGCCGGCCACGGCCACGAAGCTGGGCAGGGTCACCCGCGACCCGGGGCCGAACGTGATGCCGCCCGGCACGGACAGGTAGACCTTCATGTCGCCGGCGATCGTGCCGTTGATCTGGGCGCGGTCGAGCGTCGTGACGCGGTTGAGGATGCGGTCGCCGGACTTGCCGGATCGGCCGAGGAAGTTGACCAGCTCGCCCGAGGCGACATCGAACGCCGAGTACTCGACGATCGAGCCGTCCGAGGCCGTCACGCGGAACTCATTGCCGATCTGCTCGATCGTGACGTTGCCGCGCTTGATGGTGGCGCCCTGCGGCTTGGCGGCCGCGGGGGCGGTCAGGGCGGCGGCGAGCAGGGTCGCGGTCGCAAATTTGGGAAGGATTCGGTCGGCGGTGCGCTTGGCGTTCATGTTGCCCAACTCCTCACGTGCCCGCCCGACGGCGGCGCCGCGGGAGGGGGTCAATAGACCAGGCTGGCCACGAAGTGAAGCCGGCTACTCCCGGCGCTCACGTTCTCACCCGACGTCACGAGGTCGGTGAGGGCCACGGCCCAGTCCCCTCGGAGGCTGAGGTTCTGCAAAACCTGTACCTCAAGCCCCACGCCGGCCCCGTAAAGCTCCGAGTTGTCCTCGAAGAACTGCCGGTCCGTCTGAAGTGTAACCCCGGCATCGAAAAAGGCACGAAAAATCAGGTCCCAGTCTGCACGTCCATAAGGCTGGGCCGGAGCTAGCTTAAAAGGATCCGTGCCCGGGATCAGCGGCGTCGGCGCGGGGTTGATCGCGAACAGCTGAGGGATGTGAAGCCGGTACTCCGCCGTCGCAATAATCACCGTATCCCCCACCGTCGCGGACTCCGGATACCCCCGAACCGAGTAGAAACCGCCCGCCTGCTGTTGAAATTGGGGAATCAGTCGGTTGCCAAAGGCGTACTGCCCGCGGAACAGGATCACCACCTCGTTCGCCAGCGTCGAGCCCGGCGTCGACGGGTCGGCCCAGGCCCGCGGATTCAGGATCGGCTCGAGGTAAAACGACTGCGTGGCGGCCCACTGCAGCGTCACCCACTCGTCTGACACCTCGGGGCGCCCCAAAATCACCAAATCCCCACTATCCCCATTCCCCAGCGGCGGCGCCCACGTCCACTGGAGCCCCACCGTCCCGAAGAAGTTGGCCGTCGCCGACCGGCGCTCCGCCCGCAGGTTCGCCCGGCCGAGCACGTAGTCCACCCCCGCCTCGGCCCCGGCCAGCTCGTTGTTCACCTCGATCCGCTGGTACTCAAACCCGCCCACCACGTCCAGGAACCACGCGTCCAGCTCGGCCACGTTCAGGATCAGCTCACCCCCCAGCGTGTATGTCTGCCCCGTGAAGTCCTCCCCAAAGAAGCCCAGGTCCGAGGCGTTGTAGTCGCTGAACGACCCCAGCAGCCCGCCCCGCAGCCACGGCGAGTCCGCCAGCTGCCGCTCGTACGCCACCACCAGTGATCGGCTGCCGTCGAAGCTCGTGGTCGAGAACTCGATGTTGAAGATGTCGTCCGCGTCGGTCACGTTCAGCAGGGTCGCGCCAAACCGCTGCCGCCACTCGGCCGTCTCTTCGGTGCCCGTGTTGTCGACCTGGAAGAAGACCCGCCACGGCTTGTCCTCGAAGACGATGTACTCGAGCTCGGCCCCGACGCGCGGCTCGGGCGTGGCCGCGCCGGGCGGGCCGCCCTCGATGTCCTCGTCGTCCACCACCTCCCCCGCCGCGATCGCCACGTCCACGCGCCGCCCGGGGAACCGGCTGAGCCGGCGGGCGTGCTGGTTGAGCCGGTCGATCGCGACCAGGTCGGTCGTCCCGGCCGGCGGGTTGGGGCCGGCCTGCACCGGCGAGGTCGCCAGCAGGCGGGCGTGCTGCGGGAGGTTGGTCGGGTCCTCGGCGTTCTCGAAGCGATCGCCGCGGGCCGTGGTCCGCGCCGACACCACCCGCTCGAGGTTGACCAATAGGACCATCGTCTTGTCGTCGTCCGGCCGCAGGTCGTTGAGCTGGTTGTCGAACTGGCTGGGCTCAGGGAAGACGAGCACGCCGGCGTAGCCGAGGTCGTTGAATCGGCGGACGATCGCCTCGCTGATCGACCGGACGCCCGAGGCGTGCAGGCGGGTGTCGGGCGAGCCGATCGCGCCCAGCGCGACCTCGGCGACCGGGCCCTGCGTGCGAGCCGCGACGTCGCCCGTCGGCGTCGGCGTCAGCCGGACCTCGACGCCCTCGAGCGGGGCCAGCGACGGCAGGTCGTCGGCCGGCTCGAGGTAGCGCACCTCGACATCGGTGATCACGAACGCCGGCCCGTCGCCCGGCAACGCCACCACGTCGCCGGGCTCGACCTCGATCGACCGGTCTTGCGTGGCGTCGTCTTCCGTGCCGGCGTCGTCGTCCTCGCTCGGCTGCAGGACTTCGACCTGCGGGGCCGCCGGGCGATCGGTGTCGAACTCGATCGGCGGCGCGTCGGCCTGCGCCATCGCGACCCCGACCGGCCAGCCGAGACACGCCACGGCCAACACCGCCGCAGCCACGACCCTGATCTGTCGTGAGAGCGAGAATCCCATGCTCGCGCAGTCTAATCGCACGGGCCCGACCGGTGCGCCGCCCGCGAGGAAACGCGTCGTCTTACAGCTCGGCCGCCACGCCCGGCAGCACCAGCCGGCGGATGGTCTGCGCGTAGCCGGCGTCGATCCGGGCCCGCAGCTCCTCGGGCTTGGGGAACAGCTCGAGCGCGACCGACACGCCGTCGTCCAGCCCCGCCAGCCCCTCGCCCATCGGGGCCCAGTTCAGGTTGCCGTCGCCCGGCCACTGGTGGGCGTCGCGCTCGCCGTCGTTGTCCGAGACGTGGACGCACCGCACGGCCGGGGCGATCCGGTCGAAGTGCTCGGAGGCCTCCTCGAGGCTGATGTGGGCGTGGCCGGTGTCGAAGCACATGCCGATCTCCGGCCGGCCGTGGTCGAGCAGCGTCCGGGCCAGGCGCACCGGGTCGGTCCCGAACAGGTGGTCCAGCGGCAGGTTCTCCAGCCAGAACTCGACGCCGTGCTCGCGGCCGAGGTCGGCCAGGTCGTCCAGGGAGGCGACCAGCGCCTCGTGGCGGGCCGCGATGTCGCTGGGGTCGAAGACCACGTCGCCGGGGTTGCGGGGCGAGGGGTGAACGACGATGCCCGTGGCCCCGACCGCGTGAGCCACGTCGACCTCACGGCGATAGGCGTCGATGGCGGCCCGCCGGACCGCCTTGCGTGGGCTGGATGGGTCCAATCGGGCCCCAAAAACCCCGTGCATCGAGTCGATCGGGACCCCGGCGTCCTCGGCCATCCGCCGCGCCTCGCCGTAGTCCGGCGGGTTGTCGGTGTTGCGGTAGAACTGCCCGCGCGTGCACCCCAACTCCGCCCACAGGGGCAAGAGCAGGTCCGGGGGCATCGGGTCGAAGCCGAACGAGAGCACGGACGCCAAACTGGCCATGTTGCGCGGGGGCTCCTTCTTCAGCGACAACGGTGTGAGCAGAGCCGACATGCCGCCGCAGGCGTCGCAACGCTCATGCCATGCGCCTCACCAGCAGGATGGTCATGTCGTCCGCCTGCTCGACCATGGCCGGGGCGTCGTCGGCGTCCTCGCAGACCCGCCGGGCGTGCGCGGTGACGTCGTCGCGGATCAGGCCGATCAGCTCCGTGCTCGTCTTGCCCCGGTGGTCGTGCAGCAGCTTCTCGAGCCGCGCCGACCCGTACTCCTCGCCCCCCGGGCACTGGTACTCGT
This sequence comes from Planctomycetota bacterium, assembly GCA_039025195.1. Taxonomy (GTDB): domain Bacteria; phylum Planctomycetota; class Phycisphaerae; order Phycisphaerales; family Phycisphaeraceae; genus JBCCOW01. The sequence goes on from JBCCOW010000022.1 coordinate 47,874, forward strand.
AGATGCCGTCGCTGATCAACGCCAGCACGTCGCCGGGCTCGAAGCGGATCGGTCCCTCGTCCACCAGCTCGATCGGGTCGAGAATCCCCAACGGCAGCGTCGTCGCGTCCAGCGACTCGCAAGGCCCCGTCGCCCCGCACCGCGCCACCAGCAGCGGCGCCTGCCCGGCCGACTGATACGCCACCGTGTGCTCGACCGGGTCGAGCACGCCGAAGAACGCCGTCACAAATCGGTCGCTGGGCAGGTCGTCGGTCAGCTGCCCGTTGACCTCGTGCACGATCGCGTCCAGCCCCGCGTTCAGCCTCAGCCCGACGCGGAACATCGACCGCATCTGCGACACCGACAACGCCGGCCCGATCCCGTGCCCCGTCGCGTCCCCCAAGAGCAACGCCACCTTGCCCCCCCGCAGCTCCACCACGTCGTACACGTCCCCGCCCGTCTGTTCGGCCGGCTTGCTCCAGCCCGCGATGTCGTACCCGTCGACCTGCGGCAGCACCGCCGGCAGGATCCGCTGCTGGATGTCCGACGCCACCTCCAGGTCGCGCTCCATCTTCTCCTTCAGCGCCCGGTCCTCCACCAGCAGCGCGCGAGACAACGCCACCGCCGCCGTCACCGCCAACGCCCGCGCCACCTCCTCGTCGCGATCCGTGAACGGCCCGCCCGCGCGGTTCAACACCTGCAGCACGCCGACGACCTGGTCGTTGTCCCCGATCAACGGCACGCTCAGCAGCGTGTTCGTCTTGTAGTTGTTGTCCTTGTCGACCTGCGTGTTGAACCGCGGGTCGGCGTAGCAGTCCGGCACGTTGATGATCTGCCGGTGCGTGACCGTCGCGCCGGCGATGCCGTGGTCGGCCGGGAAGCGGATCTCCTTCGCCCCCTTCGCCACCCGCGCGTACAACTCGTTGGGCTCGGCGTCGTACAGAAACACCGACGCCCGGTCCGCGTCGTGAAGGTCGCAGGCGATGTCGACGATCTCCGACAGCAACGGGTCGAGGTCGATCGGCGTCAGCAGCTTGCGCGTGATCGCCAGCACACGGCGGTACGCGTTGTCCGACGAGATGGCTTCGACCAACGACAAGACGCTCGCCCCCTTTGGCGACGGCCGGATGACGCAACACCACAACGGCCGGCGACCACACGCGCGACCGCCCTGCAGCCTACCGGCGATCCGCGCATCTTGCTACCCCAACATTGGATAGGACGCTCCAACAGCGCCCTCAGGGCTCACCCGCCCCCGCCCGGCATCGCCACCTCCACCGCCCCCGCCGGCCGGTCGAACGCCCCCGCCGGTGGATCGACGAACCGCACGTTGCTCAACCCCGCCGAGCCCTTCACCAGCCCCATCCCCGACTCGTCGTCCCAGTACCCGAAGATCCAGTCCGTCGACATCGGCACGCCGTCCACCGGCTGGTAACCCTGATAAAGAATGATGCTCGCGTTGTCCTCGGCGTCCACCGCCTCCTCCTCCGACTTGCCGAACGTCACGATGTACGACGCCGCCCGCACCACGCCCTGCTCGTCGGCGAAGACGTAGTACCAGTCGTCCGGCGCGTCGCCCACGCCTTCGCCGAACGTCATCTTCACCGCCGGCATCCGCTCGCCCGCCGCCGGCAGCATCCCGACCGACTCCAGGTTCACGCCCGGCTCGGTCATCTTGTTTGGCAACGCCGCGAAGTACGGCCACGTCAACGCATGGAACCGAGCCATCGGGCTCGCCGCCGACTCCGGCGTCACCCAGCACGTCTCCCCGTCGAACACGATCACCGTCCCGTCGTCCAGCTCCAGCCGCGTCTGGCCCACCGCCGGCGTAAACCACATCGTCCCCGACAGCGACACCATCCCCGGGAAGTCCACCACGAAGTCGGCCTGCACCGCCGCCTCGCCGAGGTACTTCTCCGTCTGGTGCGCCGCCTCGATCTGACCGACCAGCACCTCCACCGGGATCGTCGACTGAGCCGACGCCGACTCGGTGGCAAGGCCAAGGGACAAACCAACGCAACCGGCCATGCACGTGCGGGTGAGCGTGTTCACGGAAGATCTCCAGGTGGGGATGAACGGCACCGGACCGAGATACACCATACGCCCGAATCCACCCGAGGGATCGACTTTAGCCCCGTGATTAGAGGTTTTCGCAAACCGTCGCCGGGCGCCACACCTTGACCGCGCAGCAGCAAGGCGTGTGAACGTGCAAGACAGGTCGGCACACCTTGCCCTCCCGCTGGTCGGGTCAAGGTGTGGCACCCGCTAGAGACAAGCCGAAGCCGCTCTAGGCCTTGCCCTGCGCCCCGCCGTTCACGGTCAGCCGCGAGCTCTCGATCATCTGCACGGGCGACGCCGCCAGCCAGGCCGGGTCGGTCGAGAGCGTGTTCCCGGCGCGGTCGGTCTGCCCGAACGTCAGGACGCCCGTCGGGCACATCTGCACGCACGCCGAGCACCGCACGCACTCGGGGTCTTTCATCGGCTTGCCCTTGTTGGCGAACGACATGATGTCGATCCCCTGGTGGCACACCGACGTGCAGACGTTGCACGAGATGCACTTCTTCTTGTCGGCCAGGATCGCGAACCGCCCAACCCGCGCGTAGATGTGCATCAACGCCGCCAGCGGGCACGCGAACCGACACCACACCCGCCCGCTCAGCCAGAAATACACCCCGTACCCCACCGCCCCCGCCAGCAGCAGGTCCACGAACCACGCGTAGCTGATGATCGGCACGTCGCTGCTCAGCCAGCTGAACCAGCTCGACGCCCACCCCACGCCCATCCACCCCAGCGCCCGAAGCCCCATCAACACCAAGGCGAACGCCAGCAGCGCCTGCCCGACCATGTTCAGCCGGTTCCAGAACGGCCCGTGGGGCATCTTGTGCCGCTGCGTGTCGCCCAGCGTCTCGGCCATCGCGCCGCAGGAGCAGACCCACCCGCAGTACGCGCCCTTGCCCCAGAAGTAGACCATCGCCGGGATCGCCACGAACGTCTGCAGGAAGCCCAGGATCAGCCAGCCCCAGATCGGCTCCGACGTGAACCAGTTCCACGCCATCAACGGCCACGCCAGGATCAGCCCGTACGCCCGCCACCAGCTCTGATTCGGGAAGAACGTGTTGGCGATCCACGCCCCGAAGCCGGAGTCAAACGCGCCCAGCCCCGCCAGCCACGGCAGCAGGAACTCGGGCAGCAGGAACAACGGCACGACCTGGACCGCCATCAGCGTCAGCGTCTGCCACGTCACGTAAGGCGTCTTGCGTCGGCGGATGCGGCGGATGCCGAACACGACGATCAGCCCGGTGTACAGCAGCGTGTAATAGAACGATCGACCCTGCGCCGAGTTGAGCAGCACGCCGATCGGGTTGGCCGGGTTCTGGGCCCACGCGCCGAGCGTGTTCTGAAGCGATTGCACCGCCGCCCGCGGGTCGAAGTGCAGCCAGTCCGGGATCGCCAGCCCGTTGAACCCCGCGAAGTTGTCCGCGAACGAGCTCTTCCACGTGTACACCCACAGGCAGAACGTGAAGAACAGCAGCAGCGTGATCCACCACATCGCGCCGCGGTCCCCGATGATCGGCACGCCCGAGCGGCGGAAGAAGTCCAGCGGCGCCTCGCGCCCGATCATCGCGAACACCGAGTCGTTCTTCAGCGTCTGCGTGCGGCCGTCGGCGTCCTTGACGTCGACCTCGCCGTCGCGGATCGCGGCCACGTTCGACGCCATCATCAGCTTGAGCCGGCCGCGCGGCGTGGCGCGTGTCGCCGACTCGCCCAGCGACGGGACCATCCGTGGGTCGGTCGCCTCCTCGATGTCGGCCCGCGCGTTGGGGTCGGCGGCGAGCGTCTCGATCTTCTCGATGTTCTCCGGCTTGGGCCGGTTGAACTCGGCCTTGCGGTAACTCAGCGTGACGTTCGCCCCGCACTCGGCGAGCGCGATCGCCGCCTCCATCGCCGAGTCGCCGCCCCCGACGATCAGGACGTCTTGGCCGCAGTAGTCGGCCGGGTCGTGCAGGCGGTTGTAGACCTTGGGCTTCTCCTCGCCCGGCACGCCGAGCTTGCGGTAGTTGCCCGATCGGCCGATGCCGACGACGACGCGCTTGGCCTTGACGGTTTTCTGCCCGACGACGAAGCCCGTGCCGTTGAGCGAGACGCCTTGGGGCGCCTCGACGCCGCCGGGGATGTCGAGCTGGAACCGCCCCTTGCCGCCCTTGACCCCCTCGACGCGAGCCTTGGCCCACTTCACGCCCCTGTCGACGGTCTGCTCGCGCAGGTCGTCGATGAGGCCTTCCTTGATGTCCGACTTGTCGTGAAACTCGAGGTCGCCCTCGAGCGGCATGTCGGTCGGGTACTTGTAGATCGGCTTGCCCTTGGGGAAGTTCACGATCGTCGCGTACGGCTCGGAGGCCTCGAAGACCAGGTACTTCAGCCCGAGCTTCTCGGCTTCCAGCGCCGCGGCGAAGCCCGAGGTCCCGCCCCCAATGATCGCGACGTCCAGCTCGCCGTCGCCGGCCCGGTCCGCCCCCAGGTCGTTGGCGATCTCGCGGACGACGCGCGTGCCGGCGTTCGCC
>JBCCOW010000023.1:0-51787 GCA_039025195.1 Planctomycetota bacterium
ATCCGCAAGAAGACCGGTAGGCCCGCCTCGGCCTCGAAGCTCCGCAACACCCTGAAGATTGACCGCGATGGCTCCCGCCTCGTGCTGTACACGAAGCTCGCCAAGTTCTTCCCGGCGCACCTCCGCCAAGCCGGGGTGGGCCTGCGTGTCTATGAGGTGGCGTGGAAGACAAACCAGCGCCTCCGTATGAAGGGCTTCACGAAGCTGACCGCACAGGAAATCGCCGACCTCATCGGCGAAGAGTGCAAGAACGCCTGGAAGATCGAGATGAGAATGGAAGACCTAGCGCGTGAGCGGGAGGGGAAAGCCCTGCACGAAGAGAAGGTCCGACTCGTCGATCAGGCTGCCAGCGCACCGAAGGCCGCCATCAGAACCCCGAAGAAGTGGATGAAGCTCATCGACACCCAGCCGTACCTCGCCATTGCTGCCGCACTGTCAACCCATGGCAATGACGATTCAGTTGGCCGCGTGAACCAAGAGCTTGAAGGGCTGCGTTGCCCGTGGCGTATCTGTAGCGAGGAGAACCTGAAACGCATCAATGACAGCCTGAGGCAAGAGTATTTCGCCCGGACGCCGTAGACGGTCCTGCGGACGCCGCCTAATCACCAGTAACCGATGAGGAACCGGTAGAGACCGATGACGCAGAAGCCGCTCAAGCTGAAGGCGACCGATTCGTTGGAAACCCCGAACTGGCTGTTCGACCGTCTGGACGCCGAGTTTCGGTTCACCCTCGACGCGGCGGCGAGCGCGACCAACGCCAAACGTCCGCGGCACTACACCGTCGAGGACGACGGTCTCCATCAACCCTGGGGCCATGAGAGAGTCTGGTGTAACCCGCCCTACAGCGGCGGCCACCTGCCGCGGTGGGTCGGCAAGGCTTACTGTGAATACAGGGACCACGGGGTGACGGTGGTCATGCTCCTGCCTGTCAGCGTCAGCAGCAAGTGGTGGCGAGATTATGCCGTGAGGGGCGAAGTGTTCTATTTCAACCGCCGCATCAAGTTCGGCAGCACCCACTCGACGGGGCTGCGTGACTCCATCCTGCTGGTTTTTCGTCATCCCCGCTGGTACCCGCTTGGTGATACCGACGCCGACCAACACGCCCGTGGCGAGTGGGACCGTAACTGGCGCGACCTGATGTACCCCGCCGCCGACCTTGCCGGTCGCTGGTGGTCGTCGCCATCGAGCCCGAAAGAGCCTTGCCTTTTAGCGTGACGCTCCAGCCCCGCCAATGGACACAAGACATCCCATTCACAAATGGGTGGCGGGGGTCTCCCACAGGTCCAAAAGCAACGAGCGCCGTGATGACGGCGCTCGTCGAAAATTTTCTTCTTGTCCTCTCTTGAAGTCAGCAAGACGGAGGGCTGCGACCCTGGCTTCAAGCGGCGGCTCGTCGCCGACAGCGGTAGCACACCTGCCTTCGGAGTCGGTCGTGGACGTATCGGCAGTCGGCAAACCCCAATAAGACGCTCAGAATGGGGTGCGTCTCGGACGCAGTTTGCTGTGGCGAAGTTGGTCCGAGACGCCCCCCAGCGTCATCGCTAGTCGCCGGGCTCAGGGACCATGGCGGGAGTTTGAGGAATACCTCGGCGTCTCGGGTCGCCATATCCACCTCGACTTTCTCGACAAACGCTCGAAGCAGTTCCCGTTTGGTCATGGGGGTCAGCCCGCTGGCGTCTTTGGGCAGTTCTTGGAGCCGAGCGACGACGGCGTCTGCCACCTCATTCGGGTCGTCGGCGGCGTATTGAAGCCGTCCAGAAATTTTTTCGATTTGCGCGTCGAGGTCTCGCCGGCGCGCCCGCAAGCGATTGAGTTCGGGCTGTATGTCGTCTCGGTCCTCGTCGGTCATGTTCGCCATGATGCGGCGGAACTGCTGGGCGACCTTCTCGCGCTCTTTTTTGAGCTGGTCGAGTTCGCGCTGGGTGTCGCTCGCCGACTGCTCCTGCGACATGATGGACCTGATGCGTTGGCGCAGATGAGGGACATCGGCGACGGTTTCGAGCACCACCGTCAGGACCGCCGATTCGAGTTCGGCGGCGCGGATGTAGTGATTGAAGATGCTGCCCTTCACGTAGCCCCGCTTGGTGTTCAGGTGCCGGTACTTCCGCACCTTCTTGCCGACCTTCCCGCAGAGAATACCCGACAGGCGACCACCGTCCTGCTTGGCGAACAGCAGGTCGGTCAAGACATACTCGCTGTCCTTATGCTTGTTGGGCGAACGCTTGGGGCGGTCGGGGTCCTGGCTGCGTTGCCATTCCTCAAGTCGGAACTGCTTGATGAGCGGCAGGGCTTTGTCCCGCAGCGCCGGCGGCAGGAAGTCGAGCATGAGCGGCTGGTCAACCCACTTCCATTCGTCGGGCGGGCGGAACGCTCGCGGCGGCGCGGTCCTGCTGGCTAACTCCAACGAAGAGATATGAATCCGCTCGGGGATGCCGTCACCTCGGCGATTGAAGATGCCCTGACTGGTCCGGCTGCCCAGCGCCACACCGCAGTAGGCGGGGTTGAGGTAGATGCTCTCCACCATGTTCTGCTTCCAGGCCTTGCCCGTCGGGGACGGGATGCCTCGCTTGTTGAGCTCGCCACAAACGCGCTTGCCGCCCCAGCCTTTTATGTAGTGAAGCTCGAAGATCAGCTTGACCACATCGGCGGCCGAGGCTTCGCCTGGGACAAGGAGCGGCTTCTGGAGCTTCTGCTTGCGGAATCGGCTCTTGGGCGCGAAGGTTTCCAGCACGGCTTCGCCTTGAACATCGAGCTTCTGCTGGGTCCCGTCGGGGAAGTTCCGTATCAGGAAAAGGGGGTCGCCTTCCATACCCAGATAGAGACGGTCGCAGCCCATCGGCGTATGGCTGAATGGCTGACATCGGCCTTGGCCAAACGCGTAGAGCCAGCCCTGCGTCGAGCGTTGGCTGATGGATTTCGCCTGCTCATAGGCGGCCTCGTACTTGGCGACCTTGGGCCAGATCGCCTGGTGCTCGTCTTCAGGAAGGTCTTCGCCGGGGTAGATGATCTCGATGCCGTGGCGGGCACATTCATACTCGAACCACATCCCGTGCAAGACACCGCCACGCGTCGTCCGGTCGATCCGCTGAATCATCAGGACGTCAAAGTCATCGACCTCGCGTTTGCGCTTGAGCAGTTCGGCGATATCGACCCGTTTCCCAGGGATGGACCCCGTCACCCCAGACAGCTTGATGTCCTCGACAAGGACCATGCCGAGCTGGCTGCCCTCCTGATGCATCCACACGAGCTGCGCCTCGACGCTGGACTCGCCCTCGTCATCGTTGCTCTGCCTGACGAAGCAGATGTAGCGTCTACCCCGGTAACGGTCTTGTTGTTTTGTGTTTGGCACAATCATGATGCCTGTCTCCTTTCGGCACGGACCTGATGAATCAGTTCCTTCATCAGCCGATCGACCGCCTGTTCAAACCCGCTTGCCTCATCCGTTGAGGCGGCGCGATGAACCGCTCTGACGACGGGCTGGTGCCGTCCAGAGTTCTTCTTCTGCGGAACCTGCGGCGACTCCTTCTTTGATGGCTCAAATTTCTTCACCGGCGACCTCCTCGAACCAACGGGTGAACTCCTGCATACTTGTGATGACGGGCGGGTCGTCGGCCATCCCTGTGACGGCCTGATACTTGCCGCCGCGTCCTTTAGGCCAGAGGTGCCAAGCTCCACGCTGGGTTCCGAACTGCCAATCACCTCGCAGATGGCCATCGTCGTCGGCGGTGCCCTCGTAAGTCACAGCATGTAAGCCCACATATTGCTTGCGGAGTACGACGCGGCCTTCGTCGAGGTGGTAATCGCCATCCATGGCGTAGCCACCAACAGGGTCGTTGCCGACGCCCGAGACATGACCTCCACGGAACGTGAGTTGCACCTCCATCCAGCCCGTGAATGTGTGCTGCACCCAGTAGCCCCGCCATTCGCCGCTCGGGAATCGGGAGTCGGTCTCGGTCATGATGGTCTGCCTCTTTCGTCTCTATCCGCTCGGGCAGCAAACGCCCCAGCGTTCTAGTGGTTGTCGATGCCAATGGATTAGGCCTCGAACGGTGTTGGATCGATCGCCAGCGAGATGAGTTCGTAGTCGTCGTCGTCATCAAGGACGGGCCAGATATCCCATGGGCCGGCGGCGTTGCCGCTGCTCTTCGACCATCGTCCACGGAGGTGGCCATCGGGCTGGGCGGTGCCGCGATAGTCCAGGCTGTGCGCGTCGTGGTAGTGCTTGACGAGGGCTACTTGGCCGGTGTCAGCGTCGTAGGTGCCGTTCATCTCGAAGGGACCTACGGGGTCCATGCCGTCGCCGACGATGTAGCCGTCAGTGCATTTGAGCCAGAGGCCCATACGACCCGCAGTGTCGTCTTGGAACCAGACACCACGCCACACGCCGGTCGGAAAGCGCGGGTCGGCGTCCTCGTCGTGTGAGTCGTGATAGCCACTCATGCCTCGCCCCCTTCCTCGGCGGGTGGGGGTGCTTCGGGGGGCGATTCCGGGGGCGGGGTGGGCCAGACGATGTCGATGCCCAAGTTCCACATGAACTGTCGGTAGGACTTGGTGGACCGCTTGGTGCTGGTCTTCTTCAGTTTGTTGAGGAAGGCGCGGACCTCGCGGTCGGTCGGCATCTCTTTAAGCCGACGCTCGGCTCGGCGGCGGCGTTCCTCGAACGCCTTGGCCGCGAGTTTGGTCTGGCCAGGGACAATCTCGACCGGGTTATCGCCCTCGGCCTTCGGCGGCTTGATGTTCGGGCTAGGCAAGAACGGGCTGGCGGCTTCGGTGAACGATCGGTCGGCTTCGATGTAATCAAACAGCGTCTCGACCGCGGAAAGCAGCGGGATTTTTTCGACGTGCATCAGCAGGCGGGTCTGGTGAAAGCACGTCCGACACTGCGTGGTGATCTGGGCGACCGGGCTGCGGTCGTGGACCTGGTTGTTCTCGGGGAACTGCACGCCGATGCCGCGGATGTCGAGGGTCTCGATGAGGCGGTTGCACTTCGGGCAGCGGATCTTGGCATCGACAATGTCTCGGACCCACTTGGGGTACTTGGGCGGAGGGGGGGCGTCGTCAGGCATGGTGGAGTGGTCCTTTCAGCGGATGTAGAGAGCGTCGTGTTCGGGTTCGAGGGTGGAGCCGACGGGCAACTCGCCCATGGCTTCGAAATGTTGATTGAGGTGTGTCTTGGCGAGGCGTTCGACCGTCACGACCGCCTCGGGACAGTGGGTCTTTGCCCAGTCCCGCACAGCCGCGTTGTCGTCGATGACCAGCTTGGCGGCCTTCAAGCGGAAGCCGACCCGGCCGGCGGGTAGGTTGACCGACTTCTGCTTGCCGCCGCGTTGTGCGAGTTCACGGTTCAGCCAAGCCTGCAACTCTGGGCTAAATCTAGCGAGGAAGAACTCCTCTTCTCGGCGCGCGCGCCGGGCCTCGGATTCGGCCCATGTGGCGACACGCTTGGCGTAGGCCCGGGCCTCGGTGATACGACGCACGACCCAGTTGGCTGAGGTGTTGTCCGTGACTTGGAATCGCTCGGGAACCTGGGCTTCCAGGTCGGCGGGCGGCATATCAAAGGGGATGGGTTCAAGGCTGCTCATGCTTGACCACACCTTCTTTGACTTGTTCTGCCTGACGCTTCTTCTCTTGGCGTTCCACGATGTGGCAGACGCGCCCCCAGAACGAGTGGATGGAACTGAAGACCCGTAGGCTTTCGCGGTCTGTGTCGCCGGCCCGCCCGAGTTGACCGCACTGAATGAGCCAGCGGATGAGAGGGCCCGGTACCTCGTCGGGGCGGACTGTGGGGACCGGGAACACGACGCCGCACACATGGCCACATCCGCCGCAGCGGACGCGAACCTCATAGGCGGCGGGCCGCTTGGGCGGGCCGGTCGCCCCTTCTGGACCGTGGGGCGCGATATCAATCACGCCGTCGAGCGAGAGCTTCCGTCGGCAGACCACGCAGGTGTGCGGGTCCACCGTCGGGCGAACGAAGAGGGTATCCATGGGCCTTTCCTTTCAAGGGGTTGCGGGGTTCACAACGCCGTAAACGGAAAGCCAAAAGCGCAGGAGATATGCTTTTTTTTGGGGTGGGTGGGGTGGGTGGGGTGATGACGAGTCTAACCGCTGGCGAGGCACAGAAGCGTTATGGGTAAATCTGTGGACCACCCGAGCAGGTCGTGACCAGCGCGATAAGCAGTGCGAGGAAGAAGATGCCTGCGGCGAGGGTGACGCGGCGATGGATTCTGCGGTCCTCGCGTGTGAGCCAGTCCTTGGATAGTTCCCAGCGGTCAGCTAGGTCGAAGCGGTCGGCAAGAGATCGGCAAACGGCGAGAATCACTTGCATGACTACTCCCGCCAGTCCAGCGTGTAGCCGTCGCCAGCCCGGCTGCCGGTGTTGGTCCAATAGTCGTCCACGATGGCGGTCGCCGCGTGGCCGTCGCCGAAGGCCGCGTTCCATTTGCGTTCGTTGTGGTGCCAGAACAGCTCGCCGAACTCGTCAACGCCCAGGGCAGCCTGCATATGGTTCGGCGGATCGGCGTCATACATGCTGATGCGTAAGCCCGGCTCACTCAGCGTCACAAAGGTCGAGGGCACACGCACGTCATCGCGCTGAACCGAGTCGATGGGCCCGGCGGGCGAAAGCAGGTTGCCCTCGTCCTGGTTGCCGTCGCTGTCGTCGTCCATGTCGGCGGTGTTGGAGCTGTACGAGGTGCCGGTGAAGCCGAACAACTCAGGGTCGCTGGGACACTGCGTCACGCTGATGGCCTTACCACCGTCTTCGGCGTTGATGAACGGGTTGAGGGGCCGGTCGGCGGCGGTGTAGTCGCCGTAGTTCAGCGTGCCGACCGTGCCGGTGCCGCCGTCACCGAACCACAGGTAAACGGACGAGCGGGTGCCGGCTGCAGTCGGGTGCGGGATAGCCTTGGGCGGCACCCGACCGCTATACGCGTCGGCATACATATCCAGGGCAAGCCCGAGCTGGCGGAGCCGGCTCAGGCACTGCACCGATCTAGCCGCCTCGCGGGCTGAGCCTAGGGCCGGCAGCAGGATGCTGATGAGCAGGCTGATGATGCTGATGACGACCAAAAGTTCAATCAAGGTGAACGCACGGGTCGGTTTTGGACAAGGCATAGGGAGGCTCCCGGCAGGCAGATGAAACGATTTGAGTGTCATTCTCGGCCGACACGCAAATCGTGTCAAGCTCCGCCATCTTGATACTGCTTACGTGTCAACAAAAGCACAGCACGCAAGGGCTTACCGCAAGCTGCCCGGCTTCCTGCGAGAGCTCCGTGAATCCGCCGGCCTGAGCCAGCGCGCCCTCGGCGAGCGGCTCAAGAAGCCCCAGAGCTGGGTCTACAACTGTGAGACCGCCAACCGCCGCGTAGACCTAGTCGAGTTCATCCAATGGGCAGAGGCCTGTGGCGTTGAGCCGGAAGCGGCGGTTTGTCAGTTTCGGGGCCTCATGTAAGCAGGAAACTGGAGTAGCGGGGGCGGAATTCGCACCCGCCCAAATTGCTTCTCAACACAGCGCCAGGGCCGATTCTGACGAATAAAGTGCGCATGCGCCAGGATTTCCGCGACCGTATCACGCTGTATATGGCCAAGTCTTAGCCGATACCTCAGGGGCTTGGCCGGTTGGTTTCCACCCAATCCACGACCGTCCTGACCCGCCACCGCAGGGTCTTGCCAACCCGCAAGTCAGACACCGGGAAGACACCCTTCTGTCGCCAGGCCTGCAGCGTCCGGAGGTTGATTCGTAGACGCTCGCAGATGTCGCCGGCGGTCGGCATCTGGAGGTTGTCAGTATCGTTGTCATTGGGCATCGGTAGGTCCTCAACAGCCGTGATACATGAAGTTTCTCACGCCTCTGGTACTGGGTTGTGGCTTCACCATTGGCTCCCGGCCAAATATCCGAATGGCCGTCGAAGGTGAAAGTTTTCCAAGTAGATTGCGGTCAGGAACAGGAACCCATCTATGGCTGACGAGCAACCGAAACCCAGGGCGACCCGCCGCCGCAAGACTCGGCAGATTCTAAAAACGACGAACGTTCGTCATGAAGCCATGACAAAGCTCTCGCCCGAAGCGGCACAGCTCATCGCGGATTTGAAGGAGTTCGTAAAGGATGAGAAAAGCCGCGGTTTCGACATCGGTGACAAGGTGGAAGCCGCGACCAACCAGTATCAACTTCCGGTCAAGACGCTAGTCGAGGCGATCGGCTTGTCGCGTCAGCAACTTTCAGAATGTCGTGTAACTGCACGCGCTTTCGACAAGCGGCGCCGGCGTCGCGACATCTCATTCCACGTCTTCACCTTGGCAGCCCGCGCCGCCGACTCGATGGATGTCGAACCCTCGGAAGCGCTCGACATCGTTGTCAATAAGAATCTAGTCATTGTGCGTGCGGTGAGAAGCTATTTCGCCGCCCTCGCTCGCGTGAAGGCCAACGGCGAGGCCCTGCAACAGGCCGCGCTCGTCGTAGCGAAGCAATGTGACCTGGTAGACCGTTGTCATGCGGCGGACTTCCGCGACGTGGTGAAGCGACTCGCTGAGGACTCTGTCAAGCTGGTCATTGCCGATCCTTCATATGACGGCAAGCGACGCATCACCACAAGTGCCACCATACGGGCGATCGATGGCAACACCGAGGCCGATGCTCGGAAGGACATCACCGACCTGCTGAAGACGATGGGCGACAAGATGGCGACTGGAGGGGCGATAGTCATCTTCCGCCCCGGGGCGGCGATGGACCCCGCTTGGTTGCCTGCGGTGATCCGGGCTAAGGGCTGGGTCTGCGAGGCGGCCCTCACCTGGAACACGCACAAACCAAAGCTCGGGCGCACCGGCAGGCCGTACGGCATCGCCAGCGAACGGCTTCTGGTCCTACATCGCAAGGGCGAGAAACTCACAATCTACGACGACTCTCCGCGCGATGATGTTCTGGAGTTCAGCGCGATCCAGCCCTGCCGCACCGATGTGGTTCAGCGGCACCAGCACGAGAAACCTCTCGCCCTGATGCGACACCTTGTCAGCAAGCACACCTACGAGGGCGAACTCATCTTCAAACCGTTTAGCGGCAGCGGTCCCGCCAGCCGCGCCACCATCAAGATGAATCATCACCGGCTTTACGCCGAGATCAACCAGAAGTTTTTTGCCACCGGCTCAGCCCGCATCACTCAATTGGTCAAGACCACCATCAAAAGTACCGCATAATCAGGAATGGAAAGATCACTATGTCTGTAGATTGGGATGCCCTTAGACGCGATATCGAGGTGGTAAATGAAACGAGAGCGAAGCTCGAAGCTGCGGCCCCCTGGATTAAAGACTACTGGTGCCGAGAGCCAGCGCTGCCCGGCTCGCGTCTGTATCCCTCTCACGACGCATACGTTCAGTTGGCCAATGACCTAAAGCCCCTGCCGAAACCAGAAGAAAGGCGAGAGGCTGACCTATCCCGACATGCGGTCTATCTGTCCTACACACTCAGATTCGAGCCGGTGTATCAAGCCCTCGTGTCTGATAGGGATATCGAACACATCGGCAAGAAACTATCTCAGAACGGAGTCGACAAAAAACCTGATGTGCGTCAACAGATCGCTGCGGCTTTTGCCGAGCAATGCCAGCCCAGCGAGTTCGTACTGCCATTTCGGGGAGAGGCCGTCCGCTATGTGCAGAGGTGGGAGCGAGGCGACGTTCTGGCTGATGACCAGTCAGATGGCATCTTTCTGCGACCCACTATCGAAGTGGATCTGACCGCAGACGAATATGAGCGCCTTACCGCGAAGCTGACCGACGAAGACGCGTCTGGCGACCCACATGACACTGCGGAAAACCTCGCGGCGCACCTCTCAGAATCTTACGAAGGCAACGGACGTTTCGCGGTATGCACCGCACGCATCTGCGGTATCGAGGTGCGGTTTGAGGTCCATGATGTGCACAGAACGGTGTTCCATTGAACGCAGACGCGTCCGTAGACGACGGGTGGTTTTTACGTCTGAACCGTCAAGAGCGATTTAGAGTCGTTCGTCGTGGAGATTCCGTGATGGTCGTATGCCCTTCACAGTCGGCACGTGACGACTGACCCCATAAACCGGAATCGGTTTTTCCCTGAAGGTTCGGTAGGTGAGGTATGTTGATTGCTAGCCCTGGCCGCAATCTACTGGCCCAAAAAGTCCGCTTGGATTCAGCCGGCCAGTCGAGATGGTGTTAGTTTTGGTGAACGGGTTGACAATCCCGCTGCTGAAAGTAATCCTGCCTGTATACCTGTGAGGATCGGCGGTTGGCCGCCTCGGTAAGCAGATTCTGGGTCGCAAGCTTGACCACTTCAAAGGCGAACTTGACGGACGTACCGCGGACCTCCCTCTCCGACCTGAAGCCGTTTTATCGCTCCAGTCGGGATGAATTGGGCCGGGATTTCTTTGGCCCCTGTCTTAAAGCGTGCGTGAGATACCGCCGTGCAGCCTCATTTTTTTCGAGCAGCGCATTGCGAGCCTGGGCAACGGCGTTGCCAGACCTCATACACCCGAGTTCAGACGAGCCACTGAAATCAATTCAGCTCCTCGTCGCGCCGCTGCTTAGTCAACAGGATATCAATGCGCTCAAGACCGTCGATAGCGCTGAAGAGCGGCGCTCCACTCTCATCCGACTGGCTGACAATATTCTCACTGATGCGTTACTGATTGGAGATGAAGGTTACGACCATACGGAGCGCTCCCGTCGGCTGATGGCATACCTCATTGCTGCTGGTCGGATGGAGTTGCGGTTCGCCTTTGCACGCCACTTGGACGACGCCCACCTATATCATCCAAAATTTGGCATATTTGATCTCAACGATTCTCGACGAGTCGCGTTCACCGGTAGCGCTAATGAAACCGCTGGCGGGCACCGCCGTAACTACGAATCAATCGACGTTTTTCTCTCTTGGGTCGCTGGAGATGAGGCGCGGGTAGAAGATAAAGCTAACCTGTTCGATGCCACTTGGGCTAATCACGAGCCAGGTGTCGAGGTGGTACTGTTATCCGAAGCGGCGCTGAAAAAAGTGCAGGCGTGGTCAAGCGAGCACCCGCCGCTTCATCACACCGTCAAAATCGATGATGCCGCCGCCGTCGGTTTGCCGCTCTGGCGACACCAGAAGGCGGCCGTCGCCTGCTTCTTAGAGGCCAAGCGGGGCGTGCTGGAGATGGCCACGGGAACCGGAAAAACGCGTGTAGCTCTGCATCTCATTGCGACGCTCTTCTGCACCGGCGAGGTAGGTGCGATTGTCGTGACCGCCGACGGCACCGACCTGCTTGATCAGTGGCATGGTGAACTGCTCGGCCTAAACACACAGCTGCCTGAAGGCCATCGTTTTGCTCTTTATCGACATTACTCACGCCATCACGAAGGTGACTTGTTTACGCTCGCCCCGGCCGGCGGTGTCCTGCTTTGCTCCCGCGATGCCCTTCCGCCAGTTATGGCCGACCTGTCAGCTGAAGTAGGTGAGCAAACGCTATTGATCCACGACGAGGTACACCGTCTCGGTAGCCCCAGCAACCGAACACGACTTGCTGGTCTATCAAACGACATCCCCTACCGCCTCGGACTAAGTGCTACGCCTGAGCGTGAATACGACGAGAGCGGCAACGCGTTTATTGAGCAGGACGTCGGCCCAACTCTATTCAACTACCCGCTCGAAGATGCCATCCGAGATGGCATACTCTGCCCGTTCGAGTATCTACCGCTCGACTATTACGCAACGGCAGATGATCAGGAGCGAATGAGAAAGGTGTTTGACCGCAAGGCGGCGCGGGAGCTTGCCGGCGAGCCGATGAGCGATATTGAGTTGGCGATTGAGCTTTCCAAGGTGTACAAAACGTCGCTCGCAAAGCTGCCACTTTTTGACGAGGCCGTCACTCGCGAACCTAACCTTTTGAGGAGATGTATCCTCTTCGTCGAAACTCGGGAGTATGGCGAGCGAGTTCTTGAGCTCGTGCACACTCGCCGCGACGACTTTCATACCTATTTCTCCGGTGAAGACGCGGGCACGCTTCAGCGATTTGCAAGCGGTAGCCTGGAATGCTTAGTGACGTGTCACCGGCTTTCAGAGGGGATTGATATCCGCGATGTCGCTAACGTCTTCCTGTTTTCGTCAGCCCGCAGCCGTCTAGAAACAATTCAGCGTATCGGCCGCTGCCTGCGGCGGGACCCGGACAACCCCAACAAACAGGCGAAGATTATAGACTTCACCCGCATCGGTGGCACCGAGGAAAACAACCCTGACATTGGCCGCCGCGAATGGCTGGAGGGCGTGGCCGCCGTGCGGCCGAAACCCGCTGCCTCTTGATTCAACCACGGTTATCATCCGCAAGGGAGACTGTTTTGAGCAAACTAACCGCTTCGGCCGCTCTTGATCCTGAACTCGCAGATGCGGTCCGTGCCGTCGTCCGCGAAGCCGGGCAGCCTGACGAACTCGGCGACTTGATTTGCGGCGGGTTCGACCAAGTCGCTCAAGGCAGCGGGTCATTCGACGACCTTGATGATTTTACCGCCCGATTGTTAAACAGCCTGCTGTCGGCAGTCGAAGTGGGCGAGGTCGGCTTGGTGGAAGAGGGGGACTGATGATATCGCTTCGGGTAATAGGTTGGGAGGCGAGAGGTCTACGGTGCCCGGATCACACCGTACAGTTCTCAGAGGGCTCCGGCGACGCTGCCCGTGTTGCGCTGCTGCAGATGCCCAACGGTACTGGCAAGACGACGACTTTGCGACTGCTTCGCGCTGCCCTCTCGGGCGACGCGGCGAGCTGGACGCCTAAACAAGTGCGCGAGTTGAAGAAGCGCGGCCGCGACGATGACGAAGGCGTTTTCCGGCTTTCGATGCTACTCGACGATGCTCGGCTGACCGTGTCGCTCCGCCTCGACTTCGAGGAGGGCACGGTGAGCTACAGCACAACGTACGGCGACGGAAAACAGGAGGGGTTCAAGCCGCCGCAGGCCCTGCGTCGCATCATGCGACCGGAGTTTGTCAATTTTTTCGTTTTCGACGGGGAGCTGGCCAACCACCTGCTCAAGCCCTCGCACACCAAAGCGGAGGGGGTGATCCGTGACCTGTTCCGCCTCGACCTGTTCGACAAACTGACTGCCCGGCTCAACGAGCATTGGGAGGATCTCACAGCTAAGAAGGGCGCCACCGAGCCGAAGGGATTCAATCGCCGCTTTAACAAAGTCCAGGATCTAAAGAAGCGGATCGGTGAGGTGGAGGCCGAGTTTGAGCGGGTGACTGAGGAGCGGGACCGGGTTAAGTCGGCACTGCTCGAACAGAAGAACAAATTCGACAAGGCTATTTTGGAACGTGAGCAATACGCCGCTCGGCTTAGCAAAGCAACGGGAGAACTAGAGCAGGCTCGGGCAGCGGCCGACGGAGAGGCATCGCGTTTGCTCACCCGGCTCCGTTCGCCGCACGCGGTATCCCCTGTGCTGGCCGGGGAGATGGCGACACTGACCGCGAGTCTGGACAGGGTGAAGTTACCGGAGAGCACGGCGAAAGAATTTTTCGAGGAACTCGCCGAAGAAGCGGAGTGCGTTTGTGGCCGGCCGCTAAATGAAGAAACACGGCGACACATCCGCGAGCGTGCTAAGCGCTACCTTGGCGCGGAGGAGATGAATCTGCTCAACACCCTCAAGGCGGAGGTAAAGGCCCACGTCGGGGGATCAGCCGGCGACGAACGGGCAAAGGTGAACGCAGACGTAGAAAGGCTGAAGCAGTCATTGCGGTCGAGAAAGCAAGCTCAACAAGACAAGGAGGAGGTGGAGCGTGAAGCTGCAGGCGATGACCCTAAGCTTGACGCGGCCAGGCGACAGATCGCCAATCTCGAGCAGCAACTCCTCGACCTCGACAATCAGGTTCGGCGGTACGAGGACCGCGATGAGAGCCGCGGTGACAAGGACACGCTCGGCCTCGACGTGCTCCGCACGCGGTTGGCTCGGGCCGAGAAGAAACTCGCAGAGATCACGCGAACGCTCGACCTGAAGGAGCGACGCGACCGGCTGGCCTCGATTTTGGAGACGGCGCGGGACAAGGCCGCCGCCGGTATTAAGCGTGAGGTCGTGCGGCAGACGAACGAGCGGATCGATGAGCTCATGAAGCAGAACGCCCTGCGCGTGAAGAACATCCGAGGCTGCCTCGTGCTGGAGCACCCGGAATCTGGAAGCGTTCAGCAAGAGGGCAGCGTCGGTGAGAACCTGTCCGTTGCCTACGCCTTCCTGGCAACACTCTTCAACCGCTCGGGCGAGCACGAACTCCCGTTTATTGTTGATAGCCCGGCGGGACCGCTCGATCACCAGAAACGGACGAAGGTGGCGGGCTTGATTCCTAAACTCACTAGTCAGTTCTTGGCCTTCGTCATCTCAACTGAGCAGGCGGATTTTGTAGAACCGCTTGAGAAGGCATTGGCTAAAGCGGGCGGCGGTAAGCCGCTCTACCTGACACTATTCCACGATGGGCGCGTGCCGGACTTGGGCGCGACGGTCGGCACGCGGGACGGAGACGGCCGCCTCGTCACTGGCCGAGAATTCTTCGTGAACATTCGCGACGTACTCAAAGACGAGGAGGTGGACTGATGCCGTTCTACCTGAGGCCCGAGGCCCATGACTGGTTCTCCAACCTACAGAAGTCCAAAAAGCCCGGCCGCGGCTTCACGCTCGACTTCGATATGTACTACACCTGCCTTATCGCCGGCATCGCCGCCGGTAAGCGAGCGAAGCTGCCAGACGACCCGAAATTGGACTTGAGCGATTTCCCAGGCGAGTATCGGCAGAACGGCAAACTGATCGTCGCAATGTTTCTTGCACGCGAATGCAAGGTTCGCGGCGTGCGGCTCGACGACCGCAAGCGGCTCCACGATACGATCCGCGATCTCGTCTCGCCTGATTCCTCTCCTTGGCTCAGCCCCGCTGGGATGCGGCTAATGAACGAATACGCTGCCGGCGGACTCGACGTCTTGATCGATTCCTCACGAGGCCAGAAACCGCAGCACCTCGAAGCGTTCCTTCCCAAATTTCTCGCCCAAATCGACCAACTCCTCAACCCCAGCTAATTCGACCTCGATTCCATTACACTTGTCTTTGCTCACTGGACGGGCATCACACGGCCGCCTCTCATGACGCACAAATTCAAATACACTGCTTCGCTCGCAATCGGAGTACTTGCCGCTGCACATTTCGTTTACGCCTCTGAAGCTGTTGGCGAAACAACCGAACAGCCCGCAACGAACGAAGCTTCATCGTTGCAGCCGGCTGAGGCAGAACAGAGTAACTGGTCGAGTCGAGATGTCGCTATCATTGTGACACCGATCCTAAGCCTTCTCGGCGTCGGATTGATCGTTTATTTCACCCGACGCAACGTGTTATCCGAACAGTGGCTCAAAACTAACCGGGCCGAAGCCGATTACCTGCAGAACAAACTCGACTCTTTCTATGGCCCTCTTATTCTGCTCAGCCAATCTAATCATCACTTAGCGCAGGATCTCAGGTCTCGACAAGTTGACCCTGGCAGCTACCGACTTCTTGATAAATTGTTCGATAACAACTGGCGGGATAATCTAACTCCTGGTGACGCGACGTTCGTCGATGACATCTGTCACCAGGCCCAAGTCTTAAGCAAAATAATGGAGGATCACGTTGGCTTGGTGGATCAGCAGGTGTTGGAGTACCTGGCTCGTGCGCATGCACACTTTAAAGTTCTTCGCCTCGCCCATGAGAAGAAACTCGGCGTAGATAGTAAACCGTATTTGAAATACGTCTATCCACGGCAACTCGATGAGGTTTTGAGCCGAGAGAGAGCTCGGCTACAGGCGCGGATCGAACTGCTTCGGCGTCGACCCACCGAAGATCATGGAGAGATAGGGCCAATCGATTTGAACGGACTTGGCCTGAAAAAGTGGCCCGACCCCAATCGCCCTGATCTTATCGATGGGGAGCTTCAGCGGCGGGAGGGGAGCGGTGAGTCGATCAATCGGTCCGAATCGACATCACCTGGTTCGTCGCCAGAACGTTGATCCAATTGATCTCTTCTACTTTTCCGAAGCGTGTGCGTCGCTGTGCATCAAGACAAAGTTGGTGGACGACATACCCCGCACATGCCATAAAGTGTCGAATCTCATCAGCTTGAAATAGCGTAAACAGCCTCCCGGATTCATCTCTTATCTCACCTTCACCCGCTTTGACGGACAAAACTAATGCTGCCTCCGGCTTGCTGACACGCCGCATTTCAGATAAAGCAAACGTGATGGACGCTCGCGGCAGATGCACCAAGGAGGCCGACGACCAGACTCCGTCGAACATCTGGTCCGCGAACGGGAGCTTGCGCAGGTCCCCAACTACGAACGGGCTGGAAGATCTGGAAGCAGCAATTCGGATTAGACCGAGCGACCTATCGACGCCGACCGGACGTAAGTCGTGTTGTTCAAAGAAGCGAATGTCTCGACCTGATCCGCAACCCGCATCCAAGATCAATCCTCCTGTAGCAACCATACTAAGGAACGATCTGTACAAAGGCTGAAGATCAATTGCGTCGGAAGCTTCGGCGTATGCACCGGCCTGACGCTCATAGTATGACTCCGTTTGAAGGTCATAGCAGGACGCGATGTTCGTCGATCGAGAGTCCATGCGAAGTAGTCCGGCTACGCTTTTAAAAGTCGATGCCCCACTATCTTACAACACTTCGCAGTTAGAATCCTGTTCCAACCCTCCCTCGTCCCGATCACGCTGTGGTCGTCTAACAGCCCAGCGCGCTCCTCTCGCTCCGTCAATTGGCGAAACTTCTCGTACCGATGATCGTCTGGCGCAACAAATGTTTCTTTGCGGTGCAGCACGGGAGGGTTTGTAGAGTCGCGAAAGTCGCGGCTTTTGACGTCGCAGAAGCCCATCGCCACCCGCATCGACCATGCCAGCGACGGGTGCGCCTCGCGGTCGAACGTCGGGTAACACAGATACGAGATCTTTGGATCGAGGCGATTAAGCTTGATCACATTCGCGTCATCAACGCTGCCGAGGTAGCTGCGGGCGCAGCCTTCATACACCCGTAATAGCAACGGCAGGCGGTCGAGTGCGTCGGCATGGACATACAGGGCCGCAGGGAGTTTCTTGCCCACGGGCGACGCCTCCACCGCCTCTTCCAACTTCGCGCGGTCGCCGGCCGCGTACAAAAGCATGTCGCCCTCTTCACACGCTTTCGTGTAAGTGCCGAAGAAATCGCGCACGTCGTGTCGCAGATCCTCGGGCAGATCGCCGAGCTTCGGACGGCCGATCCGCCGCTTGCCACGCCGCCCACCTGGCGTATGTGGCGAGGTTGCATCGTTGAAGCGTGCAAGGGCAAGCCACAGCAAAAGCTCATCGCGCCGCAACGCCCTCGCCTCGTCCCACTGCTCGGCGCCGGTCACACGACGGACGATCGACATAGCTCGCTTCAGTGAACCGAACGCGTCCGCCACGTCTGCAAAGCCGGCAATCTCTGTGCCAGAGGGAAGCCGGCCGCGCTCCGCCACGAACGCCATCAGAGGCTCAAGCCGTTCTTGATGTTGCTCGAAGAGTCGATCGCTGTACCGTACCTTCGGAGCCGTCCGCCGTCGCGTGTATCGGCTGGCGACGAATGCGTGCCGCCGGAGCGGGTCGCGGAATACGAAGAAGACGCCTGGGGCTGCAGGAACAACCGGCGTTGCGTCATCAGGGAGGGTTTCGTCGAGCCACGCCTGCAACTCTGACTGGGCAAAGAACTTTTGAAATGTATTGCGGCTGGTCAGTCTGCCGTCTTCAAACTCATCGCCGCCGTCCGAGAGTTGCTTGATCTCGTGGTTCATGCGGGCGGCCACGATGAGCACACCCTCGGTCAGTGCCCACGCCGCCCTCAACGTCGCAGCTCGCTCGTCAAGGTCCTCGATGACATTGATCACATAGCCAAGATTGACCACCTCTGCCGACCGCCTCTGACCCCTCGGCCTGTGGTTCGGATCCCAGCCGCCAACGTGATATCCAGCTTTGGCAAGCCGTCTTAAGTCGTGTCCGCGCCCACAGCCGTAGTCAAAGACGCTGCAACTTGGGGACATCAATCCCGCCTCTATCGCCAATCGCACCGGACGCGAATAATCGGCCCGAGAGATCGCGGTCCTGCCGCGTCGGACAGGCGCGTTTCGAGAAACGAGAGTTAGAGCGGGCTGCCGCGGCACGACATTATCATCGCGTACGACTGCCCGCTCCACAAGACTTCGAATTGGCGACAGACTTAGAAAATTTGCTTGCCGTGCTGTGCGAGTTTGAAGGCGACGGTGTCATAACAGCCTCGGTAGGCACCGTCCTTACGACCGACCTCGGCAGGCTTACCGTTGTTATCCTTGTGGGCCTGTTGGACCACGCCCGCCAACTCCTCGGCAACCTCGTCGAGCAGTTTGTCGGGGTCTATCAGCCAATTGAAATCGCCCGCCGTCCATGCCTCACGATCGACGTTGGCTCGAAAGGCTGCGAGGATCGGGTAAAGCCAGCCCAGCATAAATTTCACATTGATCTTCCCTGTGGCAAAGATCGCATCTTGGCCCTTGAACTTCTGGCTGCCAGCGCGATTGTTTTTCTGGGCCTTGCTGATTTTCAGTGGGCCAAAAGTCTTGGCGATCTTCTTGTTCTGTTGGATATGCTCCGACAAGACAAGAATCTCGTGAGCCCGGGGCGCGATCCGGCCGAACACACTCGGCTTCCCAGCCTCGTACTTATCGAGGTCGTGAAGATAATAGGTCAACACCGCACCCTGCTGACCGAAAACTTTATGCGGGTGTTTTTTTCGATCAGGGAATCGATCGAGGTCGAAAAGAGCCATGCAAGACAATATGTGTTCAATGCCCACACTCCCGCTGTCTCCTGATTTGTAATTAATCTGATCGTGGCCGCACTTGCCGGTCAAGTTCTGAATAACTAAATCGAAGCGGTTTTCGAGGTCGGCGAGACTGGCGTTATCGACTTGTGCTGAACGATTCAGCCCCTCAGCTAATTCCACGATGTCATGCGTATCCACACCCTGCATCAAGTGCAGCCGGACATGTGCACCCAGCGGCATATCTTTATTCTCATCTCGGGCCTGAAGAATAGCGTGGAAAGTGTGTCCACCGTTAGCAAGACCGTGTTGGCATTTATCGGCGAGAACGATTTCAACACTGGTGCGTCCGCCAGCGGTCTTTCGCTGGCAGAACTGATCCACGAGAAGCCAGATTCCCTGATTTTTCAGCACAAATTTCTGTGGCTGATTAGCGATAGTATCTACCATCCGGCGAGCGACCGGCCCCAAGAGTTTTCCTTTCGGGGATAGCCGCGGACGCCGAGGATTGACTTCCATCCAATTGCGTAAGTCATCTGGCAGGTCGTCGACACTAACGAAGCAGGTGCCGAGCTTGACCCGCCCCTCTGAACCGGTGCCTTCCGGAAAGGGAAGCGAGCGAAACTCATCGACGTCGAATGAAAAAGAAGCGGTGGGATTACCACCAGGAGAGGTACTGGGACGCATGGCGTCTCCTTTCGTGTAGCGGCAGAGGGCACTACCCGCTGCCAAGCCTGAGCACCAACCTCACGCGAACCATTCGCGTCAACTGGCCGGGGCTGACAGGATCATAGCTGATGGCCCCGTGATCCGCGAAGAGATTCGAGCGAAGCGGCCGACGATCCACTATGAAGCTACGGAAACCCCTGCGTAATTGTCGTCTGACTGAAGATAATTCAGAAGATCGGCGAGTTGCCGAAGTTTCACATCACCTGCGAGGTAGGCAATACCCCGATGCAGATGTAGCCGAAATTGCTGGGCGGCGGTAGGGCCGTCGCTTGCGAGCCCGTCACGACGGCAACGCTCGCGTACGAGGGCTGCGTACACTTCTGCATTCGACCCACCAAATGTACGCCATGACATTTCGATCGGACCGTCGGCGGCGATGCGGCGGTTGCGTACTGGTGAAGGCTCAGCGAGTGAAACGCATAAAGCCCATCGGCAAAGTACATTCCAATTCTCGATGCCGGTGCGTCGTTTGAGAGTCACGAGCTGGTCGCGTGCAGGACGCGAAACTCGCACGGTCTCGACAATCGCCGAAGTTGCGGCGGAACTATCGTCATGGGAGGGTGCGTCACTCATTGCGTAGCGTGCTCCAAAGCCAGACGGTCATTGGCACCATCTATGTCCTTCGGGCGGACAGCGGTTGCATCACCTGAGAAGGGGTAGCCGGGGGTAATGCGGGTGCCACTCCGCTCATCGTGGTCGAGTTGATAGGCGCGCCCGATGCGAGGCTTCAAGATTGCGTACAAACCGGCGTCGACTTCCTCGTCGGTTGACAGCACGATGACTTGACTGGCCGCGTTTGGAAAATACCGCTCGACGAGTCGGCGACGGTGGGTGCCGTCGAGTCGGCCGAGTGGGGTGTCCACAACAACTGGTAGCGGTCGCCCGCTCGCACGTGCCATCGCCCAGAGCATGGACACCGCCAGCAGTTGCCGTTCCCCAGCACTAAGCCGCTCGGGCTGTACTTCAACGCCATCGGTATCGGTCAAGGTCAGGGCATATGTGTCTGGGCTGATCCGCAGTCCGACCGCCAGTTCGGTCTTACGCATGAGGGACTGGTAGCACTCCAGCACGAGCTTTTCCAAACGCTCCAGGTGGCGACGGCGTAGCTTCGCGCCGAAGCGGCCGAGCGCAGCCTGTACCGCTTTGGTATGACGGGTGAATCGCTCGGCATCAGCAGCCTCGCCGCGGGCGGCGCGGGCGGCGTCGAGCAGGCGATCAAGCTCACGCTGCTGTCTCTCGACGTCGCGGGCGGCCACGGCCTCGGCCTCGATCGCTGCGGCGTGTTGCTGTTGTAGTGCGCCAAGCTCCACCAGTGCCGCCTGCCGTGCTTGAGCGGCCTCCGCGACCGCATCGGCATCGGGCGTCATGGCGAGCGAGCGATCAAGCTCGTCCACCTTCGCCGTCGCGTCGGCGTGTCGAGCAAGCAAACGTTTCGCCGCGACCTGATCGCCGTCAAGCGAACCGCTGAGTAGATGTTGCAGCCTCGCGGAAGTGGCGGCGGCATCCGGGGCGGGAGAATCCTCGTTGCCATCGTCTGCCGACTCTCGATTGGCCCATTCCCGCACCAGCTTGAGCGTCTTCTTGGCGGCCTTCGCTTCGATCAGCTCACTTGTGAGCCGCTCTGTGGCCTCGATTAGCACCTTAGAGGCGATACGACGCTCCGCCAGCTTCTTCTGCCTCGCCGCACGATCATTCGCTTTCTTGAGCAACGGGGTGACGATCGCAAGCGGCAGGTCGCCGGCAGCCAGTATCGCCATCTCCCTTTCAATCCCCTTTTGCTTCTCCGTAGCGGCGGCGCGCATAGTCTCAGTCTCTCGGCGTGCGTCAGCGGCGAGACCTCCCTGTTCGGCGTAATGGCGGCCTGCGCGACGTGACAGCTCCTCGGCCCTTTCAACCGCCGCCTTAGCAGAAGCTACCCGCTGCACCGCTTCGCATCGCTGCGCCTCGGCTTCTTCCAAAGTCGCTTCTGCGATCAGTAGACGGTCATCATCATCTGTGGCACGTTCGACTTGACGGCGGCGGAGTAGCACGTCCAAGTCGGTACCGAGTTGATCCACGAGGTCCGCACCCAATAGCGCCCCCACCGCGGTCCGTAGCGCCTCAGCCGACTGTTCTGGATCTGCGAGTTGCTCGATCCGCTCGCCGTCAAAAAAGAACAGCGGTGCCAGTCTCGGCGGGAGGAACTGCGCTACCTGCTCCGCCCATGCCGCCGACATCGCCGGGTCGTGCTCACCATCTACCCACACGTCCAGCTCTTCGCGAACCTTCTTCGTCCGCCCGCCCGTCGCGCTCCAAGTCCGACGTATGCGATAGCTCGCGCTGCGGCCTCCCTCGTGAAGTGTGAACGATAGACCGATGGCCGAGCCCTCACTCGGCGGGGCAGAGCGATTGGCTGCCCGGTGGAGGTACTCGTCGTAGGCCAAGCCGCTGCGGCGGGCCGGCTCGCTCAGGTTACCGTAGAGCGCAAGCTGCACCGCCTCCAAGATCGTCGTTTTACCTGCACCGTTCAGACCTCCGAACAGCACCACCGGTTTGCCAGTAGACGTCGGCCGCAAGTCCGCTCGCTGCTCGCCGCGGTAGGGACCGATGTTGTTCAGTACCAGCTCATCAATCCGCACGCGAGACCTCGCTTTTGATAACTGTCTGGCCTTTGATGCTCAGTTGCACGACGGCGTCAAACTCAATCGAGTCATCATCACCGCTGTCGTCCAGCTCGTCGCCCCGCAGCATCCGGGCGCGATCGAGTGCGTCGTCTTCACCGTCGTAGAAGCATCGCTCCACCGCCTTCTCCAGTGCCTTGAACAGCCCGCGGCGGCTGGCCTTCGTGCGGAAGCTCCGCTCGATATCCAGAAGGTTGCGGGCCAGCTCAAAGGCCAGCGGCCCCAGAACGTCGTCACCAACATTGCCGGTTAAACCGCACTCCTCCCTCAACATTGCCAGTGCTTCGGCATCGAACACGAGGTCCTCGTCGATGGGCGGCCCCGGATACGGCTCGCCCGTCGTCTCGACATAGATGCCTGGCACAAGATCCTCAATCTCGTGCTTTTCAACGACCCACAGGCGTCGAATCTCTTGCAGCTCCTCCACGGTGAGTAGCTCGATGTCCGCGACCTCCGGTGGGCCAATCTCCCGGACGATCTGCTGCGTCTCCAGCACACGGCGGAGCCAATTCGCCCGCGCTTCCTGAGTGTAGGGACCTCTAACGAGCTGGTCGGTGTCGCTATCGCCAGGACGATAGAGCGTCAGCCTGCCATTTAGCCGACGGAAGTCGCGATTTTTCTTCTCCTGAGCCCGCTTCGCATCGCCGCGAAAATCGAGTTCGTCGCGTAACGCCAAGAGCGGCTCCATCCATTCTTTCTCCGCGTCGTTTTGAATCATCGCAGCCATTGACTTGTCTTGGTCGACGAGCGTACAGACGTAACAGCCGAAGCGGCTGTTGCCGCACGAGGGGGTGCTCTTGTCGACGACGAGCGGACATTCACCGTCTTCGCTCGCGCCGCGATACATGCCCATCAGGTCGTGGTTGTCTTGACCCCACGGATTCGGCTCGCGGGTGAGGAACGCCCAGACATCGTCATTCGCCCAATGCTCGACCGGCGTGTAGACGAGGCAGTTGGGCAGGTTGGCATTGGGCCCCAGCTTGTCGCGGATCGCTGAGCGGGCGTGCTTCTTCATGTTCGCGGCCCGCTTGCTGCTCTCGGCGCGGCGAGTGCCAAGCACAAGGATCGCTTCGCCATTGTCGCGGACAACGTTGCGGATGAACGTATTGCTTGGCTGGATTTTCAGACGGTTAGTACACCAGCGGAACTTGTTACGCGGCGCAGGATAGCCACGCCCGATCAGGTTGACCCAGAACGTATCCTCGACCGCTGGCGTCAGGCGATGCGGCTTAAACGGCAGGCCCTGATCCTTGGCGGCCTCGCCGATCCGTTTGAGCGAGCCATTGACCCAAGCCGCGACCACCGGGTTCTCGACAAGTGTGTCGGTACTGATCACGTGGATGGGTTTCGTCCGCTCATCTGCGGGCAAGTCGGCGACCGCTCGCCAGACCAGCTGGAGGATCGCGGTGGAGTCTTTGCCACCGCTGTAGCCGATGACCCACGGTACCGCGTCCTCGAGGTACAACTCCCGCACCTCGGCCCTCAAGTCCGCCAGTTCCCGGCTCATGCCTCGTGCGAACGCAGATCTTCGGCGACGTGCTGCTCCCGAATCGACGTTCTCGTCGAAAAGCTTTGGATCGTTATTAACCGACTTGCTCATGCACTTACTTCCTAGTCACGTTGATCACTAAGCGGTCATTCGTTTTGACCTGCGACGCCGAGCTGGCGAACCGAACTGTTCTTCAGCCCGCTGCTCTTCCGGCCCCAGCGTAAGGTTCAGATGCCGCTTAATGGCGTTGGTTGTGAGCCGAACGTTCTGGTCACCCTTCTTGACTTGGCCATTTATAATCGTACGGCCTTTCCAGAGCTCGTTGTCGCGCGACCAGTCGAGCTTTGCGAGCGGCTTGATCTGCTTGCGCCAGATATCCGGCTTGCCCTTTGCGTCCGCTTCATGCAGCAGCGTGTTGCCAACTCGAGCGAGGGCGACGAGGGTCGTGCCGTGGGTGTGGATATACCGCTGACGAACGTCGCCGGCTGTTAGCTTGTGATCGTAGACCTGACGCCATTCAGGAATCTGCCTGGCGACAGCTTCCCACCACCGCTTCGCGCGCTCGACGGCATCTTCGCGACTGGCAACCTCCAACCCATCAAGAAGTGACGCATTCGCGTTGTAGACTGCCGAGAGCGTGAACAGCCGTTTCGACCGCGGAGACAAGCTGCTGCGTTCCAACTCGACAAGTTGCTTGAAGAACGGGCTGCCTAACACCATCAGCTTCGTCATGACCGCCTTGTCATCGCGGTGGTCGTACAGCACGCCAATGCTCTTGCTCGGCCGTACCACGTGCCGATTAAGGTCGGCGAACATCTGCTGACACCGTTCGAGCCCGTAGTCCAAAAAAAATACGACCGCGATGCTTTCGTCGCCCAGGTCGGGGTTCTGGTCAAGAGCCTCCTGAATCGCCGCGCGACGGTGCTGACCATCATTGATGATGAGACGCGCACCCATTGGAATTCGGAGTTGACCCACGAGCGAGTCATCCCCTCGCTCGCCCAACGGTTCAAACTTAACCTCTGCGTCAATCGAGGCGGTAATTGCGCTGAAGCAGTAATCCCCGGGGTTATCGACGATGTATCGCGTGATCTCGGGCAGCCGGCCCTTATTGAGCGAGCGTTGGGCCCGTAACTCCGGAGGCATCTCCTCGTTATCGAACGTAAGCAATTTTGGAACGATGCGAAGAGGTAGCATGCTCGCGTAATACTCACGACCAGCTTGGATGCCTCGAATCGCCGGCACGTCGTATCCGAAGCTGGCACGTGCAACACGTCCAGAACCTTGGCGGGTTGACTGGCCTCTACGGCTGGTTTCACCCGGCCGCTTGCTCGCGGGCGTGTTTTTCGTGGACATTTTTGTCTCCCATGTTGGATGCGGATTGGGGGTAATATGAGCACCACACGAACGTTTGTCAAGTGGAAGACAAACAAGAAAAGAGGTGACACACATGACTGACTGTCCCCCATATCTCGACTGCAACGCCACCACGCCCCTGCATCCAGCAGCACGCGACGCAATGCTTCCCTGGCTGACCGGCGGTCGGGTCGGCAACCCTGGCAGTCGCACCCACGCTTACGGAAGCGACGCACAGAAGGCGGTGACCAATGCAAGAGAGCAGATGTCTCGTGTCATCGGGATGGCGAGTAGCGGCGTGGTTTTCACAAGCGGTGCTACAGAGTCTTCAAATATTGCTCTGCTAGGCCTCGCTCAGCATGGTGCGGAAACTGGACGATGCCACATCATCTCGACTGAGATTGAACATAAGGCTACTTTGGAGCCGCTTGGTGAGCTGGCGAAGCGGGGCTGTGAAGTGACGCTGGTCAAACCCGACGGCACAGGTCGAGTCTCAGCCGACGCACTTCTGCGCGAGGTCCGTGACGACACGCTTCTCATTTCGTTGATTCATGTGAATAATGAGACGGGTGTGGTCCAGCCAGTCGCCGAGGTGGCCGAAGGGCTGGATGACAAGTCGGTCTTTCTGCATGTCGACGCGTCGCAGAGTTTCGGGAAGGAACTGTCTGGTCTGGTTCACGAACGTATCGACTTGATGTCGGTAAGCGGCCACAAGTTCGGCGGTCCGATTGGTGTCGGAGCATTATTGCTCCGCAAGCGTAAGTATCGTTATGCCCCGCTTAATTCGCTCACCTTCGGCGGTGGTCAGGAGAGAGGGCTCAGGCCCGGCACTATTCCCGTCATGCTCGTGGTTGGCATGGGGGCGGCAGCCTCCGCCGCTCTCGAATCAAACACGCAGTGGCATTCGCAATGCACCACCTATCGTGATCAGCTGCTGGAAGAATTACAATGTGCCGCACCGGCGGGGTTTGATTTGAATACCGATGTTAATTTTGCGCTTCCCAACTGCATAAACCTTTCATTTCGTGATGGTGGCGGCGATTGGCTGGATAGCGAGGCTGTGCTTCTATCACTAAAGAATTTTTGGGCTGCGAGTAACGGGTCGGCATGTACTTCGGCAGGCATCGAGCCCAGCCATGTGTTGGTGGCCCAGAATTTGCCGATGGGCCGTGTGCGGAGTGCGATTCGTTTGAGTTGGTGCGAGCGAACACCTGCGGTTGATTGGATTGGAGTTAAAAAAGCCTTGAGTCGACTTATCTAAGCCTACTGCTACACCGATTTTTCGCCGCGACTTCACGTTTGACAGGGAAGTCTGACAAATAGAAGCGATGAGACAGAGGTAGTGACTTCAATCCAACCGCAGAAAGGCTGACGTCCGGTTTCCCATGACGGCGAGTTGATCGAGGGGCTGTACAGCCAGTTATGCATACCGGCGGCCATGTCGCCACGTTGGGCGGCCGCCGTTGTGAACAGGCCGAAGCGGTCAGAGGCGGAGAGGATGGCGACCTTGTTCATCCCACATCCTCGGCGATCTGTCGGGCAACGGCGCGCAGCCAGTCCGAGCCATAGGCGGCGAAGCGCAGCAGTTCGCGCTTGTCGTGCTCGGACAGGCGTGCTCGGAGCCGTTCGACAACCGCTTGGTCCTGCGCCGCCTCTCGTCCCAGGTGCTTGAGGGCGCGGAGCGTTGCGGCGGCGAGGGTTCGCTCGGCGGCGAAGTCCTTCGGGGCGACCCGCTTGAAGACAAACGTCTGATTGCCGACCTTCACCGTCTTGGACGGACTGTTGGTCAAAAAGTGCAGCTTTGCTGGGACCTGCATTCTCAGGCCAAGTTGGTTTGCAGCAACGGCTCCAGAAGGGGCAAGCTCTGGCCCGCTCTTGCGGGCGATTGCCTCGGCCACCTCGGCGGGGTCGGGAGCGACCCTGATTCCGAGCCGTTCGTTGACGCGTGGGTAGTCGTAGATGCCCCAGCCGATGCGGCGGACGACACCGTCAGCCGTCAAGTCATGGAAGACTCAGTCCACCGAGCTTCTCCCCCCCAAATCGAGGAAATCCTTGGCCGTACATACCGTACCGCGGCCCCGTCCCCAAACCTGCCGCAGCATCCAACTTGTCAGGGATTTCGCCGTCACGCGCAAAGAAAATTCTGCATCTTTTTGTTTGCGCCAACCGCCCGGGGCTCAACACTGGGCCGTTTTGATGGAGTTGCCCCGAGCCTCTGACTGAGGCGATGCAGGACCTAATCGAGCGAGACAATTAACGCCTGGGCGCGCGGAATCCGAGGCGGGGTCAAGGAGCGCTGCAACTTCTACTCCACCCGAAGAATCACGCTTCCGTAAGTCTATGCATGAGAACAGATTACAGGTGACGCTCGTTAGCCAGCTGAGCTAATTGACCTGATTTTCAGTCTTTACCAAAATCACTGGCAGGCCACGGCTGGCCACCTGCGACCAACCGCTAAAAATAAGAGAGTTATGCACGCCCGCCAAGCCTGCCGCTGCTTGGCGCGCCCTGGCAGCTGCGGCCAAGTGCGGCGACGCCGAACATCTTGGCGAACAGACGCTACTCCTGCTCTTGAGCCTGCTAACCCTCGTCACCGGTGCCATCGAGCGGACCTACCCCGTTTGTAGCGTGTAGCCGCAGTGTCGGGTGCAGTCCACGGTATCGGTGGGGGTCACGGTGTCGAGCACGGACTGCATCGCGGTCAGCCGCGGCCGGTGACGCCGCTCTCCTGCCGCTCTTTCCACTTGCGGGCTTCCTCCTTGGCGTCGATCAGCTGCTGCTTCCACTTCTTGAGCTGTTCGAGGCGACGCTCGTAGCGGCGGACGATGCCGGGGACGTCGTCGCAGAGCCGCATCATGTCTCGGCCGACGCCCTTCTGAAGATCGCCATAGGGCTCGGCCAACGCGTCGAGGTGTTTGTCGAGGACTTCTTTAGCCGCCTGATTCAGACGGGCGTAATCGGAGAAGCTCGCCAGCCCGCTGGAGCTTTCGGACGGCACCATCGGGGGCAGGGCGCGGACCTGCTTGCCCCAGAGGTCGGGGCTGTTGTTCCTGATGAACTTCTGGAACTCGCGTTTCTCTTCACGCGCGTTGTGGGCCAGGAGCGTCGCGCGTGCTCGGCAGCGTTCGGCCTGACGCAGCGCTTGGTCCACTGACTGGATCACGGGGTCGAAGCCGGACTTTTGCTGCAGGGTTTTGCGGACCGCTTGCTCGAGGCCGGGGAACGCGGAGAGCGACGTGACACGCTCGATCTCTTGGAGATAGGCGGACATGTTGCGGTGCGTGGAGGCGGTGGTCTTGAGCGTGCGCTGAAGGTTTTGGGTCTGATCAAGGACGGCGTCACGCAGATCGCCATAGGGCTTCTTGGTGCCGACGATCGACCCGAGCCGGCGGTTTTCATCCGCGAATGCATCGCCCAAGAGGCGGGCGAGCATCTTGTCGTCGGCGAGGGTGAGCTCATTACGGATGGCGGTGAGATCGCGGAGCCGGTGCCGGGTCATGACGTAGAGGCCGTCGGTGGCACCGAAGTTCGGGCCGGAGGACAGGTCGGTGCCGCGTTTGGTGGAACGCAGGCCCTCGAGGAGCCGATTGATCGCCACCGGTCGGCCCGCGTCGATCTTCTGCCAGGCTTCGGCCAAGCCCTTCATCGGTGCACTGACCCGCATGCCCTCCGAGGGGTCGGGGGTGGACTCGGTGCTGGGGGTGCCGCCGGACGCGTCGCCCGCCGACGTATCGGCGAGGGCGGGCGTGGTCCAGATCAAGGCCAACGCCATCCACATCATCGAAGTGGCGGAAAGCACGCGTTGTTTGCATCGTGTCGATCGCATCAGTTCGTCCGGTCCTTTCGGGTTTCAGAACG
This sequence comes from Planctomycetota bacterium, assembly GCA_039025195.1. Classification (GTDB taxonomy): domain Bacteria; phylum Planctomycetota; class Phycisphaerae; order Phycisphaerales; family Phycisphaeraceae; genus JBCCOW01. The sequence continues at coordinate 28,900 of JBCCOW010000023.1, forward strand.
GGAACCCGCGGTAGATGAACCAGCGGTTGTTTTCGACGTTGGCCTGCCGACGCACAGTCACGCCTTTGGGCATCTCGCGGACCTTGCCGGTCTCGTCATAGAGCCGCAGCCAGAGCACCTGCTGCTCGATCCGGGGCAGCGCGTGCTTGGCCTCGCGGGACCGGTCGGCTTCGTCGAGGAACTCGTCGAGCAGGGCTTGGTCGTCCGCGTCTTCGCCGCCTTGCACCACACGCAAGGGATCGGCCTTGTAAACCTCCACATGCACATAATCCCGAGCGAGCCGACGCTGGAAGATGTCGTACTTGCGTTCGAGCCATTCGAGCTGCACCGGGGTCTGCTTCTCGGCGGGGTCAATGCAGTCGGTGTACAGGGCGTAGTTGCGCTCTTTCAACGCCGTCACAAACACATTGATCAGCGACTCGGGCGTCGCGTCCGATGGCACGGCTCGAACGGTGTATTGATCGGCAAGGATCTGCTCCATGTCGGCTTCGCCGAAGAACGTACCGCCCGCTTCGTGCTCCTCGTCGGCGAATGCGAACACTTTGCCGGGGACATAGATCCAGTGTGGCTGGACCACCCAGCCTGGATAGGCGGCCCCGACCTTCACCTCGCCGGCCTCGGGGACCATGATCTGGGCCCCGACGATCTCGCCCACAACCGTCCACTCCGCAGGGATGTCGTTGCTGACCCGACGCTCGTAACGGCGGATCGCTTCGTAAGCACCAACAAAGCTCCGGCTCGACACGTCAACGTAGTAGAACCCTGTCGATGGCTTACCGATCGCGATGAACTGCCGGGAGTAGTACGGAAACAGGTCGTCGGGGTAGCGAAGCCCCTCAAGGATGACAGACTTACCCACCAGCTCATCCATCGGGACTTCCTCGGGGTTTGGCGCCGGCAGCGGCTTGAGGATCGCCCCGTCTTGTGCGGCGATATCCGCTCGGGACTGCTCCCACTGGTGCACAGAAGCCGCGGCAAGCCGCTCGGCGTTCTTCGCAGCCTGCCCGCGGTAGGCAAGCATCTCGGGGGTGATCTCGAAAGTTACCCCTTGCAACATCTTGGCGGCGGTGCGGGCGCGGCTGAACAGGGCCTCAACCTTCGGGTCGCCCGGATACTTCTTGCGCAGGTCGCTGACCTTCTGAAGCGCGATCCGCGACCCGCGTGTGAATTCACCCTTCTCGCCCTTAAGGCCCTTGGCGTAGTCCTCAAACTGCCGGAGGTAGTAGTCGGCGTCCTGGAGCTCAAGCCGCTGCGGACCGTCGGGGTTGTCAGTGATTTTCGCCCGGGACTGCGGCTGGGCGTCCGCCGACGCCGGCTGAGCCTGCGCGGGCAACGCAAGGGCACTCACAAGGGAGAAAACGAGCAGCGGGATCGATTGACGCATCAGGGCCCTCTTGACAGAGTGATCGGTGACAACTCCTCATAATAAAGACGGAGCCACTTGGAACAACAGACAGCACCCAGGGGACGACGCTTACCACGAACTGCAGCCCGGGAGACGGGCACGGCACCTCCTGAGACCCTTGCACAGGCGTGACGGGTTTAGAGGCAACAATTTATTAAGATTTAAAAAAACTTAACGCAAGTCTATGAGTATCAAGAGCGGTATTGACCCCATCACATCAATGTTTATTGAGAAAGGCAAGCAATTTGCGCGGATGTCGGCACGCCGGGCACCCAGCAACACGACGAAAGGTTAGGATGGCAAGATGACTGCTTGCAGCGTGTTGCCCTGGAAGCGTTTGGCAGGATTATTGGGAATAGCTCGACCGCATCGGGGCTTCTGCCTGAGCCTTCACCGTCCGAAGACGGATGAATGCTCGGCCGACCCAGACCCAACGGCCGCCCGGGGATCAAGACCGGGACCTGTTTTTTGCCAAAGGGGATGGGTATGAACCGCTCAGCAGACACACAACACATCGGCCGGCCGGAGGCGGGAAACGCACCCGCCGACCGGATGGGGAACGACCGCACGCGTGACGACCATTCCGCCCACCCGTCCGAACAGCACGGTATGGACGACGACCGCGGCCTGCTGGGCAGGGCCCTGCCGATCGCCAAAGACGTTGCCGGGACGGTCGCCAAGCCTGTCTTGTCTTACACGCATTGGCTGCACGCCCGCTGGCCGGCCGGTAAGCCCGAAATCCTCCCGATCGTCAACGAGGACAACACCACCAACATCCCGGGCCTCTTCGTCGTCGGTGACCTCTCCGGCATCCCCCTGCTCAAGCTCTCGGTCAACGGTGGGACCCGCATCGCACGACGCGTCCACGCCGAGCTCCAGAACGCCGGCCCTCCTGCCGACGACGTGCTCGATGTGGCCATCATCGGCGGCGGCACCGCCGGGTTCTCCGCCGCCCTCGAGGCCGAGAAGCTCGGGCTCAAGTACCTGGTCTTCGAGGCGTCACAGCCGTTCAACACGATCGCGAACTTCCCCAAGGGGAAGCCGATCTTTAAGTACCCGACCGACATGCCGCTCGACGGCGACATCGAGTTCCACGACAAGTCTGACATCAAGGAAGGCCTGATCGAAGACCTCGAGGAACAGACCGTCGACCTCGGGCTCAAGTACGTGCTCGGCAAAGCCAGCCACGTCGAACGCAAGGGCGGGCTCTTCGAGGTCGTCCTGCCCGGCGGCAGCGAACCCGCCGACGGGGTCCACCTCAACGGCACCGGCTGGGCCCTCGGCGAGAAACGCGTCAAGGCCCGCCGCGTCATCGTCGGCATCGGTCGCTCCGGTAACTACCGCAAGCTCAATGTCCCCGGCGAAGACAAGGCCCACAAGGTCTACAACCGCCTCCACGACCCCAAAGACTTCTGCAGCCAGGACGTGCTCATCGTCGGCGGCGGCGACTCCGCCCTCGAGGCCGCGATCGCCCTGGCCAAGTGCGGCGGCTCCGTCACCCTCTCCTACCGCAAGGACACGTTCAACCGGCCTAAGCCCGAGAACGCCGAGGCCATCGCCGCCCTCGCCGCCGACCCCGACGCCGAGATGGAGCTCTTAGCCGCGTCCGATGCTCGGCAGGGTGCCGCGCTGCCACCGGAGATGCCCAAGAGCCCGAGCAAGGGCAAGCTCAACCTCGTGATGGCGTCCAACGTCAAAGAAATCCACGAGGACACCGTCGATCTCAAACTCAAGGACGGTAGCGTCCAGAGCTACAAGAACGACGCGGTCTTCACCATGATCGGCCGCGAACCTCCGCTCGACTTCTTCCGCAAGTCCGGCGTGAAGATCCTCGGCGACCGCCCGACTAAGTGGTGGATCACCATCGTCTTCGCCTTCCTGTTCTGTACCTGGATGTACCACTGGAAGGGTGACAAGGCGATCGCCGGGCTCGCCGACCTGCCCGGCTGGCTCGTCTGGGACCCCCGGGCCACCCTGGCCTGGCTGCTCAGCGTCACCTGGGCGCCCATCGCCGACTACTTCAATCAGACCAACACGCTCGGCTACACCCTTATCACCTCGATGGGCGGCAAGTCGTTCTATTACACCCTCGCCTACTGCAGCTGTGTGGTGATCTTCGGTATCCGCCGCATCAAGCGCCGGCGGACGCCCTACGTCAAGGTGCAGACGTTCACGCTGATGAGCATCCAGTGCATCCCGCTGTTCATCCTGCCCGAGATCATCCTGCCGTACATGGGCCGAAACGGGCTCTTCGAGATCGGCACCACCGGCGGCTGGATGGCCGACTGGTTCTTCGAGCCCTACGACGCGACCGGCCAGGAACGCGCCTACTGGCGGGCCTACGGCTTCATCCTCGCCTGGCCACTCTTCGTCTACAACTGGTTCACCGACGCGCCCATGTGGGGCTGGCTCATCCTCGGCTTCCTCCAGACCTTTGTCGCCATCCCCCTGCTCATCCGCTACTTCGGCAAGGGCTCCTACTGCGGCTGGATCTGCTCCTGCGGCGCCCTGGCCGAGACCCTCGGCGACACCCACCGCCACAAGATGCCCCACGGCCCCTTCTGGAACCGCGTCAACATGATTGGGCAGGTCTTCCTCTGGGCCGCCGCCGCCCTGCTCCTGCTCCGTATCGTGGCCTGGTCCGTGCCCGACGGCTCGGCCGTCGACCGCCCGCTCGAGAACTTCTTCTCCATCGGGTTCCAGGGCATGACCAAGACCTGGAACGGCTACGGCTACGAGATGGCCAAGGTCGACGGCGTCCTCACCCCCTTCGCCATCCTGAACTACGGCTGGTTCGTCGACCTGCTCTTCGCTGGCATCCTCGGCGTCGCCTTCTACTTCCACTTCTCCGGCCGGGTCTGGTGCCGGTTCGCCTGCCCGCTCGCCGCGCTCATGCACATTTATGCCCGCTTCTCGAAGTTCGGCATCGTCGCCAACAAGAAGAAGTGCATCTCCTGCAACGTCTGCACCTCGGTCTGCCACCAGGGCATCGACATCATGTCCTTCGCCAACAAGGGCATGCCCATGAAGGACCCCGAGTGTGTCCGCTGCTCCGCCTGTGTGCAGATGTGCCCCACCGGGGTGCTGACCTTCGGGCAGACCGACCGCGATGGCAACACCGTCTCCGTCGACCCCAGCTGGCTCGCCGCGTCACCCGTTCAGATGGCCGAGAGCCAGCTCACGATCAACGGCGAAACCTTTAAACGCTAAGCCTGAAGCATCCCATGAAACACGCCACCCCCCTGCTCCTCTTGCTGTGCTTCACCATCCAAGTCAACGCCCAGAAGATGGCCCCGCAAGACGCCGTCACGCTTATGGAGCAGACCCACGGCCTCGAGGCCTATCGGCAGCACGCCGCGGTCACCGCCGACTTCGCCGTCACCTTCCCCGGTGCGTTCGAGATGTCCGGCACCATGACCTTCGATACGCCGCTAGGCAAGGCCCGTCTCGACCTGGCCGACGGCAGCACCGTCGTCTTTGATGGCACCACCGCCCACGGCAAGACCGCCGACGGCTCGGAGCCCAGCCCGATGCTGCGGTTCCACGTCCTGACCTGGCCCTACTTCCTCGCCGCCCCGTTCAAGATGTCCGACCCCGGCGTGAACCTCCTGCCCGATGACACCGGGCCGCCCACGCAGCCCGCGTTCTTCGACTCCCCCGAGGCCAAGGTCACCTTCGATGCCGGGACGGGCGACGCCCCCGACGACTGGTACTACCTGTTCGTCTCCGATAAGGGCGTGCTCGAAGGGATGTCCTACATCGTCACCTACAACAAGCCCGCCGAGGTCGCTGAGCAGAAGCCCAGCATCATTGTCTACGACGGCAACCAGACGATCGACGGCGTCACTTTCTCCACGCAGTGGTCCTTCCACTTCTGGGACAAGACCAACGGCATCGACCAGACCACCACCAAGGGCACCGCCACGATCTCCAACATCCGCTTTATCACCCCCGAACCCGACACCTTCACCGCGCCCGAAGGCTCGACCGAGATCCCGCTGCCGCAATAGCCGGCGGGCTACGCACGCCTGGCCTGGCCCGCGTAGCGGGCCGGCTACTGCTTCACATGCCACCGACCGCAGACAACGACTCGCCCCGCGCATCGATTATCCGCTGCGCGTGCTCCATCCCCGCCAACCCCGCCGGGTTGCCCGGCTCCATCTCGACAATACGCCCGAACGCGATCAGCGCCGCTTCGGGGTCGCCGATGTGCAATGCGATCGACCCCCGCATCGCCCAGAGGTGCAGGCTCGTCGGGCGTCGCCGTTCCACTTCATTGAGCAGCTCCAGCGCCTCACCCCACGCCTGCCGCCGCATCGCCGCCCGTGCCAGGTTGAGGTGCGGGGCCACGAAGTTTCGCGTCGCCAGCCCCGCCGCCTTCTCGTACAGCTCGATCGCCTTGTCCCGCTCGCCGCGGCCGTTGTACACCACGCCCAGGCTGTTCCACGCCATCGCGCTGTGCGGGTACAGGTCGAGCACCGCTTCCCAGTGCGCCGCTTGGTCCCGGAACTCGAACGACCGGTCCACCGTCCGGGCGCTCAGCCCGACGACCGCCCCACCCAACGCGATCGACATCGCGTACGCCAGCCGCCGGCGCTGACGCGGTTCCCAACGAGACACGACCCGCCAGCCCATGACCGCCATCACCACCACGGCCGTAATCACCGCCGCCGACGGCAGGTACATCCGACGCTCCGCCACGACCTCGGTCGTCATCGGGATGAAGCTCGACGTCGGACCCAATAACAGGAAGAACACCGCCCCGCCCACGCCCCACCACCGCCGAGCCACGATGCCCCACAGCGTCAACACACCCAGCAGCCCGATCAACCCGCAACCCGCGACCGCCTCGCTCCAGTGACCCACCATGCCCCACTCGTGGTGCAGCATCAGGTGGCCCGGCCAGAACAGCAGCCCCAGGTACCACGCGATCACGTTGCCCTGCGTCAGCAGGTACTCGATCGGCCCCATGTCCAGGTGCCAGCCCACCGACGCCGCCCGCCCGCCCGGCATCATGAGGTAAACCAGCACGCCCCACGTCGCCGCGAGCCCCGCGTAGTAACGCCACCGCAGACGCAGCGCCCTGCCGAACGTCCCCGCCACAAACTGCCGGTCCGCCAGCAGCACGATCAACGGCGTCCCGGCCATGCTCTCCTTGCTCATCATCCCCAGCAGGCAGCACGCGACCGACCCATACAGCCAATACCGCCGACGGTCCGGTTGCCCGTCTTTCAATGCAGTGACCCTGCCCTCTGCGTCACGCCTCGGTGCCACCGCCCGCAGGAAGCAGTACACCGTCGCGAGCAGCATCAGGCCCTCGAGCCCCTTGCTGCGTTGCACGATGTAGGCGACCGTGTCGGTGTTGATCGGGTGCACCGCCCAGAGCAGCGCGACCGTGAAGCCGATTATCCCCGCCTGCCGGTGCAGGCGCGACCGCAGGGCGAAGCGTCGGATCACGCCCATCAGGAGCAGCGCCGCCAGCGCGTGCAGCGCGACGTTGACCCCGCGGTGCCCCGCCGGGTGGAAGCCGCCGACGCCGATGGCTTCCTGCACCGCGAACACGGCCGAGAACGAGAACTGCGCGAGCGGCCGGGCTTCGAGCGGCGTGTTGGCCGGCGCATCGATCGCCACATGCAGCGGCCAGACCGTCTGCACCGCGGGGTTCGCCAAGATGCCCGGCAAGTCGTCGAACACCATCGGCCCGCTCAGCGACGCCGCGTACACCGCCGCCACCAGCACGACCAAGACGGTTGGCCGGAGCACGCGAAGTGTACGACCCGATGCCCCCGTGACCGATGCGTTGAGTCTTTCCACTTCCCCTCCATCGGGCCGTGGCTGGGACCGGTCGAGTTACACTCGTTCCGTTCATGCATCACGACCGAAAACACGCCGCCGGGAACTGTGAACCATGACCGCGTCGGGCATACCGATCTGGGGGTGGATCATTATGGGGCTCTTGGGCCTCGTGCTGCTCGCGGTGGTCGGCTTCTTCGTGGTCTTCCTGCTGGCGGCGCTGTACGAGACCCACCACCTGCGACGGCTCGACTACGTGCCCCTCGGCGAAACCCAACCGCTGCCCAAGGGCAAGGCCCGGACGCACTACGACGCGGCGCTCGGCGTGGGCTGTCTGGCGATCGGGGCGTTCAGGGACCGCGAATCGGACCTCACCAAAGTGACGGTCTGGCTGATGATCTCGGAGGACGGGCAGATCGTGGTGCTGATCACCAGCTGGGCCCGGGCGCTGGGGTACCACATCGTCAGCCGGCTCGACAGCGGGGTCTGGCTCTACAGCTCACCGGTGAGCAATAAGGCCGACCTCAGCGGGCTGGTCGCGCAGGCGTCGCTGCCCGCCGAGCCATTCGAGGCGGTGTATTTCTTTCACCGCAACCGCGTGGCGTCTGCCGAGGGCCCGGTCGTGCCTTTCGATCCCGGGACGCTCGTCGATGACCTGTTGGAGCACGAACGCCGACGGGCCGAGATCACGATCGCCCGGGGCTGGGGCCGATGGCTCGATCCCGACCAGACGCGGTGGCGGTACACACCCCGCGGGGCCCTGCGGCTGGCCATGAACATGGTGCTCAGCGGCGGCAGCGCCACCCCCCGCAACGACACGGTCGAGCACCTGCTGTAACCCGCCTCAACTGTCTTCGTCGGGCACACCGTCCAGCAGTGCCCGGCCCACCGCGGCGAGCATCCGCTGACGCTTGGCCTTGGGCAGCACGCCCAACGCGTTGCCGATGTCCGCCACGGTGGCCACGCCGATGATCGCCCACGCGGTCAGCTCGCTGTCCAGCATCCCGTCGTCCGAGGCCTCGGGCTGAGCTTCGCGGTGGTCGTCGGCCTGCTCGGTGATGAACCGGTGGAACCGCCGGTACATCTGCTTGAGCGCCTGACGGACCTCAGGGTCGTCGGTCTCGCTGAGCGCTGCGAACGTGATGCGATAAAATCCGGCATCGCCGCGGGTCTTGGCGTCGGCGGCCAGCAGCTGCAACGCGACCGAGTCCGCGGACTCGGCCCCCGCCTCGGGCGACTCCTCCAGCAGCGCCCGCCAGTGGCTGACCGACGACTGGTACAGGTACTCGATGGACGCGAGGAACATCGCCTTCTTGTCGGGCCAAAGCCGGTAGAGGATGTTCTCGCGGACGGCACAGCGGCGGGCGAGCTCGGCGGTCGTCGCCTTGCGATAACCCAGCTCCGCGAAGGCCGCGGCGACCACGGGCATCAGCTGCCGGCGTTTCTCGTTGATCTGGCTCGGGCGTCCCAAGGCAGGAGGATACCGCAGCGGTCAGTCTTCGCGCCGCCGACGCATGGCCATCAGCCCCACACCCAGCGCGACGAGCCCGAGCGACGCGGGCTCGGGGATGATCCCGAACTGCAGGTTGTCGATCCGGAACCGTTCGAGATCGGTCGGCGACAGGTCCAGCGGCTGCGGGTCCAAAGCGTCGACCTCGAAGGTGTCGAGCATGGCTGAGACCCGGACCCCGGCGAACGATATCTCGTCGATCACGCCGACGAACCCGGCGTTGCTGATCCCGATCTCGTACTCCAGCACCTCAGGCGTCGACCGGGAGACAAGCTCGCCCATCCCGTCGCGGTCCAGCAGCTCGATGAAGATGTTGTGCGTGTCGGCGACAACGGCAAAGAACCCGAAGAAGTTCTGCCGCTGGTTGAACTCAAAGGTCAGGACCGAGGGCCCGACACCGCCGTCGGTGGGGCTGTTCGCACCGGTGGGCCGGAAGTTGATGGCGGTGTTGGTGTTGGTGCCCGAGGGGATGGACGCGGGGGGGCTGGTGAAGACGCTCTGGCCGATGTTGCTGGCGTAGAGGCCGCGCCCGGCACCGGTCCCCGAGACGGTGAGGCCGAGCGACAGGGTGTACTCGTCATCAACGAGGTCGGGCGACGGATCGCCACCGCTGTCGAGCGTGGTGCCAATCAGCGCGTTGAAGTCGATCAGGTTGACATCTTCGAGCAGGCTGGCGTCGGCGGCCGAGATGGGCAGGGCCTCGGCATGGACGGACGCGGGCAGAGCGATCGCCGTGGCCGAGGCGACGGCCAGACCGCACAACACCCAAGTTCTCCTGCTCCGTGACATGATCAAAAGGTCGTTCTCCGAACGGGGGTTTTTCCCCTACCGGAATCTTTGACGCAAAGAGTAGCACGGCCGCACACGACTGCCAACCCTATAAGGGGTTAAGTGTGCCCTAGGGGATTCAGTCGGCGGGCTGCGACGGCTCGAAAACGGACTGCGGCGCCCAGCCGAGCGTGTCTGCGGCGGGCTGAAGCGAGCAGTTGGCTCGGCCGGGCTTCGGCTGGCTGGTGGCGTTGACGACGTGGAACCCGGCGTAATCGGCCTCGACCGCGGCCCGGAAGAAGGTGCGGGCGTCCTCATGGCTGAAGTACCAGGCGTGGGCGCTGGGCTTGGCGTCGAGGCTCCGGGACTCTTTCGGGTCGCGGAGGAACCAGCCGATCCGGACCGCGAGCACCGACCAGCCGTGCCGCCGGGCTGACCACTCGCCGAGGCGTTCGAGCCAGACCTTGGACAGGGCGTAGTCGTTGTTGGGGACGGCGTCTTCCGGGCGTCCGAGCCGGGCACGCTGCTCCTGGGGCAGGTCAGCGGCTCCGCCGTAGACCTGGATGGTCGACGCGAGGATCAGACGTTGCGGCGTGCCCGCCTCGGCCGCCAGCTCGACCAGTTGGCGGGGCCCGATGTAGTTCGGCTGCAGGAGCTCATCAAACGACGCACGCCCACTCGGGTTCGCCGCCAGGTGCACCACCGTGTCGATCCCCCGCAGCGCGTCGGCCATCGCCCCACGGTCCGTGAGGTCGGCCACCAGGGCGTCCTCGGTCCACGGCGTCGGCTGACGGTCGTAACCCCGGACCGTGTGGCCCGTTTCGATGAGCGAGGGGCCGATACACCGGCCGATGCTCCCTGCGGAGCCCGTGAGCAGGATGTGAGCCATTAGGGTGCGCCTGATCCGCGACTCGCGTTAGAGCCCGATGTCCTCGTTCCACAGGTCGGGCTGCTCGGCGATGAACGTCTCCATCAGCGTGATGCAGCGGGGGTCCTGCACCACGATGAGCTCGACGCCGTGCTGCCGGAACAGGTCTTCCGCCCCGAGGAACGTCTGGTTCTCCCCGATGATGACCCGCGGGATGCGGAACAGCAACGACGCGCCGGTGCACATGATGCAGGGGCTGAGCGTCGAGGCGAGGGTGAGGGTCGGCCAATCACGGCGTCGGCCGGCCTTGCGGATCGTGTTCATCTCGGCATGAGCGGTCGGGTCGCCTGACTGGACGCGCTCGTTGTGGCCCTGTGAAACAACGACCCCCTCCGCATTGCCCAGCGCCGCACCGATAGGGATTCCGCCCTCATTACGGCTCTTCTCGGCCTGCTGCACCGCGGCGTCGAGCAGGGCTTGATCGTGGGGTGATAGGTCCATGGCGAGCGGCTCCCGGAGCACTGGTGCTGACGGCTGGCACAGCATAGCGGTCTGGGGGCGTGTGATCCGCTAGGTTGCCGGCATGGCGATTGTGGTGTTGTTGTTGCTGGCGGCCGTTCTGCTTTATGCGGGGCTGGTGGGGAGTGTGTTGTGGGCGTTGGCCCGGCCGGGCCGGAAGACCGAGGGCGTGGCCCTGGGGCGGGGGCTGCCGATCGTCCCCGCCGACGCGGGGCTCGAGGGCGAAGCGGTCGTGTTCACACTGTCCGAGGGCGAATCGACGGCCGGGTTCATCGTGCAGGGCGAACGCGCGGACGGACCGGTCTGCGTGGTCCTGCACGGCTACCGGGACGCCCGATTCAACGGGTTGCTCCGCGCGGGGTGGGTCCGGCCGTGGGTCGCCGCCACCGTCGTGTTCGACCTGCCGGGGCATGGCGAATGCGAAGCGAAGACGCCGACCTACGGCAAGCGTGAACCGGCGGATGTCGCGGCGGTCTTGGACCAGCTGCCGGATGAGCTGCGGGGCAGGCCGGTGGTCTTGATGGGGTATTCGATGGGGGGTCAGCTAGTGCTGCGGACGGCGGCGAGCGGCGCGGTCGAGCCGGTCGGCGTGATCTGTGAGCAGCCCTACCGGAGTCTGAACGGACCGATCACGAACCTGATGCGTCGTCGGCGATACCCGGTCAGGGCGGTGGTGCCGGTGGTGGTGGGGCTGCTGGAACGGGTCTTCGGGATCGCCCGGCGGTTCGACCGGGTGGACGACGCGGCCCGGCTCGGCGAAACGGGCTGCCCGCTGTGGGTCGCCCACGGCGACGCCGACTGGCTCTGCCTAGTGGCGGACGGGCAGGCGATCGCGGCGGCGGCGGAAGCGGCGGGCGGCCAGACTCGGCTCGATGTGTTCCCTGGGTCGGGCCATGTGGCCCTGTATTACGACGACGCCGAGCGGTACACGGCCGGGCTCGCCTGGCTGTTCGAGCAGGCGGCCACCCGGGCGGCTCGCCCCAGCGAGGCGGGGGGCTGACCCGGCGGGGCTTTGTCGTTAGAATCTCGACCCGCGTTCAGGCCTGTGCTCCATCCTGCGAGCCCCAGCGTTTTTCACCCCAGATTGTCCCCCCCGCCTCGACCGCACCACCCACCTCACCCCAGCCACAACCCCACGCGTTGCACACCCCCGCAACCGACCGGCTCGCCATCCATGACGATCCCCGCTCCACCTACCTCGACGCCGCCCGCCCGACCAGCCACACCCGCGACGGCACCGCTGCACAGGCACGACCTCCCGCCCGTCACTGCGCACCCACCCGCCGTCCGCCACGCCCGCCCCGACCGCGTCCCCGCCCCCCGATGTCTGTCCCGCGGGCTCGCCGACCGCAAGCAGCTCCGCCTCAAACGCACCATCGACCTGCTGCTGGTCCTGCTGTCCCTGCCGATCACCCTGCCCCTGCTGGTGCTCACCGCCCTGGCGGTCGCCTGCACCTCCCGCGGCCCCGTGCTCTACCGCCACCGCCGGCTCGGGCTCCACGGCCGGCCCTTCCACATGCTCAAGTTCCGCACCATGCGGCCCGACGCCGACCAACTGCTTGCCCAGCACCTCGACGCCCACCCCGAAGACTGGGACCACTGGCGAGCCACCCACAAGCTCCCCAACGACCCCCGCCTCACCCGCGTCGGCCGTTGGCTCCGCCGGTTGTCCCTCGACGAGTTGCCCCAGCTGGTCAACGTCCTCCGCGGCGAGATGAGCCTTGTCGGGCCCCGCCCCATCGTTGAAGACGAGCTCGCCTGTTATGGCCGAGAGGCGGCGGTGCTCCACCGCGTCCGCCCCGGTCTCACCGGGCTCTGGCAAGTCTCGGGCCGACACAACCTCACTTTCCGCCGACGCGTCGCCCTCGACGCCGCCTACGTCCGCGACTGGTCCCTCCGCCTCGACCTGCTCATCCTCGCCCGCACCGCCCGGGCCGTCGTCACCGCCCGCGGGTCCTGCTGATCAGACATAACCACAGAGGCACGGAGACGCAGAGACAAGCACCGGAAGCTTCAGGGGTTTCATCCACCCTTCTTCTGCGATACCGCTTTGCAACAAAAACAAAACGCACGCAACCCATGACTTCTTGTCGCGCTGAGTTCGTGGTGATAAGCCTCGGTGCCTCCGTGCCTCTGTGGTTCACCCCGTTACGATGCCGCGATGATCGCCCGCCTCACCGGCACACTCGATAACCTCGACGCCGACCGCGCCTATGTCGCCTCGTCCGACGGCGGCATGCTCTACGAGCTGCAGCTCCCCGCCTACGCCGCCGCCCGCCTCGGCGGCTCGCTCGGCCAGCCCGTCACGCTCTACACCCTGCTGTACTTCGAGTCCCAGAACCAGGGCGCGACCTTCCTGCCCCGGCTCGCCGGCTTCCTGACCGCACGCGACAAAGCCTTTTACGAGCTGCTCGTTACCGTCAAGGGCATCGGGCATCGCCGGGCCTTGCGGGCGATGGTGTTCGACACGCCGACGCTCGCCGGGGCGATCCTGGACCGCGATGTGAAGCTGCTGCAGACGATGCCGGAGGTCGGAAAGAAAACCGCCGAGACAATCGTGATCACCCTGCGGGACAAGGCCGAAGCGTTCGCCGGCCCGCCGACCCCGCAGGAAGCCGCCAACACCGCGTCGCCTGATACCGATGCTCCCGAGACACCAGTGCTCACCGGCTCCCTGGCCCGCGAAGCCGTCGAGGTCCTCGTGCAGCTTGGCGAGCAGCGCCTCGCCGCGACGCAGTGGGTTGATCAGCTGCTGCGGGACGACGATGCCCCGAGCGAAGTCCAGGCTGTGGTCGCGGCGGTGTACCGGATGAAGGCCGGCGGCTAGAGATATGATGCGTTGAAGTGTAGCGGGTGCACCGAAGGTGCCCGCGGGGACCAAGCGGGACGCTTCGCGTCTCCCGCTACACGCCGAATGCATCCGCTCCACCCCCGCCCTGTCACTCGCCGAACTTGGTCGGGTCCCAGTAGAACTCGGCCGTCACGATCTTCCCGCCCTTGACGGTGTAAACGCTGACCTCTTCGATCTGGTGACGCTGCCCCGCCATCGGCCCGGCCTTCGGGGTCATGTCCGCGGTCATGGTCACCGCGAAGCGGTCTTCGCCGTGGGGGTACGGGCCGACGGTGCTGCTGCTGTGGACCTCGTTGTTGGCGTACCAGTCCTTGATGTTCGCCAGCAGCTTGTCCTTGCCGGCCGTGATGCGTGGCATGCCCGGACCCATCTCGTAGGCCTCGATGTGCTGGGCGTCGTCGGCGTACAGCTCTTCGATCGCCTTGGCGTCTTCGTGGTTCTGGCAGAGCTCGACGAGGCGTCGGCCGATTTCGAGCACGGGCGGGACGGAGGGGGTGGGTATATCCATGGGGTGTCTCCAGATTCAAAGGGTGTAGCGACAAGAAGATTATGCAGACGTCTGAGCTGACCCGCCATACATCGCTTCGTGCGGGTCGATGCCGCGGACGTAGTAGCCCAGCGCCCGGAGCGTGCTCCACCAGCCGCCGGTGTGTTCGCTGCGTTCGACCGCCGAGCCGAGGCGTTCGTGGGTCAGCACGACTTCGGTCCCGGGCTGGTCGGCGTCGTACGGGTTCGGGGCATCGAGCAGGTCAAACGTGACCAGCGAGTCGCCCCCGAACTCGGGCTGATTGACCCACGTCCAGGTGTAGGCCAGCCGGTCGTGCGGGTCGAACGCAGTGATCGTGCCCCGGCCGGTCCACTCCCCGGAGGGGTCATTCATCCTGAAGCGGAAGTCGCCGCCGACCTGGGGTTCCAGCACCACCTCGGTGCAGCGCACCTCCGGCCCGGGTGCAAACCAGTGCGGGAACTGATCGGGCTCGGTCAAGGCCTCGAAGACACGCTGCTTGGGAGCACGGACGAACTTGTGCAGGCGGATGTAGGTCTGGGCTTCGGGTTGGATGAGGGGCATGCTGATCTCCGGGGGGGGGGTCCGGGGGGGTCCGGGGTAATGGGTCTACGACGAGCCTTGCGCGTCGCCTTCCAGGTAGTCGGCCAACGCGTCGAGCCGGTCGGTCCAGAACTTACGGTAATGCCCGATCCACGCCGCAGCCTCCGCCAACGGCTTCGCATCGAGATGGCACCGCCGGACCCGCCCGTCCTTCTCCTGCCGAAGCAGGCCTGCCCGCTCCAGCACCCGCAGGTGCTTGCTCACTGCCGGCAGGCTCATCCGGCCCGCAAACGGCTCAGCAAGGTCCGTCACCCGCAACCCATCGTCTTCCGCCACCCGTGCCAAGATCGAACGACGCGTCGGGTCCGACAACGCGGAGAACGTTTGGTCGATCTGGCGTTCTGAGCTCGGATTTAACTTAACCATTTAGTTAAATGTTATCGCGAACACCCGCCTTGTCAACCCCCGACGCCAACCTGCTACCGTCCCTCCATGCCCACCCCACCCACTCCTCCAATTCCACAGCCCCACCACCGTGCCTTGATCTTCGACTGTGACGGCACCCTTGCCGACTCCATGCCCGTCCACTGGATCGCTTGGAACGAAACGCTCAAGACGCACGGCCTCGACCACCTCATGCCCCACGACCGCTTCCTCGCCTGGGGCGGCGTCCCCGCCCGTCGCATCTTCCAGACCCTCGCCGACGAGGCCGGCCGATCCTTCACCGAAGACCAGCTCACCGCCCTCGCTGCCGAGAAATACGACAACTACTTCAAGCACGCCGACACCATCCGCCCCGTCGAACCCATCCTCGACGTCGCCCGCCAATACCGCAGCAAGCTGCCCATGGCCGTCGCCACCGGCTCGTCCCGCCACGGCGTCACCCGTACCCTCACCGCCATCGACGCCCTGGACTGGTGGGACGCCATCATCACCGCCGACGACGTCACCCAGCACAAGCCGCACCCCGAGACCTTCAGCAAAGCCGCCGAGGCGATCGGCATCGACCCCGCCCACTGCCTCGCCTTTGAGGATACCGACCTGGGCATGACCGCCGCCCGCGACGCCGGCATGGACGTCTGCGATGTCCGCACGGTCCTTGCCAATGTATAGAACCCACCGCCCCCACCATATTCAGTCCCAGTCAAAAGGCATCGGCTTCGGCCAAGGGATCAACGCGCACAACAGATGCAACAGAACCCAAAGCCCGCCACAAGACAGCCCTACCCAAAACGCGACCAGCAGGACCCGCCATTCATAAAGGTCCAGCGACGTCCCGCCGCTGCCCCACATCCCCGGGATCGACCCACCGCTCGGCGGATCGCCACCCACAAACTGCACCCGGCCGGCAATCACCACCCACAGCAGACAAAACCCCGCCAGCAGCCCCGCCAACCATCCCAGCAGGTTGGCAATCGCTCGGACCTCCGGCTTGTATGAATTGAACCAATCCATCGGTCTCTTGAAGCCCCAAGATCCCGCTGCAGCGCGGCTCGTATCTCCACTCCAGAGCCTATCGGTTCAAGCGTGCGCTTCAGATGAAACACGCCAACACCTCGCGCCCCCCCCGGCACGGCAGATACCCCGGCACCCGTCATCGCGAAAGATCATCACAGCACGTTTGCAGCCCTCAAGCCCCCTGCCCCGCCCAGTGCGCCTCCGCCGATTGGCCCTCGGCGTCGCCGCCCTCCTGCTCCGCCAGCCAGCGCTCCGCGTCGATCGCCGCCTTGCAGCCCATGCCCGCCGCGGTGACCGCCTGCCGATACACATGGTCCGCTACATCCCCCGCGAGGAACACGCCCTCGATCTCGGTCGTGCTCTTGTACGGGTCCTTGAGCAGCAGGTAGCCGTTCTCGTCCGCCGGCAGCTGATCGTTCAGGAACCCGGTGATCGGCGTGTGCCCGATCGCCAGGAACAGCCCGCCGAGCTCGATCTCGGATTCTTCCTTCGTCTGATTGTTGATCACCTTCACGCCGGTGACCTTGTCGTCGCCCAGCACGTCTGTGATCGACGTGTTCCAGACGATCTCGATCTTGGGGTTGTCGAGCGCCCGCTGGGCCATGATCTTGCTGGCCCGTAGCTCGTCACGCCTGACGAACATCAGCACCTTGCTCGCGAACTTGCTCAGGTAAGTCGCCTCTTCGACGGCCGTGTCACCACCACCCACCACGCCCAGCACCGCGTCGCGGAACATCGGCAGCGCCCCGTCGCACACCGCACACGCCGACACACCGCCGCCCGACTGGGCCAGCCGCGTCTCGTTTTCCAAACCGAGCCAGTTGGCCTTCGCACCCGTCGCGATGATCACCGCGTCCGCCAACACTTCGTATCCGCTATCCCCCTTCACCCGGAACGGCCGCTCCGACAGGTCGACCGACTCGACATTCTGGAAGTTCTGGTAGAGCGTCTCGTTCGGCAGCTCGTCCATGTTCATCACGCCCTTGTCCGTCACGACCCGCGTGCCGAACTTCATCGCCTGGTGATAGAACATGTGCATCATCTCCGGCCCCGTCACCGCGTTCGGGAAGCCCGGGTAGTTCTCGACGTCCGTCGTAAACATCAGCTGGCCCCCCGGCGCCAAATCCTTCCCCGCCGCCCGCCCCGGATACACCAACGGCTCCAGCCCCGCCCGCGCCGCGTACACCGCCGCGGTCCACCCTGCCGGGCCCGACCCAATGATCACGACCTGCTCGCGGGGCAGATCACCCGTTCCGTTCGATTTGATGTGTTCGGCCATACCCTGATTGTAAGCCGACCCACCCGCCATTTGTTCCTGCCCCCCTCAGCCTGCTCAGCCCGCTGCACGTTGCCCAGGCCCCTCCAGCCCTTCTCCAGGCTCATCCGCGTCGCTCAACGCCTCAAAAAACACCGTCTGCCCCGTCCGACACGCCCGCCGCACATACGGCCTACACATCCCGCAACACCCGCTCACCCCCTCAAGCTCGATCACCGCTTCCACCGCCAGCCCCTCCCGCGCCGACCGCGCAAGCAACTCCTCAAACGTCACATCCACACAAACACATCGGTCAATCCGCATCACGAAACCCTTCGGCATTCCTCACGGATACGTCCACGTCCGAAACCCATAAACCGTCCCCGGCCCGTCATCCACATCCAGGTTTGCGATCGGCGACACGCCAAACGTGTTCCATACCGTCTCGGACGCCGGCCGCGCCAAAGCCTCGCCATGCCCGTCGAGAAACACCGCGTTCGCCGCACCGTCCGCCCCGCCGGGATGCCGGAAGTGCGCCGTCCCGGTCATCTTCGCCGGCCTACGGAAAGACACCGTGTGCGGCTCATAGAACTCGTCGTTGCTGAAATCCTGGTGGACCGCATCCGCGAACGCAAAAACCCCAGACGGGTCTTGGACCTCAATCATCGCCCTCGGCTCGCTCCCGATAAACGGCCAGCACAACCCCCCGTTGTAGCCAAAGTGTGCTGAACGCTCTGCGAACTTGGCAATAAACGCCGGGTCACCCGCCGGGAAGTCCGGGCACGCCAACGTCTCGAGGATCGTCTGCCCCTGATACGGTGCCAACGGACTCCGCGTCACATCGATCGGCCGACCCGTCGCTCCCGACGCCGGGCCACCCGCCTCAAAACCAAACCAGAACGTCGCCCCTGTGGCCGGCGTGTTGTCAATGAAACTCACCAGCCGACCGTCGTAGTCGTTCGTGTATGCCAGCAGCGACAGCCCCGTTTGCTTCTGGTTCGACAGACACACCGACGCCCGCCCCGCCGACCGCGCCGCCCCCAGGACCGGCAGCGCGATCGCCACCAGCAGCGACAGCACGCCGATCACCACCAGCAGCTCGATCAGCGAAAAGCCCGGCGTGCAGCATCTCCGCCGCACGCCGGGTTCGTTCATGTCAACGGCATCAGCCACGCCGACGCCTCAGCATCAGACCGGCCAGCCCGAGCACCACCGCCGATGACGCCGGCTCCGGGATCGGCAGCGCCGGCTTCACCGAGCTATCCGCAAACGAGTTGTACCAACCCACAAAGTCGCCGTCTGACAAGACCGCAGACGAGATACCCACGCCCGACGTCGTCCAGTCCACAGCGTCCCCCGCTAGGTTCAGCACGCCCTGTTCATAACGCCAGAACGAGCTCGGATTACCGACTTCACCTTCGTAAAAAAAGTTGTTGATGAACGTGCCGAAACCGCCCGACGTCCCGAAGTCCCAATCCAACGCCCCCTCGGCAACCACTGCCACGATCAGGTCCTCGGCCGTTACTGACCCGTCGTACCGGTAGCCAAAGCCATAGCTCTCGCCACCCGTCTCCTCGAAGTCGATCACCATATACGCGGTGTTCGTGCCCGCCGGATCACCCGCGAAGTACTCGACCAGGATCGAGAGATCCGGGGTCACCTCGACAAGGCCCGACGCTTTCGCGTAACCAGTACACAACCAAGACCCGGCCGTGAAAACGACCGCCAGGCATAACCACTGAGATGCTCGCTGCATCACGCTTCTCCTTCCCCGATTCGCGCGGGGACAGCCCTCCATCAATCGATGGGCCGTCGCTTCACACGCATCTCGGGCGCGTCACGCAGCGAAGGGCAGCCACGCAACACCAGCCCGGGCGTCCTAGTCGCGAGGACCCGAGTCACACCTCATTCATCCGGCATACACACCGGCTTAGGGCAGGTCTTCCGGCTTAGGGCTCCGGGCTCGCCAGCTCGTCGCTGACTCGCCCCACGGCTCCGGCCACGCCTTCCCGCTCGTGCCTTGCACACAAGCAGTGGCTTCGCTGACCGGACCGATTCGCCCATCACGGCGGCGCGTCCGCACGGGATTCTCACCCGTTTCCCTGTTCGTCCCAGCCGGCAAAACCGCCAGCCAGGAACCCCGAGGTTCTCAAAGCATAGCACGCCTCAACCCCAAAACCACCCGGTAAAACCCTGACCCGTCACACGGCGTGCTCACACACCGCCCACCGCTCGCCCCCGCCACACCGGCGGCAGCCCCCGCCACTTCCGCACCAACGCGTACCACTGGATCGCCACCAGTACGCACACCCCCATCGGCCGAAGCAGCCCCGCCGTCCACCCCTGACTGAACCGCCACGCCAGCCCCACACTCACCACCCCCGACATCGCAAAGCTCAGCATCACCAACTGCTCCAACGCAATCAACCCTTCCCCCGCACCCAGGCCCAACCCGCCGGTCAGCCACGCCCCCATCAACACAAACGGCAACACATGCCCCCCGAGCAGCAGCACCGTCCACGCCGGCAACCCCACCGGCGTCGCCATCCCCTCCGTCGCGTTCTTCGCAAACCCCCGCCACACCTGACCCCAACCCGTGTACATCTTGCAGCTCGCCAGGTCTACCGCATCAAACAGGTCCGTCTTGAACCCCAACGACCGCATCGCCCGCGGCAGCGTCACCCCGTCGTGCAGCGAACCCCGCACCATTTCATGCGAATGCCCACCACTCTTCCGATACGCCTCCGCCTTCGCCATAAACAACTGCCCACACCCCGCACCAAACCCTACATCCTCCTTGCGACGCATCATCCAGAGCGGCAGATAGCACAACAGCACCAACGGGATCAGGTGCACAACTAACCGCTCCGCCAGCGTGTCCGTCCGCTGCCGCGGGAACCCGCTGATCAGGTCCGCCCCGCCCCGCTCCAGCTCCGCCGCCATCGCCGACAGCGCCCAGGGCTCCAGCCGGACATCCGCGTCGATCCAACACAACACCTCATGCTTCGCCAGCCCCGCCAACCGGTAACACGCGTGCTGCTTCCCGCACCACCCCTCGGGCAGCTTCGTCGACCGCTCCAACCGCACCCGGTCGTCCTCCGCCATCAACCCCCTCACCACCTCCGCCGTCCCGTCCGTCGACTCGTCGTCCAACACCACGACTTCCAGATCCACCCCCGTATTGGCCAGCACCGACCGCACCGCCGGCCCGATCGCCTCCGCCTCATCCCGTGCCGGAATCAATACCGACACCCCCGCCCCACCCTGCTGCTGTCGAAGCCCACGGTCTGTGACCGTGGGTCCCACCCGCGGCAACCGCCGATACAACACCAGATTCCACATCACCAACCCGAACGGCAGCGCCGCCAACCCAAACACCCCGTACACCAACACCGTCTGCACCATCAGTCTGCTCCATGCCTCGGGTCGAACCGTCGGCCGCGACACCACGACCACAACCGTCGGAACTGATCGTAGGCACCCCCCACCCCCACCCGCTTCCGCGTCAGCCAAGGCATCTCCACCACCTCAAACAAACCCGGGTCCCGTTTGACCGCCGCCGCCGCCAACGCATCCATCACCCGCTCCATCTCCCCCTCCAACCCTTCCGCCGTCACCTCCCCCACCGGCACCGGCGCCCCAAACGCCATCAACATCTCCGGCCGACTCTGATCCCAAAACACATACTCCACCGCCATCACCATCACCCACTCCCCACCCACCACCCCATCAGGCCATCCCGCTTCAGCGGGATGGCTCCGCGCCAACCGCCCCGCCAACCGCGCCACCCCCGGCATCAACCCCACCGGCCGTTCCCGTACATCCCGAAACACCCCCGGCCCCGTCACCCATAACACCCGACTGCTTCCACCTCCAAAGCCCGCAGAAGCCGAAGGATTCTGCGCGGCTTCCCCCCCCCGCAACAACCCCACCGCCGTCTTCATAAACGCCGCCCCCCCACGCGCAGTCCCCTGCTCAATCCCAAAGAACCCCATCCGATCCATCAATGGATACGACTTCAACATCGCCGCATCCATCGGCGCAAAGTGCAACGCCCCAGGCATCCACTTCTTCGCCGCCACCACCGCCGCCATCGGGTCCCACCACCCCGGATGATTCATCACCACCACCCCACCCCCGCGATACGGCCCCTCAGGCCATCCCGCTTCAGCGGGATGGCACCCCTTCAACACCCGCACCGCCTCAAACCGCTTCCGCACCATCCGCAGCGACACCCGCGCAAACCACTTAAACAAAAACGGGCTGTACCGCCGCACAACCTCTGGCTCATCCATCCCCCAAGCTTATCCGCCACCACCCACTGCACCCGCCCCACCCCCTCACCACGCATCGCGCCTCACTCGCCCTCAACCGGATACACCCGCTCCCACACCAACCCCCACCCCCGCCCCTCCCGAACCAACCCCCCAAACCACACCGCCCCATCCCCGTCCAGCCGGTACACCCCCAGCAGGTCCTGCCGCACATGCTCCGCCGCCACCCCCGGCAACCCGCTACCCCACCACTCCCGATACATCGCCGCCAACCGCGCCCGAGCCTCCGCCACCTCCTCCGCAGGCCCCAAGTGCTCCAACACCAGATACCACGCCCCCCCCTCGCTCGGCCCCGTCGCATCCACCCCCAACACCACATCCGCATCATCCCTCGGCCGTTCCGTCAGCTTCGGCAAGCCCCCGTAATCCAGCAGCGGAAACGTCACCGGCGGCACAATCTCGTACCGATCCCCCGGCCGAACCCCCGATTCCCGCAACGCCTCCACCACCGCCCCAATCCGGTAGTTCAACGCCAACTCCCACTCCACCCCCTTCCACGACACCCGCCACAGCCCCGCCAACCCCAACACCATCACCGCCCCTACCAAACCCACCGCCATCCGCCGGCGACGCGTCACGCCACCCGATCGCACCCGCAGCACCAACCCATGCACCCCCACCCATACCGCCGTCGTCACCCCCAACCACACCCAAGGCCCCACCGCCGAAAAAAACCGCGAATACACAAACCCATGGCTCGTCGCCCGCACCCGAAACGGCATCAGCACCGACAACACCGCCACCCCCAACACCATCACCGCCACCGCCCGCCCCACCCCAGGATTCAACCCCGACCCCCGCACCCACCAACACCCCACCCCCACCAACGCCACCCCCACCGTCACCGCCGACACCCACCCGCTGCCGTACACCCCCATCATCGCTGACCCGGTGTCCCGCACCGTCTCCCAGCTCATCCCCGACCCCTCATCGTGCTTCGATCCCGTCATCGTGAACGCCGCCAAAAACCACAGCGAGCCGATCGACCCCAGCGTGGCCCCCCCCCCCCCCCCCCCCCCCCCCCCCCCCCCCCCCCCCCCCCCCCCCCCCCCCCCCCCCCCCCCCCCCCCCCCCCCCCC
>JBCCOW010000024.1:0-46452 GCA_039025195.1 Planctomycetota bacterium
GCAGATCAACAACAACCTCGAGTCCACCGTCGCTGCCATCCGCGAGTCCGCCGAAGCCACCAGCCAGGCCTCCACCGCCGTCAGCCAGCTGTCCATGAAGGCCGAAGAACTCCAACGACTCATCGGACGCTTCAAGCTCGAGGGCGCCGCCGCCTGAGACACCCCAAACCGCATCACACCCCCCGCAGGGCCCTCGGATTCGTCTCCGCGGGCCCTGTTTTCAGGCAGACGCCCAAACCTTTACACCGGGCCACCGACCCGACCACCCAACGCCAGAACACCGTTTCCTGGGCTGTCAACCAAAAATAACACTTGGGTAATGGACTTAACCAGTACCCTTGCCAATACTGTCCGGAATGATTCTAAACTAGGTCCTCGTTCCTAGACCTATCCTAACCCCAATCTTCGCCGCCCCGAGGAAACGCCATGACCGCTACCGCCAGCCAGTGCCCGATCGCCGGGATGACCCAGACCTCTGCCAATCTCGCGACCGCCCGTGGTAACCAGTGGTGGCCCAACCAGCTCAACCTCAAGATCCTCGCCCAGAACGGCCCCCAGATCGACCCGATGGGCGACGATTTCAACTACGCCGAAGCCGTCCAGACCCTCGACGTCGAAGAGCTCAAGCGGGACGTAAACCAGGTCATGACCACCAGTCAGGACTGGTGGCCCGCCGACTATGGGCACTACGGCCCGCTGTTCATCCGCCTCTCCTGGCATGCCGCGGGTACTTACCGCATCCACGACGGCCGCGGCGGCGCCTCTTCCGGCGTCCAACGCTTCGCCCCCCTCAACTCCTGGCCCGACAACGCCAACCTCGACAAGGCCCGCCGACTGCTCTGGCCCATCAAGCAGAAATACGGCAGCAGCCTCTCCTGGGCCGACCTGCTCGTGTTCGCCGGTAACCAGGCCATGGAGTCCATGGGCTTCGAGACCTTCGGCTTCGCGTTCGGCCGAGAAGACGTCTGGGAGCCCGAAGAAGACGTCTACTGGGGCCCTGAAACCGAATGGCTCGCCAACGAACGCTACACCGGCGACCGTGTCCTCGAGACCCCGCTCGGTGCGGTCCAGATGGGTCTCATCTATGTCAACCCCCAGGGCCCTGACGGCAACCCCGACCCCGCCGCCTCAGCCCACGACATCCGCGAGACCTTCGGTCGAATGGCCATGAACGACGAAGAGACCGTCGCCCTCATCGCCGGCGGCCACACCTTCGGCAAGTCCCACGGCAACGGCGACACCGCCCTCGTCGGCCCCGAGCCCGAAGGCGAAGCCCTCGAAGCCCAGGGCTTCGGCTGGATCAACCGCAACGGCACCGGCTCCGGCCCCGACACCATCACCAGCGAGATGGAAGGCGCCTGGACCAGCAACCCCACCCAGTGGGACAACGGCTACTTCGAGAACCTCTTCGCCTACGACTACGAAAAGACCACCGCCCCCGCCGGCGGCATCCAGTGGCACCCGACCGACGGCGGCGGCACCGCGACCGTCCCCGATGCCCATGACCCCGGCCTCAAGCATCAGCCCATGATGTTCACCACCGACCTCGCCCTGAAGGTCGACCCCGCCTACGAAAAGATCTCCCGCCGCTTCTACGAGAACCCCGAAGAGTTTGCCGACGCCTACGCCCGCGCCTGGTACAAGCTCATCCACCGCGACATGGGCCCGCACGCCCGCCTGCTCGGCCCCGACGTCCCCGAAGCCCAGCCTTGGCAGGACCCCGTCCCCGCTGTCGATCACGACCTGATCGACGACGCCCAGACCGCCGAGCTCAAGGCCAAGCTCCTCGGCTCGGGCCTCTCCGTCAGCCAGCTCGTCGCTACCGCCTGGGCCGCCGCGTCCAGCTTCCGCGGCACCGACCTGCGCGGGGGTGCCAACGGCGGGCGTATCCGCCTGTCACCGCAGAAGGACTGGGCTGTCAACGACCCCGCCAGCCTGCAGCGCATCATCCCCGTGATCGAGAAGGTCCAGGCCGAGTTCAACGACGCCCAGGCCGCCGCCGGCAGCAACACCCGCGTGTCCTTCGCCGACCTCGTCGTCCTCGGCGGTTGTGCCGCCGTCGAAGAAGCCGCCCGGGCCGCCGGCCACGACATCACCGTGCCCTTTCACCCCGGCCGCACCGACGCCACTCAGGACCAGACCGACGCCGACTCGTTCGCCGTTCTCGAAACCACCGCCGACGGCTTCCGCAACTACTACCACACCGACCACACCCGGCCGTTCGAAGAGCTTCTCGTCGACAAGGCCCACCTGCTCACGCTCACCGCCCCCGAAATGACCGTCCTGGTCGGCGGCCTCCGCGTGCTCAACGCCAACACCGCCCAGTCCCAACTCGGCGTCTTCACCGACGCCCCCGGCACCCTCACCAACGACTTCTTCGTCAACCTCCTCACCCACGGCATCGACTGGGAAAAATCCGCTCGCTGCGAACACTTCTACGAAGGCCGCAGCGCCACCGGCGAAGTCAAGTGGACCGCCTCCGCCGCCGACCTGATCTTCGGCTCCAACTCGCAGCTCCGCGCCCTCGCCGAGGTCTACGCCTGCGACGACGCCAAGGACAAGTTTGTCCGCGACTTCGTCGCCGCATGGAGTAAGGTCATGGACCTCGACCGCTTTGACCTAACCTGACCACGATGACCCGCCTCGATGCCGAAAACGCCGCAGCCCCCAAGCGCCCGCCGCTCAACCGCGCTGTCCGCTGGGCCCTCGCTGCGCTCGCCGCGGTCAGCTTCGCCATCGGCTGGATTGGCATCTTCGTCCCCGGCCTCCCCACCACGATCTTCTGGCTCATCGCCGTGGTCCTCGCCACCAAGTCCTGCCCCGTCATCCAACGCTGGGTCTACCAGTCAGGACGCCCCGGCCAGCTCGTCCAACAGATCATCGAAACCCGCTCCCTCCCCAAACGCGCCAAACACCACGCCGTCCTCGGCCTCTGGCTCTCCCTCACCCTGAGCATGGCCCTGCTCCTCTATCTCCTCGGCCCACAACACGTCCTGCCCTACACCCTGCCCCTCGTCGGCCTCGGCGTCACGTGGTTCATCCTCCGCGGACTCGCCACCGCCGACCCCACCCACCACTGACCGCAAAACGACACGCCATCACCGTGTACCGGGCGACGCGAAGCGTCCCGCTCCGCGCTGCCGTTACGCTGTCTCTATGCCCAGTCAAACCCTCACCGCCAAACAACAGTCCTTCATCCAGCAACAAAAACTCTTCTTCGTCGCCACCGCCCCCCGCGCCGACACCGGCCTGATCAACCTCTCCCCCAAAGGCCTTGACGGCACCCTCGCCATCCTCGACCCCTCCACCGTCGCCTACCTCGACCTCACCGGCTCCGGCGTCGAGACCATCGCCCACCTCAAAGAGAACGGCCGTATCTGCCTCATGTTCTGCGCCTTCGACGGCCAGCCCAACATCCTCCGCATCCAAGGTACCGGCGACGTCCTCGAACCCGACCACCCGAACTACCAAGACCTCGCTCAGCACTTCACCAATCTTCCGGGGGCCCGCGCCATCATCCGCATAAAGGCCCAGCGCATCGCCGACTCCTGCGGCTTCGGCGTCCCCCTCATGGCGTACCAAGGCGAACGCGACGAACTCATCACCTGGGCCAACAAAAAAGGCCCCAAAGGCGTCGCCAACTACCAAGCCAAGAAAAACCGCACCAGCCTCGACGGCCTCCCAGGCATCACCCCGTGATCGCCCAACAAACAACCCAATAGCCGGCGAGCTACGCTCGCCTGGTCGACCCGCCGCAAACTTAAAATTCACACCATGCCCCTCCTCCACTGCCAGTTCCACGCCAAAACCCTCGGCCTCGCCACCGCCCTCAACGTCATCCTCCCCCAACCCGCCGACCCCTCCCAGATCGGCATCACCGGCATCTCCCCCAACACCCCACCCCACCCGCCCAACGGCTGGCCCACCCTCTACCTCCTCCACGGCCTCTCCGACGACCACTCCGTCTGGCTCCGACGCACCTCACTCGAACGCTACGCCGCCCGCCTCGGCCTCGCCATCGTCATGCCCAACGGCCACCGGTCGTTCTATACCGACATGGCCACCGGCCAACGCTACTTCGCCTTCCTTACCGAAGAACTCCCCGCCCTCTGCCGTTCCATGTTCCGCCTCTCCGACGCACGTGAAGACAACTTCGTCGCCGGCCTCTCCATGGGCGGCTACGGCGCCTTCAAGTGGGCGCTCTCCCACCCCGACCGCTTCGCCGCCGCCACCTCGCTCTCCGGCGCACTCGATATGCAGCACCGCATCGCCCAACCCGACGGCCCGCTCGACACCCAGGAACTCACCAACATCTTCGGCCCACCCGACCGCTTCCCCGGCTCCCCCAACGACCTCTTCGCCCTCGCCCGAAACGCCTCCGCCAACCCCCAGCCCACGCCCAAGCTCTACCAGTGCTGTGGCACCGACGACTTCCTCATCGACGACAACCACCGCTTCCGTGACCTCGCCCACAACCTCAGCCTCGACCTCCTCTACGAAGAGCACCCCGGCCACGCCCACACCTGGGCCTACTGGGACCAACAGATCCAACGCGTCCTCGACTGGTTGCCGCTGCCCACCGATCCCCCTAGTCTGAACGGATAACTCCGCCAGGGGTGCCGTCGCAGTTCAACGTAGCGTCGGCTGAGATCACACCCTGGAACCTGATCAGCCCCCCGCACGCACCACGCGGGCAAGCTGCGTAGGAAGGCGGCAACGCATGTCCAATCCCGAAACCAACAGCACCCCCACCCCGTTTAGCCCGGTCGCTTGCGACCGGTCGTCTGCCAACGACTCAACGCCCTACACCCTCCCCCCCATCGGGGGCAACCCCGGCTCCTCCCCCCACACCACCACCCCCGGTAGCTTTGCAAACCAAGCAACGATTCTTCCGGGAGCCGCCGGCGCGCGAACCTTCTCCTCCCCCGACACCCCCGGCATGCCGCCGCTGCCGACCAAGACGGCTTGGGATTTTCTCCCCGACGGCTGGTCCACCGGCACGTCCGACGCCCCCTCCCCCAACGGCCACGCCGTCACCACCTTCACCCAGGCCGACGGCTCCCTCCGTTTCGTCACCCACCCCCACGACTTCTCACCCATCACCCAGCTCGAACACGCCCGCCTCGGCCGCCTCACCCCGCAGATGCAGCGCGTCGCCGAGCGTGAACCGCACCTCACCCCCGAGCAGGTCCGCGACGAGGTCGCTGCCGGCCGAATGGTCATCCCCGCCAACCGCCAGCACCTCCAATATCACCTCGACCCGATGTGCATTGGGCGTGCCTCCAAGACCAAGATCAACGCCAACATGGGCGCCTCCCCCGTCTCTTCCTCCACCGACGAGGAGGTCGACAAGCTCAAGTGGGCCGAGCGCTGGGGTGCCGACACCGTCATGGACCTCAGCACAGGCGGCGACCTCGACGCGACCCGCCAAGCCATCGTCCAAAACAGCACCACGCCCATCGGCACCGTCCCGATCTACTCCATGATCATCGGGCGCAAGATCGAAGACCTGAGCGAAGAAATCATCCTCGAGACCTGCGAACACCAGGCCAAGCAAGGCGTCGACTACTTCACCATCCACGCCGGCCTGCTCCAGTCCCACATCAAGCTCGCCAAGAACCGACTCATCGGGCTCGTCTCCCGCGGCGGCTCTCTCCTGGCCAAGTGGATGCTCACCCACTCGCAAGAGAACCCCATGAACACCGCGTGGGAAAAGATCTGCGACATCATGCGTGAGCACGACGTGACGTTCAGCATCGGCGACGGCTGCCGCCCCGGCGGGCTCGCCGACGCCACCGATGAGCTCCAACTCGCCGAGCTGGTCGAGATCGGCAAGCTCACCGAACGCGCCTGGCGCAAGGGCGTCCAGGTCATGGTCGAAGGCCCCGGCCACGTCCCCCTCGACCAGATCGAGTTCAACATGAAAGCCCAGCGCTACCTCTGCCACGGCGCCCCCTTCTACGTCCTCGGCCCCCTCGTCACCGACGTCTTCCCCGGCTACGACCACATCACCTCCTGCATCGGCGCGACCAACGCCGCCTACCACGGCGCGTCCATGCTCTGCTACGTCACCCCCAAAGAACACGTCGGGCTCCCCAAGAAGGACGACGTCAAACAAGGCTGCATCGCCTACAAGATCGCCGCCCACGGCGCCGACGTCGCCCTCGGCATCCCCGGCAGCCGCGACTGGGACGACGACTTAACCAGAGCCCGCGCCGCCCTCAACTGGGAAAAACACTTCGAGCTCGCCTTCGACGGCGACACCGCCCGCGCCTTCCACGACGAAGACCTCGACGTCGACACCGACTTCTGTGCCATGTGCGGCCACGACTGGTGCTCCGTCCGCATCTCCAAAGAAATCCAGAACTGGGCCTCCGGCAAAGCCGAAGGCTTCGAACGCGGACGCACCGTCAAATCCCCCGGCCTCACCGAAGAACAACAAGCCATCCTCAAGCAGCGCGGCCACCTCTCCCCCGAAGAGGTCCACAAACTCGCCGCCAAAGCCAAGGGCAAACTTAAAGCCAATGACCACTCCGGCAAAGCGTCCTGCCACTCCGACTACGTCGAGTCCGACGAAGACGCCAAGAAGGTCGCGCCCCAAGAGGCCCTCGTCCAACTCGACACCCGCGAAGCCCACGGACTCTCCAAACGCGATTCGCTCATATGAAAAGCCTGACTATTACCAACTTATACCCATGAAGCTGCTCATCACAACAAGCGAGTAACGCACTCATGGACGAAGAAATCGGCCAGGGCCGTGCGCCTTTCGGAACGATCCGTTCAGCAGAATGGCTGCACCCTTACATTGACTTGGCGCACTGGGTCACGGAATTCCCGCTTGAGGAAAGTAGACCTCAAGTCTGGAGTTGCTGTGGCCCTGGCGACATTGCAATCGTGGAACAAGCTCGTGAACTCGTGCTGGGAAAAGCTCCGCTCGATCTATCGGTGCCGGTTGATATTTTCACATGGTGCATGCACACAACAGACGTCAAGCCTTGGGTCACAAAGATTGGCGGCGTCCCATACCGAGACCAAAAAAGGCCATGGCCTACCGACTCCGATGGTGTGCCCCTGCATTTTCTTGGGCAGATATGCCTGGCCGATTCACAGGACATCATCCCGTTTAATACCCCTGGGGATGTCTTACTCATTTTCGGCCGATGGTGCCCTAACTGGGTCTCACCTGGCAAGAACCAGAACTTCCATATCGAGTGGTCATCCGCAGGTCATGAAACAAGCAGCCGCCATGTGGGTAACGACTTTGGAGAGCTCCCCTTCGCGTATCAGGGTGTCATCTTTCGAACCAGACAACTATTGCCCAATGAGTCACACGAGTCGGCTTATCAACGATACGGATGGGAGGAAGGATGCTTCCAGATCGCCAACCATTGCGGGACACAAATCGGAGCCTACGCCGATCTCCCGCAAGGCTGGCCCTTCACTGAAGGAGACGGTAATGAACTGTTGTGCTGCCTGAACAGCTTTCACTTTAAAGCCAAATGGCCGCTATGCGACGTCCCATCTGGCCTAAAAAAAGTCCGGGCAGACGGGTCGCGATACAACACAAATATCAGTGGTACAGACTTCGTGATCGGAGACCTCGGATGTATATGGGTCTATCGGCAACCCGACGGCAGCTTTGCAGTTGACTCGGCCTACTAGGACACTAAAACGCTTGGAGTTCCCCTTATGCTCAGCCAGGCCTTACGCCCGCAAGTCTTGCATATCGCAGGCGATGGATCTATGCCAATGAGTAAACCCCAGCGCAACCTCATCACCTTCCCCGACGTCTCCCGCCGCGCCTACTGGATCGGCACCGGCATCCTCACCGCCATCCTCGCCGCCCTCTCCTGGCTCGCCGGGTTCTATTACACCCAGCTCCCAGAGACCGACGCCGACACCCGCGTTAGCTCCGGCCACGCGATTCTTGAACTCATCTACACCCCGCTCGGCAACGCCACCGTCCTGCTCGTCCTCCAGTTCCTTGCCGCCAACGTCCTGTTCTTCATCGGCGCATCCATCGCTGAAAAGCTCCGCGGCTAATCGGTATCCTGCCGGCCATGCCCAGCTTCCACCACACCGTCCACTTCTGGCTCAAGCCCGACCTCACCGATATCCAACGCGCCGACTTCCTCGCCGCCGCCAAGGCCATCGCCGACTCGCCCAACGTCGCCACCTGCCGCGTCGGCGTCCCCGCCGGCACCGACCGCCCCGTCGTCGACAACTCCTACGACCTCCAGCTCCACTGCGTCTTCGCCTCCCAAGCCGACCACGACGCGTATCAGTCCCCCGACGACCAGGTCCACACCAACTTCATCAACACCTATAAGTCCTTCTGGACCCGCGTCCTCATCCACGACTCCATCGACGCCTAACCCCTCATCGCAATAGACCACCTCGCCCGGCGTTCCACTCCAACCTCACCCTTGGAGCAAACTATGCCACGCCCCCGCCTCCTCGCCGCCGCCCCTCTCCTGCTCCTGCCGTTACAACCCTTAAACGCCCACCCCACCCACGAGCACGGCGACGAGCACGCACACCCCACCTCCCCGATCGTCTTCACCCATAACGCCAGCCGCACCAAGCCCCAAGCCACAATCACCACCACCAACACCCACCGCATCCTCATCGCCAACGGCATCCCCGATCACGCCACCGGCCAATTCCCCAACCGCGGCAATCCCAACCGGATCTCCGCCCAGAGCTATCAATTCCGGATGGCCCTCAAGCCCACCGAATACAAGACCGTAGAGGCCTTTCGCGGCTACCTCTTCGGGGTCGCCCTCAACGGCGTCCCCTTCGACCCCAGCACCGCCGAGTTCTACGACCCGGACTCACGACGTAAGGTCTCCCGCCAACGCAACAACTGGAACTACGAAGCCCTCTCCGGCACCATCAACCTCGGCCTCGACCGCTCCAACGCCCACGTCCAGCCCACAGGTGCCTATCACTACCACGGCATCCCCGTCGGTCTCCTCAAAGCCGAAGCCGAGCCCCAACAGATGACGCTCCTCGGCTACGCCGCCGACGGCTTCCCCATCTACGGCCCCATCGCCCACCAAGACCCGAACGATCCCAACTCACCCCTGATCAATCTCAAGCCAAGCTATCAACTCAAACCCGGCCAACGCCCCGCCGGACACAACAACCCACCCGGAAAATACGACGGCACCTTCACCGCCGATTGGCAATACATCGAAGGCCTCGGCCACCTCGACGAAGCCAACGGCCGCAACGGTGTCACCCCCGAATACCAGGACGGCACCTACTACTACGTCCTCACCGACACCTTCCCTTTCATCCCCCGCAATTTCCGCGGCGAACCCGACCCCTCCTTCCGCAAAGGCCGAGGCGGCGGCGAACGACGCGGCGGGCCACCTGATCGCCGTTAGCCCTCTTCTGAACGCACGCGCCGGCGTTCCGCGATGACCGCCAGCAGCGACTGCTCGGTCCGTTCCATCTTTACCCACCCCCGGGCGACCCCGGCCCACAGCAGCCCCGCCCCCGCGGCCAGCCCGCCCAGGTGCGCCCAATACGCCGTCTGCCCGCCGCCGTCTATCGCACCCCACACATCGAAAGCCACCCACGCCAGGATGAGCCACATCGCGCTCAACTCAAACGAGCCCACGTTCAGCAGAAACAGATAGAAACACGACACGTCATTCCGCGGGTACAAGATCAGAAAAGCGCCGACCACACCGTTGATCGCACCGCTCGCACCGATCGCCGGGGCCCCGTCCAAGACGTTGTGCGTCACCGCCGCGACGAGCCCGAACGCCAGGAACGCGGCCACGTAACTCAGGTTCCCGAGCTTCGCGCATACCGCGTTCCCGAAGACCCACAGGAAGACGAGGTTCCCGACGAGGTGCAGGATGTCCGCGTGCAAGAACATATGCCCCACCAAACCCACCGGGTCCCACCCCCGCAACACCATGTCTTCCATCGGACCGAAACCCCAGCCGTCACCGACCACCCAGCCGTAGACCGACACCACCGCGATCGCCGCGATCAACACGAAGTTGGCGATCGGCCAACGCCGCATCGGCACATCCGCCTGCACTGGAAAAAACAAGATCACACGCAACCCTTTCGGTACCCCGGCTCACCCACCAACAGCGTAACCCGACTCAGCCTCCCAGAACTGCGAGTATCTTCCCGGATATGCCCACCCCTCAGACCCGCCACCAAAAGAAGATCATCGACCGCTACTACCAGCACAAGGACAC
Source organism: Planctomycetota bacterium (assembly GCA_039025195.1). GTDB lineage: Bacteria > Planctomycetota > Phycisphaerae > Phycisphaerales > Phycisphaeraceae > JBCCOW01. Next base: position 10,227 of record JBCCOW010000024.1, read on the forward strand.
GATCCAGTCCACCAAGCTGATGGAGACGCTGTCCGAGCTCTACCTCGCCGACACCGAAGCGAAGGCCGGCAAGCTGTGGAAGCGCTGCGCGACCGCTCTTAAACAGCTCGGTGTCAGCCCCGACCACATCAACACTGTCACCGAAGCCCGCGACGTCGAAAAACTCGCCAAACTCATCAAACAGGCCGACGCCGGTACCGCTCCGGGCCAGCAGACCTCATGAATCACACGCTATCCATCGAATCACCACTCGGCCGGTGGACCCTCCACGCCACGCCCAGCCACCTCATCCGACTCACGCACGACACGACCCCAACGCCAGCCCGTGTAAGCGGGACGGTGCCCGCTCACCTCCAAGACGCCGCCGACCGCCTCACCGCCTACCTCGCCGGCCAGTCCGTCACCTTCAACAACCTGCCCCTCGACCCCGCCGGCACACCTTTTCAGCAGCGTGTCTGGGCCGCGCTTTGTGACATCCCCTATGGCCAGACCCGCACTTACGGCCAGCTCGCCCGCCAGCTCGGCCAACCCCAAGCCGCTCGCGCGGTCGGCGCCGCCAACGCCCGCAACCCCATTCCCATCTTCATCCCCTGCCACCGCGTCATCGCTGCCTCCGGCAAGCTCCAAGGCTTCGCCCTGGGCCTCGGCCTCAAGCAGAAACTGCTCGACCTCGAACAAGACCCCGCCGAAGCTAGGCAATATCGCCTTCTTCCCGTATAACGGAATGGCTGCCTGCATCACCGCGCACGCCCCACCCACCTCACTCGCCGCCAGCCCCCAAGCGTGCCCAGCCCCTGAAGGCGTGATATGCCCAAAACGAAGGCCGAGAAGGCCCGCGATGGCAAGACCAAAGACGGCAAGCTCTCCAACAAGGTCTACGAGAAAGAACTTGCCCGGCTTCAGGTCGAGCTGGTCAAGATGCAGGAGTGGATCAAGGCCACAGGCTACCGGGCGGTGGTGATCTTCGAGGGCCGGGACGCGGCGGGCAAGGGCGGGGCCATCAAACGCATCACCGAGTGCTGCAGCCCGCGTGTGGTCAAGGTCGTCGCCCTGCCCGCCCCGACCGAGCGAGAAAAGACCGAGTGGTACTTCCAGCGCTACGTCAAGCACCTCCCGGCGGCCGGCGAGCTCATCCTCCTCGACCGCTCCTGGTACAACCGAGCCGGCGTCGAACACGTCATGGGCTTCTGCACCAAAGAGCAGTACGAAGAGTTCATGCGCTCCTGCCCCGAGTTCGAACGCATGCTCGTCCGCTCGGGCATCAAGCTCATCAAGTACTGGTTCTCGGTCAGCGATGAGGAGCAGGAACGCCGGTTCCAGCAACGCATCACCGACCCCACCAAACGCTGGAAGCTCAGCCCCATGGACCTCAAGTCACGCTCCATGTGGTTCGAATACTCCAAGGCCAAAGACGCGATGTTCGCCCACACCGACATCAAGCAGTCCCCCTGGTATGCCGTGAACTCCACCGTCAAAAAGAAGGCCCGCCTCAACGTCATCTCCCACCTGCTCAGTATCGTCCCCTACGAAGACCTGACGCCCAAGCCCATCGAGCTGCCGCCCCGCCAACAACAGAACGGCTACGTCCGCCCGCCCATGGAAGACCAGACGTTCGTGCCCGAGCTCTACTGAGCCCCATGCATGAAAACCCCAAAGTCATCTCGCTTCATCGAGATAGCACCCTCCAATAAACTCCACCCATGCACAAGTACATCATCATGGGCCCCCAGGGCTCCGGCAAGGGCACCCAGGCCGAACGGCTCGCCGAAGACTTCGACCTCGTCCACATCTCCGTGGGCGACATCTTCCGCTGGAATATCCAGGCCCACACCAAGCTCGCCGCCCGCATCCAACGCATCATCGACAACGGCCACCTTGTCCCCGATGAGATCGTCGAAGACATCGTCAAGCAGCGCCTCAGCGATCACGACTGGAACTACGGCTTCATCCTCGACGGCTTCCCCCGCAACCCCGCCCAGGCCGTGTTCTTCCTGGAGTCCTACGACGTCGACGCGGTGATCTACATCGACGTGCCCGATCAGGTCGTGATGGACCGAGCCATGGCCCGCCGAAAGTGCACCGGCTGCGGCCTCGACTACAACCTCATCTACCACCGCCCCAAGGTCGACGGCATCTGCGATGTCTGCGGCAGCCCCGTCGCCGCCCGCGCCGACGACAACCAAAAAGCCCTCGCCAAACGCCTCCACACCTTCAACACCCAGACCAAGCCCACCCTCGACAAATTCGACCGCAAGGAACTCGTCGTCCGCGTCGACGGCACCGGCTCCATCGACGAGGTCCAATCCCAGATCCGGGCTGCACTCAATCTCACCGACACCCCAAGCCCCGGCACGAAAGCGATCCCCGCACCCGTGCTGCCCCCGATCAGCGCCAAAGCCGGAGCGTCCCCAGCCCCAGCCCCGCGCTGACCACCCGCTCCACCGCATCCGACCACCGCTGCCCATCCACCCGCCACCGCTCCACCGGCTCAATCCCGTCCAACACCGCCTCACGCTCCGCCACCCCCCGCTCACTCCGCACCCCGCGCGATAGCTCCAACCGCCCCGCCTCTCGGCCCGGCTCCCAGCCCCGCACCCCTTCCTCGCCCAACGTCGTACGCACCCGCCGCAGTACCACCTCCGTCCCCGGCAGCAAGACCGCCCGGCCACGCCCATCCAAACCCACCACGGCACGCACCCGCACCAACGCGTCCGGCCGCACCGGCCCACCCACACCGCCCACACCGCCCGCCGCACCCGCATGGCCAAGACCCGGAGCTTCGGCAGGCGCACCCAACGCCCCCATCAAATCACCACCCACACCGGCGTCTCCGGCCACCCCCGCGTGCACCACCCCCACCCCAGAGCCATCCACCGACGCCGACCGATCCACCACCTCGTCCAAGCCACGGATCACCCGCAGCCCCACCCCCTCCAACCGCTCCGCCACCACCCCACGCAACCGCCGTTCCAGCCGACTCACCTCGAGGCGCGACACCCCCACCGCTCCGACCGCATCGTCTTCCGCATCGCCCTCCGCCAGCACCCACTCCACCTCCACCGGCTCCAGCTGCACCCATAACGCGTCCGGCGGCAACCCCCGCCAATCCACACGCTCCCAAACCCGGTCCGCCAACGCCACGCCCGACCCCGCTTCCACCCCACGCTCCAACCGATCCACCCCTACCGGGACCGTGCAGCCCACCACACCCCAACACCAGGCCAGCCCCAACATCCAACACAACCAATCTCGCCTCACACTCAAATCGCTCTCCCTCGTCACGGACCACCTGCACACTCCCCTCATCGACTCTTAATCCACACCACAAACCCGCACACCAAACGTAACCCCACAACACCCCAACCGACCCTGCCGGTCCTAACGATCACAACACCTGCAACCCCACCCCACCCACCTAACATCTAGCACCCACGCGTTCAGTCCCCGCCCACGAGCCGCCCCTGATACGTCCGCACCGTCTCCACCACGACCCTCGGCCGAGGCAGCCCCAACACCGAGATCTCCATGTCGTCCTGACCCGCACTGCTGATCGACACCTTACCTACCCCCAGCATCCGCTCCGCCAGCCCCTGCGCGACCTGGATGTTCCGGATGTCGTCGTGCTGCACCTCCGAGCTCAGCCGGTTGAGCACGCCCCGCGTCCACACCGACCGCTGCGTCGTCACCCGCAGCGACTCGAACCGTGTCAGACCGACCCGCACGCCCAGGGCCAGCAGCGACAGCACGCCCACCCCGATCCCCAGCCAGAACAGGCTGAAGGCGGTCACGTTATTGGCGATCCCGAAGTGGGCCCACACCCCGCCGACGATCCCGATCACTGACAACCCGATGAGCCCGAAGCTCTGAACCGGGTGCTGCCGCAGCGCCGCCGGCCGGAACACCCGCACCGTCTTCTCCTCTTCTCGCCGAGAACCGTCCGCAACCGCAACACCATCCACCGCTACGCCCGCCGACTCCCACTGCCCGCCTTCACCCTGCTTCATCAACCGCCCGCTCGGCACCGACGCCACAAACGGCAACCCGCACGCCGGGCACACCACCACCTCCCCCAGCTTCCCCGCCTCCACCGACACCCGCTCCCCGCAGTGCGGACACTCAAACGTGAACTCGGCCATGCCGCACAACATACCACCCCTAACCGGGCCGTCCCGCTTGAGCGGGATGACTGCCCGCTAGACGCCCTCACCCCCGCCCACTACCTTGCTCACCATGCCCGATTCATCCGACTCCAAAGAAACCCCCTCCAACGACCCCGTCGTCCCCGACTACCAGGGCCGAGACATCACCGTCGGCGACATCGTCCGCTCCCTCAACGGCGAAGTCACCGGCACCATCAAAGAGATCGCCATCGAAGACGGCGAACCCTTCGTTCGCATCCGCCCCGACCACCAGATCGGCTCCAAAGGCGTCTGGCACGCCGCCTCCCGCGTCGTCTTCGCCAAGCACGGCCGCAAACGTTAAATCGCAACTCCGTTGCTTCCTTGCTGTTTAACCCGGTCGCTCGCGACCGGCCGCGCTCCCACTGCACACACCCGCCCCACCAACCCCTCCCACAGCGCCTGCGTCACCCCGCCTTCCAAGCCCACCGCTGCCGAAGGCTGCGGTGCGGTCTCGCCCACCACCGCCCCATCCAGCCTCCCCACCCGCGCCAGCATCGTCCCCGTTCCGCACACCATCACCTCCTCCGCCGCACGCAGCTCCGCCAGCGTGAACCAGTCCTCCCGCACCTGCACTCCCAACCGCTCCGCCTCCTCAAGCAACACCCCCCGCGTCACCCCCCCCAGAATCCACCGCGACTCGGGGGCTGTCCATAACTCCCCATCCCGCACCATCAACACATTCGTCGACGCCCCCTCTGTCACCCACCCATCCTCCGCTGCAGCCTCCACCAACCCCTCCCCACCGCCACGAGGCGACGCGGCTTCAGCCGCGTCGAGCCTGCCAGAGACCTTCCCTTCCGGGGGCCGCACAAACACCGCCTCCCCACACCCCGCCCGCGCCGCCGCGGTCTTCGCCGCGCTGTTGGGCAGCAGCATCAGCGACTTGATCCAACAATTCCCCCACCGCCGATCCGCCACGCTGATCACATCCACCCCCGGAACTGACGTCCCCACCTTCCTGCTCACTGGCTCCACCGCCGACCCCGTCATCATCACCACCGCCCGCTGCTCGTCCGCCGGCACCATCACATGCGACCGCTTCCCCATCCCCGCAGCAAACCCCCGCGTCACCTGCCAATACACCAGCGCGCTTTCCCACCTATTCCGCTCCACCAGCCCATCACTCGCCGCCACCCACTCCGCGAGCTGTTCCTCTGTCACCGCCAAGCCAATCCCCGCCAGCGACCGCCGAAGCCGCGCCATGTGCCGCCCCACCTCAAACGCAATCCCACCCTCATACCGCAACACCTCATACACCCCATCCGCAAACATCACCCCCCGCTCCCATACCGGATACCCCGCCTCTTCAACAGACGCATACGCCCCATCGAAATACACCAGCTCCTGATCCATCGGATCACTCTACCGACGCCCGACCACCCACGCAGCCCCGCTCTTCCTAGGCTCTAGCCGCTGGCAGCAAGCCACTACACTCTCCCACCCATGGCCCTCCTCTCCGTCGCCAACCTCGAACTCGCCCTCGGCGACCGCCCCCTCTTAGAAGGCGTCAACCTCACCCTCGACGCCGGCCAACACGTCGGGCTCGTCGGGCGCAACGGCTGCGGCAAGTCCACCTTGTTAAAACTCATCGCCGGCGTCACCACCCTCAAGCCCGACGCCGGCCAGGTCCAGGTCGCCCGCACCGCCACCACCGGCTACCTCCACCAGGACTTCAAGCTCGACCCCCGGAAAACCCTCCGGGAAGAGGCCGGTGCCGCGTTCGCCGAGCTCGCCGACCTGCATCAACAGCTCGAAGACACCGCCGTCAAAATGGGCGAGGTTGAGGGCGACGAGCTCGACAAGCTTCTCGCTCAATACGCCAAGCTCGAAGAGCGCATCAACGCCGCCGGCGGCTACGCCGTCGACCACAAGATCGACCAGGTCCTCCATGGCCTCGGCGTCCCCGACGCCATCTTCAGCGTCAAGACCGCCGACCTCTCCGGCGGCCAAAAAGGCCGGCTCGCCCTCGCCAAGCTGCTGCTCGCCGAGCCCGACATCCTCCTGCTCGACGAGCCCACCAACCACCTCGACATCGCCGGCCGGGTCTGGCTCGAAGAATTCCTTCGCGACTTCCCCGGGGCCGTCATCGTCATCTCCCACGACCGCTGGCTGCTCGACCGCGTCGCCCACAAGATCTACGAGCTCGAGATGGGCCAGCTCGTCGAATACCCCGGCAACTACGCCAAGTTCCGCGAGCTCCGTGCGATGCGGGTCATGGACGCCCAGCGCGCCTTCGACAAGCAACAGACCAAGATCAAGCAAGAGCAAGCGTTCATCGACCGATACCGCGCCGGCCAACGCGCCAAGCAGGCCCAGGGCCGAGAGAAACGCCTCGAACGCTACAAGCGCGACCAGGGCCTCGAAGCCCCCATGGAGCTCGACTCCATGAAGCTCTCGTTCTCCCCCAAGACCCGCTCCGGCGACCAGGTCGTCACCGCCGAGGACCTCACCGTCGAATACCCCGGCAAGCCGCTCTTCGCCGGCCTCAACCTCGCCCTCAAACGCGGCGACCGCCTCGGCGTCATCGGGCCCAACGGGGCCGGCAAGTCCACGCTGATCCGATGCCTCCTCGAAGAACAGGCCCCCACTTCCGGGGGAGCCAAGCGTGGGGCCCAGGTCGATGTCGGGCACTTCTCGCAGACCCACGAACACCTCGATACCTCCCGCACCGTCATCGAATACCTCCAACGCTTCGTCCCCAACGAGACCGAGCAGGAAGCCCGCGACCTGGCCGGGGCTTTCCTCTTCTCCGGCCTCGACCAGGACAAACCCCTCTCCGTCCTCTCTGGCGGCGAACGCAGCCGTGCCGTCCTGGCGGGCCTCATGACCCAGGGCCACAATCTCTTGGTCCTCGACGAACCCACCAACCACCTCGACATCCCCTCCGCCGAGCGGCTCGAAGAAGCGCTCAAGAAGTACGTCACCAACGAGAAGCGCTACTCCACCACAGGGTCATCTGGCGCAGAAGGCACGCTGATCCTCATCACCCACGACCGCATGCTCCTCGACCACCTCGTCGACCAGCTCATCGTCTTCGACGGCCACGGCCAAGCCACCCTCTTCCAAGGCACATATTCAGACTACCAACGCGAACAAGCCACCCCACCCACCAGCGACACCAACACCTCGTCCGACCCGTTTAGCGGCGGGGCTCCGCCCCGCACACCGACCGCCCAAAAACCTCCACCCAAGCCCAAGACCTCAAAGCCCAAGAACAACCCAAAACCCAAATCTAAGAACAAGAACAAAGCCCTCGCCGGCCTCTCCCAGTCCGACCTCGAGTCCAAGATCGAACAGCTCGAATCCCAGATCGCCGACATCGACACCCAGCTCGCCGACCCCGAGACCTACCGCGACAAAGACAAGTTCAACACCCTGCAGAACGAACGCGACAGCCTCGCCCGCAAGCTCACGCCCCTCGAAACCGAGTGGTCCAGCCGGGCTTAGCGCGTGTTTCGTTCGCGTGTAGCGGATGCACCGAAGGTGCCCGCGGTTTCGGAGCGGGACGCTTCGCGTCTCCCACTACACGCTTTGGGAATCTGCTCTAAAAGCTATCACTGAGTTTTAGGAGTCGGACGAAATCAGTTACTGCACTACGAGAGTATGAAACTATACATCAGAGTTGCAGTAAGCCCGCCAAAACACGCGCCTAAACCAAAAAGGTTCGCTGCCGCCGGAACAAGCGCAGCTAAACCACCTCGAAATCGAAATGCCCAGGCAGCAATCACAAATCCAACCGCGAACTGCCCCATAGCGATCAAAGGAATGAACCCGTGCCAAAGCGGGCCATTCGCCGAAGATGAAACAAACAGCACGATGAATAAAACAGACAACACATAAGCCGCTGCAGCCAAAAACGAGGCGATAAATACGGCGGCAGGGCTATTCATCCCGCTTCGCCGAACTCCAACCCCGCCGGCGTGCCGAACACCGGCGGCGGGTCGTCCTTCCAGAACTGAAGCCAATCGAAGAACGTGGGCAGGTTGGGGTAGTCGCGGTACACATAGGCTTCGCCGCCCGTAAAGAGCCGGCCACGGTTGTCTGACGCCCATGCGATCCACGGCCGGCTATCTACCGGCAGCTCGGCCTGCCCGGTCAGGAACACCAGCGACTGGTGCGCCGCCTGCGACACCGTGAAGTTGGCGTCGTTGAGCACCCCGACCAGCGTGTCGAACACGACCGGCTGCTCGTACTGGCCCAGTGCCACCGCGGCCGACCGGCGTACGTCGGTGGACTCGTCCTCGTTCACGGCTGTGATCAGCGGCTGCACGGCGGTGCGGGGCAGGTGGATGCGCTGCAGAGCGTCGGCGGCGGCCCAGCGGACCATGGGGGATTCGTTGTTGAGACGGCGGATGATGGCGGGGCCGTCGCTGGTGTCGCCGTGCCGGCCGAGGGCCCGGAGGCAGGCGGCGGTGACCAGCGGGTCGGGGTCGTCGATGATCAGGCGGTAGGTCTTGAGGTACTGCTCTTCGCCGCCGAACGGCGACGCGGCGAGCAGGTCGATCGACTCGCGGCGGAGGTCGGGGTCGAACGTATTGAATGCGTTGAGCACCGCCTGCCGGGGTGTGGGTGTGGTGACGATGTCGACGATCCGGCCCACCACGGGGTAGCCCGACCGCCCGGTGCAGCCGGTCAGGGGCAGCAGCAGCAGCACGAACAGCACCGCAGCCAGCCCAACCCTGATTCGCACGGGAGATCGATCCATCGGGGCAGTCTAATGCCTTCGAGCGATCGGCAGGGCTCATAAATCCGGCGGTGTGATGCAGCGGAATCCCGCGGGATCGGCGTTCTGGAGGGGTTTCATTCACTTGTTACTGCGTGTTAACCGAGCGTTAACAATGCGAGGGTAGGGTTTCGCGCATCGGCCGGGAGTCGTCCCGGTGTACCCCGAACCCCCGCCCAGACACGGCGGGCCCCCGCCTAAGGAACCTCTGCGATGACCCTTCTGAAGACCCTGATCCGTACCAGCACCGCGGCCGCCGTCGGCGTCGCCCTGGCCCTGCCCGCGACCGCCGAGATCACCGGCTCCGTCGAAGTGGCCGGCTCGTCCACCGTGTACCCCATCTCGACCTTCGTCGGCGAGCAGTTCACCAAGGCCTACCCGCAGGTCTCGGTCAACATCCAGAAGATCGGCTCCGGCGGCGGCTTCAAGCAGTTCGTGGCCGGCAACACCGACGCCTCCAACGCCTCCCGCCTGATCAAGGCCTCCGAGATCCAGGCCGCGGCTGACAACAACATCCAGTTCATCGAGATGCTCGTTGCCTACGACGGCCTGTCCATCGTGATCAATAAAGACAATACCTGGGCGACCGAGCTCACCGTCGATCAACTCAAGACCATCTTCGACGCCAACTCGCCCGCCAAGACCTGGGCCGACGTCGATCCCAGCTTCCCCAACCTCCCCCTGAAGCTCTTCATCCCCGGCGAGACCTCCGGCACCTTCTCCTACTTCCAGAGCAAGGTCGTGGGCAAGGACGGCGAGGTCCGCGGTACCTCGATCGGTGAGAACGACAACCTGACCGTCGCCGGCGTCGCCGACGACAAGGGCGCGATCGGCTTCCTCGGCTACGCCTTCTACGCCGAGAACAAGGACAAGATCAACTCCGTGGCCATCAAGAACAAGGCCGGCGAGTTCGTCAAGCCCACCCCCGCCACCATCGAGAAGGGCACCTACAACCCCTTCAGCCGCCCGCTGTTCATCTACTGGAACGTCGAGAGCCTGAAGAAGCCTGAGGTCGCCGCCCTGGCTGAGTTCACCATCGACGTCGCCGCGACCGCCGCCGAAGAGGTCGGCTACGTCCGGCTGCCCGAGTGGGTCTACGAGACCATGTTTGATCGCCTCGACGCGAAGACCACCGGCTCGATCTTCTACGATGCCGACCTCAATCCCAAGACCGGCACCCTCAAGGAACTGCTGGACCAGTAAACCCCACGCGACGGTCAAGACGCACCCTGCGTTGGCCGTCCGCTTAAGCATCCACCGGGGCGTTGCCTGACCGCACCGCCCCGGCTTCCCAAGACGGACCCAAAACGGACCCAGGACGGAGAGACTCACCACCAACCCCGCGTCCGCAAGCCACGACGGGCGATGCTGCCCCGCTCCAGCCCTACTGCCCGCCACGGTACCCCCCTTCCATGAGTTCAAGCACCACCCCAGGCAATGGGCTCACGGCCAACACCCGATCCGCGTTGCCCGGCCGGGCGCGATCGACCCTGATCCGGGATATCAAGGAACGGCTGATCCTCGGCACCATCGTCCTCTGCGGTGTGATCACGATCAGCATCACGATCTTGATCCTATTCATCCTGGCCCGTGAAGCGTCGGGGTTCTTCGGCGGCGGCATCACCGATGTCCAGGGCCGAGAAGCGAACGTCAGCCTCGCCGACTTCCTGTTCTCGCTGGAATGGAACCCGCTCCAGGGCAGCGAGAAAGAGTTCGGCATCTGGCCGCTCATTGTCGGGACCTTCCAAGTCACCCTCGTCGCAATGTGCATCGCCATCCCCGTGGGGCTGATGGTTGCGATCTGGCTGAGCGAGTTCGCCCCCCCCAAGGCCCGGGCCGTGCTCAAGCCGCTCATCGAGATCATCGCCGGCGTGCCCACCGTGGTCTTCGGCTACTTCGCGCTGACCTTCGTTACGCCGCTGCTGCAGTTCAACTGGTGGCCCGGCCAGGACAACCCCTTCGACATCCAGATCTTCAACGTCATGGCCGCGGGGCTCACCGTCGGGATCATGTGCATCCCCATCGTGGCGTCGCTCTCTGAAGACGCGCTGCGGGCCGTTCCGCGTGCCCTGCGTGAAGGGGCCTACGGCCTTGGCTCGTCCCGCTTCGAGACCTCGGTGAAGGTCGTCTTCCCCGCCGCGCTCTCCGGCGTCGTCGCCGCCTGTCTGCTCGCGTTTGCCAGAGCTGTCGGCGAGACCATGATTGTCGCCCTCGCCGCCGGGCTGAACCCCCCCGACCTCGCCTCGGGCCTCGGCCGGGTCTTCGAGCTCAACGAAGGCACGCAGACGATGACCGGCTACATGGTCTCGGTCTTCTTTGGTGATATCACCACGCAGGACAGCGTGGAATACAAGTCGGTCTACGCCGTGGGCATGACGCTCTTCCTGATCACGCTGGTCATCACGATCATCGGGGCTTACATCCGCAAACGGTTCCGCCAGCAGTACGAGTAGCACGATGCCCGACTACCAGCCCACCAGCCGCAAGGCCCGCCAGATCAAGAACACGCTGTTCCAGGCCGTGGCCATGACCGCCGCGGGCGTCGCGCTCATCGTCCTGGCCACCCTGCTGCTCTCCATCGGGACCCGCGGTTTCCCCCGGCTCGATGGGAACTTTATCACTGACCCGATGTCCAGCGACCCCCACGCCGCCGGCGTCGGGCCCGCACTGCTCGGCTCCATCTCCATCCTCGCCGTGTGTGCCCTCAGCGCGATCCCCCTCGGCGTCGCCTCCGCCATCCTCCTCGAAGAGTATCGGCCCAAAGCCAAGTTCCCCCGCATGCTCCACGGCTTCATCCAGAGCAACATCACCAACCTCGCCGGCGTGCCCTCCATCGTCTACGGCATCCTCGGTTTCTCCCTGTTCGTGACGATGTTCAGCAGCGAGAACCTCAACGACCCCTGGGTCGACTTCGGGCAGGACTTCTACCTCGAATACACCGGTGCGGGTGGCGACAGCTACTACGTCGAGACCACCGAAGGCGGCGAACTGACGCCCGCCACCCTCGGCATGGACGTGCCGATCTACGCCAGCATCAGAGACGCCGAGAGCGGCGGCCCGCTTGCCGACGTCCGCGTGGTGCCCGCCGGGGATGGCGAGCTCGAAGAGGCTCGGCGGGGTGCGCGGAGCCGGCTCCGCAAGGTCAACCGGTCCATGCGGAGTGCCCTGCGGTCGGCCACCGTCAACGGGGCCCTGCAAGTCGACGCGGCCTCAGCCCAGGACATCGCCGACCAGATGCTCACGCCGCTGCGTGAAGACATCAAGGCCGACTACGAAGAGATGAAGTCCGTCGCCGCCGCCGAGATCGCGGCGATGAACGGGCTCAATGCCACCGATCAGATCCTGCCCCGCCGGCAGCTCTACGACAAGCTGCTCGACAAGGAGTTCGCCGCCGCGGGGCTCAAGGGCCTCATCATCGAAGGCACCGCCCCGCTCCGCAAAGAGCAGGAAAAGTGGTACTACATCCAGTTCCCGTTCGGCAAGGGCATCCTCGCCGGCGGCTTGACGCTGATGCTCGTCATCCTGCCGGTCATCATCGTCTCGTCGCAGGAGTCGATCCGGGCCGTCTCCCAAGAGATGCGGGCCGGCGTGCTCGCCCTCGGCGGCACCAAGTGGCAGGCCATCGAAAAGGTCGTGCTGCCCACCGCGATCCCCGGCATTTGCACGGGAGCCATCCTCGCCCTCTCCCGGGCCATCGGCGAGGCCGCGCCGATCCTGCTCATCGGCTACGTCGGGCTGCAGTCCGGCCCCAGCAACCTGATGGCCGGCTTCTCCGCCCTGCCGCTGGAGATCTACAACTGGACCTCCGAACCCGAAGAGGCCTTCCGCGACGCCGCCGCCGCGGGCATCATCGTCCTGCTCGCGGTGCTGTTCTCCTTCAACGCCGTGGCTGTGTTCATCCGCCAGAAATTCCAGCAGGCCAACTGATCCGCTGTGTGAGAAATCAAACCCGGCCATTGGCCCCCGCCAGGAGCCCATTAAGATGATGCCCGTGACCGAATCCGCCGAATCGAACCTCGCCGCCCCGCCCCCGCCCACCGCGGCCCTGCGCGACACCGGCCCCGCCGCACAGACCGACACCCTCGTCGAGATCCGCAGCTTCAACTGCTGGTACGGCGACTTCCAGGCCATCCACAACCTCAGCATGCCCATCGCCGACCGCCAGGTCACCGCGTTCATCGGGCCCTCCGGCTGCGGCAAGTCCACGTTCCTGCGGTGGATCAACCGCATGAACGACCTGATCCCCGGCGCCCGGGCCGAGGGGACCATCGACCTGCACGGCGACAACCTGCTCGACAAGGGCACCGACGTCGTCACCCTCCGCCGAAAGATCGGGATGGTCTTCCAGAAGCCCAACCCGTTCCCCAAATCGATCTACGACAACATCGCTTTCGGGCCCCGGCTGCACCTCAAGCTCTCCCGCTCCGAGACCGACGAGATCGTCGAGAACTCCCTCAAGGGTGCCGCCCTCTGGGGCGAGGTCAAGGACCGCCTCAAGGACTCCGCCCTCAGCCTCTCCGGCGGCCAGCAGCAGCGTCTGTGCATCGCCCGTGCGATCGCCGCCGAGCCCGAGATCCTGCTCATGGACGAGCCCTGCTCCGCGTTGGACCCGAAGTCCACCGTTGCGATCGAGGACCTGATGTCCGAGCTGAAGAAGAAGTACACGATCGCCATCGTGACCCACAACATGCAGCAGGCCGCCCGGGCCTCCGACTTCACCGCCTTCTTCTTCGAGGGCAAGCTCATCGAGTTCGGGGCCACCGCCCAGATCTTCACCAACCCCGAGTCCAAGCAGACCGAGGACTACATCACCGGCCGCTTCGGCTGAGCCGACCGCCATGACGCGTGTAGGTGTAGCGGGAGACGCGCAGCGTCCCGCTTTTCACGCGCAGGCGGACCCTGTTGCACAGATCAACGCACACCCGCATCACGCCGGAGCGAGCTGCCGGTCGTGCGCGATCACCACGCGTGCACCCAGCCGGCCCGCGGCGGTGTACAGCATGTGACGCCCGCAGCCTTCGGGGTCATCGAGCAGCCCGAGCGTTCCTTCCGGGGCGGGGCAGACCACCGTCAGCAGACGCTGATACCCCGCGTCGTCGCCCTCCCAGACCAGGCCGTCGCTCAGCCCCATCCGCACCAGCCGCCCCCGCTCAACAAACTCCAGATGACCGATCACTCGGGTCTCCTTCGGGGCGAACGCCCCCGTGATGAACCACACCGAATCTCGTCGGCATCCTGCCCGAACCACCGACGCGCTGCCCTGCACGCCAGTACGCGAACTGCTCGATGCTGCTGCAAAATTTACGGCAAGCACCCGCTATTCACAAGCCCCTAACCGTTGGGATTCACCCCGAGCCCGCCCGCGCGCAAACCTCCAACGCCCCAACCAACCCGCGGGTTGTCCCTTGCCAATCTACGGGATGGCAGCTAATCTTCGATTGCTATGGACAGCCAGCGGATTATCTCGATTCTTCACACCGTGCTCGCCCCGCTGGCGAAATGGCGCGCGGTTTATGCCACCCCGGTCCATGCCAACGTCATGGGCCTCTTTGGCACCTGCTCCGCCGTCCGCGTCTCCGCGGGCTTACGTCGGGAATCGCTCGATCGGTTCTCATCCCCCAAGGCGTAACCACCCCACCCTCCCCACAACTCAGCACACCCCCCCGCCCGCGATCTCGCGTTTGGCTTGGTCTGGTCTTATCCAGTACCCGCCGTCTCGGGACATCCTCGGGCCAACCACCACGCTTATCCGGAACCCCACGATGCCCCCCGCTCCCCCCCCGACACTGGTCCTCGAACCGCCCGACACCGCCACCCCCACCGCCCCCACCGCCGCGCCCACGCCCGGCGTGCGTCGGCACAACCCCATCCCCCCGGCGCTTACGCCCCGGGCCCTGGCTGCCGGCAGCGCCTTCGCGCCCGCCGTCCTCCCCGTCGAGCGCCCCACCACCCCCGGCACCCCCGCCGCCAACCCCAACCGGTTTACCCCACACGCCCCAACCGGGCGTTTCACGGGGATGACCGACCGAGAGCCCTTGCGCGACCGTCCCGCCACCCCGCGGCACACCACGGTCAGCATCGGCGTCCTCGCCCAGCGGTACGGCATCTGCCCCGAGTCCCTCCGCAACTGGGAACGCCTCGGGCTCATCCCGCCCGCCCGCCGGACCCCCGGCGGACACCGGCGTTTCGCGGCCGAGCACTTCTACGCCATCGAGCGCATCGTCGGCGGGCCCGTCGCCGCCGACCCGCTCCCCGCGGACGCCGACCCCGAAGCCTTCGTCGGCTAACACAGGCGTCCCGGCCGTGTAGCGGAGGACGCGAAGCGTCCCGTGTTTCTGCCAATACCTATAGCCCCGCGCGCCACCCGGCCGCGGGGCTTTTCCACGCGCCCACCCCGGCCCACCCACCGCATACGATGTGCCAGAAGACCACAAGCGAGCCCGACCTTGCCCGTCTCCGATCAGATCACCATCCCGGCCGAGGCCGCCGCCCTGAAAGACGTCCGGGCGTTCATCCGCCGCCACCTCGCCGACCACACCACGCCCGACGCCCTCGAAGACCTGGTCCTCGCCCTCGACGAGGCCTGCGCCAACGTGATCCGCCACCGCGAGCCCGACCTCACCGACGGCGAGATCCACCTCCGGCTCCACCACAACGGGCCCGCGGTCACCTTCCAGATCGACGCCTACTGCAGCGCGTCTCAGATGGGCCAGGTCAAGCCCCGCGACCTCGAAGATGTCCGCCCCGGCGGCCTCGGCATGCACTTCATCCAGCACGCCATGGACCGCGTCCGCTTCATCCCCGACCGCGGCCACCCCGGCTCGGTTACCCTCGTGCTCGACAAGACACTGCCACCCCCCGCCGCTGATCCAGCCCCATGATCCAGCTCACCACCCACCCGACCGACACCGGCACCGAGGTCGCCGTCCAGGGCGAGGTCGACCTCGAGTCGTCCCCGGAACTCTGGCAGGACCTCCAACGCCACATCACCCAGGGCCAGACCCTCCGCATCAACCTCAGCGGCGTGCCCTACATGGACTCGACCGGCGTCGCCGTGCTCGTCCGGGCGCTCAAGCAGTCGCAATCGGTCAGGGCCCAGCTCGTGCTGGTCAGCCCCAGCCCCCGCGTCCAGGCCGTGCTCGACCTCGCCCGACTTGCCCAGCTGTTCACCATCGAAACCGACGCCGACTAACTCCACCCACCCCCACCCACCACGACCCGCCACCACCAACGAGCCCGCATGGCACCCGGCAGCCCGAAACCCCAACCCCTCCCCGCCCACCTCCTCGGCGGAATCGGCCGCTGGACCCTCGGCCTCGGGCCCGGCTCCCTCCGGCTCCTCGGCGTCATCGGCCAGAACTGGCAGCTCTTTACCGCCACCCTCTACTGGTCCTTCGTCGCCCCCCTTAACCCCAAGCAGCCCACCCGGCTCCGGTCCCAGCTCTTCGGCATGATGACCAACGTCGGCGTCCGCTCCGCGCCCATCGTCTGCCTCGTCGCCCTCCTCGTCGGGGCCATCCTTGTCCTCCAGACCGGCGAGACCATCGACCGCTTCGGCCAAATCGAAGAAGGCCCCGGACTCGTCGCCCTCTCGATGACCCGCGCCCTCGGGCCGCTCATGACCGCCATCGTCCTGATCTCCCGCGTCGGCGCGTCCTACACCGCCGTCCTCGGCTCCATGAACATCAACGACGAGATCACCGCCCTCGAAACCATGTCCATCAACCCGATCGGGTACCTCGTCGCCCCCCGCTTCCTCTCCATGCTCGTCATGACGCCCTGCCTCGTCGTCTTCGCCTACCTCCTGGGCATGACCGGCGGGGCCGTCGTTGCCTACCCCGTCTACGACATCCCCTTCTCCCGCTACGCCGCCAAGTCCTTCGAATACCTCACCATGCCCGACCTCTTCGCCGGCATCATCAAGGCCAGCGTCTTCGGCGTCCTCATCTCCATCGTCTCCTGCTACTACGGCCTGACCTCCCGCGGCGGACCCACCGGCCTCGGCCGAAACATCATGGTCTCCGTCGTCACCTGCCTCGTCGTCATCGTCTTCGCCGACGCCATCCTCACCGCCTTGATCAACAACTACCTGTTCTAAACACGCCACACACCCATCTGATGCCCGACCCCACCCCCGACACCCCGATGATCGAAGTCCAGGACGTCCACAAGTCCTTTGGGCCCGTCAACGTGCTCCAGGGCATCAGCTTCAACATCCAACGCGGCAAGACCTGCTGCATCCTCGGCGGCTCCGGCGGCGGCAAGTCCACCCTCCTCAAGGTTATGATCGGCTCGCACCCCTCGACCGCCGGCTCCGTCAAACTCGACGGCACCGACATCTGCTGCCAGAAGGGCCGAGACCTCGACCTGCTCCGCCGGAAGTTCGGCGTCATGTTCCAGTCCGGTGCCCTGCTCAACTCCATGACCATCCAGGAGAACATCGCCCTGCCCCTGCAGTACCACACCCGGCTCGACCAGGAGACCATCGACACCACCGTCAAGATCAAGCTCATGCAGGTCGACCTGCTCCACGCCGCCGACCGACGCCCCTCCGAGATCTCCGGCGGCATGCAGAAACGCGCCGCCGTCGCCCGCGCCCTTGCCCTCGACCCCCGCATCCTCTTCTATGACGAGCCCTCCGCCGGCCTCGATCCCATCGCCACCTCCCGGCTCGACGGCCTCATCAATCAGCTCCGCGACACCATGGGCATGACCTCCGTCGTCGTCACCCACGTCATGGAATCCGTCCGACGCATCGCCGACCACATCGTCATGCTCGACAAAGGCAAGGTCATCCTCGACGGCACCCTCGACGACCTCGAAGCCTCCGACGACCCCCGCATCGTCCAGTTCCGCACCGGCGAAACCGCCGGCCCCAACACCGGCACCACCTCCAACGAACAATTCCTTCAAGACCTCCTCCAGTAGTCTGTCGATGCTTAGCCCGGTCGCTCGCGACCGGTTCCCGCGAGACCGAACCATGCCGCCCTACTCCAGAAGCGAAATCATCTCCGGCCTCTTCGTCGTCCTCGCCGTCGCCGTCTTCGCCCTCTTCGCCTTCAACATCATCCAGGTCGACCTGCCCTTCACCCGCGACAAGGCCATCCCCTTCACCGCCGACCTCGACTACGCCGCCACCCTCGCCCCCGGCGACAAGGTCATCTTTGCCGGCAAAGAGGTCGGCACCGTGACCGACATCCGCATCAAGGCCGTCCCCGACCCGGACAACCCCGGCCGACAGATGCAGGTCATCGCCGCCGACTTCCAGATCACCGACCCCACCCTCCGCCTCGACCCCGAGACCGCCACCGTCAGCGTCGGGCAGATCGGGCTCCTCTCCCGTCACCACATCGAGCTTGACCCCGGCACCTCCGCCGCCGACGCCCCGCCCATCCTGGAGTCCGCCGACCCGAGCGCCCCGCCCATCGTCCTCGAGGCAACCATGGGCTCCTCCATCGACGCCGTCATCGCTCAAGCCGGCCCCGCCTTCCAACGCATCGCCAACGTCCTGACCAAGATCGACGACGGCATCCTCTCCGAACGCAACCTCGACGAGGTCGATCAGACCCTCAAGAACCTTGAAGACGCTACCGCCCTCGCCACCGCCTATCTCGAACAGGCCAACCCCGACGGCGTAAGCGCCCAAGTCCTACAGCCCGCGAAGCAGCTCCTGACCCGAGCCAACACCGCGATCGACGAGCTCCAGGAACGCCTCGCCGAAGTCACGCTCACCGAGGCCGAGACCCTGCTGACAGAGGCGACCACCACCGTCAAACAGATCCGCGAATTTGCCCAACGCATCGACACCGAGGTCCAGGAACGCACCCCCGAGTTTCGCCGTGCCCTGTCCCGTCTCAGCACCGCCGCTGAGAACATCGACAATCAGATCAAATCGGTCGGCACCGACGCCTCCGAAGTCCTCCGCCTCTCCCAGACCGTCCTCGCCGAGAACCGCCCCGAGCTCGCCGAGTCCATCCGCCGCCTGCGTCGCAGCATGACCGAGGCCGAGCTGCTGCTCCGCAAGGTCCGCGCGAACCCGGCCCGCCTGATCTTCGGCGACGACGAGAAGCTCTTCGACGTCGACCAGACAGACGCCGGCTGGCTCATCCGTACCGGCCGTGCCCAACCCTTCGAGCAACGCGATGAGGAGTAGTACAAACCGTCTCGACTCCCCGACCCCAATTGCCGGGCCGCTACGCGGCCCCGGTCTTCCGCGCAACCCCGACCAGGCGGGCGTAGCCCGCCGGCTCCTTCTCGCGGTCGCACCCGTCTTATCCCTGCTGCTCCTCCCCGCGTGCATCTCCGAGCCCGGTGTTACGCCCATCCGCTCCTCCTTCAACCAGGGCGTTTACCACTTCCAACAGGGCGACTACACCGCCGCCGCGTCCGCCTACCGCCAAGCCCTCCGCAACGACCCCGACGACACCCGCGCCCGCTTCAACCTCGCCGTCGTCCTCGAAGCCCAGGCCCGCCGGACCGCCATGGGCAGCGAGCGGCTGGCACTACAAGACCAGGCCGCCGAGCTGTACGCGCAGCTCGCCGCCGAAAACGCGAGCCACACCCGCGCCGCGGTCAGCCTCGCGGTGCTCAAGCACGAGTCCGGGCAGACCGACGACGCCCTCGCCCAGCTCGAATCCCTGATCGACGCCCACCCCAACGACCCCACCCCCGCCACCGCCCTTGCTGCCGTGCTGATCGACACGGGGAACGCCGCCGGGGCCCGCGACACCCTCCTCGACGCCCGCCGACTCGACCCCGGCAGCGTCACCGTCAACGTCCTGCTCGGCGACGCCGAGATGCTCGCCAACAACCCCGCCGCCGCCGCCACCGCCTATCAAACCGCTCTCAACACCCAGCCCGACAACCGCGCCGCCCTCCTCGCCCTCGCCCGTGCCCAACTCATCCTTGGCGAGACCGCCGACGCCCTCGGCACCGCCCGCCGACTCCTGATCCTCGACCCCGACAACACCCCCGCCCACGCCCTCGCCGCCGACGCCGCCGAGACCCTCAACCAACCCGAGGCCGCCGTCTTCCACCTCTGGCGTGTCCGCGACGCGACCACCGACCCGAAGACGCTCGCCCGGATCAACAACCGCCTTGCAGGTCTCTACCGCGGGCTCCTGTCCGAGCTTCGATGAACCACAGAGGCACAGAGACACAGGGGTCTGAAATCAAATGCCTCTATATCTCTGTGGTTACTTTTCTTCTTCCCGTGCATCGATCAGCATCGCGTCGGGGAACACATCCAACGCGTCCTTCACCAATGGCAGGTCCATCACCTTTCGCCGGATCGACGCGTTGCCCGTCGGCTTGCCCGGCTCGCTGCTGGGCGATGAAGCAGACGCCGGTCCCACGATGACGAGCTCTAGCCGGCGATCGGTCACCGCCGCGAACTCGGCCTTCAAGCGTTCGAGCTGCCGGCCCACCGCAAACTTCGCCAAGTCGGCATGCCCCGGCCGTGGCCGGAGCTCGGCGCGGTTGCGATCCGCGTCGAGGCTGACCAGTTCCAGGTGCTGCACCCACGACAGCGACGGCACCCCGCCCACGCGATCCATCAACGCCCGCCAGACCGCGGCGAGGTCCGAGACGTCGACCGCCTCTGATGACTTCTCATTTAGCCGGCGGTCAGTGACCGTCGGCCGACCCGCCGATGGCTCCGGTGCAGGTGCAACGGGAGAAGGATTTACCTCAGCCGCTACTTTTTTTTTTCACCCCCGAGCAACGCCGTGACGTCCGCCATCTTCTCCGACAGCGCGAGCCGGACGAGCGTCGCATCCAGCAACGCCCGAGGGTTCGCCGACGCCTTCGCATGACGTGCGAGGTTTTCACACAACGCGATCATGTGCGACAGCCCCACCGCATCGAACCGCTGGCTCTGCTCGACCGCCTTCGCCTTCGCCGCGTCCCCCAGCTCGACCAGATCGGTCTGCCCGCCGCATGCGGCGATCAGCATCAGGTTCCGCAAATGCAGCGTGAGCACCTCGATGAGCTGGTCTTGGCCGATCCCCGTCCGCAAGACCTCGTCCGCACCCTTGAGCGTGCCCGCCAAATCACCGGCCGCCATCGCGTCGGTCAATTCAAAGACCCGCTCGGCCGGCGGCAGCCCCAGCATCTCGCTCACGACCTCCGGCGTGATCGGGTCGGCCCCCGTCGCGATCACCCGGTCCAGCAATGACAACGCGTCCCGCATCGACCCCGCCCCCAGCGACGCGACCTGGTACAGCACCTCGTCGTCCGCGCCGATCCCCTCCGACTTCACGACCTCGGCCAGGTGCTCCTTGATCTGAGCGGTCGGGATGTTCCGGAAGTCGAACCGCTGACACCGCGACTGGATCGTCGGCGGCACCTTGTGCGGCTCGGTCGTGCACAGGATGAACTTCACATGGCTCGGCGGTTCCTCCATGGTCTTGAGCAGCGCGTTGAACGCCGCGGTCGAGAGCATGTGGACCTCGTCGATGATGTACACCTTGAACCGCGCGTTGGCGGTCGGCGCGAGCCCGGCGTTGGCGATGAGTTCGC
The DNA here is from genome assembly GCA_039025195.1 of Planctomycetota bacterium. Lineage (GTDB taxonomy): Bacteria > Planctomycetota > Phycisphaerae > Phycisphaerales > Phycisphaeraceae > JBCCOW01. Next base: position 31,650 of record JBCCOW010000024.1, read on the forward strand.
GGGCCTGGTCCACCGAGTTGTTGGACGCCCCGTCGATCTCGATGACGTTGAGGTCGTCGCCCCGCATGATCGCCTCGGCCATGCGCTGCTGGACGTCCTCCTCGGGGTACGGCTCGTCTGCGGGAATCTCGGGCGCATCCTCGATCGTCGCCGGGGCGTTGAGGGCCCGGGCGAAGATACGGGCCATCGACGTCTTGCCCACCCCGCGTGTCCCCGTGAAGAGATAGGCGTGGGCCACGCGGTTGGCCGCGATCGCGTTCCGGAGTGTGGTTGCGATCGGCGACTGGCCCACGACATCGCCGAAGGACTGCGAGCGATATCGGCGGGCGAGGACGGTGTAGGCCATGGGTGGGGAGGTTGTAGGTGGTAGGCCGTAGGTTGTAGGTCAAAAGCGGGGCAGCAGCAGGTTGACCTACAACCTACCACCTAAAACCTACGACCTCCGCGGCAACGCCGCGTACACCCCGGTGACAGGCGGCCAGGACACCGGCGGCGCCGGGCCGACGACGCTTAGGGCTGCTCCGATCAAGGCCTGACCCGGTTCGCGAGCCGACCCACGCACCGAGCCCGGCCGCCTGTCTCCGGGGCGCTCTGGGGCGGACCACCGGGCGGACCGCTCAGCCTATCCCCCCGCCTGTCCCGTGGCAAACCCCACGCCTCAGCGCTGCCGATACCCGAAAAACACCGACGATCCCAAACTCCGGCTCGCCCGAGGCCCCGTACGGACTAAGCTTTAGACAGGCCCCACTGCCGGGGCTGGAGTCCTTGCTCATGGTGCTCTTCATCCTCCGCGGCGCGTTCCTGCTCCTAGCTGTCGCGGTCTCCACGCTCTACCTGCTGACCAACCAGGACTCAGCCCGGCTGAGCTTCGAGCAGTTCGTGCTCATGCTCGCCATCGTGCTCGGCGTCGCGCTGGTCGTCATCGCCATCGACATCGGTACGCCCCGCAAACGCCTCTCTGCCGTCTCCGGCGTCTTCCTCGGGCTCATTGCCGGGCTCCTCGCCGCCTACGCCCTGTCCATCGTCGTCGACCTCATCGGGGTCCTCACCGCCCCCGAGGTCACCACCGGCAGCAACATCAACCGTGAAGAACAGATCGCCCGCCGGGAGGCCTATTTCAACCTGCTGCTCGGGGTGAAGGTCCTGATCGGCATCGTCACCTGCTACATCGGCATCTCGCTGGTCATGCAGACCAAAGACGACTTCCGGTTTGTCATCCCGTACGTCGAGTTTGCCAAAGAGGTCCGCGGCCAACGCCCGCTGATGCTCGATACCTCCGCGGTGATCGACGGCCGGGTGCTGGACATCGTCGACACCGGGCTCATCCGCGGCACCATCATCACGCCGGAGTTCGTCATCGAAGAGCTGCAGACGCTCGCCGACTCGGCGGACAAGCTCAAGCGTGCCCGCGGTCGGCGGGGGCTCGATGTCCTGCAGAAGCTCGAAGACCACCCGCAGTTGCAGACCGTGATCGACGAGACCGAAGTGCCGGGGCACGGCGTCGATCACAAGCTGATCGCGTTGGCCGAGATGCAGCAGGCGCGGATCATGACCAACGACTTCAACCTCAACAAGATCGCCGGGCTGCGTCACATCGAGGTGGTGAACATGAACGACCTGGCCAAGGCGATGAAGCCGGTCGTACTGCCGGGCGAGACGATGGTGGTGCGGATCGTGAAGCCGGGCGAGTCGGGGGAGCAGGGCGTGGGCTACCTCGAGGACGGAACGATGGTGGTGGTCGAAGCGGCGCGGGCGTATATGCAGAAGCGTGTGGACCTGACGGTGACGAGCACGCTGCAGACCTCGGCCGGCCGGATGATCTTCGGGCGGTTCAATCACGCCGCCCCGGACCCGCAGCATCCCGGCGAGCCTACCCCGGCCGAGGGCGACGAGAGTACGTCTGCCTCTTCGTCACCAGCCGACGGCAAGCCCGAGGCCGTCACTACCGGCGGTAAGCGGTCCGCCGCGTCGCGTCGCAATCCGCGTCGTGGCTGAACCTGTTCAACGTATCAGGCTGAAGAACGCCGACCGCGAATCGCTCGGCTGTGTCATCCGCTCCGCGCGTTCACGCAGGGTGTCCGCGTGGCCCGACGCGGGTACCACGAGATACAGCCGGCAAGGCCCGTGTCGGAACACCAACGCGAAGCCTGAATGACGCGGCTGACCCGTCGCGTCGGCCAGCCTTTTCAGCCCGCGGTCGGCCTGCTCCGCCAGCGTGCCCCGACGCGTCGCGTGCTGGTACACCACCAGGCTCCGCTCCCCACCCACCGCACCCACCGCACCCTCCCCGCCCGCCAACGCCGCGCACTCTTCGGGGGTCGCGTACTTCACTCCCCGCACACTCCACGGCGAAACGCTCTTCACCGACAACCCGTTGTCCGGGTCCAACACCACCAACCCGCACCCCGACACCCGATCAACCGCCTTGGCCAGCCATGCCTCTCGTAAAGTCCGACGCTCAGCCACACCAGGCAACCCGGACACGTCCAGCCGGTCCTCCACATACACCACCGGCTCGCAACCGCCCATCACCCGACGTCGCCTATACACCGACACCTCACGCTTGACCCGGCCGCGCTGTACATCACGCCACAGACGACGCAGCCGGTCATAACCCGAAGGCCAGCACGCCCGGTACCGCTGCCGCTCCGAACCATGCGCTTCGAGGTAGGCCGTGTGGCTCCCGTCGTTGTTCACTTCGCCCAGATCAACGCGGTACCAGACCAGACCTACTCGCAAAGACGCACCGACCACCCCATCCCCCCCGGTTGCCAGGGCGTTGATCACGATGAACTTGCTGAAGTCGCCCAGGTCGGGCACGTACCGGTCCTGCATCGACCAAGCGTAGACCGGTCAGCGGCCGGACGCGCTCAGGGCATCGGCTCGATCAGGCAGCCCAGTGGATACCGCACGGTCAGGCTCGCGTAGAAGTCCGGGCCGTAGCCCCGCACTTGGTCCCGCTTGAGCTCCGCCACTTCTTTCGAGCCCGACCACACCGGGGCTCGGCCCGCGGTATCGACCCGTGCGGTCAGTTCCACCGCCTTGTCCACCGGCAGCCGGAACACCCGCAGCAGCATCTCGATCACGTACTCGTAGGTGTGGTCGTTGTCGTTGAGCAGCACCACCTGGTATGGCGGCAGCTGCTTGGGCTTCTTGGCTGCCGCCTGCTTCTGCGGCTGCTCTTCCTCGACCACCACGACCGCCGTGTCGCCTTCCGGCTCAACCACCACCGCGTTCGATTCTTCCTTGTCAGACATCACTACTCCTTGGCTTGTACAGCTTCTGCCACGAACCCCAGTCTGACAGGACGGAACCCGCAATCAAGCAGATTCTTGGAAAGCCTTATAAAACCGATAGAAACGTCGGGACTTCCCCTAGCCCTTTATCGCAAGATCGGCCCAACTATCAGACGCCCAACGCTTTGGCCATGGTCGAGCCCAGGTCCGCGGGTGACTCGGCGATGTGGCAGCCCGCGTCTTTCAGTGCTTCCAGCTTCGACTCGGCGGTGCCTTCGCCGCCGGAGATGATCGCCCCGGCGTGGCCCATGCGCCGCCCGGGCGGCGCGGTACGCCCGGCAATAAACGCCGTCACCGGCTTGGTCACGTGCTCCTTGATGTACGCCGCCCCGGCCTCCTCGTCGGTCCCGCCGATCTCTCCGATCATCACGATCCCGTCGGTCTCGTCGTCCGCGTTGAACAGCTCTAAGACCTCGACAAAGTTCAGCCCCCGCACCGGGTCGCCCCCGATCCCGACACACGTGCTTTGCCCGAGCCCGTGGTTCGCGGTCTGCCACACCGCCTCGTACGTCAGCGTGCCCGATCGGCTCACGATCCCGACCCCCTTGCCCGTCTTCGACTCGCTCACCGGCACGTGGATGTAGCCGGGCATGATCCCGATCTTGCACTGGCCCGGCGTGATGACCCCCGGGCAGTTCGGACCGACCAGCACCAGTTCATCGCCCAGCCGATGACAGAGCGACGCCTTGACCCGCATCATGTCGAGCACCGGGATGTGCTCGGTGATGGCGATGATCAGGCGGATCCCCGCGTCCGCTGCCTCGAGGATGGCGTCCCCCGCGAACGGCGGCGGCACGAAGATCATCGTCGCATCGGCCCCGGTCTGTTTCACCGCCTCATGCACGGTGTCAAAAACTGGTAAGCCGTTTTCGTCTTTTTTGCCCCCCTTGCCCGGCGTGACCCCGCCGACCATCTGCGTGCCGTACTTGAGGCACTGGGTCGTGTGGAATTGCCCGGCGGACCCGGTAATCCCTTGGCAAATGACCTTGGTATCACTGTTAACGAGAATGCTCATGGGGCGGGCAGCATAGCCCACCGCCGCCCGTGAAACAAAGAGCCGGTCTAAGCCAGCCACAACGTCGGAATAATCGGCCGCAAAAACCTGCCAACCGGGGGTCAGTCTGCCCTCGTTTGCACCGATATCTAAGAGGTCTGAGGGGGGCTACTTCAGGACTGAGCCGAGCTCGGTCAGCGACTTCGGCTTCTGGGAAGACGATGCCCGAAAACACGCCCGTGATCCAGCCCCCAGCCCTCCCGCCGGTCGACGACCCGCAGGGCGATGACCACATGGGCGCGTACCTCACCACGCCTGATGCCACCCTCTGGGACATCTGTGACAGACTGCCGCCGACCGTCGTTTTTGCCGACGACACCCCGATCGGTGAGATCATAGAGCACTTCAACAACTACCCGACCCACGCCGGTGTCGTGATCGACTGTCGCAAGTCGGGCAGACTGCTCATCAGCCGAGAACAGCTCTTTCAGAGCCTCGCCCAGAGCTTCGCCCTCGAGGTGTTCAACAAGCGGCAAGCCCACGAATACCTCAAGATCAACGGCCACCGCCACACGAGCCTGCGCCTCCCCGCCGATACGCCGGTTGCCGAGGCCATCAGCCACGCCCTTGCGCGTGACGAGGCCTTGCGTTACGAGCCGCTGCTGATCGACCACGCGCTGAAAGGCCAGGTGCTCGCCGACATCCGTTTGCTGATCGATTACCAGCGCACTCAACTCGCCGAGACGCTCAGTATTGTCGAGGACCACCACCAGCTTGCCGAGCACAACGCCGACCACGACCTGCTTACCGGGCTCGCGAACCGTCTCGCGCTGCTCCGCAAGCTCGATGAGGCTGTCGCCACGCCGAACCCGCAGCGCCCCGTCACCGCGCTGCTGCTGATGGACTTCACGCACTTCAAGCTCGTCAACGCGTCGCTCGGCCACGACGTCGGGGACGTCCTGCTCATCCAGATCGCCGAACGCCTGGAAGACGCCGTCCGCCGGTTTCGACGCCGTGTCCCCGGCACCATGGTCTGCATCGCACGGCAGGGCGGCGACGAGTTCGGCATCCTCATCGCCCACCTCGAAGACGACGGCCAAGCCCGCGAGCTCGCCTGGGACATCATCGACGTCATGCAGCGCCCCTTCGACCTCCACCAACGCGAGGTCTACTCCACCCCGGTCATCGGGATGTCCAGCACCGCCATCTCCGGGCCCGATCCGACGCACGTGCTCCGTGACGCCGACACCGCGATGGCCGCCGCCCTCCGCTCCATCAACACGCCGTGTGTGGTCTTTGAGCCTCGACTCCGCGAACAGGCTGTCGAGCGTATCCGTCTCGAAACCGACCTCCGCGACGCCATCGCCCGGGACGAGCTGCACGCCGCGTACCAGCCCATCTTCCATGCCGAGTCCGGCAAGATTGTCGGCTTCGAAGCCCTCTGCCGCTGGGACCACCCGGAGCTCGGCGCCATCCCCGCCCCCCGCTTCATCCCGATCGCCGAGCAGGCCGGGCTCATCGGCGCGGTCGGCCAGGCCATCCTTGATCAGGCCATCCGCCAGACCGCCGACTGCCGACAGCGTTTCCCCGACCAGGACCTGTTCGTCTCGGTCAACATCGCCCTCCGCCAGCTGCTGAGCCCCGACTTTGTCGACCAGGTGCTGGGGCTGCTCAATACGCACCGGCTGCCCGCAAACGCCCTCGTGCTCGAGCTCAGCGAGTCCACACTCGTCGAGCACCGCAGCGATACCGACGCCACCGTTCAACGCCTCCAAGACGCCGGTATCCGCCTCGCCATGGACAGCTTCGGCGGCAGCAACGCCGCCCTCACGCAGCTCCACACCTTGCCGCTGCACGTGGTGAAGATCGACCGGCAGCTCGTCGCCCAGCTCGACGGCAGCTCACCCTACGCCGCCGTCGTTGACGCGCTCGTCAACGTCGCCAAACGCCTGGGCATGACCGTCGCCATGAAGTGCATCGAGAGCCCGGCCCAGATCGTCCAGGCCCAGACCATCGGCTGCGACCTGCTCCAGGGCTACCACCTCGCCGAGCCCACCTCACCCGAGGGCATCGCTACCGCGATCGAGAACGCCGACCTCCACCCCGCGCTCCGCTGAGCCCCCGCTCAACCCTCCACCCCCCTAGTTGGCGGTCAACGATCGCCGGTCCCGCGGGCCACCGGTCATTTACAATCCCGGCATGCTCGTCTGCCGCACGATTGACGAACTCCGCCGCGCCCGACGCGACGACCCGACGCCGCGCCACCTCGTCGGCTTCGTCCCCACCATGGGGGCCCTCCACGCCGGCCACATGACCCACGTCCCGCTGGTCCGCGAGGCCCTGCTCCAACGGCAACCCGCCGACCCCCAAGCCGACCCGGCCGTCTGGGTCTCCATCTTCGTCAACCCCACCCAGTTCGGCCCCCACGAGGACTTCCAGAACTACCCCCGCACCCTCGATGACGACCTCGACCGCTGCCGCGCCGCCGGCGTCACCGGCGTCTTCGCCCCCGACCCCGCCGACATCTACCCGCCCGGCCAACCTGACGCCGCCATCGACATCCCCGACCTCGCCCACACCCTCGAGGGCGCCGCTCGCCCTGGCCACTTCGCCGGCGTCTGCCGCGTCGTCCTCAAACTCATCAACCTCGTCGAGCCCGGGCTCGTCACCCTCTCCCGCAAGGACTACCAGCAACTGCTCGTCTGCACGGCCATGCTCCGCGACCTCTTCGTCCCCACCGGGCTCTGCGTCGTCCCCACGCACCGCGAGCCCGACGGGCTGGCCATGTCCTCCCGCAACGCCTACCTCACCGACAACCAACGCCCCGCTGCGCTCGGCCTCGCCCGCGCCCTCGCCGAGGCCCGCCACACCATCAACCAATCACCCCACACGACCCCGGCCGAGCTCGAAACGCTGATGGCCCACACCGCCGCGGCCCACGGCTTCACCCTCGACTACGCCGCGATCCGACACCCCGACACCCTGCAACCGCTCGACTCTCTTGACGCGCCGACCCACCCCACCTCCACCACTAACCCCGTCGCCCTACTCGCCGGCCGACTCCCCGGCTCCGACCCCAGCACCACCAGCCCCCGGCTCATCGACAACGCCCCCCTCTTCGGGCCCGACCCCCTCGACCACTTCCACGGGCTGGTCGCCGCCACTACTGGTTCCGCCCTGCCGTAGGTCCACCGGCGACAACACCACCCGCTCCAGAGTTGAACCGTCCGCCTGCTCGGCATCCACTGGCGGCGATCCGTCTGGCCGAAGCGTTCTTACCGGCGTGGCGATCCCAAGCCCGCGCTCGTCACGCTCCCGCACAATCCGGTGGTCTGCCTGCTGCGCCCGCACTCGCAGGTCGATTCGGTAGTCCACCATGCCCCGTGCGGTATCGACCTCCAGCGCCCGCTGCCCACGCCTTGCGCCCGGCCGACCCACCACGCGTGCCGGGTCGAGGTTGAACACCGTGTCCGCCGGCAGCATCAGGATGCGTGCATCGTCGTGGATCGCCGCCACGTTCCGGTCCAGCCGGCCGTCACGGTTCAACACCAGGTAGTCCGGCGTCGACATGAACGCCTGCACGCCCGGCCGACGGAACACAAACTCCCGCGTCTCCAGCCCCGCGACGTCCGCCTGATTAGTGCCTTGCCCCGCCCCGACTGCCCACGGGTTCCGCACCACCGAGTACCGGTCCGGGAACGCCGACAGCCCGGTGTCCAACCGACGCAGGCTCGTCGCGCTCGGGCCGCTGTCCGATACCCCCCGGTCCACCGCTTCCACACCACGCTCGGCCTGGGCCAGAGCTTCAGACCCGAACCCGAAGACCGACAACGCCCCACCTACTAACACCGATACGAATGGGCTTGGCCGTCCGCGCATGATGCTCCTTGATCAACCGGTCACCGCCCGTCCCGCAAGACGCGGGGCATACGGATCACTCGGCCTGCGTGGCCGGCGACGTCGTGGGGGCGGTCTGCACCGGGGTGGCAGCGGCCGGGGCCACGGAGCCCGGCTCGGGCATCTCGCCGATCGACAACCGCCGGATCGGGTAGCCCTTCAGCTCGATCTCGCCCTCTTCGACCACCTTCCCGGTTTCGTCGTTGATGAGCTTGAACTGGAAGCTCTGTGCCGGGCCTTCCCCAGCCTTGAAGATCCCCATATCGCCATCACGGTCGATGTCGGTCTTGAGCGTGTGGGCCACGGGGATCTGCATGCCCCAGAGCACTTCGCCGGTCGTCTGGTCGACGATCTCGAGCATCTTCGGGCTGTCCAGCCGGGACTTGTAGGTCTCGCTGTCGAACGAGGCACAGCCCACCAGCAGGCCCCCGCTCAGCACACCCACCGACATCAAGCCCACACACGATCGGCAGGCCCGCAGAGCCGGCCGGAGCCCGAAGGATCGGCGGGCGGTATCACGGACAGAGCGAGCAATCAACGGGCGGGTCCAACGCATCATGGATCAGGCCTTTCGGTTCCACCGGACGCATGCCGGTGCGGGGTCATTCCCGGTCGTTCGGGTCCGGGCAGCATACCAGCCACGTCCGGCCCAGCGCCCCACCCAACCCACCTGCCCCAATCCCCACACGCCGACGCATCTCCCACCCCACACACTATCGGCCCTAACCGCCGCCCAAGCCAATCCATTTTCACCCCGAATCTGCCATCAGGCCGCATCCTCCGCCTCCAGACCACCCTCAACCGGGGCAAGACCGGCCGCCTCAGCACCCGTTCCCCGCCGAACGCACGTCCGACGGCTTCTCGCCCACCATCTTCCGGAACGTCGCCGTGAAGTGCCCGTGCGACGCGAACCCCGTCTCCGCGGCGATCTGACCGATCGGCATGCTGGTGGTCTGCAGCAGGTGCTTCGCGTCCCGGATCTGGCAGCGCAGCAGGAAGTGCTTGGGCGACACCCCCGCGAGCTTGCTGAACCGACGGTGGAAGTGGTACGGGCTCATCTCCACATAGGCGGCGACGTCGTTCAGGCTCGGGCTCTCCGACGCCCGGTCAGCCAGGAACGCCGTCGCCCGCGCCACCCGGTCATCCTCGAGCACGCCCAAGGCCGGCGGCCCGTCCGCGTCCGCCCCCCGCAGCTCCAGATAGCACGAGCCCACATCCCCGCACCGCGCCGCTGAGTTCTCCAACAGGCGGACCCACACCGGCTCCCCGATCGACTCGGTCACCACGCTCATCGACGCCGGCCAGCACTCCCCATAACGCTGCACCAGCACCGGCCAAAACTCGCCCAACGCCCCCTCCATCCCCCGCCCCGACACCGCCAGCTGCAGTTCCATCCGTGCATCACTCACCAGCACCCGGCCCCGCCCCGCCGATTCCTTGGCCACCAACGCCCGAGACACCCCCGCGTCCTCGCCCGCCGACTCAAACGCCCCACGCAACAAACGCACCATCGCCAACGCCGCCCGCGCCTCCTCCGCCCTGAACGGCCCCTCACGTCGCGTCAACACGAGGCTCCACCGCGCGCCCATCGCCCCCTCCGCCATCAACGCCACCCCCAGCCCGTACCGCCCAGACCCCGCCGGCAGCCCCCGATCGCCATCCGTTTCCGCGTCCCACACCACCCAGCCCCGCTCCATCGACCGCTGCCAGAACGGCGACGCCATCCTCTCGGTCGTCTCCACCGACGACCACTCCGCCAACGCCGCATCGCTGTACCCCGCCGACGCCAACAACCCTGTCGCCATCCCCCAAGGCTCCGGCCCACCCCAAAAACCCAACAGCAATTCGTCCGCCCGCACCATCCCCTTCACCCAAGCGCAGCACGCCTCCGGGCCCGCAACCCAGGGCAACGCGATGTGATCAGATCGCAGCAACAAACCGCACCTCTTACTAAAAAAGGATCTCGCGGCAAACTCCTAAACGGTGACCCCTCGGACGGTCACACGAGCACTTTTCCCCAGGACCCGTAGCTTAGCCTGCCACCCTGCACGTTTCAAAGCACATTGGTGAAACACCTTATACGGTTATGAGACCCCCCCGCAATTTAAACCCGCTCACGCGTTGTCAGCCCTGATCACCCGCCGATCCCGGCACTAGTGAGCCCAGAGCCGGCTCCCACACCCCGGCATCCGCCGCTGGCTGCTCCAGCCGACACGCCACCCCGCCGCCCGCGCAGTCGATGTGGGCTGCGAAAAACTTGCCGCGATACCGCCAGAACAACGGCCAAATCACCCGCCGGTCCGTCTCGGGGATCGCCAAGCCATCCAACGCCTCCACCGCGTGCCACTCCAGCCGCCCCTCATCGAAGCTCAGCTCCGACACCTCGACCGGACGAGTCACCTCATACAAAAAGATCAGCCAGTGTCCCGAGTCCTCGAACGCCGACTCCGAAATCATCCCCGTCAGGTGCAGGTCGTCCACCGGCACCGTGATCCCCGCCTCCTCTTCGATCTCACGCACCGCACACGCCGTCGGGCTCTCCCCCTCCCCGAGCTCCAGCTTCCCGCCGATCGGCGAATACAAATCCAGGTTTGGCGGCTTCCGCCGATGCAACAACAACACCCGCCCCTCCGCATCGAACAGGTAACACAACACCGCCAAGCGGTACGGCAACTCGGGCGTCTCACTCACCCCCACAACCTACCCCACCCGCCATACCCCCGCACCGCCACGACACAAGCCGCAAACCGCAAGCCTCCGACTACGCCGCGTCCCGCGCCTCCTCTTCGGTCGGCTCCGCCACCACAAACGCCGCCGCGTCCGCCGACTCCCGCCAGTCCTCCGCGCCGGGGATCTCCAGCTCCGTCGCCTGCGTCTTCCGATACCCCAGCTTCCGGATCACCTCCAGCACCTCCGTCCACGTCGGGAACGGCGTCTGATTCACCCGCTTGTACGCATCGATCGCCTTGATAAACAGGAACTGCTCCGGCGTCATCTCCCCCTCCTCCGCCGCCTTCACAAAGTCAGACCGACGCCGACCCGGGCCCCGCCGACGCTCCAATCCAGTCGCCGCCCGCTCCGACTCGCTCCGCGTGTCCACCACGTTCCGGCGACGCTCCTCCCCACGCTCCACCGAGCCCGCACCACCCTTGGCCTTCTCCCGTCCGTCTTCCTTACTCATCGTTCTGCTCCAGCAGCTTGAATCACCGGTCCGCCCACCCGCGGGGACGCCCGGCGAACGCCGCCGAGCCCTAATCATCATCGTCGTCGTCGAGGTCTAGCTCCTCTTCTTCCTCATCATCGAGCAGCTCGTCGTCGTCATCCAACAGCTCCTCGTCGTCGTCCTCATCATCATCGTCGTCATCGAAGTAATCGTCGTCGTCGTCATCATCGTCATCGTCGTCAAAGTCATCGTCGTCGTCATCGAGCAGATCATCCTCGTCGTCATCGTCCAGATAATCGTCGTCCTCCAGATCGTCATCGTCGTCGTCCACCGCCGACACCACACCCGGACGCGACGAAACCGACCACCACCGCCCCGCGTCGCCGCCCCACCCCCCGCTCAACAACGCCGACAACCTCACCCCGAACCCCGCACCGCTCTCACTCAAACCCAGCCCCAATCCTTCACGATCCATCTCGCCGGTCGACATGCCTGATGCTCCTTCGTTTGGGCCCGACTGCAAACACCTAATCCGATTCAACTCGCCGGCCCGCAACCCGCGGAACCGACCCCGCGACCGCCCCCTTCACCCGCAGGGACGAGCCCCCCGCCGGTTACACTACCGCCGTCTATTGCCCTGTCAACGGCCATCCCGAGCCCCCTCCGTGACCTCCCCCCAACCACAGCCCACACCGACCTCACCCGCACCCACCAAGACCCCCACCACCCCACCTACCAACCCGCCCACCACCTCACCCCAACCCGATCCCCCAAAGCCACCCGCCGCCGCCTGGTCCCCCGCCGCCGCCATCGCCGCCTGGGCCTTCCCCGGCCTCGGCCACCTCCTCCTCGGCTACCGCGCCCAGGCCCTCATCCTCGCCATTGCCTTGACTGGCCTCTACACCGCCGGCCTCCTCATCGGCGGACTCGGCGTCGTCAACCGACAAGACCACCGCTGGCCCTTCGTCGGCCAAGCCATGATCGCCCCCACCTTCCTCGTCGACCTCTACCGCAACCGCCTCGACCAACACGCCACCACCACCCAAGACCCCAACCAACCCCCGCCCTACACCAAGCCCCTCGGCAAACCCCAAACCATCGGCACCCTCTACACCGCCATCGCCGGCATGCTCAACGCCCTGCTCATCCTCGACCTCCTCCACCGCACCCCCAAACCACCCTCTCATTTAGCCCCGGGTCAATGACCCGGGGCCGCGCCGCCCAAAACACGTCGCCTCACACCATGCTCGCCCTCCGCCCCTTCCTCGACCCGCTCCCCATCGAGCCCTACACCACCCTGCTCGTCCTCCCCCTCGTCATCGCCATCGCCGTCGTCTACAAAACCCTCAAAGGCCACCCCCCCAAAAAACTCCCCCGCGAGGCCGGCGGCCTCGTCCTCCAGATCCTCCTCTTCCTCTCCGCCGCCTACATGCTCTTAGTCCTCATCGAAACCTTCGCCTGATCATGACCCATTTAACCCCGGGTCAATGACCCGGGGCCGCGCCGCCACCACCCCACGCTCAGACCAACCACCCCCGCCCGCATACCCACCGCAACCAACATGCTCAAACCCCTCCTCCAACAACTCCTCGACGCCCAGCCCCTCACCCCTGACCAGGCCACCACCGCCTTCACCACCATCATGAACGGCGACGCCGAGCCCGCCCAGACCGGCGCCCTGCTCGCCCTCATCCAGTCCCGCGGCCCCACCATCGACGAGCTTGTCGGTGCCGCCAAAGTCATGCGTGAAAAGGCCGCCAAAGTCGACGCCCCCCCCCACCTCACCCTCATCGACACCTGCGGCACCGGCGGCGACCACGCCAACACCTTCAACATCTCCACCGCCGCCGCCCTCGTCGCCGCCGCCGTCGGCCGACCCCACAACATCGCCGTCGCCAAGCACGGCAACAAGTCCGTCACCTCCAACTCCGGCTCCTCCCAGGTCCTCGAAGCCCTCGGCGTCAACCTACACGCCAAACCCGAAACGCTGACCAAGTGCCTCGACGAGGCCGGCATCTGCTTCTGCTTCGCCCCCGCCCACCACCCGGCCATGAAGCACGCCGCCCCCGTCCGCGCCGCGCTCGGCTTCCGCACCCTCTTCAACCTCGTCGGCCCCCTCACCAACCCCGCCGGCGCCAACCGCCAACTCCTCGGCGTCTTCGCCCCCGACCTCACCGAAACCCTCGCCCAGGTCCTCAAACAACTTGGCGCCGACGCCGCCATGGTCGTCCACGGCACCATCCCCGACCCCGACGGCAAACACATCGACGCCCTCGACGAACTCTCCACCGCCGGCCCATCCCAGATCACCGCCCTCACCAACCACGCCCTCTCCACCACCTCCATCGACCCGGCCGACCTCGGGCTCCCCTACTCCCACCCCGCCGCCCTCCACGCCGACTCCCCCGAAGCCTCTGCCAAGATCATCCAACAAATCCTCGCCGGCGAGCACGGCCCCCCCCGCGACATCGTCGCCCTCAACGCCGCCGCCGCCCTCACCGTCGCCGGCCTCACCGAAGACATCCCCGCCGCCCTCCCCCTCGTCTTCCAAGCCCTCGACAACGGCACCGCGCAGACGACGCTCTCCACCCTCGCCACCCTCTCTCACGACTAACCACCACTCACACCATTTAACCCCGGGTCAATGACCCGGGGCCGCGCCGCCACCACCCCTCGCTCAACCCCACCACACCCGCCCACATACCCGCGACACCCTCCCCCTCCCCATGCTCGCCCTCGCCCTCGACACCTCCACCCGCACCACTCACCTCGCCCTCCGCCGAGACCACCACCTCCTCGCCACCACCCAAATCCCGCCACAACAACGCCACCAACTCGACCTGCTCCCCGCAATCGCCGAACTCTTCAACCAACACCAACTCCAACCAAACGACCTCACCCACCTCGCCCTCGTCACCGGCCCCGGCTCCTTCACCGGCCTCCGCAGCGCTTGCGCCGCCGCCCAGATGCTCGCCCTCACCAACCCCCAACTCGCCCTCCACCCCATCCCCACCCTCCAAGCCCTCGCCCGAAGCCCACGGATTCAATCCGTGGGCCCGTGCGCCATCCTCCTCGCCCGCAAACGCCAAACCGCCTACGCCGCCCTCGTCCACCAAGCCCAACTCCTCACCCCACCCGCCGTCCACCCCATCGACACCTTCCTCAACGACTGCCTCCAACACCTTCTGTATCCCGACTTCAGTCGCGATGCAGCCCCCCCCAAACCCGCCCTCCGCGTCCTCGCCGACACCGACCTCCAACTCGACCTCCCCTACATCACCCAACTCCCCACCGCCGACCCCACCCACAACCTCGCCCCCGACCCCGCCGCCGTCCTCGCCATACTTGTCTTAAAAAGAAGATATTGACAAAAATTGGTCTTACAAAACTAAATAAGCTGAAAATAAAAGTGGCTTACTAAGCGTGTCAGAACCTAATTTCTATGCAAATTTA
>JBCCOW010000025.1:0-45731 GCA_039025195.1 Planctomycetota bacterium
CCCGGGTCGACAGCGACGCCGACCAGATATCCCCGAACCGCCGGCCGACGCCAACCCGCCCTGAGATCCGCCCTTCGTCGAAGTCCTCCCGTTCCCGGTTGAAGAACGAAAACCCGACATCCAGAAAGTAGTCCGACTCCATGAAGAACGGGTCCCGCCAACGCACGCTGTAACGGTTGAACTCATCGCCCGGCTGGAGCGCCAGCTCGAACAGCTGCCCGCCGCCGCGGAACGCCCGGTTGCTGAAAAACTCCTCCAGCGTTTCGGGCGTGTCCAGGATGTCGAAGTTCCGCTGCGTCACCGAAATCTCCCCGATCAGCCCGACGTCCGAACTGATCCCGACCCCCAGCCCGATCCGCCCTGTGTTCTTCTCCTTCACCTCCACCAACACGTCCCGCACCTCATCGCCCGGCTGCCCCAGGATCGTGATCACCCCCTCCTGAAAATACTGCGAGTTCGCGATCCGCCGACGCGTCCGGTCCAGCTCCCGCAGGTTAAACGGCCGACCCGGCTCTAACCCCCGCAGCTCCCGCAGCAGCACCCGCGTCTGCGTCAGCTCGTTCCCCCGCGGGATCACCTTCCCCACCCTTGTGACCTCGCCCTCATCCACCGTGACCAGCAAATCCACCACCGGCTTGTCCCCGTCAAACAGCCGATCGATCTGCACGGTCGTATCGATATACCCCAGGTCGCCGTACATCAGCCGGAGCTTCCGCCGTGACCGCTCCACCGCCCGCACGTTGAACGCCGCCCCCGGCGACAGCTCCATCTGCAGCCGGACCTGCTCGTCCGTGAACTGCTGATTCCCCCGCACCGTCACGTTCCCGACCCGGTACTGCCGGCCCTCATCCACAATAAACCGCACCACCGCGTCCAGCCCGTCCGGCGAGACCTGGATCTCCCGCCCGACCTGCCCGTCCAGGTACCCCCGCTCTCGCAGGAAGTCCCGGATCCGGGCCACATCCTGCTCCAGCTGGTTCAGGTTCAGGTCGCCCTTCCGCAGCAGCCAGATATACGTGTTCGAACGCACCTGGCTCAGCAGCAGCCGATCCGGGAACACCGTGTTGCCCTCGACCTGAAACGCTTTGACCCGGACCCTCGGCCCCTCCACGATCCGCACCAGCAACACCCGCTCGGTCTCCAGTAACTCCTCATCGACCCGCACGCTCACCGCGAAGTACCCCTCCTGCTGGTACAGCCGTTTGATCTGCTGCACCCCCCGGTCGATCGCGAACTCCTCCACCGGATCGCCCGGCCGCAAAATCAACACCCCCGCCAACTCCTGGTCCGTCAGCTCCCGGTTGCCCACGAACTGCACATCCGCCAACGCCGGCTGCTCCACAAACCGATAGGTCAGGATCACGTGGTTCCCCCCCGGGCGATCCGTGTCTTCCCGGGCATCGATCACGATGCTCTTGAACCGCACCAAAAAGTTCAGCCGGCGCACATCCCCCCGCCGGACTTCCGCCAAGTTCGGGTCGCCCACCCGCATCCTGATCTGGTTCTCCACCAGCTGCCGATTGACCGTCTCCAGCCCGACCAGCTCGATTTTCGAGACGATCTTCCCCTCCGGGTCAAAGTCCTGGTCCTGCCCCCACGCCTCGCCGCCCGCGCACAACGCCCCCGCCGCCAGCAGCGTCCACCACACCATCCAGACCCAGCTCACGCCACGTCGCAGCGTCATATCTCCTTAAAAACCGATGACCGCGGAGTGTAGCCCAACCCCACCCCCCATAACGCTCCCCCAGAAGCCCACGGACTGAGTCCGTGGGTCGCCTCGCCGATGCCCTTGCGAAAAACACGCCTTCCGTTACACTACCGGGCTCGACTTTCCACCTGCACCCCAAAACCCCACCCATCCCCACCGAGGCACACGATGTTCGCGATCATCGAAGACAGCGGCACCCAGATCAAAGTTTCCGAAGGCGACGTCATCGACATCGACCGCCGCGAGCTCGGCGACGAAGACATCGCCCTGACCTTCGACCGCGTCGTCTACCTCTCCACCGACGACGATAAGGCCGCCACCATCGGTGCCCCCTACGTCGAGGGTGCGAAGGTCGAAGCCGACATCCTGGAAGAGGGCCGTGGCCCGAAGGTCGATGTCGTGAAGTTCAAGCGTCGCAAGGGCTATCACCGCAAGCGTGGCCACCGCCAGGACTTCATCCGCGTCCGCGTCACCAGCATCACCGGCTGAGTGTGACCGCAACATCCCACTAATCCCTTGAGCCGGCGATCCACGATCGCCGGTTTTCGCATACACCCCTCCCTCGATCCCACCGATCCTCTCTCTATAATCAGTTCGCACCAACCAAAGCCCACCCAACCCCACACCCCTACTAAAGCCCGGGGATGGCCATCCCCGGGCTCGCCCCGCCGCAAGCTCCCGCAACCCCGACTTTCCATGTCCGCCCCCACCGCCCAACACATCCGCAACTTCTGCATCATCGCCCACATCGACCACGGCAAGTCCACGCTTGCCGACCGCATGCTCATGGGCACCGGGGCCATGGACGACCGCACCAAGCAGGACCAACGCCTCGACCAGATGGACCTCGAACGCGAACGCGGCATCACCATCAAGGCCGCCGCCGTCTCCGTCGAACACGTCTACCAGGGCGTCAACTACGAACTCAACTTCATCGAC
Source organism: Planctomycetota bacterium (assembly GCA_039025195.1). Lineage (GTDB taxonomy): Bacteria > Planctomycetota > Phycisphaerae > Phycisphaerales > Phycisphaeraceae > JBCCOW01. The sequence goes on from JBCCOW010000025.1 coordinate 2,648, forward strand.
ACCCCCGGCCACGTCGACTTCCACTACGAAGTCTCCCGCGCCCTCGCGGCCTGCGAAGGCGCGATCCTCGTCGTCGACGCCACCCAGGGCGTCGAGGCCCAGACCGTCGCTAACCTCTACAAGGCCGTCGACGCCGACCTCGAGCTCATCCCCGTGATCAACAAGATCGATCTGCCCTCCGCCGAGCCCGAGAAGCGGGCCCTGCAGGTCGAAGAAGTCCTCGGGCTCGATGCCGACGACTGCATCATGACCTCCGCCAAGACCGGCGTCGGGGTCTCCGAACTCCTCGACTCCATCTGCGAGAACTTCCCGCCCCCCAAGGGCGACCCCGACAAGCCGCTCCAGGCCCTGATCTTCGACGCCAAATACGACGACTACCGCGGCGTCATCGTCTACTTCCGGGTCGTCAACGGCACGTTCAAGAAGGGCGACCGCGTCCTCATGATGGGGGCCAAACGCACCTACCAGGTCACCGAGCTCGGCAAGTTCAAGCCCGACATGCACGCCACGAACGAACCCTTCGAGGCCGGCGATGTCGGCTATATGGTCGCCGCCATCAAGTCCCTCGAAGACGTCAACGTCGGTGATACCCTCACCCTCGACACCGCCCGCGCCGAGACCCCGCTGCCCGGCTACGAAGAGCCGCAACCGATGGTCTACTGCGATTTCTACCCCTCCGGCGACACCCAGTTCGACGAGCTCCGCGACGCCATCGCCCGGCTCCACGTGAATGACGCGAGCTTCAACTTCGAGCCCTCCAACTCCGAAGCCCTCGGCTCCGGCTTCCGCTGCGGCTTCCTCGGCATGCTCCACATGGACATCATCCAGGAACGCCTCGAACGCGAGGGCAACGTCTCCGTCGTCCAAACTGCCCCGACCGTCACCTACGAGGTCGAGGTCCTCGGCAAGATGGGCGAACGCGAGACGATCCTGATCACCAACCCCGCCGAGCTCCCGGACATGTCCAAGGTCAAGGCCATCCGCGAGCCCATCGTCGCCGCCGAGATCATCACGCCCAACGCCTGCATCGGCGACATTATGAAGCTCTGCGAGAACCGCCGGGGTATCTACAAGCAGCAGAAGTTCCTGGCCGAGGACCGGCAGATCCTCGAATACGACCTGCCGCTCGCCGAGATCATCTACGACTTCTTCGACAAACTGAAATCCATCACCTCCGGCTACGGCACCGTCGACTACCAGGTCACCGGCTTCAACACCGACAACCTCGTCAAGATGGACATCCTCGTCAATGGCAACCCCGTCGAGGCCCTCTCCCTCATCGTCCACCGCACCAAAGCCGAGTTCCGCGGCCGGCATCTCTTGAAGCGCCTCAAGGACCAGATCGACCGCCACCTCTTCGAGATCCCGCTCCAGGCCGCGATCGGCGGCAAGATCATCGCCCGCGAAACCATCAAATCCGTCGGCAAGAACGTCACCGCCAAGTGCTACGGCGGCGACGTCTCCCGCAAACGCAAGCTCCTCGAAAAGCAGAAAAAGGGCAAGGAGCGCATGAAAAAGGTCGGCTCCGTCGACATTCCCCAAGAAGCCTTCATGTCCGTCCTCGACACTGGGGATTGATACAACGCCAAGCATAAACACCATGGCTAAAGAATCCGCACGTGATTTTGTCGAGCGATGGAAAAAGCTAGGGCCGATCTTGGAAGAGCAGCGGGAGAAGGACATCCGCGCGACAAATACGGCGCGTGACCTTGAAGCCTTCGACGGCGTGATGGAGCACGCGTTGCGTGCTTCGCCCCCGAAGCCGATATCCGGGCTGATAGAGCTACATCGCTGGCTTAGGCCAGGCTCCGAGCCGGAGTCGAATCCGTGAAAGAGGTATTCGCTGCCGCCACCGCCTTTCAGCGCGTAATGGACGAGGCCGGACGGCCATGCTGTTTCATCGGCGGCGTAGCGGTTCAGAGGTGGGGGGAGATGCGGTTTACGAAAGACGCCGATGCGGCGGTACAGACCGATCTGGGTGAGGAAGAGCAAGTCATCGCGCTGCTCGAACCGCACTATGAACTCCGAGCACAAAACAGCCTGGAGCTTGCCAGGGTCTCGCGGGTGCTGTTGCTCAAACCACGTGGCACCGAGATCGGGCTCGATATCTCGCTGGCCGCATCCGGGTTTGAGGCATCGGCGATCGAGCGTGCAACCTCATTCGCATTCTCCGACGCGTTCGTCTTTAAGACCTGTTCTGCGGAAGACTTGGTTATCTATAAAGCGATTGCCAATCGTGAAATCGACTGGCACGACGTCCGTGGCATCCTCATCCGGCAACAGGGCCGGCTCGACTGCGGCCTGATCGAGCGGGAGCTCCGCCCCCTGGTCGATCTCAAAGAAGACCCCGACATCTGGCCCCGCTGGGAAACGCTTCGGGATCGTTATCGAGCGGCCGACTAACGCGGACCGCATCCAACTGTTGGTGATTCACCTCGCCTCGGGTATGTTACGATGTGCGGAATTCCGATCCGGGTTCGTTTTATTTCGTATCTATTGATTCCTTGTGTTATTTCAAATAGATCAGGCCGCGGCCCTGGCCGCAATGATTCGCCATTCATCCGATTGCTTTGTGCGGCACGCCGATGCGTGACGCGACCCCGTCCTGTGATTCAAAACCGTCTGTATTCAAACGTGTCCCTCTAACCCGGAGTGCTTATGTCTGTTGTCGATCTCTCTCCCGCTTTGCAAAACTCGCCGGTCGTTGATTTCCTGAGCCGGCCCAAACAACTGCTCATCAATAACCAGTGGGTCGATACCGACTCGGGCGAGACGTTTGCGGTGTACGACCCCGCAACGGGTGAAGAGATCGCACAGTGCGCGGCGGGTAACGCGGCTGATGTGGACAAGGCGGTCAAGGCGGCGCGCAAGGCGTTCGACGAGGGGCCGTGGACGCGGATGACCTCGAGCGAGCGGGGCAAGATCATCTGGAAGCTCGGCGACCTGCTCGAACAGCACCTCGACGAGTTTGCCCAGCTCGAGACGCTGGACAACGGCAAGCCGTTCGCGGTCGCGCAGGCGGCGGACGTGCCGTTGGCGGTCGACATGTTCCGGTACATGGCCGGGTGGACCACGAAGATCGAGGGCGACACGATCCCGATCACGGTGCCGTACACGCCGGGTGCCCGGTACCACGCGTACACCCGGAAGGAGCCGGTGGGTGTGGCGGCACAGATCACGCCGTGGAACTTCCCGCTGCTGATGGTGGCGTGGAAGCTGGCCCCGGCACTGGCGGCGGGCTGCACGATCGTGCTCAAGCCCGCGGAGCAGACACCGCTGTCGTCGCTTCGGCTGGGTGATCTGATCCTGGAGGCCGGGTTCCCCGAGGGCGTGGTCAATATCGTCACGGGGCTCGGCGAAGAAGCGGGCGCCCCGCTGACCGCCCACCCCATGGTCGACAAGGTCGCGTTCACCGGCAGCACCGAGGTCGGGAAGATGATCGTGCACGCCGCGGCCGACAACCTCAAGAAGGTCACGCTGGAGCTGGGCGGCAAGAGCCCGAATGTGATCTACCCGGATGCTGACTTGGAGACAGCTATTCCGGGGGCCGCCAACGCGATCTTCTTCAACCACGGCCAGTGCTGCTGCGCCGGCAGCCGGCTGTTCGCGCACCACAGCGTGTACGACCAGGTCGTCGAAGGCGTGTCCAAGCACGCCGAGGGCATGAAGCTCGGCAGCGGCTTCGATGCCGATACGGACATGGGCCCGCTGGTCTCGAAGGAGCAGCAGGACCGCGTGGCCAGCTACCTCTCAGCAGGTCAGCGCGACGGCGCGACCGCGGCCTGCGGCGGCAGCACGATCGACGGCCCGGGCTACTTCGTGCAGCCCACCGTCCTCACCGACACCCGCGACGACATGTCGGTGGTGCGTGAAGAGATCTTCGGCCCCGTCGTCGTCGCCACGCCGTTCAAAGACGAGGCCGAATTACTCAACCGTGCGAACGACACCGACTACGGCCTCGCCGCCGGCATCTGGACCTCCGACGTCGGCAAGGCCCACCGGTTAGCCGCCGAGCTCAAGGCCGGGACCGTCTGGGTCAACTGCTACAACATCTTCGACGCGGCGCTGCCGTTCGGCGGCTACAAGCAGTCCGGCTGGGGCCGCGAGATGGGCCACGCCGCGCTGGACAATTACCTCGAAACCAAGAGCGTGGTCGTCTCGATGTAAACCAACCGCCCGCATACGCCAAACTCCCACGAAACCGGCCGGCACCCCCGGCCGGTTTTCGATTGGCTCACGCCGCCCACCGCACGGCGGCTATCCTTGGTGCCGTGGCCGATCCACTGACCATTTCCGGGCTCATTGCCGCTTTCCAGACCAACAGCTTCCTCATCGGCGTCGGGTCCGGCCTCGTCGCGTCCCAGGCCTACGACTCCGGCAAGCTCACCAACAAGAAGATCAAGGAACTCGTGGTCGGCCGCCTCCGAGAAGGCCGGCTCCCCACCAACCACCACCTCGAAGGCCTCGCCCAACGCAGCCTCCGCGCCGCTCTCGCCTTCGTCTACACCTCCTGTGCAGCCGAAGTGGGCGACAAGCAGCCGTTCTTCCCGGCGGTGCTCGAAGCGTGGCGCAACAAGACGCTCTTCAATCAGCCCCTCATCAAGGTGGCCGACACCGCCGAGCACGCCTGGCTCCGGGCGTTCTACGACCTGGTCCACAACGAAAACCACTGCCGGGCCTTCGACACCGTCTCCGAAGACCACACGCTCTTCGACCCCGACACGCTCGACCCGACTCGGCTCGCCAGCCCGAACATCGACCAACAGCTCAACGCCGCCGTCACCGATCGCCTGGACGAGTGGACCCGCAACCGCATCGAATCCCCCGGCAAGCACGCCCGCTCGATCAAGTTCCAGGAGGGCCTCGAACGCGGCTTCCTCGTCAACCACGACAGCTCGTCCGCCCACGAATCCCGTCGGCTCTCGCTCTACACCGCCTGGTGCCTGTTCTTCCGCGACGGCCTCAAGACCGACACCACCGCGTTCCGCGCTTACGTCATCGCCCGGCTCAGCAAAGAACCCAGCACAGCCAACGCCGGCCTCGACGACGCATCCCTCGAGCAGCTCGGGCAGACCGTCGCCGAGAAGTTGGCCCAGCCGCTCGCTGAAGAGCTGGCTCTTCGCTTCCCAGACCAGGGCTACTTCGATCTCCATTTCAAAACGATCACCCTCACGATCAAGCTCGAACACGAGAAGACACGGGCCCACCAGACAACAGAATCGCAGCGTGTCATCGACGAACTCAAGGAAGAGATCGCGACGCTCCGCAGCGCCATCGCACAGGCCGAGCGATCGGTCCCCCGGCTGCCCGCTTTCGACAACGCGTTCATCGGCCGAAAACCACAGGTCGAAGCGCTGCTCCAAACCCTGAACCCCGACACCACGAATCCAAGCGTCGCCGACGGCCGCATCGCGGGCATCGCCGGTGTCGGCGGGGCGGGGGGGATCGGGAAGACGGCGCTTGCGATATACGTCGGCGATCGTCTGGCCAAGGACGGGCACTGCCCCGACGGGCAGGCCTACATCGACCTGCGGGGGACCACCGAGCCGCTCTCACCGCGGGCGGCGATGGAGTCGCTGCTCCGCCAGTACGACAGCGAGACCGTCTTCAAGGACACGCCCGACGACGCCCTGGCCGGGTACTACCGCGGGTTTTTCGCCGAGCGCCGAGCCCTGCTGCTGCTCGACAACGCCGCCGGCCCGGACCAGGTCCACCCGCTGATCCCCGGCGGCAACTGTCGGGTGATCGTCACCGCCCGCGAGAACTTCCTGATCCACGGCCAAAAACCGCTCCGCCTCGACGTGCTCAGCGAAGAAGACGCCATCGCTCTCGCCCAGAGCCTCGCCCCCCGGCTGACCGAGGCCGAGGCCAACGACCTCGCCGCCGCCTGCGGCCGGCTCGCCTTGGCCGTGCGTATCGCCGCGACGCACCTGTCGATCTACGACGACCTGCCTCCGGCGGAATACCTCGACGCCCTGCGTTCGGATGCGCTCGCGGAGCTGGACGAGGCCAATCGCCGCTCCGGTTCGGACGACGGCAGCAAGGATGATGAAGCGGAAGAGCGCGCCTTCGCCCGTCGGGCCATCGGGCTCTCGCTCGACCGGCTCGACGCGGAATTGAAGTTGTTCTGGGCCCGGCTCGGCGTCTTCACCGCCGACTTCGCCCCAGACCTTGCCGTGAAGGTCGCCGCAGCAGAGGAAGTGGAAGACGATCAAGCCGTCAAAGCCGGCCTCCCCTACCTGCGCGAGCTGCGGCGTCACGCCCTGATCGAGTTCGACGAGGCGAGCAACCGCTACCGCCTCCACGACCTTGCCCGCGCCTACGCCTGGCGACGGGCCATGCCAAACGACGCGGCTCGTCTTAAGACTGGCCGCCGACACGCCTCGGTGTTTAGCCAAGTACTTGCCGCCGCCAACGCCCTCTACCTCGAAGGCAAATCTCTTGACGGTCTGGGTCTTTACGACGCCGAGGCCACCCATATCCGTGCCGCTTACGAATGGACCAAACGACACCGCGGTGAAAGCGATGCCGCTGCCCGCTTGGCCGCCGGCTACTACAACGCTGGCGTACACGTTCTGCGCCTCCGGCTCCACATCCGCACCCAGATTGAGTGGCTCGAAACCGCAATAGACGCCTGCCGGAAATTCGACGACCGTACAGGCGAGGGAGCGGCCTTGGGCAACCTTGGCCTTGCAGTGGCTGGGTTGGGTGATACGTATCACGCCGTCGGATTACACGAACAGCACTTGAAGGTCGCCCGAGAGATCGGCGATCGCGAAGGCGAGAGCATCGCGTTGGGGAATCTGGGTAGTGCTTACAAGGCCTTAGGTGACACGCGGAAGGCCATCGAGTATCACGAACAAGCCTTGGTTATTTCTCGAGAGATTGGTGACCGGCGTGGCGAAGGCCAAGACTTGGGCAACCTGGGTAACGCTCACGCGGCCTTGGGTGACACGCAAAAGGCTATCGGTTTCCACGAGCAGTGCTTAGAGGTTGCCCGCGAGATCAGCGACCGGGAGATCGAGGGCAACGCCTTGGGCAACCTGGGTAACGCTCACGCGGGCTTAGGTGACACGCGGAAGGCAATCGGATATTACGAGCAACAGTTGGAAATCACCCGAGAGATCGGCGACCGGCGAGGCGAGGGCAACGCATGTTTCAACCGTGGGGCAGCGTACGCCAAGCTGGAAGACTGGGCAGAGGCTGCGGATGACCTTGAAGCTGCGGCGGCAATATTCACTGATATCGAATCGCCCCATGCGGAGCGGGCCGCGGGGTTGGCTGCCAAGTACCGTGGTCGTACGGGCGGTTGATCGTGGGCGGGTGATTCGGCGGTGTTGGCGAGTCTCAAGGGTTTGGTGTTTCGGGGTTTTCGGCCTGAAAGTGGGACGCGTCAGAACCGGGGTGGGAGTCAGGGCGTAACGGCAGGAGTTGAAGTGTGGCCGGTGCTGGTTTGGGCAGGCGTTGGTTGGTGTGTCTTTTGAACCGAGCCCGGTCGTTGTGGATCGGGGCTCGACCAGGAAAGGGCAAGGGATGGCTGAGGCTGAAGCTGAGCGCGATGGGTCTGTGCAGCGGGGGGGTTGGCGGGGGTTGGTCGGGGAGAGCCGGACGGGGTGGGGGTTGCGAAGGCGGCTGAGTTTTGTGGCGGCGTTGACGCTGGGCTTGATCGGGCTGGCGGATTACCTGTTCTTCGAGCAGCCGATCGGGTGGTCGGTGGGGCTGTATGCGGCGGCGTTGTTGGGGGCGCTGCTGATGCGGGGTGGGGCGGTGGTCGGTGCGGGGAAAAGGGTGCGGGCGGGGCGGGTGTTGGTGTGGTTGATTGTGGGGTTGATCGGGGCGTTGGTGGTGCAGCCGGGGCCGATGGTGGTGGGGATGACGCTGGTGGGTTTGGTGAGTCTGGCGGCGGTGCAGCGGGGGGGCTGGACGTCGAGCGTGGCGGAGTGGGTGCGGCGGTGGGTGTGGTTCGGGTTGCGGGGGTTGGTGCAGCCGTGGGTTGATGCGTGGCGGGTCGCGAGCTGGCAGTCGGCAAGGGTGGGGCGGGTGGGGCGGGCCCACGCCCAGAGCGCGTGGGCTTCGGGCCTGGTGCGGTGGGTGTTGCCCGTGGCGGTGGGAGTGGTGTTTCTGCTGCTGTTCATGGCGGCGAACCCGGTGATCGAGTGGGGGGTGCGGGCGTTCGGAGAGAGGGTGACGGCTCGGCTGGAGCGGTTGCCGGAGTGGCTGCCGGTGGCGCGTTGGGGGTTGTGGATCGTGGCGGGGTTAGGGGTGTGGGCGTTGCTGCGGGTGCGGTTTACGTGGCGGGGGCGCGGCGGCGGAGCGAGCGCGGCTGGTCAAGCGGACCCACGCTCGGAGGGCCTGAGCTTCGAGGGGCGGGGTTTGGCGCGGGTGCTGCCGGTGGGGGTGGTGTGGCGGAGTTTGGTGGTGTTCAACGTGATGTTTGCGGTACACCTGGTGCTGGATGGCGTGTTCTTGTTCGGGCGGTCGGCGTTGCCGGAGGGGATGACGCTGGCGGGGTACGCGCAGCGGGGGGCGTACCCGCTGCTGGCGACGGCGTTGCTGGCCGTGGGGTTTGTGCTGCTGGGGTGCCGGGCCGGTGAGCGGGGGACGGGTGCGCGGTTGGTGCGGGTGTTCGTGACGCTGTGGGTGGGTCAGAACGTGCTGCTGTTGGCGACAGCGGTGTGGCGGCTGAACCTGTATGTGGAGGCGTATTCGCTGACGCGGCTGCGGGTGGCGGCGGCGATCTGGATGGGGGTGGTCGCGGTGGCGTTCGTGCTGGTGCTGTGGCGGGTGCTGGCGGAGCGGGACAACGGGTGGTTGTTACGCCGGGCGGCGGTGCTGGGGGTGGCGGTGATTTACGCGTCGTGCTTCGTGAACTTTGACGGGTTCATCGCGCGGTACAACGTGACGCACTCGGCGGAGTTGCGGGCGGTCGCCGGTGGGACGCCGGTCGATCTGGACTATCTGGAGCACCTGGGTCCGGAGGCTTTGCCGGCGGTGGAGGGGTTGAGCGAACGGCTGGCGGGGGACCACCCGCGGGCGGCGGAGGTGCGGGGCGTGTCGCGTCGGCTGCGGAGCGAGCTGCGGGAGCAGACCCAGGACTGGCGGGGCTGGACGCTGCGGCGAGGGGTGTTGCTGGCGGCGCGGTGAGAGAGTCAGTCGTGATGGCGGCGGCGGCGGGCGGTGAAAGGCAGCACACCGAGCACGAGGAGTGCGATGGCGGAGGGTTCGGGGATGACGAAGGGGGAGCCGGGGATGACGCGGGGGTTTGAGAAGGTGACGGTGGCGGGGCCGTTGACGACTGCGGAGACGCCGGTGCCGACGGGTGCGCCGCCGTTGATGAAGAGGGAGAGGATGAGGGGTTCGTTGTCCCAGAGAGGGCCGACGGGTGCGGGCGGTCCGACCTGAACGAAGTCGGAGTCGCCGGGTCCGGCATAGCCGGCGAGGACGTTGCCGGTGCCGGCGTCGTAATCGACGATGAGACTGCCGGGGAAGGTGGGCACGCCGGAGAGCGGGAACGAGCCGACGAGTGTGTCGCCGTCGAGCGCAGCGACGAAGCCCTGTGTGGCAGGAAGGCTGGGGACAAGGAGGATGCCAGCCCCGACCGAATCGGTGCCGTCGATGTCTTCGCCGAGGCCGAAGCCGAGCGCGAGTGACCCGAGGATGCCGGCGGTGTTGCTGACGTTGAAGTCGATGGCGGCCCGGAAGCTCTGGGCGGGATCGAACGCGAAGCCGAGGGAGGAGGTGCCAGCGTCGAAGCCGTTGATGGTGGAGAGGCCGATGTCGTCGTTAGCGTTGATGGGGCCGTTGATGCTGAGGGTCACTGATGAGCCGTCGGGGGCGACGGTAGCGGTCAGTGAGCCGTTGGGGTCGTCCTCGACGAGGAACCAGTTGTTGAGGTCGGTGATCTGGGCGGACGCGAGTGGTGCGGCGGCCAAGACAAGGGTGGCGGCAAGGGTGGAGGCGAGGCCGTGGACGGGACAGGGCATGGGGCAACTCCTTGGGCTTTCTCTGATCGCCAGCGTATCGAGTTGGGGAGGCGATGCCAGTGGTCTTAACACAAGATTCATGGCGTTGTGAACCTGGGTAAGCGTGAGGTGGCTTGGGCGGTGAGCCGGGTGGGGCGGTAGGCTGCGGTGATGAAGATGGACTTTTCGTGTGGGGTGGTGCCGGTGCGGATCGCGGAAGATGGGAGGATGGAGTTCCTATTGGTGCAGCTGCACGCGGGGCACTGGGCGTTCCCGAAGGGGCATCCCGAAGAGGGGGAGACCGATTTAGTGGCGGCGGAGCGGGAGCTGCTCGAAGAGGCGGGGCTGGTGGCGGAGCGGATCGTGGAGGGGGTGAGCTTCGATGAGTCGTATGAGTTCACGAAGCGCAGCGGGAAGCGGGTGCGCAAGACGGTGCGTTACTTCCTGGGACAGATTGCGGGAGACGCGGAAGTGACGGTGCAGCCGGAGGAGGTCCAGGCGTATGCGTGGGGCGATGCGGCGGCGACGCGGAAGCGGTTCACGTTTGACGAGGGCAAGGCGCTGTTCGACCGGGTGACGGCGTGGCTGGGGGCAAACGGCGGGGCGGCGGTGTTTCGGGGGTGAGTCGGCGGAGCATGCTCGGCTGTTTTTTTGATCACGGGCGAAATGCGGTGGGCCGCGGTGGCGTCTAACCCTTCCTCGGCCTTGGCCCGTGTGGGTCGGCCGGTGACGGTGATCAACGACAAGACCCCTCGGAAAGGATTGGTGTGGCCATGAAAACGTTCCTGATGATCGGTGTGCTGGCTGGCGTATCCCTGATGTCGGTTGGCTGCGAAACGACGCAGACCAATAGCAACAAGAAGCCCAGCTACGCCCAGAAGAAGGTGGACCGTTCGGTGCAGCACGCGGACTATCGGCTGCAACAGCGGGTCAACGGCTCGATCGATCGGACGATCAACGACGTGTTCCGTTGAGCGTGACTGACTCAGCCTGATGCATGAGGAGCATGTCAGGCCTGGCCCGAGGGGGCGATCAGTTCAATGAACGCGCGGCAGAACGCGGGGAGGTCGGACGGGCGTCGGGAGCTGACGCGTTGGTGGTCGTGATCGACGTGGACTTCTGCATTGACCCAGGTGGCACCGGCGTTGGTCAGGTCGTCCTTGATGCCGGGGGTGGAGGTGTAGGTGACGCCGCGGACGATGCCGGCGGAGATATCGATCCAGGGGCCGTGGCAGATCGAGGCGATGGGCTTCTTGGCGTCGGCGATGGTTTTGGTGATGGACTTGACGTGATCGGACCGGCGGAGGAGGTCGGGCATCCAGCCGCCAGGGATGACCAGGGCGTCGAAGTCGTCGGGGTTGGTGTCGGCGAGCGTCTGGTCGGCGGTGTCGGGGTAGCCGTGCTTGCCGGGGTAGGTGACACCGGTCTCGGGGGCGGCGAGGGTGACGTGAGCCCCGGCCTCGCGGAGGCGGAGCTTGGGGTATTGGAGTTCGAGGTCTTCATAGTCCTTGCCGAGGAAGATGAGGACGCGTTTGTTGGTGAGTGGGAGGGTTGGGGCCATGAGCAAAGTTTACGCCGGGTGTGTGGTCGCAAGCGACCGCGCTACGAGGAAGCAGCTGCGCCTAATGTCAGGCATGAAGCGAGAACCCGTTGGGCCTGGGCAGGAATCGGTGTGGGATTATCCGCGGCCGCCGTTGTGCGAGCGGGTGAGCGATGCGATCCGGATCGTGTTTGACGGGAAGGAGCTGGCGGCGACAGCGTCGGCGGTGGTGGTAAAGGAGACGAGCCATCCGCCCGTGTACTACTTGCCGCCGGGGGATGTGGACGGGTCGATGCTGGAGGTGGTGCGCGGGAAGTCGAGCTTCTGCGAGTGGAAGGGGTCGGCGGGGTATGTGGATGTGGTGGGGCCGAGCAAGCGGGCGGCGGCGGCGGGGTGGTTTTATGCGGAGCCGGTCGCGCGGTTTGCGGCGTTGAAAGACCACTACGCGTTCTACCCGTCGCGGATGGATGCGTGTTATGTGAATGACGAGTTGGTCACGGCGCAGGCCGGCGACTTCTATGGCGGGTGGATCACATCGAAGGTGGTCGGGCCGTTCAAGGGGGCAGCGGGGACCTGGGGCTGGTGAGCGGCGGGGGCGGGCGGTAGCTTGTGGGGATGAAAAGAGAGCTGCAGCGTGGGTTAACCGAAGCGGGTGAGGCGGGGCGGGAGTTGGGGCGGACGGTGGGCAAGACGTTTGTCGGGGTGGGGACAGGGGTGGGGGATGCGGTGGGGGAAGCGGTGGGGATGGTGGGGGGGTCGGTGGTGGGGGTGGGCGAGTATGTGGGCGGGATGCTGGGCAGGGGGGTGAAGCGGACGGTGCGGACGGTGATGCCGAGGCGGGAGGTGGTGGCGGAGAAGGCACGGCCGGGGTCGTCGGCGGGGATGACGGCGGACCAGCTGGCAGCGATGGAGCGGTCGGGTGAGCCGGTGACGGTAGCGACGACGGACTACGGGGCGGAGCGTGCGGAGGTGCACAGCGGGGAGGGCAAGGCGGGGCTGCGGGAGCCGAAGCCGGACTGGGCGGCGGTGCGTTGGGTGGATGTGCGGGGGCTGGGTGATCCCTCGGTGTTGGCGGAGCTGACGACACGGCATGGGCTGCACCCGTTGGCGATGGAGGATGTGGTGCACACGTTCCAGCGGCCGAAGGTCGAGCCGTTTGAGGTGAAGGCGACCGAAGACCGGACGGCGGAGATGCAGCTGTTCATTGTGGTGAAGATGATGCGGGCGGCGGTGCGGGACGGGGTGTCGGTAATCGACTCGGAGCAGGTGAGCCTGTTCCTGCTGGGCGATGACCGGGTGGTGACGGTGCAGGAGAAAGCGGGGGACTGTTGGGACGCGATCCGCGAACGGCTGCAGAAGGCGGGAACGAAGCTGCGGGGGCAGGACGGGTCGTTTCTGTTGTACGCGTTGCTGGACGCGGTGGTGGACGCGTATTTCCCGGTGCTGGAGCACTACTCGGATCGGCTGGATCGGCTGGAAGAAGCGGTCTACAAGGACGCGAGCCAGGCGGTGATCAACGAGTTGCACGCGCTCAAGCGGGAGCTGTTGATGATGCGGCGTCAGGTCTGGCCGATGCGTGAGCTGTTGCAGCAGCTGCAGAAGGAAGAGGACGGGCTGGTGTCGGAGACGGCACGGCTGTACCTGCGGGATGTGTATGACCACGTCGTGCAGGTGATCGATCTGGTGGAGACCAGCCGGGACCTGGCGACGGGGTTGGCGGACACGTGGATGAGCGCGGTGAGCAACCGGATGAACGAGGTGATGAAGGTACTCGCGCTGATGGGCGCGTTGTTTTTGCCGATCTCGTTTTTGGCGGGGGTGTTCGGGATGAACTTCGAGTGGATTCCGGGGATCGGCGAGCCGTGGGGCTTTGCGGTGTTCTGCGGGGCAAGCCTGGCGGTGGTGGTGGGGATGCTGGTGTGGTTTAAGGTGAAGCGGTGGTTGTGAGCGGCCGGATGTCAGGACTTGTTGGTTTTCTCGACGTAATCGGCTTCGGGTTCATTGAGCTGGCTGGCGAGGTCTTGGATGGCGGTGGCCTCTTCCTCGCTGATCTTGTCGCCGAAGCCGAAGAACCCGCCGGAGACCTTGGCGACGCTGCTGCAGAGTTCGAGCAGGGTGGTGGGGTGGAGGCCCTGTGCTTCGAGCAGGTCGTGGAGGTGCTGACGGACGACGGTGAAGAATTCGTCGGAGGGCCGGTCTTCGAGGAGTGACGCGAGGAGGTCGCCAGCGGGGGAGCCTGGCGTGATGCCGTGGGCCTGGGCGATGCGGAGGATGCGGACGCGTTCGGGGACGGAGACGTCGCCGTCGGCCCAGGCGACCTCGACCAAGGGGACAAGGTGGAGGGCGGGGGCGGTGTCAGCGGTGAAGCCGAGTTGATTGAGGTGCGCGACTATGACGTCGTCGTTGAGTTCGGCTTCTTCGGCGAGGCGGGCGTGGCTGGCGGCTTCGTGGGCCTGGGCCTCGAGTTTTTCACGCAGCTGGGTGCGGGCCTCGGCGTTCTGCTTCTGGAAGTACTGGTCTTCGTACTGGTTGTCGTTGAGGTCGGCCATCGGTTTGCTCCTGACGCTTGAAGGGTCGGGAGTATACGGGGACGGCGCGGAGATAGGCCGGCGACGCGTCGCGTCGCGGCTATGAATGTGGTTGGTTTGCGTTGAGCGGGCTCAGCCCGAGACGGCAGAGCCGACGCTGAAGATGGGCAGGAGCAGGGCGATGGCGACGAAGCCGATGATGGCGCCCATGGTGACGATCATGGCCGGCTCGATAAGCTGGGTGGCGGCCTTGACGCGGTCGTCGAACTCGGTCTCGGTGTAGTCGGCGACCTTGGACATCACGGCCCCGAGCCGGCCGGACTTCTCGCCGGAGACGATCATCTGGGAGACGGACCCGGGGATGAGGGGCGAGTCCTTGAGCCCGTCGGAGAGGGGATCGCCGGCCCGGAGCTTGGTGTCGACGTCTTCCCAGAGGGCGTCGTACTGGGCGTTGCGGGTGACATCACGGACGATGGCGACCATGTCGAGGATGGGTACGCCGGCGTCGATCATCGTGCCGAGGGTTCGGCTGGCGCGGGTGAGATAGAGGCGCTCATAGAGCGGGCCGATCACGGGCACGGAAAGCTTGAGCTGGTCGAAGGCCTGTTGTCCGGTCGGGGTGCGGAGGAAGTAGGCGGTGCCGACGGTTAGGGCGAGTGCGCCGCCGGCGTAGGCGTACCAGTAGCCGGTGACCTGAGCAGAGATGCCAAGGAGCAGCCGGGTCGGCGAGGGCAGGGCGGCGCCCTTGCCGGCGTAGATCGTCTCGAACCGCGGTAGGACGAAGATCATCAGCCCCAGCGTGATGACGATGACCAGCCCGAGCATGACCGCGGGGTAGGTCAGAGCCGACTTGATCTTCTTCGCGGTGGCCTGCTCCTTGCCGAGGTACTGGGACACGCGGTCGAGCATGGTGCCGAGCGTGCCGGAGGCCTCGGAGGCCTTGACCAGGGAAACCATAATGGCGGGGAAGACCTTGGGGTGTTCTTCGAGGGCGACGGACAGCTCGTTGCCGCTCTGGACGGTGTCGGTGACCGCCGAGATCACGTCGGCCATGTTGAGGTTGTCGGTCTGCTCGGCGATGCAGTCGAGGGCGTTGGCGAGGGGGACGCCGGTGTCGATCATCACCGCGAGCTGGTGGGCGAAGGTGATGACCTCGGCCCGTTTGATCTTCTTGCGTTTACCGTTGGCGGGGCCGACTCGGGCGGGCGCACCGGCGGAGGTCTTGACCGCGGGGCGTGCGGCCTTGCCGGGCTTGCCGCCCTTGCCCTGCGGCCTGAGTTCAATGACGAACTTACCCGCGGTGCGCAGCAGCGCGGTGGCGGCATCCAGGTTCTCGGCCTGGAGTGTGCCGGTGTCCAATGCACCTGTAGCGGTTCGGGCTTTGTAGGCGAAGGCGGGCATGGCGTCGGGTTACAGAGCGGTCGCGCGGAGGACCTCTTCGACGGTGGTGAGGCCTTGGCGGACCTTGTCGAGGCCGTCGTCGAGCAGGGTGGTGTAGGAAGCGGACGGGTCGTCGCCGGAGGTGGCGAGGTTGCGGAGTTGCTGGAGGCCGGCCCCGTTGGCGATGGCTTCGAGGCCGGAGTCGCCGGGGATGTAGAGCTCGTAGAGCCCGAGCCGGCCGGCGAAACCGGAGTCGCGACACTTGGAGCAGCCGGGAGCGTGGTAGGACTTGTCGGCGAGGTCGGGGTAGCGTGCGAACAAGGCCTGAGCGGCGGGCGAACGCTCTTCGTTGGACTGTTTGTCGGGCTCTTTGCAGTGCGGGCAGAGCTTGCGAACCAGCCGCTGGGCGAGCACCCCACGAACCGCGGCGGCGACGAGGTACGGCTCGATGCCCATGTTCTGGATACGGGTCACCGCGGACGGCGCGTCGTTGGTGTGCAGGGTCGAGACGACCAGGTGCCCGGTCATGGCGGCCTGCGTGGCGATGCGGGCGGTCTCTTCGTCGCGGATCTCGCCGAGCATCACGACGTCGGGGTCCTGACGCAGCAGGGCACGCAGCGCGGAGGCGAAGGAAAAGCCGGCCTTCTCCTGGACCTGGAACTGGTTGACGCCGGGGATGTTGAACTCGACGGGGTCTTCGACAGTGGAGATGTTGATGTCGTCGCGGTTGATCTCCGCCAGCGCGGAGTAGAGCGTGGTCGACTTGCCCGAGCCGGTGGGCCCGGTGACGAGGACAACGCCGTTGGGCTGATGGATCTGCAGCCGGAGCTTCTTGAGCATGTCGGGGCTGAACCCGAGCAGGTCGAGGTTGGAGATGGCGTTCTTCTGGTCGGCGATCCTCATCACGACCTTCTCGCCGAACTTGCCGGGCATCGTAGAGACACGCAGGTCGACCTGCCGGCGTTCGATGCCGAGCGTGATCGCGCCGTCCTGAGGCAGCCGGCGTTCGGAGATGTCGAGCCCGGCCATGATCTTGATGCGCGACGCGACGGCGGGGGCAAGCCGTGCGGGCGGGCTGATCTTTTCGTAGAGCCGGCCATCGACGCGGAAGCGGACGCGCAGCCGGTTCTCATCGGGTTCGATGTGGATGTCCGACGCGCGCTCTTTCACCGCATCGAAGATCAGGAAGTTGACCAGCTTGATCACCGGCGACCCCTCGGCCGCGGCGTCGTCGGCGAGGTCGGTGATGTTGTCCTCGATCACGCTGACCTCGGCGCTGTCGATGTCGATCGAGGTGATCACCTCATCGATCGAGAAGCCCTCGGCTTCCGGGGTGCCGAGCGTGTCGATGATGTCCTGTGGCGGCGAGATCACGAGCTGGACCGGGTGCCCGGTGCGGCGTTCGATCTCCTCGGCGAGGAACACGTTGTCGGGCTCTGCGATCGCTACCGTCAGCTTGCCGCCCACGAGGAACAGCGGCAGGGCGGGCGTGGCTTCACAGAACTCGCGGGGCAGCAGCTCCTGGAGCGACGCGTCGGCGTGCGCGTGGTTAAGCCGGATGAATGGCAGGCCCTGTGAGTCGGCGACGACCCCGAGGACCTGCTCGGCAGTGACAAACCCGAGCTCGACCACGACCTCGCCGAGCAGCTTGCGTTCTTTGCGGTTTTTCTGGAAGTCGATCGCCTGATCGATCTGCTCGGGCGTGACCAGGCCGTGCTCGAGCAGCAGATCGCCGACGCGCTTCGGCTTCGCGGGCGCACTGCCAGTGAGCGTATCGGTCGGATTGGACGGCTGGGCCTGGGTCATCGGGGTACTGCTATAGAGGAGGTCGGGTCGGTCGGGGGCCGGGTTGAGTGCCCGACTGGGGTGGGCGTCGGGTGTCTTCGGTTATGGGACGGGGGCCCCGACCTGGAGGTTGGCAACCGCCTGATCAACGGTGTCGTCGATCGGCCAGCGGTCTTGCAGCCGGGTGATCTCAAACACGGTGCTGAGCGTTTCGGGGGGTGCAGCAAGCCGGACCTGTCCGAGTCGTTCGGTCGCACACTCGTCGAGCCAGATGAAAGACTCGAGCCCACGGGAGTCGACCGTGTCGAGCCCGGCGAGGTCGACGACGAAGTCCCGAGCGTTCTGGTCGAGGTGTTCGAGGGCGGCGCGGCGGAACTGATCGCTGGCGTCAGCCACCATGTCGCCGGCGGGGCTGAGGATGGTGACGTGGTCGAGTTGTTGGACTTGGAGTTTCATGGCCGAGTGTTGTTTTGAGGGTGAGAAGGCTTCGTGGATCAGGCGGCGTGGGCGCGGTCGTCGGCGGCGAGGTGCTGGTCGATGAGCGCGGCGTAGGGGGTCAGGTCGACGTCTTGGAAGGCGTCGACGAGCTCGGGGTCGAACTGGGTCGCCCTGCAGCGGAGGATCTCTTCACGGGCACGGGTCTCGTCGAAGGCCCGGCGATAGGCACGGTTGGAGCACATGGCGTCGAAGGCGTCGGCGAGGGCGAGGACCCGGCCGAGCTGTGGGGTCTGCGGCCCGGTGAGCCCGTGGGGGTAGCCGTTGCCGTCCCAGCGTTCGTGGTGGTGGAGCACGCCGGGGATGAGCTCGCGCATGGGCCGGATGGACTGGAGGATGCGGGCGCCGATGACGGGGTGCTGCTGGACTACGCGGGTCTCTTCGGGGGTCAGGGGTGAGGGCTTGGTGAGGATGGCTTCGGGGACGCCGATCTTGCCGATGTCATGGACGAGGCCAGAGAGGTGGGCGCGTTTGATGGCGTGCTTGTCGTGGCCGGCGGCGACGGCGAGGGAGCGGGCGAGCAGGGCGACGCGGTTGGAGTGGCCCAGCGTATAGGTGTCCTTGGCATCGATGGCGGTTGTGAGGGCGTGGAGGGCGCCGGCGAAGAGGTCACGCGCGTCGGCGACGAGCTCGGCGTTGTGGAGGAACATCGTGAGCGACGCGGCGAGGGCGTCGAGGAGCTTGGCGTCGATAGAGGTAAGGCTGGAGCCGTCGAGCTTGCCGGCCCCGAAGAGCAGCCCGAGGGGATGGCCGTCGCGTTGGAGGGGGGCGACGACGAGCGGCTGGTGCGGGCCGAGCAGGCCGTTGGGGATGGCGACACGTTGCGGGCGTTCGATGATGAGGGCCTGATGGGCGAGCCCGAAGTGTTGCTGGAGGGCGCGGCCGGCCTGTTTGAGCGGGCCGGGCCCGGGGGCTTGGCCCGCGGTGTAGAGCGCGGTGTCGATGCCGGGCAGGTCCTGTGTATCAGGAGCCAGGTGGAGACAGAGCCAGCGGAGCTGCAGGGTTTGTTGCAGTTCGGCCGTCGCCTCTTCGAGCAGGGGGGCGGGGCTGGCGTCGGCCTTGAGGCGGATGGCGAAGCGGTGGAGCAGGCTGAGCTCTTCGTAGGTGGCGGCGAGCTCACGGGTGACCTCGCGGTGACGTTGTCGGAGGTCGGCGTCGGGTGAGGGAGCCGCACAGAGGGCTTCGCCATCTGTGGGCTTCTGGGGTGTGCGGGCGTCTTCGAGGAAGAAGGCGGCGGCGCGGGCGATGGCCTGCGCGGCGGCGGGGTCGGCGGTGCGGACCAGGGCGACGCAGCGGTCGGTGTTCGCAGGGGCGGACGGGTCGAGCCAGACAGCGTGGAGCTGGCCATCGTCGAGTGGGGTGACGGGCTCAGTGAAGACGGGCGTAGTCAGGACGCTCAACGCGTCTGCCCAGGGCTCGGCGTCGGGGGTCAACGCGTGGAGGGTGTGGTCGACCTGGACACGCATGAGCTGGACGCCGAGCTCGCGCAGACGCTGAGCGTCACGCTCGCGGAGCGAGGAGACGGTTGGTTGAGACGGGCTGGTGGAGGGGTTGGCGGTCATGCAGCGTTGTGAGGTGTGAGTCGGGGTGAGTCATCGAGGAGGGCTTGGACGGTCTGGACGACGGCACGGGGGCTGAAGGGCTTGGCCACGATGCGGTCGATGCGGAGCTGCGCGGTCTGGTGGATCGACAGCGACGCGGGCTGGTCGGTGAGGACGACGAAAGGGGTCTCGGCGAGCTTGGGCTGCTGGCGGAGGTCGCCGAGCAGGGTTAGGGCGGGAGCGTCGGGGAGGCGGAGGTCGACGATGAGGAGATCGGGGGTGCGTCGCCGGATGGCGAGCAGCGCGGACTGTGCGGAGCCGACGGGCTCGGCGTTGAAGCCGGCGTCTTGCAGCGACAGGGCGAGGACCTCGCAGGCCGCGGTGTCGGGCTCGAGGACGAGGACGTGTGGGTTGTTCGGGGCATCCATAGCCGGGCCTCCGGGCTCCTGGGCATAGGAGCCGCTAGGAAGGAGATCGGCGGGATCGGGGGTCCGGTTAACCGGGAGGCGGGCCCACGCTGGTACAGCGTGGGCTTCGGTGGGCTGGTTTATTGGACTTCGACGGAAGCGAGCAAGCGCTTCGCTCGGGGGTCGGCGGGCTGGCGCTGCAGGGCTTCGCGGTAGGCGAGTGCGGCGGCTTCGGGCTTGCCGGAGCGCTGGAGCACGACACCACGCAGGACCAGCGCGGTGGCGTCGTCGGTGTCGAGCTCGGCGGCACGGTCGAACATGCGCAGGGCGTTGACGTCGTTGCCACGGTGCTGCCAGACCATGCCCGCGAGGAGGTAGCCCTCGGGGCGTTCGGGGGCGACTTGGGTCACGTTGTGGGCCGCGAAGAGCGTGCCGTTGTAGTCCTTCTCACGCCAGGCGAGCTTGGCGAGGTTGACCCAATCGTCTGCCTCGGCGGCGTACTGCCGGGTGAGGTTGATCAGGGTCTGGCGGGCGGCGCTGATCTGCCCGTCGGCGATCTGGGACTGGGCCAGCAGCCGGTGCAGGTCGAGGCGGTCACGGGCGTCGGGGTCTTCCAGGACGATGCGGAGGTTAGAGGCGGCATCTTCGTGCTGCCCGTCGGCGGCTTGCGAGAGGGCGAGCTCTTCGCGGAGCTTGGTGTTCTCGGGCTGGAGCGTCACCGCTTCTTCGAAAGCACGGACCGCCTTGCGGTGTTTGCCCTGCAGACGGTAGAGGTGGCCGAGCGAGGCACGGAGGGCAGAGGACTGATCGAAGTAGGTGCGCTGCTCTTCGAGGATGGTGATGGCGTCGTCGGTGCGGTCGAGCGGGACGAGCGCGCCGGCCATGGCCATGAGGTGCGCGGGGTTGTCACGCTCGATGGTGTAGGCCTTGCCGAAGGCCTCGACGGCTTCGTCGAAGCGCTGCCAGCGCTGGAAGATCACGCCCTGGAAGTGGTGAGGGTCGGGGTTCTGTACGTGCTGCGCCGAGTCTTCAGCGGCCTTCTCGTCGAGCTGGATGCTGACGGTGAAGAGCTTCATGGCCCGTTCGAGCTGGCCGCGTTCGAGGGCGATCCGGCCGTCCATGAGGTAGAGGTCGGGGTTGGTCGGGTCGATCTTGGTCGCGTCGTTGACGTGCTTCTGCGCGATGTCGAGCTGGCCGGACTCGAAGTGCGACTGCGCCATCTGAAGCACGAGGTTGGAACGCATCTCCAGGTACGGATTGGCGACGTCTTGCTTGACCTGGCCCCAGGTCTTGCAGCCGGCGAGGAAGGTCATGCCGGCGAGGGCACACGGGGCGAGGACGAGGAGGGACAGGCGTTGGGTGGTGGGAGTCATCGCGGGCTCTTGGTTAAGGTGTGGAGGCTTGGCGTTTCTAGGGAATTCATCGACCGTCGCGGCGCGGCAAGTGAGGGGGTGCCGCGGGCAGGGAAGGGTTCTGCGGGTTATCGGGGGCGGCAGGACCGGGCGCAAAAACCGCCCGGGCGTTGAAGCCCGGGCGGTGCGGTTTGTGGCGGTGAATGTCTTAGTCGGTTTCGACTTCGGTCAGGCTGTCCGTCGGGAAGTCGAAGTCTCGGGTCGTGTCCACCGAGTCGGCGGCTTCTTGGGCGGCTTCGGCAGCCTTGATCGCGGCAGTCTGAGCCTTGGCGAGGAACGCCTGCGTGTCGAAGAGGAACCAGCCGGTCTCGGTGACATCAGCCTCGGGGGAAGCCGCGATCACAGGCTCGGTCAGGGGCTGAGCTTGGGTTTCAGGCTGAGGCTCGCTTGCCGTGTCGCCGAGGGTCTCGGAACGCGGGGTATCGAGGTCGGCCAGAGCAGCGGCGATCGCGTCTTCCATGTCCTGATCGAACGCGGCGTCGGCGGTCGGCTCTTCGGCGTCGATGGGCTCGGACGACTCAGCGTCGTCGATCACCGGCTCGGTTGCAGCGTCGGGCTCAGCGGCCGGCTCGCCTTCAGCGACGGGGGTTTCAGCAGGCTCGGTGGCTTCCGTGGGCTCGGCTTCGGTGGTCGGGCTCAGCTCGGCGTCGGGCTGCGTGGCCGGGGCGACAGACTCGAAAGCATCGAGCTCGGCGTCGTCGAGCACGGGCTCGGTCTCAGCCGCGGGCTCGGCTTCGCCTTCCGCGAAAGGCTCTTCGCTCATCTCGCCTTCGGCATCAGCGAAAGGCTCTTCGCTGGTCTCGGCTTCACCCTCAGCGAGGGTCTCCGCTTCGGGCTCGGCCTTCGGCTCGGTCAGTAGGGCTTCGAGCTCGCGGGTCGCTTCGTCAAGCGCCGCCTGAGCTTCCGGTGAGGTCTCGGGCTGCGGCTCGCCTTCAACCAGCGTGTCCGCCTCGGCGTCGAGCGTGGGCTCGGCTTCGGCGATCTCGGCATCCGCGGTCTCCGCAGGCTCGGCGGCTTCGCTGGTGCTGGCCTCGGGGAGCAGGTCGTCAGGATTGAACTCGGGCTCGGCCGCGGCGTCGGGCGTCGCTTCGGTGACCGACGCGGGGGCGGGTGCGACACCCATGTCCTTCATCTCGGACTTGAGCACGTCGTCGATCACGGTGCGGAGGATGCTGGCGTCCTGGGCGAGCATCTTGCCGCCGGTGACGGACTGCTTGATCTCCATGGCCCGGCCGTTGGTCGGGGTGAGGTACAGGGCCTGATCGGCGGCGTACGCGGCCTTGGCCTTGAGCTTCTTCTGCTGCTCGGGGTCGGTGGTCGACTCGAGCTTGTCGAGATGCTTGAGGGCATCGCGGACGTGGGCCTGGGCGAGGCGGTCGCGCGACCAGGGCAGGAAGTTACGCCGCATGTTGGCGCCAATGCCGTCGATGTACTCGCCGGTCGACTCGCCCATGGCGTTGGCCTGAGCAGGTTCGATGATGGTGGCCTTGACCATGAAGATGACTTCGGAGCGGCGGATGGTGTCGTCCTGCCCACGGAAGGCGTTGCCGATGATCGGGATGTCGCCGAGGCCGGGGACTTGGTTGCGGGAGATGTTGTTGTCTTCGGTGAAGAGGCCGCCGAGGACGACGGTCTGGCCGTTGCGGAGGATGATGTTGGTGGTCAGCTCGGCGACGGTGGTGTCGGGGATGACGAAGCCGCCGACGGTGTTGGTCTCACCGGTCGAGACCGAGGGCTTGAGCTCGAGACGGATGTTGCCGTCCTCGGAGATGAACGGCCGAACAAGCAGCTGGGTACCGACGTCGAGGAACTCAACGGTCTGGGTGGTCGACGTGTCGGTGACGGTGGTCGAGAGGTAGCCGAGCTGTTCACCGACAAGGATGTCGCCACGCTGCCGGTTGAGGATGGTCAGCTTGGGGTTGGAGACGATCGTCGCGTTGGTGACCGAGTTGAGGGCCCGGATGAAGACGGCAGCATCGGAGCCGACGACACCGATCTTGACGCCGGCCTGTCCGGTGTCGGTGTTGCCGACGGTGGACTGCGCGCCCTGGGCGGACTCGGTGGCGAGGCCGCCGTCGATGAGCTGGTCCACGACGGAGAGCGGGTTCGCGAGGTCGAGGCCGTTGATGTCGGCGAAGACCGCAAAGTCGACGCCGAGGGCGTTGTTCTCGGTAAGGGTGGCCTGCAGAATGGTGGCCTCGATCAGGACCATCTTGGGCTGGATGTCGAGCTGCTTGAGGGTGGCCTCGATCTGCTCGATGTGGTCGGGGAAGTCGTGGACGACGAGCGTGCCGGCGTTGGCGAAGGAGTCTTCACCCGCATCGGACGACGGGTCGAGCCCGGCGGTGACTTCGCCGGAGGCAACGATCTTGCCTTTCTCCGAAAGCATCGGGGTCAGGAAGGTCGAGGCGTCCTTGGCGGTCAGGTAGTTGAGCCGGATGACCTTGGTGGAGAGCTGCTTGGTCGCCTCCATCAGCTTGGTGTACTCGTCTTCGGTCATCACGTGGATGAACGAGCCCTTCTCGACGTACTTGAAGCCGTTGGCGTCGAGGATGGCTTCGAGGGCGGCGTAGAACTCGGCGTCTTTGATGGTGAAGGTGACCGAGCCGGAAACGTTTCGGCTGATGATGATGTTGCGGCCGGCCTGCATGGCGAGCCCGCGGAGGACGGTCTGGATATCGACGTCGGCGGCCTCGATCGAGATCTGGCCCATCGCACCGACCTCGATGGTCTCGCGGGGCTCATCGCCCTCCTGCTCCAACAGGGAGACCTCTTCGATGTTGGGGTTATCGACGGCCGGGGGCACCTCTTGGGCGGAGGCATGGAACACGGGCGCGACGACGAGGCCGGCGGTGAGGCTGGCCTTGACGGCGGCGGCGGAAAGCAGTTGCTTGGTGCTGAATTTCAACATGGCGTTTTTCCTTGCCTCACTAACGGGTTGGGGTTCTCAAAAAAAGGTCGTGGGTTTGGACCGGGGTCTGCCCGTGTTGGGCAGGGGTAGGTGTGTTTTGACGGTTAACGCTGGGGGGTGACGCGGAGCCGGAAGAGGTGGCCACCCTTGAGGACGACGGCCGAGTGGGGCTCGATCGCCAGGATTTTGAAGCCGCGGTGTGTATCGCCGGTTTTGAACATTTGGCCGTTCATGACCACACGTGGTCGGACGCCGTGGATCACACTTTCGAGTCGCAGGGCACGGGCCTCTTCGCGGACTTCTGCTATGTCCGCAGGAAGGTCATCGGTGGAAAGGGGGCCCCGGTTGCCAAGAGCGCCCGGATTATCAGGACGCGAGGCCGGGATGTAACGATCACGCGGGATAGAGAAGGGATCACGGGCCGCTTCCTGCGGCAGCGTGCCGATGTAGGTCACGGTCATGACCGGCGGGACCGGGCGTTCAGGCTGGGCGGTGTCTTGCTCGCTGGGGTCGGCTTGCACCGTCTTGGGCACGCGATCCAGCAGGATCAGCCGGCCCCAGAGCAGCAGCCCGACCATGACGAGCAGGCACATGAGTCCGAACTTCTTCTTGTCCGCGGTGACCTTGGCGATCAGTTCCTGGAGCTTTTCGTTCATGGGGCACCCCCGGCGGCGGAGGCATTGGGGCTATCAGGGTCGAGAAAAAACGCGGAGAGATCGATGACGGCGTTGACGGTGTGCGAGCCGTCGACGCCGACCTGGCGTTCGAGGCGGATCACCTCGGCCCGCATCAGCCGGGGCGAGTGGGCCATCGCCCGGATCACGCCGAAGGCGTCCGCAAAGCCGCCACGGAACTGGATCTGCACCGGCAGCTGGCTGTAGTCGGCAAAATGCTCGGCGTCCCGGATCGTGATGTCGTAATCGCTGAGCCCCGAGCGGACCGCGGCATCGGCGAGGTGGGACAGCACGGCATGGGGCTCGGCCCCTTCACCGATGTGGAACGGCAGCTCATCGAGCCGGTGCTGCACCCGCAGCACGTCGGCCTCGGCGTCCGCGGGGGTGCGGGGCGAGACCGCAGCGAGGGCCTGACGGTCGGCCGCGATCTGGGCCTGCGTGGTCCAGGCCTCCCGAACGGTCGGGTAGATCAGTACCAACCCGGTCGCCGCGACCACGGCGATGATCGCCAACGGCAGCTGGAAGCGTTCAATGCGGTGCATGGGCGACCCCCTCCTGGCCGGCCTTGATCCGGCGGTTCAGATCGATCACCAGCCGGACCTGGAACGACCGGGCCTGCAGGCCTTCGATCACTACGCCGCGGTTGGCGGGGATCTTCACCGCGCTGAACAGGCGGTGGCGATCTAAGGCGGCGACGAAGCGAACCACCGCCCGGTCGTCAGGCGCGATCCCGTCGATGGTCAGTTCGACCTGGTACTTCGGCAGGCCGATCGCGTTACCCCGCGGCCGCGCAGGCGTCGAGCCCTGGTCGGCACGGGGGGTCGGTGCGGGGCGGACGCTGCGGAACTCGACGTTCTGGTAGGTGATGTCGCTGGGCGTCAGCTCGGTGAGCAGGGCGAGCACCTCGCCGGGCGTCACGTCGTCGCGCAGCGATTCGATGAGGTTGATGCGTTGCTGCAGATCGACGCGTCGGGCGTCGGCAGCCAGGGCCATCGACTCGGCGTGCCGGGCCAGCTCCAGCTCAGACGCCAGCTCCTGGCCTTGCTCACGCAGATGGTCGCTCCAGCCCCGAAGCGGCAGCCAGACCGCAACCCCGGCAAGCAGCACGGCAACGACGGCAAGCCCGGTGATCCGGCGACGCTTGAGCGCTTCGCGACGCTGCTGGACGCTTTCAGGAAGGAAGTCGATGCAGCTCATGCAGCCCCCTTTACGCAGTCAGAGCAGCAGTGGTCGCGCAGCGACAACCCCGCGGCCAGACCCCATGCCGCGTGCGTGCTGCGGGGCACCGCGCTACGCACCGGCGTCAGGTCCAAGCCCGCCAAGGGGTCCTTAGGCAGAACAGCCACACCCGCCAACGGCGTAAGCCGGTCAGCGAAGGCCTGATCGCCCGCACCGCCGATGAGGCTGACCGTCTCCGGCCGGGCGCCGCGGAATGTCACCGTGAAGTAACGGAGGCAGAGGCCGATCTCACGCCCCAGATCGTTCACCAGCGTCTGCGTTGCCGCGGCATACGCGGCGTACCGCTCGGCGTGTTCCGCCGTCGGCCGTTCGTCGTCCGTGTCGCCCCGCCGGATCGCCGCGACCTGTTCAGGTGACCAGCCCAACGACTCGACCGCGGCCTCGTCGAGGCAGCCCGAACCGATCGGCAGCTGCTTAAAAAAGACGACCGACTCGCCCATAGCAATGACGATGTTGCTGCTGCTGTAGCCGAACTCAAGGATCACCTGCGCGGGGCTTGCGGGCGTTGTCGCCGCAGCGCCTTCGGAAGACGCCAGACCCGCAGGCGCTGCGGTGCTCCCAGGTTCGGCCAGCCGGCTCGCCACCTCCTGAAGCCGGTTGGACTCGTTGAGACACCGGGCCAAGGCTGCGGGGGCCGCGTCGATCGCTTCGGGCCGAAGACCCGCTGCCTGCAGCGTCGCCGTGTGCTGTTTAATGAAACGGTCCGGTGCCGCCACGAGGATCACTTCGCGCCGCGTCTCCGTGCCTTGACGGACATCGCCGGCATCAAAGAACTGCACCACCGGCGTCTGGCCCGGGTAGCGCACCCGGTCGGCAGCCTCCCACTGCACCGCCGCGGCCAGCTCGGCCTCGGGCATCACCGGCAGCCGCAGGTTCTTGTACTGCATCACCGCCGACGGCATCGACGACACGCAGGCCTTGCCGTGGAACGCACCCTTGTTCAAAGCACGCTTGATCGCCTCGCCCACCGCGGGGTGATACTCCGGCGTGTCCGGATGGACCCCCTGCGGCAGCGACACCGCCGACGCCGCGATGACGCGGACGCCATCGCCGGTACGTTCCAGCTGGATCAGCTTGACGCTGCTCGTGCCCAGATCGATCCCGATCGGGCAATAGTTCGGCCTCCACCATTTGGCGGTCACGTTTAGCCTCCTCCCCCATCCACACGGGCCACGGTGACTCGGCCGGTAAAGGCCGCCACCGTGACGCGGTAGGTCTCGTTGTCGTAACGCAGCTCCACCACCCCGCCCTGAACCGGGGTGCCTAGATCATCGAACTGCAGCACGGGCGTCCCGCCAAAGTCGGCCGAGAGGATCTCGACCCCGCGGAAACGCTCGTCATCATCAAAGTCGATCGCGTAGTTCTCGTCGGACCCGCCCTGCATCGCCGAGCTCAGCAGCGTACCGGTCGAGTCGGTCAGGCTATAGCCATTGTCGGCCGGCGCGAACACGACCCGACGCGTGGCGTTGCGGGTCATCGCATCGTTCTGTGCATACAGGATGTCCGCCACCACCACCCGGGCCGCCGCCTGCACGCCGAGCGTCCCGGCCTGCAACAGGTTCGGCACCACGACCGCCGTCGCGATCCCCAGGATCGTGACCACGATCAACACCTCGATCAGGGTGTAGCCGGATTGTGAACGACTGCGGGGCATGGTGTATTGGCGGGCGTTGGGGTCGTTGACGGGCATGACTTAGTCGGAAGACGACGCGGGATTGACCACGCGGACATCCAGGGGTCGGCTGGTCATGGCCTGCTGAAGGCTCTGCACGTCTTTACGCAGGCCGGCGATCTCCTGCTGGATGGCCTTCCGCTGCGCCGCCGCATTCAGCGGCGCGCTGCGCATGTTGTCGGCCTGAGCTTCGGGCAGCGTCCCGCCGCCGAAGCCACCGATCACTAGGTTCATCGCCAGCAGCAGGGCCACCACAACCAGCAGGGTCCGGATGATCGGGGCCTGCGGACGCGGGGTATCGGAGGGTGAAGGCATGGCTTGTTCCTTTCGTGCCGGATATGCCGGCTGGGGATGACATCGGACGATCCGGGGGGCGACTGAGGTGGGGTCTCAGCGGGTGATAACCGTCGTGGGCCTTGGCCCGGCTTATCGGGCACATGAAGACGGCCGGGTTTCAGGGCTTCACGTGTGACAGCAGTGGGGCGGGTGATGGTGGGTGGGGACGGGTGGGGGGGCACAAAAAAGGCAGCCGAGGCGGGGTGCCTCGGCTGCCTGGATGAAAGTGACTAAGCGGGGCTTAGTAGGTCGTCTTGTCCGACGCGGGGATGTCACCCTCGGCGGCGTAGGTCGTCGGGATGGCAGCAGTGATCTTGCCGGTGGCCGTGATCACCCAGCCCACGGTGCCGCTGGCAGCGGTACCCATCGCGGACTGGTTGTTGACACCGTTGACCGGAGCCGACTGCAGGTAAGGACCGTAGTCGTCACCGGTGGTGGCACCATTGACGTCGGTGGTCTCGGTCATCTTGGCCCAGTCCCAGGCGCCGTTGTACAGGCCATCGGCGGTGGGATACTCACCGTTGTGCTGGTTCTTATACAGCTCAACCTGCGAGCGGATGGTCTGCAGCTGCGACTGCAGGCTCGAGACCTTGGCAGATTCCGAAGCGTTCGAGAACTGCGGGATGACGATGGCGGCGAGGATCCCAAGGATCACCACCACGATCAGGATTTCGACCAGGGTAAAGCCCTTGGCCAGCGAGCGACGATTCATAACCATTCTCCTCATGAGGACTGACTTCGCGGGTTCCTGCCGACGCCGGCCCCACTCGGGACCGAACCACGCCGCAGGCGACGTACGTGCATGCCGAGCCGATCCGCCTCTCACCTCACCCCTCCACATATCGAGAGGCGCTTCGGCTCGATCCGCACGTCATGCACAGGGAAGATCGTCTCCGCAGTACACCGCCTTCACCGCTTTCACCTCCCACCCCACACTTCCTCCCGTCCCGTCGGCGGACAGACCCAATAACCCCTCTAACCCGTCCAGCTTCCGCCCGTCTTCACACCCCCAACCCTCGCTGGATGACCCAAACCGCAAACCTTCACACCCCGTCCGTAGAATAAAACCGTTCGTGAATCCGCAACGCCAACGGACCCCGCCATGACCCAGCTGACCGACGCCGCCGCAAGCCCGCCCACACGATCCATCCCCGCCCCCGACCCCGACGATCCCCAGCTCTACCCCAAGCTCAACGAACACCAACTCAAGACCATCGCCCAAACTGCCGTCTGCCAGTGCTTCGCCGCCGGCGACACCCTCTTCGAGCACGGCACCCCCAACGCCCCGTTCTTCATCCTCGAACAAGGGACCGTCGATCTTTTCGACCGCAACTCCACCGAGCAAGACCCCGAGCCTTTCGTCACCGTCGGGGCCGGCAACGTGCTCGGCGACATCTCGATGTTCACCGGCCAGCCCACCATCGCCGAGTGTGTCGCCAAGGAAGACGCCCAGGTCCTCCGGCTCGAACCCGCCCAGCTCCGCCAGCTTGTCGCCGAGCATTCCGACATCGGTGACAAGATCCTTTCCGCCTTCATCGCCCGCCGCGCCTGGCTCAAGGGCCACGGCATCGGCACCATCAAACTCCTCGGCTCACGCTGGTCCCCCGAAGCCTTCCGCCTCCGCGACTTCCTCGCCCGCAACCAGGTCCTCCACCAGTTCTACGACCTCGAACGCGACGCCCAGGCCACCGAGCTCCTCGAACGCTTCGGCATCAACCCCGAAGACACCCCCGTCACCATCTGCCCCCAAGGCGTCTGCCGAAACCCTTCTATAGAAGACCTCGCTTCACACCTCGGCCTGCGACAGACCGTCGACGACACCCGCGTCGTCGACCTGCTCATCGTCGGTGCAGGCCCCGCCGGGCTCGCCGCCGCGGTCTACGCCGCCTCCGAGGGCCTCGACACCCTCGTCATCGAGGGCGACTCCCCAGGCGGCCAGGCCGGCACTTCTTCCAAGATCGAGAACTACCTCGGCTTCCCCACCGGGCTCTCCGGCCAGGAGCTCGCCGAACGCGCCACCCTCCAGGCTCGAAAGTTCGGCGCGACCCTCACCAACCCCGCTCGCGTCACCTCCATCGACTGCAACGGTCTCTACAAACGCGTCACCCTCGACGACCAACAGCAGGTCCAGGCCCGCACCGTGATCATCGCCACCGGTGCCGAGTACCGGAAGCTCCGTATCGACGGCTGCGATCGCTTCGACAACCAGGGCGTCTACTACGGCGCGTCCCACTCCGAAGCCCTGCAGTGTGCCGGTGAATGCGTCGTCGTCGTGGGCGGCGGCAACTCGGCCGGGCAAGCCGCGGTCAACCTCGCCAAGCACGCCAAAGAGGTCCACATCCTCATCCGCCGAAAGAACCTTTGCTCCTCCATGAGCAAGTACCTCATCGAACGTATCAACAAGACCCCCAACATCACGCTCCACCCCCACACCGAAATCCAGTCCCTCAACGGAGGCGACCGCCTCGACTCCATCACCACCCTCCACAACCAGACCCAAGCCACCGGCCAGCTCGACTGCGCGTCGGCCTACATCATGATCGGTGCCGCCCCCCGCACCGACTGGCTCGCCGACTGCTGCCTTCTCGACGACAAGGGCTTCGTCCTTACCGGCAACCACGCCAGCCAACACCCCGACTTCAATCAACACTGGACCCTCGACCGCCCGCCGCACTACCTCGAGACTTCCAAAGAGAATGTCTTCGCCGTCGGTGACGTCCGCGCCAGCTCCATCAAACGCGTCGCCTCCGCCGTCGGCGAGGGCTCCATGTGCCTCCGCTACGTCCACGACGCCCTCGCCGCCCTCACCTAACACCGCCAGCGAGCCGGGCCGTATCAGCCCTGCCGCCCCGCCAACGCCTCTCAGCCTCACCCAAACACCCCATTTCTCACAAGCCCCTTGGCATCCACCCCCGTCTGCCCGATAATCCGGGCTGCCCCAGGGGTCCCGCTTCAACCGATCAAGTCCTACAACGGCCCCGCTACCGGACCACGGAAGACCCGATGAGCCCATCACGCCTCACGCTCGCCTCCCTCCTGCTCCTCGCACTCGTCACCCCACCAACAGCAGCCAACCCACCCGCCGCGCCAACCGGCCCCGCCTTCTTCTCCGACACCACCGTCCTCCACGGCCCACGCTCCGCCGTCCTCCCCTTCCACGTCCCCACCGCCGACCCCGACCGTGACCGCTCCTTCCGAGCCCGCGTCACCGGCCCCCTCCAGATCCTCACCCCACCCGAAGTCCTCGCCGGCCACACCATCGGCTTCGTCCGCGTCCGCCCCAAGCCCGACCTCGCCCAACCCGCCACCGCCACCCTCACCCTCCAGAACGCCACCCTCAAGCTCCAGCTCAAGCCCACCCCGCTCGACCAGCCCGACCCACTCACCCAGCCCACCATCCTCGCCCCGAAGCAGGGCGCCGCGGTCTGGGGCACCGTCACCACGGCCGTCGAGTGGCCCGTCGATCCCGACCAGCCCCACCTCGCCAACGCCCAGCCAGCCCTGCGTATCGACCAAGGCCAGACCCTCAAACCCATCGCCATCACCCGCTTCCAGAACGCCCCCTACAAGCAGGCCGTCTTCGAGATCGACACCACAAAGCTGCCCCCCGGCACCGCCCGCCTCACCCCGATCCTCCAACACAACGACCCCGATCGGCCCGACACCGAAGGCCCTGCCATCGCCCTCCGCGTCGTCCGCCCCGAGCCCGATCAACTCCTCGTCCGAGAGGCCGAAGCCCCCAACACCCAAGAGAACCCCATCCCCGAGCGCTACCGGCAGCAGCCCCCGCCCATCGAACAAGACGAGAACGCCTCGGGCGGCAGGTTCGTCCGGCACAGCGGCAGCCAGCCCATCCATACCCATCCGCTCAGCATCGAGTCCCCCGGCTGGTACCAGCTCGTCATCACCGCCCGCGGCACCTCCGCCATCACCGTCCTCCCGAATGTCGGACTCCGTATCGACAACCAGAACCGACCCCTCACTCAGGGACGCATCGCCCACACCGACTGGCACCGCATCCCCGTCGGCACCCCCGTCCTCCTCAAGCCCGAGCACCGCACCCTGGTCCCGTACTTCGAAAACGACACCAGCCGCGGCCGAAACAACGACCGCAACCTCTACGTCGACCGCATCGAACTGCTCCGCCTCCTCGACCCGCCCAACGCGCCCCACAACTTCGGCCAAAACAACCCCGCCTCCCCCAGCAAGCTCGGCATCGCCTTCGACAAACTCTGGCACGGCAAACGCGTCACCGGTGACCTCAACCTCGGCACCCGGCTCTTCCTCGACAACGCCAAGTCCCAACCCCCGCCCACCGTCGAACTCCAACTCAACGGCTCCGTCGTCGCCACCCAGACCGACTTCCGCCCACGCTTCCACCTCCCCCACGCCATGCTCCAGCCGGGCGACAACACCCTTCAGCTCACCGTCCGCCACCCCAAGCTCGGCTTCGCCCACAGCGCCACCCACACCGTCACCCACCTCGAACACCCCGACCTCCAGCCGCAGTCCGTGCCGCCCAAACCCTACGCCCGTTTCCCCCTCACCGACCCGCGGTGGGAGCACGGCAAACTCATCCGCGAACGCCACGCCGGCGACCAGCCCGTCCTCGCCTTCACCTCCAACGGCCAAGCCTTCCTCAACCTCCCGCCCGAGCTCGAAGGCCGATTCACCCTCGTCCTCGACGCCCGAGGCGACCACTTCAAGGGCGCCCCCACCGCCGAGTTTGCTCTTGAGCAGGGCGATGACAACCACGCCCTCGACCCCGTCAATGTCGATCAACGCTACTCGCACCGAGCGGTCGGCCAGATCACCCTCCAGCCCGGCCCCAAACGCCTCTCCCTCGCCTTCACCAACGACCTCTACGACGCCAAATCCAAGGGTGACCGCAACCTCTACATCCGGGCTGTCGAGCTCCGGCCCGTCCGGCCCCGCGACACCACCCCGCCCACCGCCGCCATCCTCTACCCCCAGCCCGACGCGCTCCTCGCCGTCGCCGACGCCCTGGTGATCGAGGCCCGCGAAGACCGCCGGCTCCAGCACGCCCAAATCCTGCTCAACGGCAAGCCCACCGCACTCCGCTTCAACCTCGCCGCCGACCAAGCCCGACACCTCCTACCCCTGCCCCTGCGCGGCATCCCCGACGGCAACCACCGCCTAAGCGTCCGGCTCACCGACGCCGCCGGCAACACCAGCACCACCCCCGAGGTCGCGGTCCAAACCCAACAGACCCCCGCCGATTCACCCACCACCTACCGCCAGGCCGTCCACCTGCTCAACCGCTTCGCCTTCGGCCCCGAACCCGAGCAACTCGCCGAGCTGCTCACCCTCGGCCCCGACGCCTACCTCCGCCAGCAGCTGTTCCAGACCGACAACGACGCCGACCAACGCGCCGCCGCCAACGACGCCCGCACCCGCTTCCCCAACTTCGGCGGACAGTACCACGTCATCGGCCGCGGCCTCACCACCACCCTCCTGTCCCATCAACCCGTCCGCCAACGCTTCACCCTCTTCATCAGCAACCACTTCAACACCTGGGCCCGCAAGACCGGTGCGAGCCTCAAAGCACGCGAGTTCGAACACTTCGCCGCCCTCGGTGCCGCACCCTTCACCGACCTGCTCTTCGCCTCCGCCAAGTCCCCGGCGATGATCATCTACCTCGATCAGCAGAACTCCCGGAATCGGCGCATCAACGAGAACTACGCCCGTGAACTCATGGAGCTCCACACCGTCGGCGTGCACGGCGGCTACTCCCAACAAGACGTCACCAAGCTCGCCCACCTCCTGACCGGATGGACCGTCGCCCGGGAGGGCCAGTTCGGCGCGAATCACTACCGCTACGACCCGCTCCAGGGCCAGAAGGAAGGCCAACGCGTCTTCGGCCTCCGCCTCGACGAAGCCAACCCTCCGCAGCGCTACGACCGTGTCCGTCACGCCATCCTCATGCTCGCCCGGCACCCCGAGACCGCCCGCTACCTCGCCACTAAGCTCGCCGAGCACTACACCCAGAACCCCGCCGACCCCCAGCTCATCGACGACCTCGCCCACACCTTCCACCGCACCGGCGGCGACGCCGCCCAGATGCTGCTCACCCTGGCGACCCACCCCGCCTTCGCGGACGCCCTCAACACCCCCCGGCTCGCCCAGCCCCAGCCCTACGCCATCGGCCTCGCCCGCAACGCCCGAACCAACGACCCCCACGCCGTCGACCGCTACCTCAACGCCGCCGGCAACCGCCTCTTCGACCGTGAAACCCCCGACGGCTACCCCGACGCCGACCCCGACTACGCCGACTCCAACGCCTTCATCCAACGCTGGAAGTTCGCCCACGACCTCCGCTACCACCTCGCCAACACCGTCCCCCCGCAACTGCGATACCCGCCCAAAGACACCAAGCCCGGCTCCGCCCAGCACGACGCCTGGGCCGACCGCGTCATCGACCTGCTCGCCCTCCGCGTCACCGGCCAGCCCCTCACGCCCCGCTCCCACGAAGCGGCCCGAAAACTCATGGCCCAGTCCAAACACACCGGCTACGAACAGATCAAAACCCTCGCCACCTTCATCGCCCAAACCCCCGACGCCTCACTCCGCTGAGCCGTCACGCATCAACGCAGCTGCCTAGTACCCACCCCTAACCCCACAAGTCCTATGCCTATTTCACGACGCTTCTTCCTCCAGTCCTCCGGAACCCTCGCCGCCTACCTCGGCGTCACCCCGCTCGCCGCGCTCGCCGAGCCCGTCGCCCAGATCGCCGCGACGCCCAAGACCGTCACCGAGGGCAAGACCCTCGTGGTCATCTTCCTCCGCGGCGGGATCGACGGCCTCAACTTCATCGTCCCCTACGCCGACCCCGGCTACGAAAAGCTCCGCAAAGACCTGCTCATCAAACGCCCCGGCCAGGACCAGGGCTGCATCGACCTCGACGGCTACTTCGGGCTCCACCCCCGCGCCAAAGCCCTCATGCCGCTCTTCGATCAGGGCACCGCCGTCGCCGCCCAGGCCGTCGGCTACCCCCACAACACCCGGTCACACTTCGAGGAACAAGACCGCTGGGAGACCGGCGTCATCGGCAACACCC
This sequence comes from Planctomycetota bacterium, assembly GCA_039025195.1. Taxonomy (GTDB): domain Bacteria; phylum Planctomycetota; class Phycisphaerae; order Phycisphaerales; family Phycisphaeraceae; genus JBCCOW01. The sequence goes on from JBCCOW010000025.1 coordinate 37,608, forward strand.
TCGGCGCCGACGGCTGGCTCAACCGACACCTCCTGACCTCGACCGGACGTGGCCCCGTCCGTGCCGTCGCCATCGGCTCCACGCTCCCCCGCATCCTCCGCGGCGACGCCCCCGCGTTCGCCGTCCGTGGCCTGACCGACCTCGGGCTCCCCAACACGTCCGACGCCGACGCGGTCGCCGCCGCCCTCGAGCACGCCTATCACGTCGATCCGACCGTCCACGCCGACCCCGCCCAGGAGGCCCGCCAACTCGTCCACCAGACCGGGGCCGAGACCCTCGAGGGCCTCGAACTCATCCGCTCCGTCACCGAGCAGGAGTACACCCCCGCCGCCGAGTACCCCAAGAACAACCCGCTCTCCAATCCGCTGTCCTCCGCCGCCCGACTCATCAAGTCCAACATCGGCGTCGAGGTCATCGAGCTCGACTACGGCGGCTGGGACACCCACAACAACCAGGGCACCGGGATCTACGGCCAGTACGGCGACCGCCTCCAACGCCTCGCCGACGCCCTCGCCAGCTTCACCCAAGACCTCGGCCCCAAGCTCGACAACACGCTAATCCTGACCCTCTCCGACTTCGGCCGGACCGCCCGCCAGAACGGCTCCCGCGGCACCGACCACGGCTGGGCCAACGCCATGCTCGCCCTCGGCGGCCCGGTCGCCAACACCGGCGAACCCACCGGCATCAAGCAACGCCGAAAAGTCCTCACCGACTGGCCCGGTCTGCTCCCCGAACAGCTCCACCAGAAACGCGACCTCCAGCACACCACCGACTTCCGCGACGTCCTCGCCGAGGTCGTCGGCACCCACCTCGGCAACCCCAACCTCACCAAGGTCATCCCCGGCCGCGACTTCAACCCCGTCGGCCTCGTGGCATGAGTCACAATCCACTCACCCCAACCCCTGCCCCATCACTCGACGACCTGTACGACGCTTTCCCTATCCGCACTCCGTTCCCTGCCGCTATCGACGGCACGCCACCTGAAATCATCAGCATTGCACAAACGCTCGGCCGAAGGCCGTGGACCGAGGTCCCAACGAAATGGTGTAGCGCTAACAGCGATGCCCTGGCAATGCTGGACCTGGAGCCATTGGCCTTTTATTTCCCTGCATTCTTGGCTGTAACGATTGACCAACCGAACAGCGTTGCTGCTGAGTCTCTTGTTTACAACGTGATCAGTAAGCCTTTTCGGCCATTACTCGATCGCTTATCGAGCGAACAACGTGATCTCGCATTCGGCACTGTCGCTTGGGCCCTTAGCCAAACGAATGACTTCGCTTCCGGTGAAGACGCGGCCCTCTTGAAACAGGTGCAGCATTACGCCGAAAGCCATTAAACAGACTATCGATCACACCCCGCGGCGGATGACGCCGGGTGTTTTGAAGCGGCCGGCGACGGCGGCGCTGGCGTCCATCCGCATCCAGTTTTCCAGCAGGTCGGTGTAGACGCCGCGGAAGTCGGTGTGGTGGATGAGATCGCCCTGGTCGAGGTTGGTGAGTGACGGGTGCTTGCCGTGGAGGCCGGGCTTGACCGCGTTGCCGAACACGAAGACGGGGCCGGCCGCGCCGTGGTCGGTGCCCGCCGAGGCGTTCTCGCGGAGCCGACGGCCGAACTCGGAGAAGGCCACCGTGACCACGCGGTCGGCGTGGCCCGTGCTGGTCATCTCGGCCTGGAACGCCTTGACCGCCTGGGCGAACTCGCGGAGCAGGTTTGTGTGGCGGTTGCCCTGCCCGGCGTGCGTGTCGAACCCGCCCATGCTGACGTAGTAGACCCGGGTCGGCAGCTCGGACTTGATCATGCCCGCGACGCTACGGAGCTGACGCCCGAGCCCCGTCGCGGGGAACCGGGTGTTGGTCTTGGCCTCGGACGCCTTGCGGAGCCGGGACGAGGCGGCCTGGGCGTCCATCGCGGTGCGGCGGACGAACGACGCGGGGTCGTCGCGGCGGCGGAGCGCATCGGGCATCTCGGTCAGGTCGTTGTAGGCCGACGACATCCCGTCTTCGAGGTCGTGCCCCGCCCAGCGGAACGTGCGTGGCGTATCGAAGCTGACCGCCTGGATCGATCGGCCCATGGTCGCCATCTGTGACTGACCCGCCAACGCGACCGCTGCGACGCCGGCGTCCGGGTCGGTCGGCTTGATCGCCCCGTCGAGCGCCTTGCCGAGCCAGCCCTTGCCGCGGTCCGCCCCGACCGGGTCGATCGTGCCCTGCTGCCAGATATCCATCGACTTGAAGTGCGAGCGGTTCGGGTTCGGGTAACCGACGCCCTGCAGGATCGCGGCCTGCCCGGCGTCGATCAGTTCGCCAACGGGTGCGAGGTTCGGATTCAGCCCGATGCCATCGACCCCCTGAAGTGGGACCGCGTCGGTCTCGGCGACCTTGAGGCGGGGCCGGGCGCGGTGGTAGTGGTCGTCGCCGAAGGGCACGACGGTATTAAGTCCGTCGTTGCCGCCGGAGAGCTGGATGACCACGAGCACGCGGTGATCGACGCCGCCGGGCGTGCTGGAGAGTCGCATGGTGGTGTCCGCCAGCGCCGAGCCGGTGCGGCCGAGGAACGCCGGCGCGGTGGCGGCGGTAGAGAGCAGGGCGAGCGAGCTGCCGAGGAACCGCCGACGGGTGTAAGCCCCGGGGACGGCTTCGGGGGTCTCGGTGGAGAGCGGGTGGTAGTGGTCACACATTTTTTAGCCTTTAGCTGCTAGCCGTTAGCAGAGCTGGTATTCGGGCATTGCGGTCATCAGGGTCAGCGCCTTGACCAGCGTTTCGCGGTCGGCGGGCTGGCCCGTCTCGGTGCGCTGCTGGATGAGTTCGATCATCGGGGCACGCCGGTCGCGCCCGACCGTCGGCCCGAGCAGGGCGTCGGCAAGGTGGTCGACCACGGCGGTCGGATCGCTGCGCTGCCGGTCGGTCAGCCCGGTGAGCAACGGCGTGGGGTCGTAGTCATTGCGGGCCTTGGCGCTGCGGCGGGTCGGGTCGTGCCCGGTGATCAGGTAGATCGCCAGGTTCTGCCGCATGAACATCGTCGAGGTGTTGATCCACGCCCGGCCGCCGTCCCACCCGGCCACGCTCGGCGGCTCGAACAGGGCCTGGCCCATCCGGGACATCGCGGTCACGAGGATCGACACCGAGCGGTTCGGCGTCTTCAGCGACCGGGCGGCCCCCGCCACGAGGTGGGCGGGGCTCTTGATCTTGTTCCCGATCACTTCGCGGTCGTAGAACATCCGCGACTTGAAGAGGGTCTCGAGCGTCTGCCCGATGTGATAGCGGTTGCGGAGCAGCTCTTCGCCGAGGGCGTTCACCGCCTTGGCGTGGTCACGGGGCAACAGGTCAAGGTATTCGGGGACGTCGGCGACGTAGTGCCGGTAGAGCTTGAGCGCGATGTAGCGGGAGGTCGCTTTCTGCTTGAGCAGGAGCTTGACGAACGAGTCACCGTCGAAGTCGTCGGTCTGGCCAAGGATAGTTTTGTCGCCGCCGTCGTGAACGAGTCGGCGGAACTTGAAGTCGTTGTCGGCGCGGTGATAGCCGGTGAGTGCGCGGGCGGCCTCTTTGATGTCGTCCTCGGTGTATTGGCCTTCGCCGAGCGTGAAGAGCTCCATGAACTCGCGGGCCAGGTTCTCGTTGGGGCGTCGGCGGATGTTCCGGTCGTTGTTCAGGAAGATGATCATCGCCGGGTCGCGGACCATCGCCTTGGCGAGGTCGGCGAAGGAGGCGTTGCCGAAGGCCCGGAACGTCTGCTGCTGCCGATACATCAGGTAGGCGTCGCGGACGTCGCGGTGCCGGGTGGCGAAGTGGCAGTGCCAGAGCAGGACCCGCTTCTCTTCGGCGGGGCGGGGCGTGTCGATCATCCGCTGGGCCCACCAGCGCTGGAGCCGGCTGTGCATCCGGCGGTCCTCACCGCGGGCGCTGAGGCGTTGTTGCCGGAATGTGTCGAGGGTGTCTTGGTCTCGGTTCCGCCGGGCCTTGAGGAACTCGGCCCGCTCCTCGGCGGTGGCGGGCCGCATGATGTCGGGGTCCGCGTCGAAATCGGTCAGGTTCGAGACATCGACCGACTCGTAATGGGCCAACCGTTGGACCGCTTCCTGGAGCCCGAGCCCGTGGAGCTCGGCGATGTCGGCGGGGCTGCCGCCGGTACCGGCCCGCTCGAGCAGGTGCCGGGCCATTGCGGGAGTGAAAAAGCGGTTCGGGATGGGCGAGAGGGATGCGGAGATCGCCATAGCGGTGCAACGGCTCCGGGCGTCGGTTATTGCTCCATGATGGCAAACGATCGGCGGTTTCCCAAGCCTGGATCAGTGATATCGACCCGCCCAATCGGGCATTGCGTCACCGGGATCAGCCCGTCGCCGCCGGCCGGACCGTGCCCGCGTGGGTGTCCGCGGGGCTCGCCCCTCCCGCGCGGTGGACAGGCAGCCGCATCTCAAAGGTCGTGCCCGCACCGGGTTCCGACGCGACGCTGATCTTGCCCTGATGCTCGTCCACGATCTTCTGGGTCACGACCAGTCCCAAGCCCGTACCGCCATAGCCCTTGGTCGAGTGGAACGGCTCGAACAACCGGTCGCGCACCTCCGGGCTCATGCCCTCGCCGTTGTCCGTCACTCGGATCACGACCTCATCCGCCGCCGCATCGAACTGCAGCGACGCGGTCACCGCCCCCGCCTCCGGCTCGCACGCGTCCAACGCGTTACTCACCAGGTTCAGCACCGCCTGATGGATGCCCGACGCCTGCACCGGGGCTGGCGGAACGTCCGCGTCCGTATCCAAGATCAGCGCGACCTTCTTCGTATCGAACTGCTTCTGGATCAGCGCGACCACCTCCTCGAGGATCGGCTGCAGGCTCTGCAGGTCGAGCTCGGGCTTGCGCTGCTTCGAGAACTGCAGCATGTTCATGGTCAGCTCGTAGATCCGCTCGAGGTTGCGGGCGACGATCTCCCAGCCGTTGTTCACCACCTGCAGGTTGGACTTGCGTAGGCCCAGCTCGACAACGTCGGCCCCGCCGCGCATCCCCTGCAGGATGTTCTTGATCGAGTGCGACAGGGACGCGACCGTCTGACCCACCGCCGCCAGCCGCTCAGCCCGGACCCGCGCATCGACCAGCCGCAGGTTCGCCAGGGCCAGACCCGTTTGCACGCCGATCGCGGTGAGCAGGCTGAGCTGGTCGTCGGTGTAGGTGTAGTTGGCGATCGTCGAGTCGAGGTGGATGACGCCGTAGATCAGGTCCTTGTAGGTGATGGGCACGCACATCGCGGAGCGGATGCCGTAGGCCTGGACCGAGTCGCCCGTGCCGAAGCGGGTGTCGGTCATCGCGTTGGACGTGAGCACGCCCATGCGTTTGCGGGTCACATACTTGACGATCGTTCGGCTGTACGTGATCGGCGCCTTCGCGTCGGTGTCCACGCCGCCGGCTCCGACGAGACGACGCCGGACCGTCACGGGCTCGAGCTTGCTATCGGAGTCCCGGGGGTTGTCGTACAGCAGGATGAACGCGCGGTCGGCGGAGAAGTACTCGTAGACCACATCCATCACCCGCTCGTAGAGCTGCTGCTTGTCAGCGGTGCTGCCGATGGTCGCCAGCAGCTCGTACATCACCGTGAGCTGGAACTGGGCCGACATCGACGGCTCGGGGGATGACATCATCATCGAGTCGTCGTTCGCCGCAACCGATGACTCGAGGTTGACCTCTATCTCGCTCTTGCCCGCCCCGCGGACCTGCCCCTGCAGCGGGTTCTTGACCTGCCCCTCACCGAACACGATCAGCGAGTTGCCGACCCGCACCTGGTCCCCGGCCCGCAGACGCCTCGGCTCACCCACCCGGACCCCGTTGACGAACGTGCCGTTGGCGGAGCCCAGGTCATTGATCGACCAGAGCCCGTGGCCGTCGGGCGTGAGCTCGGCGTGGCGACGGGAGATGGTCTGGTCGGCGAGCTGGATCGCTTCGGACGACCGCCCGAGCAGCTGCGGCTCGTGGTCGGGCATCTCGATGCGTCGGCCCTTGTCCGGGCCCTGGATAACGGTGAGGACGAGCATGGGTTTCGCTCCGCGATAATAACTGGCTAATCAGCGTCGCCGCCAAGGCGTTCTTTCCAGGCCGCGAGCTGTTCACGGAAGCCGGTCAGGCCCGCGTTGCCGGCGGTCTGGTAACGCTTGACGACGTTCTCGGGGCCGAGCCAGTCGTAGACGTCATCACCCACCACGGGGTCGTTGCCGGCGACTTCGACAGCAGCGTTCATCTCTTCGACGCTGAGCTGTTCGAGCTTGTAGCGGTCGGTCTCGTCGCACTGGCGGACCAGGGCGCCGACGATCTGGTGGGCGGTGCGGAAGGCGACGCCCTTCGTGACGAGGTACTCGGCGAGGCTGGTGGCGTCGAGGTAGCCGCGGTCGAGGCCCTGCTTGATGCGGGCTTCGTTGAAGGTGGTGGTGCGGACGATGCCGGCGGCGATGTCGAGGCAGTCGCAGACGGTGTCGTAAGCGGAGAAGAGGTGGCGTTTGTCTTCCTGAAGATCGCGGTTGTAGCCGATGGTCAGGCCCTTGCACATGGTGAGCAGGGCGACGAGCGAGCCGTAGACTTGGCCGGTCTTGCCGCGGATGAGTTCGAGCATGTCGGGGTTGCGTTTCTGGGGCATCATGGACGAGCCGGTGGTGTAGGCATCGCCGAGGGTGATGAACCCGAACTCGGTGGAGTTGTAGATGATCCATTGCTCGGCCCAGCGCGAGAGCCATTGGGCGGTCATGGAGAGGGCGTAGGTCATGTCGGTTAGGCGATCACGATTAGCCGTCGAATAGATCGAGTTGGTCGGCGGGTCCATGGGATCGAATAACTCGCTCCGCGATTCATCTCGGTCGAGCGGCAATGAAGAACCAGCGATGGCTCCCGATCCCAATGGGTCTGATTCGTCGATCAGTGATAGGTAGTGAAAGCGTTCGGATGCTGTACCGAAGGCTGTGATCCAAGCGGATAGTTCACCGCCCACAGCGATGGGTTGGGCTCGCTGAAGGTGTGTATACGAGGGCATCACAATTTCGCCGTATGCCTCGCCGGTTTTGTAGAAAGCTGCGATGAGTTCATCGAGCTTGGCCATGACAGTCTGGCTGCAGTATTCGCACCAAACTTTGATGTCGTGTGCGACCTGATCATTGCGGCTTCTTCCGGTGTGGAGTTTTCGGCCGGGCTCGCCGATCCTCTCGATGAGAGCGGCTTCGATGCACATGTGGACGTCTTCGAGCTCGATGGTCCAGCCGGGCCAGGAGGCGCCTTGGGCGTCGATCTCAGACTTGATGTCGTTGAGGCCGGTTGTGATGGCGGACAACTCGTCGTCGGTAAGGAGGCCGACGTGGTGGAGCATGGTGGCGTGGGCGATGGACCCGGCGATGTCGTGGGGGTAAAGGCGTTGATCGACGTCGAGGGAGGCGACGAATCGGGTGGCGACGGGGTCGGCCTCGCTGCCGGAGGACTTGGCGTGTTCCCAGGGTTTCTGGCTCATCGGCGGATGATACGGGAAGGGCGGGACTTCACGTTTGGCGGATCGTATGATGGAGGTATGGTCTATCCCGTTCCCAAACTCGTGATTGAAGACGGAAAGCCGGTGGCGGTACAGCTTGACCTTGCAGAGTATGAGGCTTTGCTCGAACGTCTTGAGGATCAGGAAGACCTTGAAGCGATCCGAGCGATGACCGACGCGGATTGGGAAACGATCTCGTGGGAGGACTACCAGGCCGGGGCGAGTGGCGATGTACCGGGTTGAGCTGACACGGGCGGCCGAGCGTCAACTACGGAAGCTCCCAGCTTTGGCTCGTGAGCGGATTGAAACTGCTATCGAGCAACTGATAAATGACCCTCGGCCTCGGGGCTGCGTTGCGTTTAAAGGCCTGAAGAACGGATACCGCATCCGGGTTGGCGATTACCGAGTGATTTATCAGGTGAATGACGGCGAGCTGTTGGTGGTCGTCGTTCGTGTGGGTGGTCGGCGGGACGTTTACCGCGGTTGAGTTACAGCGGGAGGCCGCCGTCGTCGTCTTCGTCGAAGGGGTTGTCGTCGTCACCGGACCACTCGGCGGTGCCCCAGTCGTCGGTGTCGGGCTCAGAGGGCTCGGTGTCGAAGAGGGCAGGGTCGGGCAGGTGGCGGTGGTGGATGCG
>JBCCOW010000026.1:0-45552 GCA_039025195.1 Planctomycetota bacterium
ATCCCGCAGGTCCTGCGACTTGGCCTTGGGCATGCTTCGACTCCCTTCGAGAAGCAAAAGCACGAGCGTAGACCCGGCCCGCCCACAGCGCAACCGAACATGCGCCAAACGACGCTAGAAAAGAACTGGGTCCGCTCTAACTCCTCCTCAAGGTATCCCCCGCACCACCACCGGCCCCGCAAGCCGCGTGACCCACACCGGCAGCTTCTGCCACGCCTCAATCCGCCTCTGATACTTCGGATTATCCGGCCGCACCGCGTCCGCCTCTCCCTTCCGCAGATGCACCTCCCACGCTGTAGGCTCCGGCAACGCCCCCCACTGCTTCTTAAACCGCCAGGTCCCTGACTCCTCGCTGCTTCGCCCAAAATCAAACGACCCGCTCCCCCGCTCGATCGCCCGGCACAACAGCCGGTGATACATCCACATGTTCGCGTTCGTGTGATTCATCTGCCGTAGGCAGCTCGCCGAGGGCACCTGACTCACCCCCTGCCCCGTCCAGTCATCGTGCACCAGCACCGCCCCCGCGATCGCCGCACCCTCCTGCATCACCAGCGTGATCTCACACGCATCTCCCAGACACTCCAGCATCGCCGCAAACAACTTCCGCGGGTACACCGGCGTCCCCAGATCCCGCATATTCACCGCGAACACGCTATAGAACCCGTCCAACAATTCGCGTCTGCCAAACACAATCTTCAGCCCGTGCTTATCCCCCTTCCGCACCTGGTTCCGCACCTTCGCCGAAAACCCCGACCACAACGCCTCGATATCGCCAGGCAACCCCAACACCATCCGCGACTTCTCCGCCTTCGTCTGGCTGATCTCCAGACCCTTATCACTCGTACCACCCAACCGCCACGCGTGATGCCGAAGCTCCAGATACTTCGCATCCACCCGCGCCGCCTCCCCCTTCGCCGCCTCCCACAACGCCACCGCCACCGCATCGTCCACCGCCACCACCCCCGCCCGGTTCAGATACGGCAGGCTCACCAGGAACCGCCCGAACAGCACCGACTGCACCCCCGCCAACGGCAGCACCCCCACCACCGCCCCGTCCTGCTCCGCTAACACCAGCCGCGGCCGGTGCCCTAAACCATCCCGCAAGACATCCAACCACCGCGGGTCTTGCTCCATGCACGCCCCCCGCTCCACCGCCTCCGACGCAACAAACCCCCGCACCGCCTCGGCGAACACCGCATCAACCTGCTCCACCACCCGCACCCTCACGCCGCACTCTTCCGCTCATCCACACGCGCCAGCACCCGCCGCCGCTGGCTCATCAGCGCCTCATCAAACACCACGCTCGACGTCGCCTTCGCCCGGTCTCCCAGCCGCTGACCCCACCCACCCCCTCGGCTGATGACCCGTGCAGGCACCCCCGCCACCCGGTGACCCGCCGCCACCGGCGTCCGCACCACCGCCCCCGCCGCCACCACCGCGTCCGCACCCACATCCGCCATCACCACCGCCCCCGCGCCGATCCACGCCCTCGGCCCAATCACCACCCGCTCGTAACGCGGTACCTCACCGTGCTGATGCGCACCGCTCAAGACCTGCACCCCGTCCGCCAGCTTCGCATCGTGCCCCATGTCCACCAGCCCGACCGTGCAGAACCGCCCGATGTACGCCCGGTCCCCGAACGCCGCCGCCGTCTTGCTCACCACGCTCATAAACCCGAAGTGCACATCGATCCCCACACGCCCACCCTCGCCGCGATCGTCCGCCCCGCACACCGTGCGATAGAACGCCTGCCGCGTGTAGATCCCCAGCATCCCCGGCAGCCGCGACACGCCCTCACTACACAGACTCATCGCCCGGTCTCCACCCAACAACCCGCTCAACACCTGATACCGCCACACCCAAGGCCGAGCCTTTAACCAGCCCATCTTCCAACCGAGACGCTTCAGGTCCATACCCCGGTTATCGGCCCGCCCCGCCCGCACCCCGCAGCACCCTATGCAACACCCGCGCCTTCTCGGACCATGATTCGCCTGCCAGCCGCCGCTCCCGCGCCGCCCGCTGCCCCTCCGGTAACCCCCCCTCCGCCCGCTCCCGACACACCCGAACGAAATCCTCCGCCGTCGACACCACATCACAGCAATCCCCCCACCCCCGCGTCGCCGGCAGGTCCCGCACCACCACCGGCTTATACGTCGCCAGATACTCCAACAACTTCAACGGCTGCATCGCCCGCGTCACCGGTATGTCCCGGTACGGCATGATCAAAGTATCCGACAAGGCCGCGAGGTTCGGCATCATGCTCGTGATCATGAATCCAGGCGTAACCACACCCGGAATCGAAGGTGGCTCTCCCGGGCCAACTAGCATCACACTTGCTCCATCGCATGCGTTCAGCAATTTCAACCAGGACATATCAAGGCGCTCGTCCAGCAAACCCCAGAACACATGGCGAGGCCGCTTGGGAACATGGACTTTCGAGTACGTCTCGAGAAATGCTCTTGCGACCGCGCCGTGATCTTGGTCTATGGGCCTGTTCCGTAAATCAAAGAAAGCCGCATTAACTCCGTGCGTTAACAACTCCACCCCTTGGCGTCTTGACGTCTTGGCGTCTTGGCGTTCAACTTCTACCCTCTTCGTGTCCTTCGTGTCTTCGTGGTTCAACATCCGCTCGACCCGCGAACGCAGCACCTCCGACACACACACCACCGCATCCACCTTCCGCACCAGCTCCGGCTCCATCCGCTCCATCACCCCGTGATCCACCCCCGGCCACACCGAAAAGTCGTCCACGCAGTAATACACCCACCTGTCCACTCCATACACCGACCCCATCAGGTCCGCCGTGATCGGTAACGTCGTCAACCCCACCCGTTCCATCGAATCATCACCCGACACCGCAGCCTCCACCGCCCGCCGCATCACCCACGCATTCAACCGCCGCTGCCACCCACTCCGGAAACCCGGATACATCCGCGGGCTCACGACCTTCAACCGACCCTCAAAGTCCTCGTCACCCGCCCCACCCGCCCCGCGGCTGCCACTCCGGAGTTTCTCCCACCCCCGCTTCACATCCGCCCACCGCAGCTTCGGCGTCCGCATCCCGATCGTATTCACCCACACGACACGCTCCACCAACCCCTGCCGTAACAACTCCCCCACCAGGTGCTGCGCACTCGACGGGTGCCGGCCCCAGTCATCCGCAAAAACCACCAACTCGATTGCAGGATCCATCCCCTGATTCTCTCTTCTCTGTGTCTCTGCGCCTCTGTGGTTAACCCTGCCAAACCAGAACCCGAAGACTACAATGCGGCAGCAACGAAGGAGTTCATTATGGGTATCGAAGCCGCCCTCCCCGCCGAGGGCTTCATGACCACGCAATTCCAGAAGGTCGTCAACTGGGCCCGCCGATCCTCCGTCTGGCCCATGCCCTTCGCCACCGCCTGCTGCGGCATCGAGCTCATGGCCACCGCCTCGTCCCGCTACGACCTGGCCCGCTTCGGGGCCGAGGTCATGCGCTTCAGCCCCCGACAGGCCGACCTCATGCTCGTCGCCGGCCGCGTCTCCATCAAGATGCTCCCCGTCCTCCAACGCATCTACGCCCAGATGACCGAGCCCAAGTGGACCATCTCCATGGGCGCCTGCGCCTCCACCGGCGGCGTCTTCGACACCTACGCCACCGTCCAGGGCATTGACCAGTTCATCCCCGTCGATGTCTACGTCCCCGGCTGCCCGCCCCGCCCCGAAACCCTCATCGAGGGCGTCATGGCCATCCAACGCATCATCGACGAGGACAACATCCCCCGCGATCCCGACGGCAAACGCCGACCCCTCAACCTCGTCGTCGAACCCAATACGGCGCCCCGCCCACAACCGGCCCCCCTCACCGTCGGCGGCGTATAACACCACCCACATCCTGACCGTTCCCGCTTTAGCCCTGGGCTTTACCCAGAGGCACTCGGGCTACCCGATGCCATCGCGCGCCCCGGTAGACTCTCAGCTAGCCCGCTCCTGTCCGGAATGTAACCGTGTCATCCCCCACCCCCCGCGTGATGGTCTCCGGCTGCTTCGACTTGCTTCACTCCGGGCACATCGCGTTCCTTCAAGAAGCCGCCGAGCTCGGCGAGCTCCACGTCTGCATCGGCTCCGATGCCACCGTCCTCGGCATCAAGGGTCGAGCCCCCGTCACCGACGAACGGGAGCGCGCCTTCATGCTCCGGGCCGTCGGCTGCGTCCACCAGGTCCACATCTCCCGCGGCTCGGGCCTGCTCGACTTCCTCCCCGAGCTCGAAGACCTCCAGCCCGACATCTTCTTCGTCAACCAGGACGGCCACACGGATGACAAGCGGCAAGCCATCGAAGCCCGCGGCATTGACTACCGCGTCTCCGAGCGTCGACCCCATCAGGGCCTGACCCAGCGCAGCACCACCAGCCTCAGGGCCACCGACTTCATCCCCCACCGCATCGACCTCGCCGGCGGCTGGCTCGACCAGCCCTTCATCAGCAGCCTTGCCCCCGGCCCTATGGTCGTCTGCTCCATCGATCACCAAGACCATTACGAGCTCCGATCGGGCATGGCCAGCTCGACCCGTGCCACTGCGGTCAAGCTCTGGGGCCGACGCCTCCCCGTCGATGACCCCGAGTACCTCGCCAAGGTCCTCTTCGCCTTCGAGAACCCCCCCGGCACCACCGACGTCACCGGCTCCCAGGACGCCATCGGCATCGTCTACCCCGGCGTCACCCGCATGATGTACCGCGGCGGCTACTGGCCCACCGCCATCGACAACACCGTCGACCCCGAACTCGCCGCCTTCATCCAGGACCGGCTCTACATGGTCTACGTCGGCAAACGCCCCGCCGGGTTCGAGGTCCTCGCCGAGCAGCACCCCAACGCCGACGACGCCCGCAGGCTCGGGCAGGCCGCCGACGACCTCTGGGACGCCCTGCACCACCGCGACGCCCCCGCCTTCGGCCAAGCCATGACCGTCGGCTTCGACGCCCAGACCGCCATGTTCCCTCTCATGCGCAACCCCACCATCAACGCCCTCATCGCCGAACACGGCCCCACCTCCCACGGCTACAAGGTCAGCGGCGCCGGCGGCGGCGGCTACGTGATTTTCTTCCGCGACACCCCCCTCCCAGGCGACGACGTCCTCCGCCCCCGCCTCCGCACGCCCGACTGACCACGAATCCCGGGAACCCGTGCCGACCCCCCGCGTCTGTAACACCGACCGGCCCCGATCGCGTCTCCTTATCAGAACCCCACCAGAGGCTCCCGCCATGCCCCAACGCCCCACCCGCCCCTTCCGCCAAACCCAATGTCTCTGCCACACCCGCCGCTTCGCCACCGCCGCCCTCCTCCTCGCGTTGCTCCCGCTCGCCCCGCTCGGCTGCACGACCGCCCCTTCCCAAACCGAACCTGCCGCCACAACAGATCGCGTCTCGAGCAACCGCGTCGCCCAGATCGATGCCATCCTGACCGCTTATCGCCAAGGCGACCACGACCAAGTCCAGAGCCTGCTTGCGGCTTTCCCCGCCGATGACCCGGCCGCCGTCGCGCTCAACCGGCTCATTCATACCACCCCAGCCGTGCCGGCGACCGCACCCGCGACCCAGCCCGACGACCCGGCCTCGGCCCTCTCCACTCACCGCATCACCGAGACGGCACTCGCCTACACCGAATGGCGCAGCCCCGGCTCCACCCGCACCGGCAGCGCACGCACCCGTGCTTTTGGCGATCGAGCGGCCGGCGGTGGTGGCGGCGGTGGCCCGCTGCCCGAGGGAGCCCTTGATCTGGGTGTGGACACCTCGCATCTTGCGGTCAGGGAAGCTGCCGTCGCGCCTGCCCTGGTGACACCCGCCCCACCCGCCTCGCCCTCCTGGCCCGCCCCGCCCGGTGCAGCACCCACACGCGCAGAAGCACCCGGCGAGCCTTTCGACCACGCGGTGCATCCCGCACGCAGGCCCGACCCCGGCGTGACCCCCACCCCGACCCCCGACGCCCCGGCCCCGACCGCGGGCACCCTCACCGCTGGCTCGCTCGACGACCTCGCCGACCCCCAGCCCCTCGTCGACTTCGCCAAGACCTTCAAGGACGGTCACCCCATTGCCGACCGCTTCGCCGGCCCCAACTTCGCGCTGCGTATCACCGATGCCGACGGCAACCCGCTGCCCAACGCCCTCGTCCTCGTCCACGACAACCGCGACCACACGTTCGCCACCCTGACCACCGCCCCCGACGGCCGGGCCGCCCTGTCCATGGGCCACGACAACATCCCCGAATCCACTGAGCTCTTTGCCACCGTCTACTACCCCGGCACTGCGCCCTTCACAACCTCGGTGCACCCTGACACCCCCGAAACCCACACCCTCACCCTGCCCGACGCGGCCCCCGAATCCGTCGACCGCCTCGACCTCGCGTTCGTCATCGATTGCACCGGCTCCATGGGCGACGAGATCCGCTACCTCCAGGCCGAGCTGAAGGACGTTGTCGCCACCACCGCCGCCAAGCACCCCGAAACTGATATCCGCCTCAGCCTCATCGTCTACCGCGATACCACCGACAACTACGTCGTCCGCGTCAGCGACTGGACCCGCGATGTCGATGCCTTCCTCGGCATGCTCGACAAGCAGTCCGCCAACGGCGGCGGCGACTACCCCGAAGCCGTTGACCAGGCCCTCCGCGCTGCGGCCGGCCTCGACTGGCAACCCGACACCTCCGCCGCCGCCCGCGTGGTCTTTCTCGTGGGCGACGCCCCGTCGCACCAGAAGCACATGCCTTCTGCTCTTGATGCCGTCGACGAGCTCCGCGCATCCGGCGTCCGCGTCTACCCCGTGCTCGGCAGCCAGGACGGTGACGAGCCTCAGCTCCTGTTCCGCGCCGCCGCCCTGCTCACCGGTGCCCGCCACCTGTTCCTCACCGATGACTCCGGTGTCGGCAACCCCCATGCCGAACCCAAGCAGGGCGCGAGCTTCGACGTCGAACCCCTCAACGCGTTGATGGCCCGCATCCTCGACGCCGAGCTCACCGGTCAGCCCATTGAGAAGGGCGACGCCGTCATCCGCCGCGTCGATGGCTGATCACTTCAGCCAGAGCCGCCCGAGCGGGATCTCCAAGCCCTCGAACGGCGGAGCAGACACGAGGTCCTCACCACTGCCGCCCGCGCACTTCTGGTAGTAGCCTTCGACGAGCCGGAACGCTTCGAGGGTCTCGGTCATCGGGTCGACGATCCAGTAGTGGGCCACACCCCCCTGCTCATACAGCTTGAACTTGATCTCGCGATCGGTCCGCTCACTCCAAGAACTTATGACCTCCACCGCCAAATCCGGCGGGTGTTGGATGAGCTCCTCACCGATCAGATGCCTCCGTAGCTCGATGAAGTAAACCACGTCCGGTCGCCGCACATCGTATTCGCCAAGGATCACGTCGATGCTGCTGAGCACAACCCCCTTGGATACTCCATCAAGGTGGTCCATCAACAGGTAGCCAAGCTGAGTCACTACACGGCTGTGCTGAGGCGTCTGGCCCGGTGAAATCTCGATCTCCCCATCAACAAGCTCAAGACGGATTCCTGGAGGGTCGTCCCCGAGCTGCTTGTATTGCGTGGCTGTCATGCGCGTCGTGCTGATCGCCGGCATCACTGCAGTATAGATGCAGGTTTGTACGTTCTATGCCGCCGCGGCCAGCAGCTCGCGGGCCTGCTTACGGCTGGTCGGGCTCGCTTCGGCCCCAGCCATCATCTCAGCCAGTTCGGTGACCCGCTGCTTCTCACCCAGACGCTGCACGGTCGTCTCGGTCTGCTTCTTCTTGCCCGTCCCGCTCACGCCCTTCTCGATCCGGAAGTGACGATCAGCGAATGCCGCGATCTGTGGCAGGTGCGTGATGCAGAGCACTTGGTGTCCATCCGCCGGCTCGTCTTTGCCGGCGTTCCACGCCAGGCCCCGCAGCTTCCGGCCGATCACATCGCCTAGCCGGCCGCCGATGTTGGCGTCGATCTCGTCGAACACCAGCACACTGATGCGGTCTGACCCGGCGAGCACGCCCTTGAGCGCGAGCATGACGCGGGACAGCTCGCCGCCGCTGGCAATCTGACGCAGCGGGCGATAGCCCTGACCCGGGTTGGTCTGGACCAGCAGCTCGACCCGGTCTAATCCCGACGGGCCCGCCACGCCCTCGGCCGGCAGCCCCGACCCGTCCGGAGGTGCAGACTCCATCGACAGCTCCAACCGGGCCTCGGACATGCCCAACGCCTTGAGCTCCGCTTCAACCTGTGGGATCAGCTCGGTCCCCGCCGTCGCTCGGGCCTTGCTCAGCTCGCCGCCCACCGCCCACAGCTCGGTGGAGAGCGCCTCGATCTCCCGGTCGATCCCCGAGAGGTCCGCGTCTTCTGCCTGCAGCCGATCGATCTCGACGCCCAGGGTCTCTCGGCGGGCCAATACCGTGGTGACCGCGTCTTCGCCGGGGGTGCCATCGCCGTACTTCTGGACCAGCCGGTTGAGGACGTTGAGCCGAGACTCCACCTCGCCGAGCTCCGCGGGGTCGAGGTCGAGCCGGCCGAGGTATCGGCCTAGGTCGTAGGCCGACTCTTGGAGCGTGAGCGTCGCGCCGCGCACCTGCTCGGCGATCGCGGTTAAGCCTGTGTCGGTCTCGGCAAGGCGAAGCAGGACCTGCGTGATGGCTTCGAGCCGTTCGTTCACCGAGCCGTCGGTCTCGTACATCGCGTCGTACACCGCCCCGGCCTCGTGCTTTAGCCCCGCAATCCCCCGCAGCAGACGCTCGCGCGCCGCCAGCTCCGGCAGCTCACCCGCCATCGGCTCCGCCTCATCGATCTCCCGCGCCTGGAACCGGTAGAGCTCCAACTGCTCACGCCGGAGCGTCTGCGATGCCCGCAGCGCTTCACGCTGATCGACCCGGCCCCGCAAACGGTGGTAGAGCTCGCCGAACCGCTGCCGTATCGCATCGGCCCCGGCGAACCCGTCGAGGATCGCCAGTTGATGGCTGGGCTTGAGCAGGTATTGGTGGTCGTGCTGGCCGTGGATGTCGACGAGGTGGGCCGCCGCGGTCTTGACCATCCCGGCGGTCGCGGGCTGGCCGTTGACGGTGAGTCCTGTCCGCCCGGAAGCGAACAGTTTGCGTGTGATCAGCAGCTCGTCGCCCGCTTCCAGTTCTTGATCCAGCGCCGCGCTCAGGCTTGCCGCGACCCCCGCGTCGCGTACCTCGAACAGCCCCGCGACCCGGCCCTCCTTCGCCCCGGTCCGCAGCAGCCCCGCCCCCTTGCGCAGCCCCAGCAACGCCTCGAACGCCCCGATCACCAGGCTCTTGCCCGCCCCGGTCTGCCCGGTGAAGACGTTGAGCCCGGCGGTGAGCTCGATCACGGCATCGCGGATGACCGCCAGGTTCTGGATGTGCAGTTCACGGAGCATCGGGCAATCCAATCATAATCCGAACAAACTGTCCGTCAAGTGTTTGTTCGGATCATCCCGAGGCGAGGCTTGAATCGTGGACGGGTGATTCTCTGGGTGGTGGGCCCATAAAAAAACCGCATCCGGAGATGCGGTCGTGATGCCCCCTCTAGGACTCGAACCTAGGACCCGCTGATTAAGAGTCAGCTGCTCTAACCAACTGAGCTAAGGAGGCCGGACCGGGCATTATGCGACGATTCGGATCGCGCTGCAAGACGCCGTTGCGATCCGGTGTGGAGGTTAGCACCGGAGCGCAACGGCGGGATCATGGCGGCGGGATGCACCGATGGACCCGGCGGGATTCATACTTGCCGGAGGGCGGGGTGGGCGGGGGAAGTCACGCTTGGCGTCGACGCCGGGTAAGCATGAGCATGCCTCCGGCGGAGAGCAGCACCAGCGATGCGGGCTCGGGGATGACGGTCAGGTTGAGCGAGACCCCGCCGCCACCGACGTTTTCGCGTGATGCGATGAACGGACGCACCGGGCCATTGGAGCCCGAGTTGCCGGTGATGATGAGTGTGATCGCGTCGTTGGTGTCGTTCTGCACGAGGTCGAGCAGGGCCGCCGAGTCGAGGGTGAAGTTGACCGTGTTGGGGTTCTGGGCCCCGCTGATTTCGGCGCCGGTGGGGGTGTACGACCCAAGCAGCGTGGTCTCGCTGGCAATGACGCCGGAGGCGACCGCGGACGTTGAACCCGAGGTGAGGTTGGACGGGGCGTTGTTCCAGGTCAGGGTCGCTTCGGACCAGGTGTCTTCGCCGGTGACGCCGTCGTTGATGCCGTAGATGTTGATCGGCAGGCCGCCGGTGGCGGTGTTGGAGAACGAGAAGTCGATGGACAGCTCGGCATCGGTGACCGCGGCGGTGATCGTGCTCAGGTCGAAACGGATGTAGGTCTTGCGGGCGAAGCTGAGGTCGTTGCCGGGCAGGATCAGGAGGTTCTGGGCGGCGGTGCCGTTCTGGGTGTTGTTGGCGTTGCTTCCGCCGCGGATGAAGGCGTCGGCCTCCGGGGTCAGCGTGGCGGCGTGGCTGGATGCTGTGGAGCAGGCCAAGGCCAGAGCGGCGGGACAGGCGATACGGCCGAGGTGATGTTGAATTCGTAGCATGAGAGGACCTCCTGAATGATGTCGAGAGACACGGCAGAGACCCGCACATCGCGGATTCTGCTACTGCAAAAAGTTAGATCAATCCAGCCCGCCAGGCCATGAAATATATCGTAGACTTTCTCTAAAATCCCGCCACTTGACTCAGATTGCGCAGACGCTTTTCGAATCCTCAAACCACTGTATTATCAAAATCTATGAGAATTGTCGCCCTGATGAACTGCTTGCACGACTACGGTCGTCGAGCGCTTGAAGGCATCGCCCGGTACGGCCACACCCAGGGCGGCTGGACGATCAGCCTGCACCACAACGAACAGGTCCGGCAGCGCGTCCCCCGGCTCGAGCCCGACACCGCGGGCATCATCGCTCACGCCCACACCCCAAAGCTCTTCGAGGCTCTGAGCCGGTGTGGTGTCCCTTGTGTGAATACCTCCGCGATGGCTTCGGCCCGGGCCGAGGCGGCGGTCGTGCCGGACAACGCCGCGATCGGGCGGATGGCTGCCGAGTCGATGCTGGGGCTGGGCCATCGCCGGCTGTTGACGCTGGCGATCACGCCGTGGAGCTACTCACTAGAGCGGGTTGCCGCGTTTCACGAGGTGGCCGAAGCCGCGGGTGCCCGGGTGCGGCGGCGGGTGTTCCGGAGCTGGGCACGGGCTGAGCGGGAGATCGCGGAGGTGCTCGCCGAGGCCGCGACGCCGTTAGGCGTGTTCGCCAGCAGCGACGGCATGGCGGTGTTTGTGGTCCGTCAGTGTTTGGCGCTCGGGCTGGCGATCCCCGAACAGGTCGCGGTGCTGGGCGTGGACAACGACACGCTGACGACCCGTATGGTCTCGCCCACCATCTCGAGCATCGAAGTGCCCTGGGAGAAGCTGGGGTTTGAGGCGGCGGCGATGCTCGACCGGCAGATCCGTGGCCAACCGATCGGGCCCGGCCCCGTGACGATCTCGCCGACCCGTGTGATCACCCGGCAGTCCACCGACAGCGTGGCGATCGCAGACCGGGAGGTCGCCCAGGCGGTGCGGTTCATCCGTGAACACGTCGGCGAAGCCGTGACCATCCAGCAGGTGCTCGATCATGTCCCGGTCTCACGGCGTGCGCTGGAGCGGCGGTTTAAGGTCGCCCTGGGCCGGACGCTCCAGACCCACATCACGCATGTGCGTCTCGAACAGGCCAAGCGGATGCTGACCGACACCAACTACCCCATGCCGGAGATCGCCCGCCGCTGCGGCTTCTCCGAACCGGGCTACTTCGCCACCGTCTTCAAGTCGCACACCGGGCAGAGCCCGACCGCCTTCCGCTCGGCCTACCGGCTGGCGTGACCCAATCGCCCCGCCACTTGCACCCACCCGCGAGCTGCCCTACCACCTGATCGATGCAAACCACCGCCCCCCCCAACGTCCTGTTCATCCTCACCGATGACCAGGGCTACGGCGACCTGTCCTGCCATGGCAGCCCCGTCCTCCAGACCCCCGCGATGGATCGCCTGCATGCCGAGTCCGTCCGCCTCACCGACTTCCATGTCGGGCCCACCTGCGCCCCAACCCGATCCACCCTACTGACCGGCCACTACGCCAACTCCACCGGCGTCTGGCACACCATCGGCGGACGCTCCCTGCTCCGCGACGACGAGTGGACCTTCGCCGACGCCCTCCAGGCTGCCGGCTACCGCACCGCCCTCTTCGGCAAGTGGCACCTCGGCGACAACGCCCCCTACCGACCCATGGACCGCGGCTTCCAGACCACCGTCACCCACGGCGGCGGCGGCATCGCCCAGACCCCAGACCACTGGGGCAACGACTACTTCGACGACACCTACTCCAACAACGGCACCCCCCAGCAATACGACGGCTACTGCACCGATGTCTGGTTCCGCCTCGCCAAGGACTACATCGATCAAGACAGCGACCAGCCCTTCTGCTGCATGATCGCGCCCAACGCGCCGCACACGCCGTGGAACGTCGAAGACCGCTACACCGACCCGTACCGCGGCCGATGCCCCGAGGGCCGGGCCCGCTTCTTCGGATTGCTCGCCAACCTCGACGAGAACCTCGCCGCCCTGCTCGACCACCTCGACGCAACCGGCCTGGCCGACAACACCATCGTGGTGTTTATGACCGACAACGGCACCGCCGGCGGCGTCCACCTCGACCCCAACGGCTTCGTCACCGACGGGTTCAATGCCGGCATGCGCGGTGTTAAAGGCTCGCCCTTCGAAGGCGGCCACCGCGTGCCCTGCTTCATCCGCTGGCCCAATGGCCACATTGCCGGCACGCCCGACACCGCCTGTGACGTCGACGACCTCACCGCCAGCGTCGACTTCATGCCCACCCTCCTCGACCTCTGCGGCGTCTCCGTCCCGAAAGACCGCACTTTCCACGGCATCAGCCTCGCCCCCCTGCTCCGCGGAAAAACCCAACCCGAACTCCACCACCGCATCGTCGTCACCGACTCGCAGCGCAACGTCCGCCCCGTGAAATGGAAAGACTCGGCGGCGATGCAAAGCAAGTGGCGCCTCATCAACGGCGAGTTCCTCTACGACATCGCCGCCGACCCCGAGCAGCGCCACGACGTGGCGGCCGATCACCCCGATGTCGTCGCCGAACTCCGGGGCGGTTTCGAGCAATGGTGGGACCTCGTCACCGAACGGGCCGACGAACGCATCCCCATCCCCGTGCAGCCCGACGGTCCAACCGACCTCAACGCCCACGACTGGCGCAACGACGGCAGCGAGGCCCCCTGGCACCAGGGCCTGATCCGGACCGCTCAGGTCTCGTCCGGGTATTGGGAACTCGAGGTGATGAAGGCCGGGCGATACCGGGTCGAGCTGAGGCGCTGGCCACGCGAAGCAGAGGCACCGCTGGACGAAGCGGCACCCGTGGTCGATTGGCGGAAGGACGCCGTGGCCGAGGGCGACGCGTGGTGGTACGAGGGCGGCCGACAGACCCTCTTCAATCGTGCGGTGCTGAAGCTCGACGATCAACGACTCGAACAGGACATCGCATCCGACGCGGACGCTGCCGTGTTCGAGGTCGAGTTGCAGGCCGGGCCGCTGCTGCTGCAGGCCGACTTCAAGGGCGACGCCGAAGGCACCATCGGCGCGTACTACGTCCGGCTTTCATCCATCGCGTAACGCACTACACCGATTGCTTCTCGCCGGACGACGGGAAGCCTTCACGGCGGATGCGGTCGCCGATCGCGGTCAGGCACGCCACCGCCTCCTCCGGCACCCGGCCGTCGGGCATCGGGCCCACATTCATCAACAGGTTCACGTCGTTCTGTCGCGCGTTACCGAGCGTCGCCCAGAGCTCGTCGTGGCTGAGGTATTTCTGCCCGGCCATGTATCCCCAGCTGCCGCTCGGCGTGGTACAGATCTCGCCGGGCATCTCCGGACCCATCGCGGACCCGAAGCGGTTATAGGCCTTGTGCTCCGGTGCGAAATAGTCTTCGGTGCCGAGGTAGCCCTGCTTGTAGCTGACCAGGCACTGCGGCTGAAGCCGGTGGACGAGGTCGTATAGCTCCTGACAACCAAACGGGTCGCCATGCTCACGCGGGTCGTAGCCCTCGATGACCTGGCCTTCGTCGTCCTTCGGCGACAGCGGTGCCTTGATGCCGTCGAGCCAGATCGACGCGATCGGGCCGTACTGCGTGAGCAGCTCTTCGACCTGCTTGAGCATGTACTCCCGGTAGTAGCCCAGGTCGTGGGCGGCACCGGTGGCGTAGGTCGGCTCGGCGGGGTCGTACTCGGGCCGGGCCGCCCCACCGAAGCGGTCGTTGTTGGGGGCGTGGGGGTGCTTCCAGTCCCGGCCGTGCGAGTAGTACAGGCACAGGCCAAGCCCCCGCTTGTCGCACGCCGCCGCCAGCTCGCCCACCAGGTCCCGCTTGCACGGGCTGGTCCCGACGTGGAACGCGTTCTCTGCGGTGGGCCAGAGGCAGAACGAGTCGTGGTGCCGGGTCGTGAGATTGATGTATTTCATCCCGCCCGCCACCGCGAGGTCCGCCAGCGCGTCGGCATCAAACGCGTCGGCCTTGAACCAATGCGCGAGCTGCGCGTAGTCCGCAACCGGGATCGCCTCCCGCAACTGCACCCACTCGTGACGACCCAGTAGGGAATACAACCCGAAATGAATAAACAGTCCGTAGCGGGCTTCATAGAACCAACGCTTCGCCGCAGCGCGAGGGTCCGTTGCATAAAGGTCGCTGTATTCCGTGAGATAAGCAGGGATGGCTTGCATCACGGCATTGTGACAGATCGCCGTCTCGCCATCCTGCCCCTCAATACGCCTAGGCCCCCTGATACACTCCTCGGCTCCCTCCCGCTAAGAGCCATACCCATGACCGCCCTGTTCGAGTCTTTCGCCCCGTTCTGGCAAACGCCCGAACTCACGCACATCAACCGCCTGCCCGGCCGCTCCCCGCTCACGCCGTTCCCCACGCTCGCCGCCGCCAAGCGCCGCGACGCCGAACGATCCCCCTGGCACCTCAGCCTCGACGGCGACTGGCGTTTCAAGCTCTACAACCGCCCCGAAGACGTCCCCGCAGAAGCGGTCCACCCCCGCGGGGCCGACAAGGCCTGGGACACGCTCCCCGTCCCCAGCAACTGGACTCAGCACGGCCACAGCTCGCCGATCTACACCAACGTCCAGATGCCCTTCGCCAACACGCCACCCTACGTCCCCACGCAGAACCCCACCGGCGTCTACCGCAAGACCTTCGCCCTGCCTCAGGACTGGGTCGGCCGACGCGTCGTGCTCCACGTCGGCGCCGCCGAGAGCGTCCTCTGCGTCTGGGCCAACGGCACCTTCGTCGGCATGAGCAAGGACTCCCGCCTCCCCAGCGAGTTCGACCTGAGCCCCCACCTCCGCCCCGGCCGAAACCACCTCGCCGCGACCGTCATCCGCTGGTCCGACGCCTCCTACATCGAAGACCAGGACCAGTGGTGGCTCGGCGGCATCTTCCGCAGCACCTACCTCTACGCCCAGGACCACGCCTACCTCGAAGACGTCTTCGCCAAGCCCACCCTCAACACCAGCAACCAGGACGGTTCGCTCGAGGTCGAGGTCAAGCTGAACTTCACTGCCGAACCGCAAGACCCCGTTTTCGTCAAAGCCCAACTGTTTGACCCACAGGGCAAGGCCGTGCGTGGTTTCGCCAAGCCCGTCCGCATCGACAAGCACTTCGCCACGCACCGCAACATCGCGCGCCTCTCGACCGACCTCCGCACAGTCCTGCCTTGGTCCGCCGAGGCCCCCAACCTCTACACACTTGTGGTTTCGCTGCACCCCGCGGGGCGTGACGGCAAGCCCGCCAACAAGGCCCTCGAACACACCGCCTGCCGCGTCGGGTTCCGCCGCATCGAACTCGGCCACCGCGAGCTGCTCATCAACGGCCAGCCCGTCATGATCCGGGGCGTCAACCGCCACGAGCACGACCCCGTCACCGCCAAGGCCCTCTCCACCGAAAGCATGGTCCGCGATATCGAGCTGATGAAGCGGCACAACTTCAACGCCGTCCGCAACGCACACTACCCCAACGACCACCGCTGGTACGACCTCTGCGACCAGTACGGCCTCTACGTCATGGACGAAGCCAACGTCGAGGCCCACGACAACTACGCCACCCTCTGCCGCGACCCCCGCTACCGCGCCGCCTTCGTCGACCGCGGCGAGAACATGGTCCGACGCACCAAGAACCACCCCTGCGTCTTCGCCTGGTCCCTCGGCAACGAGTCCGGCTACGGCGAAAACCACGACGCCATGGCCAGCTGGATCAAGCAATACGACGACAGCCGACCCCTCCACTACGAGGGGGCCGTCCGTGCCGGCTGGGTCCAGAGCCCCCACGAGACCGACGACGGCGACCACCACGCCAACACCATTTTTGGCCCCATGTATGACGGCGTCGAGCACATGCGTAACTGGTCGAAGCGCAACCAAGACTCCCGCCCCGCCATCCTCTGCGAATACTCCCACGCCATGGGCAACTCCAACGGCTGCCTCCGCGAATACTGGGAAGCCTTCGAAGAATGCGACGGCCTCCAGGGCGGCTTCATCTGGGAGTGGATCGACCACGGCCTCAAACAGACCACCGACGACGGCGAGACCTGGTACGCCTACGGCGGCGACTTCGGCGAAACCATCCACGACGCCGAGTTCGTCTGCGACGGCCTCGTCGGGCCCGACCGCGAACCCCACCCCGCGATGGCCGAGTGCAAGAAGCTCATGCAGCCCCTCGCCTTCGGCCCGCTACGCGGCAACCGCCTCACCGTCACCAACAAGCAGTACTTCACCGACCTCGGCTGGCTCACCTTCCACTGGCAGCTCCAGGTCGACGGCAGGACCATCGCCAAAGGTAAGTTCGCGCCCGACGCCAAGACCAAACCGCAGGGCCGAGCCACCGTGACGCTCGACCTCCCAGACCAACGCCCCGCCGGCGAAGCGTTCCTCTATGTCGAAGCACGCGCCGCAAGCAAGACCGCGTGGTGCCCGAAAGGCCACGTCGTCGCCTGGGAACAGCTCGCCCTGCCCACGCCTTCCGCAAAAGCGCTCATCGCCCCGCGTCAACCGAAGGCCAAGCCCACCTCACCCATCGAGATCACCGAGCTGAAAAGCTGCTTCGACCTGCACCACCCCGCGTCCGACCTCACGCTCACCGTCAACCGCAAACGCCCCGGCATCGACACCATCACCGTCGCCGACCAGCCCGTCATCGTGCAAGGCCCCCGGCTCAATACCTGGCGCGGCCCGACCAGCAACGACGGCGTTAAAGGCAAGCCCGAGCAGTGGCACGCCGACTGGAAACCCCTCGGCAAATTGTGCAACGCCGGCCTCGACAAGCTCGCCCTGGCCGACTCCACACTCGAGACGCCAAAACGCAAACGCAGCGGCGGCGTCACCTTCACGCTGCAAGATACTTGGGCCGCCACCGACCGCGACAAGACCGTTCGCCACATCACCCACCGCCATACCTATACCCTCGCCCCCGATGGCACGCTGTCCATCGCCAACGACTGCACGATCGACGCGAACCTCCCCGACCTGCCCCGCCTTGGGCTCATGCTCCAGCTCGCCCCCGGCTTCGAGCACCTCACGTGGTTCGGCCCCGGCCCCGACGAGTCCTACCCCGACCGCAACGCCGGCTCACCCATCGGCAAGTACACCACCACCGTCACCGACACGGTCGTCCCCTACGTCGTCCCCCAGGAGCACGGCCTCCGCGCCGACACCCGCTGGCTCACTCTCACCCACCCCTCCACCGGCATCTCACTCCACTGCACCCCGCAAGGCCCACGCAAAGCCGACCTAACCCGCGGCCCTTCCACGCCCGGCCTATTGCACTTCAACGCCAGCCACTACACCCCCGCCGACCTCACCGCCGCGGCCCACACTTACGAGCTCACCCCCCGCCCGGAAACCATCCTCTGCCTCGACCACGCCCACCGCGGCCTCGGCACCGCCTCCTGCGGCCCCGACACCCTCGAGAACTACAAGATCCAGCCCGGCCACTACCGCTGGAATATACTGATGGCTGCCCGCAACTAAGCTCTTCCAAAAGCACAGCACACTCAATACATGACTTCGTTAGATGAATTTCGGGCAAAACTCTCCGGTCGGATAGACGATCTACCGCTGGTTGCTCGGGCTGCATTTGCAACTCGTTGTGCAAGGCGCATCGCCTCATTAACGCCATCGATTATTGCGGATGAACCAACATCTCTGAATATCACGCTATCCCATTTAGTGGACCGCTTAGAAGAAGCGTTAACTGGACACATGTCTGGCGATGACTGGCAGAACAAGTTTCTGCCGACACCACAAGTACGTAAGTTTTTTAACGACATCGCGACTACTGACCAGGAAAAGTTCGCAGTCAATTGTGTATTACACGCAGCAGATGCCGTCGATAATATCTTTAGAGCAACCTTTGATCCCACACAGGCTGTTGAAACTGGCTGCGCTGCCTACTTGGCCTGTTCAGACTCTGTCGATCATATCTTGCGTGATCTCAGGTCAATCGAACTGCTGAAAGACTCTGAGTCGTGGACCGACGAAACTACTGTCGCAATATCCGTACTTGGCCCCCTTTGGCCTGACGGTCAACCTAAAGACTGGCCAGACACGAGCAGCGAAGACTGTGAGTTAGTCTTTGAGATCGACTTACCTGACGGTGCTACAGATCAAGAAGTTAAGCGCCGCCTTATCAAACTGAGTGGCGAACTTGACTCTCTGCATCGTTCTTATGGCGGGCGTGGCTTACGAGTAGTGGGATTGGATGTCCCACGCGAGGCTCCGGCGTTCCAAGGGGTGTCGTCGTGAGCCGAAAGATCCGGATCACCTATGAAGCACGAAACAAGCGCGACGGTAAAGAGATGCTGCGTTGGCTGCAGTCGGACGCAACACGGCTAATCAAAGACCTTGATGCCGAGATCAAGATCGATAACCGAGAGCAGAGCACATCCGACCTGCGCCCTGTTCCTGATGAGGAGTTTGAAACAGATGTCGCTGCCGCGGCCAATGAAGAGCTAGACCGCCTCGCCGAACTCGCGGCAGCAGTAGAAGATCGCCAATCCGATACCGGCGCGACCGAATCCGAATCCGCTACGGGCAGGCTCCTACTACGACGACGGCGAGAGCAAAAAGAGGCACAAGAGAGGCTGCGGTCGGGGATCGCTAGCGCCGCCAAACTTGGCATCAGGCTTCTGATCAGTCTGACCGGAATCAAGGCCCCAAAGGACTAAAAAGCTCACGGACCTTCGTCCGTGGGCTTGGTGGGTTGGTTGGGTTATTTGCGTCGGCGGGCTTAGCCGATGCCGTCCTGCTTGGCCATGTAGGCGATCAGGTCGATCACGCGGTTGGAGTAGCCCCACTCGTTGTCGTACCAGGACACGAGCTTGAAGAAGGTGCTGTCGAGCTCGATGCCGGCGCCGTGGTCGAAGGTCGAGGAGGCAGGATCGTGGAGGAAGTCGGTGGAGACGACCTGGTCGTCGGTCCAAGCCATGACGCCCTTCATCTCGCCCTCGGCCTTGGCATTGATGGCGGCGGAGATCTCGTCGTAGCTGGTGACCTTCTCGGTGACGACGGTGAGGTCGACCACGGAGACGTCGATGGTGGGCATGCGGAAGGCCATGCCGGTGAGCTTGCCCTTGAGCTCGGGGAGGGCGAGGCCGACGGCCTTGGCGGCACCGGTCGAGGCGGGGATGCAGTTGACCGAAGCAGCCCGGCCGCCGCGCCAGTCCTTCTTGGACGGGCCATCCTGCGTGGGCTGGGTCGCGGTGAGGGCGTGGACGGTGGTCATGAGGCCCTTCACGATGCCGAACTCGTCGTTGACGATCTTCGCCAGCGGAGCCAAGCAGTTGGTGGTGCACGACGCGTTGGAGACCACGGTCTTGGACGGGTCGAGGGTCTCGTGGTTGACGCCCATGACGATGGTCGGGACCTCGTCGGGGCTCTTGGTCGGGGCGGAGATCACGGCCTTCTTCGCACCGGCGGCGACGTGCTTGCCTGCGCCTTCGGCGTCGGTGAAGAAGCCGGTGGACTCGACGACGTAGTCGCAGCCGATGTCGCCCCACTTGAGGTCGGCGGGGTCGCGCTCGGCGGTGGAGCGGATGGACTTGCCGTTGACGATGAGGTTCGCGTCGTCGGAAGAGACTTCGCCGGGGAATCGGCCGTGGATCGAGTCGTACTTGAGGAGGTAGGCGAGGGCGTCGTTGTCGAAGAGGTCGTTGATGCCGACGACCTCGATGTCCGGGTGCTCCTGGGCGACACGGAAGACGAGGCGGCCGATTCGGCCGAAGCCGTTGATGCCGATCTTGACGGGCATGGGGTTCTCCTTGAGGGGGTGAGCGATCCGTTTGGCCCAGCCGGTCGGGTACGGGGCGACCGCCGGGCGTGGGGGTCATATGGGGTAAGGAAACGGGTTTCGAGGGTGGCGTGGCCAGCCGCTCGGCCATCGCGAGACCCGCAGGCTAAAACGGCGCGGGGGAACCGTCAAACGCTCGGCGTTGGGAGTTACCCGCAAGCGGCGTCGCGTGGGGCGGGGGCGGGCTCTATGCTGCGGCGGATGAGCGAGACGCGGGCATGGCTGAAGGCGTTGGCGGGGCGTTTTGTGGTGTTCGACGGGCCGGACGGCTCGGGCAAGAGCACGCAGCTGCAGCGGCTGGTGCGCGACGCCGAGGCGGCGGGTGTGGAGGTTTGCCTGGTGCGGGAGCCGGGGGGCACGGAGATCGGCGAGGCGATCCGGAAGGTGCTGCTGGACCCGGCGGTGAAGGAGGCGATCGACCCGACCTGCGAGATGATGCTGTTCATGGCCAGCCGATCGCAGCTGATGGCCCAGAAGATCCGGCCGGCCCTGAAGCGGGGCTGCCTGGTGCTGGCCGACCGGTTCATCAGCTCGACGCTGGCGTACCAGGGCACGGCGGGAGGCACGCCGATCGACGACATCATGCGGGTGGGCAGGGTCGCGCTCGGCGCGAACTGGCCGGAGCTGGTGGTGGTGTTCGATGTCGACGAGGCGACGGCGGCGGCGCGGATGAATCCGCTGCTGCGTGCCGGGGAGTTTGACGGCTCGGGCAAGGACCGGATGGAACTCAAGGGGGCGGCCTTCCATCGGCGGGTGCGTCAGGGCTACTTGGATCAGGCGGCAGCGGACCCGGAGCGGTATCTGGTGATCGACGCACGCGGCGATGCGGAGGCGGTGTACGACCGGCTGAGCGTGGGGCTCAACACGTGGACCCAGACGGCGGTCACGGGCTAGGCGGCGTGGCGATGAGCCGGGCGTGGGTTTCCAGCACCTTCGTGACGTAGGCACGGGTCGAGCGGTAGGCGTGCTGCTGGACGAAGTCGGCGGAGGAGAGGTTAGGGTGCTTGCGTCGCAGGCGGGCGGTGCGGGTCGGGCCCATGTGGTAGGCGGCGAGCGAGAGGTGCAGATCGCCGTCGAAGCGGGTGAGGAGCTGACGCAGGTAGGCGCAGCCGACGGTGAGGTTGTACTCGGGGTCGAAGAGGTCGCCGTCGGGGAGACCCCGGCGGTTCATCACCTCGCGGTGGGTGATGTCGGTGATCTGCATCAGGCCCAAGGCGTCTTTGCTAGAGACCGCGTTAGCGTCGAAGCTCGACTCGGCGTCGATCACTGCCCAGACCAGCGACGGGTCGAGGCCGTACTCCCCGGCGATCCGTTGGATCATCGGCTCCAGCTGCTCAGCACGTGCCGCCTCGGTCCGCTGCTTGTCCCACCAGACCAGCCCCCCGGCCGCGCCGACCAGCACCAGTCCGCCGACAATCGCGATACCGATGAACATCCACGCCCGCTTGCTGAACGGATTGAGCCGCCTGACCATGCGTGCATGCTACCCGTGACCCGGGCGGAGCCGTTGCGAAAGCTCATCGCCGGCCGGCCCACCCGACGATAAACCCTGCATGGCCCGTATCCGCCCACTCGCCACCGCCGCCACGCTCAGCGTCGTCGTCCTTGCCGGCCTCGCGTCGGTCGCCGCCTACCGGTGGGTCCGGGCCAACGTCGCCTCCGACGTCTACCGCGATCGCCTCGTCGAGATGCACCGGGAGTACGAAGGCCTCCGCCAGCAGTACAACCAGGCGGTGCGTGAGTCGGCGATTACCGAGCTGCTGGTCGAGCCCGCCGGGATCAGCGTGATCATCCGCGGGCCCGACGGCGAGCTGATGCGGACCGCCACGCCGTACAAGCCCGGCGACAACGTCCAGGTCGAGTACGTCGTGCTCGGCGGCCGGCTGATGATCTTCGGCGTCTACGACCGCGACACCCCGCCCAACGAGGGCATCCGCGTTGACCCGGATCAGCAGGTCATCGACTGGGACTCGGATCAGGAGCCCTACACGCTGGCGATCGGCCGAAAGCTCGCCGAGGGCCGGTGGGTGATCAAGGCGACGGGCAACGGCGCGCTGGGCCTGACGCGCATCGCCGACGACACCGTGGTGGAACTCAAGCCCGCGCCGACGATCGAACGCTTCGCGCCGGTCGAGGAATCGGTGGACCCGGAAGTGGACCGGATCGGGCCGGGCGAGGTGTGGGAAGCGCTGACTCGATAGCTGTGGCAGGACGGCCGGGGCGACACGCCCCGGCTCGCTGAACGCAGAGACCGACTATTCGCCGGGGATGTACGAGATCACGCCGTCCCAGGGCGAGCTTGCCGTCGCGTAGCGCTTCATCGGGATGCGCCCGCCGAGATAAGCGAGCCGGCCAGCAATGCAGGCGTGCCGCATCGCGTGGGCCATCCGCAGGGCGTCTTCGGCGTGGGCGATGCCGGTATTGAGTAGGACGCCGTCGGCCCCGAGTTCCATCGCGATCGCCACGTCGGACGCGGTGCCGACGCCCGCGTCGATGATCACCGGATAGTCCGGGTCGCCGCCGTTTTCGGGGTCTTTCAGCAGCTCGAGGATGATCGCCAGGCTGTTGCGGTTGATCACGCCCTGGCCCGAGCCGATGGGTGAACCGGCGGGCATCACCGAGGCTGCCCCCGCGTCACGGATCTTCGCGGCCATGACCGGGTCGTCGCTGGTGTAACACATGACCTTGAACCCGTCGTCGGTTAGGGCCTTGGTCGCTTCGAGCGTGCCGACCGGGTCGGGCAGCAGCGTCTTCTTGTCGTTGAGGACTTCGAGCTTCACCCAGTCCTTGCCGGGGTTATCGAGCTGGTCGAGTAACTCCCGCCCGAGGTTGGCCACGCGGATCGCGTCGTCGGCCGAGAAGCAGCCGGCTGTGTTCGGGAGGATCGTGTAGCGGTCGGTGTCGATGTAGTCCAGCATCGATCGGCCCTCGCCGTCGATCAGCCGTTCACGCCGGACCGCGACCGTGATCGCCTCGGCTCCGGACGCGTCGAGGCAGGCCTGCATCGCCGGGTAGTCCCGGTACTTGCCCGTCCCCACGATCAGCCGGGACACAAACGCCCGCCCCGCCACCCGCAGCGGCTGGTCCAGCGCCTGTTCGTTTTTCACCGGCTCGGTCAATGTCTCAGACATCGTGCAATCACTCCAACCCCCCGATCCCGTCTAACCCTTCAGGCGTACACTCCGATAGCGACGCTCACCCCCCGCCGACGAGGCTGACGACCTCGAACACGTCGCCTTCCGCGACCGCCGTTGCCGTCAGTTCGGCGTGCGGCACGACCCGGCGGTTCCGTTCCACCGCGACCCCCCGCTCGGGGTAGCCCAGCGACCCGAGCAGCTCACGCACCGTCCCCCGTTCGACCCGTTTCGCCTCCCCGTTCACCGTCACCTTCAGCGTCGCTTCGTTCATTACCGCATATTACCCCGAGCCCCCCTACAACGGACCTCCACCATGCCCGTCAAAGCCGCCCTCTGCTACCTTGCCCTCCTCGGGCTCACCCTCGCCGCCGGCTGTAGCGAGCCGGAGTACCCCGAGATCGATCACAGCCACGACGGTGATCTCATTCAGGTCGATGCCGACGCCCTCAATGCCGTCGTCCAGGCCTCCACCCGTGAGGGCAAGGTCACCGTCGTCGAGGTCTGGGCGACCTGGTGCGCCCCGTGCATAGATCTGATCCCGCTGATGAAGAAGGCGGCCCACGACCGGGGCGACCAGATGCGGCTGATCAGCGTCAGCGTGGACGGCCAGGAAGACGCCGGGCAGGCCAAGACCACCCTCCAGCAGCTCGAGAAAGACATCAGCGAAGAGTTCGGCATCCACGCCCACCTCCTTGAGAACGCCTACATCCTCCCCGACCCCGTGCACCAGAAAGCCCTGCTCGGCGACGCCATCGCCCCACCCACCGTCTTCATCTACGGCACCGACGGCCAGCTCTTCAAACGCATCGACGGCTCCGACGCCAACAGCCTCATCGGCGAGATCACCCAGGCCATCGACGATGCCATCGCCGCCGCCGGCTGACACACCCCACACCCACCCCCCACCCACGCCTCACCCGTCTCATAACGCTCACCGACCCTGCCCAGACCGGCATTGCTCCAGGTCTTCCTGTACCATCCGACCCCATCAAGTGGTCCCCCTGGAGTATTCCCTTGGCTCAGCACATGAACGAAGCGTCGACCAGCCGTTGCTACGACATCTGGTCGAAAATCTATGACCGCACCTTCGGCGCACTGGTCCACAAGCGACACCTCCGAGCCCTCAAAGAACTCCAGGCCCACCCCGGCGACCGCGTCCTCGACCTCGGCGTCGGCACCGGCATGACCCTCCCCGAATACCCCAAAGATGTCCAGGTCGTCGGGCTCGACCTCTCCGCCGGCATGCTCAGCAAGGCCCACGAAAAGGTCGAGCTCCACAACCTCACCAACGTCGAGCTCATCCAGGGCGACGCCATGCACGTCCCCTTCGACGACCACAGCTTCGACCACGTCGTCATCACCCACACCATCTCCGTCGTCTCCCAGCCCGCCCGCCTACTCCAACAAGCCCAACGCCTGGTCAAGCCGCACGGCCGGATCATCGTCCTCAACCACTTCCTCTCCAGCTCCAAGTTCGTCGCCTTCTGGGAAAAGCTCCTCAACCCCCTGTTCATCAAGATCGGCTGGAAGTCCGACCTCACCCTCGAGGACTGTCTCGTCGGCAACGAACTGCACACCCACAAACGCTTCCGCTGCTCCAAGCTCGACGTCTGGGAGATCGTTGTCCTCAGCCCTTCACCCAGCACCAGCCGACCCACCCCCCAGCCCCACCCCCTGCCCCAGACCACACCCGCCGACGAGACGCCCACCGACGCGATCCCCGTCCCGGTCTGAACCCAGCGCTCTATATCACCCAGCCCAATAGCCGGCGATCGACGATCGCCGGTCCGTGCTGTCATAGACTCCGTACATGCCGGACGACGCACCCCTCACACCAGCCCCCACCCCCTACCTCGACCCCTACCGCCACGCCAACGCCCGCCACGGCACGGCCCTCGGCGTCACCCTCTGGGCCGGCCGTGAGTCCCAGGTCAAACGCTTTCGCGTCTTCACCGAACTCTACGACTTCACCGACAAACGCCTCCTCGACGCCGGCTGCTCCCGCGGCGACCTCGCCGAATACCTCGGCCACCAGTCCATCCCCTACGCCCATTACACCGGCGTCGACGGCTTGCCTTCCGTCATCGAATTCGCCCAGCAACGCAATCTTCCCAACACCACTTTCCTCGCCGGTGATCTTGTCGCTGACCCCGCGGTCCTCGCCACGAACCAGCCCCAGGCCGTCACTATCTCCGGCACGCTCAACACCATGGAGCACGCCACCGCCTTCGCCGTCCTCGAACACGCCTGGCGGGCCACCGAAGATGCCCTGCTCTTCAACTTCCTCTCCGCCGCCACCACCCGCACCCCCCTGCCCGGCGAAGACCCCGCCACCGCCCACCGCATCCCGCCCACCGAAGCCCTCGCCTGGGCCCTCGCCCGCACCCCCAACGCCGTCCTCCGCCACGACTACTTCGCTCAGGGCCACGACGCCACCATCCTGATGCGTAAACCCGCCGCATAAAGCCGCGACCGTCGGTCGCGACCGCGCTGCTCCACGCCCACTTCCCCCACCCCCGTACGCAGCGATCAAAACCCCCCAGCTTCACCCCCCCGCACAGACCACCCCCTACCGGCGGTCTCTACGCCTTTTGTCTGATCCCAACCACGCCCCACGCCAGAGCCGTGGCATCTTTCCGACTCATCGCCCAACTACGGGCGACCCATCACCGCGGCCGGCCCCGATCCCGCCGACCGCCAAGACGCTCAGGGGAAACCATGCAACGCCACGCCAACCGCCAAGCCTTCACCCTCATCGAACTGCTCGTCACCCTCACCATCATCGCCATCGTCCTCGGCATCGCCCTGCCCGTCTTCTCCCACGCCAAGGACACCGCCAACGAGTCCTTCGATCTCAACCACACCCGCCAGAGCAGCATCGCCCTGCTCGCCCACGCCACCGACCACAAGGGCCGGCTCCCCGCACTCGAAAACATCCGCGAGGGCCGTAAGAACCCCGCGATCAACATGATGGGCTCCCAGCTCACCTGGATCGACGTCCTGCTCAACAAGGGCTACGCCGACTCGCCCCTCATGTTCACCGACTCCACCATCGACACCTCCGGCGGCGAGGGCACCTTCGGCAACGCCATCGGCCTCATCCGCTACCACTACTCCCGATACGCCCTCCGCTGCCAGCCCACCCGCGATTCCTGGATCGACATCGCCCCCCCGTCGGTCAGTTCCAATCCCTTCTCGCCCTACACCTGGGGCGGCCGAGGCATTCGTCACGGCTGGGGGCCCGACATCCAGTCCGTCCGCAAGCCCTCCGAAAAGTTCATGACCGCCGAAGCGGTCGAGGGCTCCGCCTGGGCCGGCCTCTCCGCCTGGCGGGGCACCGCCAACATCCGTCACGCCAACCACTCTGGCCACTACGCCTACTTCGACGGGGCCGTCGCCGCCCTCACCTTCCAAGACGTCTTCGGGGCCCCCTACGACGAGAACGCCACCCCCATCGGCCCCGCCCCCGCCGACAACTGGCTCTACAACCTCCGCCACCTCGGCATGACCGGCGGCTTCAACAACAAGCAGTACGGCCACCACTACACCTCCGCCGAAGCCTTCCCCGCCTGGGCCCCCTGGATGCCCTGAGCACCTCCCACTATCCCCCTGCCCCTGATCGGTCGGAGCCTGCGGACACTGTCCGCGGCTCCGGCTTTTTTACATCCAACCCAAAACGCACACGAACAGACCCCTTCCCCGTGTAGCGGGTGCACCGATAGCTGCCCATCGCCGCCCTACCACACCCCGACCCTTACCCAACTTCACCCCCCCGCATATCCCGCACCCCGCCCCACCCCGCGTGTCATTTTCCCTCAACCCCGCTGGCCCCACCTCACCGCCGTGGCACCCTTCCGACTCACCGCTCAACACCACCGGCCCCGATCCCGCCGGCCAACACGCTCAGGGGAAACCAAATGCTCCGCAAGCCACATCGCCCAACCCACCACCAAGCCTTCACCCTCATCGAACTACTGGTCACCCTCACCATCATCGCCGTCGTCCTCGGCATCGCCCTGCCCACCTTCTCCCATGTCCGCACCTCCGCCCGGGAGTCCCGCGACATCGGCCACACCCGACAGGCCGGCGTCGCCCTCCTCGCTCACGCCACCGACCACCGCGGCCGACTCCCCGGCCTCGAACGCCTCACCGCCGGCAGCAAAAACCCCGGCATCAAGACCGGCGGCTCCCAGCCCACCTGGGTCGACGTCCTGCTCAACAAGGGCTACGCCGACTCCCCGCTCATGTTCGC
Source organism: Planctomycetota bacterium (assembly GCA_039025195.1). Lineage (GTDB taxonomy): Bacteria > Planctomycetota > Phycisphaerae > Phycisphaerales > Phycisphaeraceae > JBCCOW01. Next base: position 27,764 of record JBCCOW010000026.1, read on the forward strand.
CGACTCCACCGTCGACACCTCCGGCGACTATGGCAACAGCGTCGGCCTCATCCGCTACCACTTCTCCAAGTACACCCGCAACTGCCGGACCTCCGTCGACAACCCCGCCGACTACGCACCCCCCGCCAGCACCCCCGGCCCCCACTCCCCCTACACCTGGAAGGGCCGGGGCGTCCGCAACTGCATGGGCCCCGACATCCAGTCCATTGCCAACCCCTCCGACAAGTTCATGGCCGCCGAGTCCCTCGAGGGCGAAGCCTGGGCCTACCTCTCCGACGACTCCGGCCCCGCCCACATCCGCCACTCCAACCTCACCGGGCACTACGCCTTCTTCGACGGCTCCGCCGCCGCCCTCGGCTTCGAGGAAGTCTTCGGGGCCCCCTACAACGAAGACGCCACCCCCATCGGCCCCCGCAAAGGCAGCGGCCAGGACATCGCCAACAACTGGATCGACAACCTCCGCCACCTCGGCATGGTCGGCAAGCACCGCAACACCCCCTTCGGCACCAACTACACCTCCGCCGAGTTCTTCCCCGCCTGGGCCCCCTGGATCAACTGACCCACCAACCCCTTTCAAACCCGCCCCTGATCGGCCGGAGCTCGCGGACCCCCTCCGCGGCTCCGGCTTTTTTTTACAACCCCCCCACCGAAGCCCACGGTTTCCAACCGTGGGCCCACCCGCCATAATCTTCCCATGCTCCGCGTCGGCAACCTCACCCTCCACAACAACGCCCTGCTCGCCCCCGTCGCCGGCTACTTCGACCTCGCCTTCCGCCTCGTCGCCCGCTCCGTCCCCGGCTCCCCCTGCCCCACCCACCACCTGGGAACCCACTTCGATAGCGGCGATGGCACCTACGGTGCCCTCGGCCTCGCCTTCACCGAACTCCTCTGCCCCCACTCCCTCCTCCGCGAAACCCACAAGGCCATGTGGCGCGCCGCCACCGCCCCCGAAGACAACCCCGTCGGCATGCAGCTCTACGGCTCCGACCCGGACATCCTCGCCGAGGCCGCCCGCTGGGCCGAAGCCCACGGCGCCACCCTCATCGACATCAACATGGGCTGCCCCGTCGACAAGGTCACCAAGAAGCACGGTGGCTCCAAGCTCCTCTGCGACCCCGGCCACGCCGTCCACCTCGCCGAAGCCGTCGTCAAGTCCGTGAACCTCCCCGTCACCGCCAAGATCCGCCTCGGCTGGGACGACTCCTGCATCGTCGCCGACTCCCTCCCGCCCCGCCTCTGCGACGTCGGCATCCAGATGGTCACCGTGCACGGCCGAACCACCGCCATGCGCTTCAAACCCTCCGTCCGACTCGCCGGCATCGCCATGACCGTCGACGCCGTCAAGAAACACCACCCCCACATCCCCGTCATTGGTAACGGCGACATCACCTCCGCCGACGACGCCGCCCAGATGATCGACGTCACCGGCTGCGACGGCGTCATGGTCGCCCGCGGGGCCATGGGTCAACCCTGGCTCTTCCGCGACATCGCCCACCGCCTCGCCACCGGCACCAACCCCACCCCGCTCCCCCGCCACCAAAAGGCCCAACTCGTCCTCGACCACTTCGAGAACATGGCCCGCCTCCGCGACCCCCTCTACGCCCTCAAAACCATCAAGGGCCGCATCTCCAAATACTCCGCCCATCTCCAACCCTGGCCCGGCCTCCGCCGAGACATCCAACCCCTACACGACGCAAACGCCTTCCGCGACTTCTGGCACGCCGGCATGCAAAAACTGCTGACCGACGACGCCCTCTCCCCCGCCGCCGCCTGACCGTGTAGCGGGCGGGCCGACAGGCCCCCACTCAACCCCGCCGCAGCACCAACACCACCCCCAGATCCTCACCCCCCAACCGCACCCGCCGCTCGATGTCGTGGTGGAACGTGTACGTCGCCACATGCTTCAACCGCGGCTCACTCCGCAACAGCGAACGCAATTGCGTGATCCCGTACGTCCGGAAGTCCCAACACGACTCATACCGTCGCACCCCGTCACCATCACCCCGCACCGTCATCCGACTCCGCACCCGCTCCCGCCGCGTGGTCCGATCCGCCGGCCAGCTCTTGATCGTGCAGTCCACCCGCACCCCGTCCCGCGTCGCCCGCCACCGCTCCACCTGCGTCTCCCGGTCCGTGTAGTCCGTCAGGTGCAGCCCCAGCACGTACACCCCACCCGGCGCGAGCCAGTCCGCCGCCTCCCGCAGGTGCGCCCGCGCCCCCTCCTCCTCCAATACATACTTAAACGAACTCACCAAACAAAACATCAGGTCCACCCCCCCACGAAGCCCACGGCGTATCGCCGTGGGTCCGCCAAACGCCTCAAACCGCCCCTCCCACACCGGCGCCCCCTCCGCTAACCGCTCCCGAGCCGCCGCCACCATCGCCCCCTCCGCATCAAACCCACTCACCTCAAACCCCCGCTCCCGCAGCGCCTCCAACAACCGCCCCGTCCCACACGCCGGTTCCAAGACCTGCTTCCCGCCACTCCGCCCAAACCGCTCCCACACCGCCTCCAAAAACCCCGCCTCCTTCTGCGTATCCACATCAAAAATGATGTCGTAATACAACGGCGTCGCGTACCAATCGAACGGCTCATACTTGGGCATCACTGAAGACTAACCACCACCCCGTTAACCTGCCCGCCTCATGAAATCCCTCTCGCTCACCGACACACCGGGAATCGCTGCCGTCGCCAACGGCACTACCGACGACGCCCCCGCCCTCAACGCCGCCCTCCAATCCCTCGCCGACCAGGGCGGCGGCATCCTCCACATCCCCCCCGGCGACTACCGCTGTTCCACCGTCTACCTCCAAAGCCACGTCCACCTCCACCTCGCCCCCGGTGCCCGCCTCATCGGGTCCACCGACCCCAACACCTACGACTTCTACAAACGCCCCCCCGATAACCCCGAGGGCCAGGGCGACCGCTGGCACCGCGCCCTCATCCTCGGGCAGGACATCGAAGACGTTGTCATCACAGGCGGCGGCACCATCGACGGCGGCGGCGTCCGCGATCCCAACGGCGAAGAGAACGAACGCGGTCCCCACACCGTTGTCCTCGGCGGCTGCAAAAACATCCGCCTCGACAACCTCACCCTTGACGACTCTGGCAACTACGCCGTCCTGACTGAATACTCCGACGACCTCGAGTTCCGCAACCTCCGCTTCCGCGGCGGCTGGGACGGCATACACGCCCGTGGCATGATCGGCCGACCCTGCCGAAACATGACCATTACCCAGTGCGACTTCCAGACCGGCGACGACGCCATCGCCGGCCGATACTGGGACCGCACCCTCATCACCCACAACCTCATCAACTCGGCCTGCAACGGCATCCGCGTCATCGGCCCAGCAGAGCACCTCACCATCGCCCACAACCACTTCCACGGCCCCGGCCGATACCCCCACATCACCCAGTCCAGGTACAACGCCCTGGCCGGCATCATCCTGCAGCCCGGTGCCTGGGACGTCGCCCCCGGCCCCCTCGACCACGTGCTCATCAGCCACAACACCATGACCGACCAGCAGACCCCCCTCTGCATCAACACCGAAGCCCAAAGCCCCGTCGGCTCCATCCACGTCGACCACCTCACCGCCACCCAGACCTACGGCTGCGCCCTCGCCCTCGAAGGCCTCCCCGACCAGCCGCTCCAACACCTCTCCCTCCACGACATCAACGTCACCTTCACCAAAGACGCCGCCCGCACCGAGCCTGTCGAACTCACCCCCGCACGTGTCGGTGTCCGCCCCACCCCCGCATGGGGCCTCTTCGCCCGTCACATCAACCACCTCGACCTTACCCGCGTCCGCATGCACCTCCCCGCTCCCGATGTGCGACCCGCCATCGACCACGCCGATGTCCCAGACCTCCAGCAATACGACTGCCGATTCACCACCGCAGACTGACCGCCCGGATAACGCTGAAGCCCGCAGAAGCCGAAGGATTCTGCGCGGCTCCGCACACCAGGATTTATGATCCCGATCATGCCCATCACTTCCACCACCGCCCCCTTCATCACCGACGACTTCCTCCTCTCCAACGACGCCGCCCGGCGGCTCTACCACGACCACGCCGCGTCGCAGCCCATCTACGACTACCACTGCCACCTGCCCCCCGAAGACCTCGCCGCCAACCGCAGCTTCGGCAACCTCTACGACATCTGGCTCGCCGGCGACCACTACAAGTGGCGGGCCATGCGGGCCAACGGCACCGACGAAACCCTCTGCACCGGCGACGCCGACCCCTACGACAAGTTCCTCGCCTTCGCCAAGACCGTCCCCAACACGATCCGCAACCCGCTCTACCACTGGACCCACCTCGAGCTCCAGCGCTACTTCGGGATCAACACCCTGCTCAACGAAGACACCGCCCCCGAGGTCTGGGAAGCCGCCAACGCCCAGCTCCCCGACCTCAACGTCGCCGCCATCCTCGACCGCTTCAAGGTCGCCGTCATCGGCACCACCGACGACCCCGCCGACACCCTCGAACACCACGCCGCCCTCGCCGAGTCGTCACCCTACGACACGACTGTCATCCCCGCGTTCCGCCCCGACAAGTCACACAACCTCACCGACCTCGCCGCCTGGAACGCCGTCGTCGAATCCATCGGCACTGCGGCCGACACCACCATCCAATCCTTCGACGACTTCCTCGCCGCCCTCAAACAACGCCACGCCTACTTCCACCAGCTCGGCTCACGCATCTCCGACCACGGCCTCACCCACCTCCCCGACCACGCTCTCTCCGAAGCCGAAGCCGCCTCCGTCTTCACCCACGCCCGCAACGGCGACGCCGACGCCATCTCCGACCACGACGCCGCCGGCTTCTCCGGCTTCATGCTCTTGTTCTTCGCCCAACTCGACCACGCCGCCGGCTGGACCCACCAGCTCCACCTCGGCGCGATGCGCAACAACAACGCCTGGGCCCTGAAACACCTCGGCCCCGACACCGGCTTCGACTCCATCGGCGACTTCCGCCAAGGCCCCGGCCTCCGCCGACACCTCGGCACGCTCGCCGGCCACGAGACCCTCCCCCAGTGCATCCTCTACAACCACTCCCCCGTCGATAACTACCTCTTCGCCACCATGATCGGCAACTACCAGGGCGGCCCCCCCGGAAGTAAATCCATCCCTGGGAAGATGCAATTCGGCTCCGGCTGGTGGTTCCTCGACCAGGCCGAGGCCATGACTTGGCAGATTAACGCGTTATCCAACAACGGCCTGCTCACCAAGTTCGTCGGCATGCTCACCGACTCCCGCTCCTTCCTCTCCTACCCCCGTCACGAATACTTCCGCCGGCTGCTCTGCGACATCCTCGGCAAGGACGTCGAGGCCGGCCTCCTGCCCCCCGACTTCGACCACCTCGGCCAGGTTGTCGAAGACATCTGTTTCGGGAATGCAAAGCGTTACTTCGGCGTTACCCTCAGGGGGCAGTTCGCCGATGGATAGCATCAGCGATCACTTTATCGCCGGTGAGTAACGCCTCGCCGGGCGCCCGCGGGATACCCCCCCGGAACCTTCCGAGCTACCGCCATGCCCGAAATGATCTACTACGACGGCGACTGCGGCCTCTGCCACCGGTGGGTGAAATTCGTCATGCCCCGCGACCGCGACGGCGACAAGTTCGCCTTCAGCCCGATCAACAGCGGTACCTTCAACCAGCGCATCCCTGCCGAGCAGCGTGAAAGCCTGCCCGACTCCATCCTGGTCCAGCGTGAAGACGGGACCCTGCTGGCCAGGTCGTCGGCCGTGTTCCACATCCTACGTCGGCTCGGCGGCGGCTGGAAGCTACTGGTCAATATGCTCTCGATCATCCCCCGCCCGGTCCGCGACTGGGGCTACGACCGCGTCGCCGCGGTCCGCCACCGCTTCTTCAAGAAGCCCACCGAGGTCTGCCCCGTGATGCCGCCCGAACTCCGCAGCCGGTTCCACTTCTGAACGGCCAGCCCGACGCGGCTCGGCCCTCTATCCCAAGCGTAAGCCTTCCCGACCCGTGGGTGCCGGCTGGCTCTCTCCGCAAGCGTGACATCGACGCGAGAGCCGGCACGGTTCATGTGTAGCGGTTGCTCCGAAGGGGCCCGCGTCTTGACACGATCTCGAAGCGGGGCACTTCGTGCCGCCCGCTACACATGAATAGGGTTTGGTCTAGATTGTGCATATGCGCCGCGGCGATCACGCTCAAGACGATGCCCAGGCCGTACCCGATCCCACACCGAGCCCGACGTCGCCCGGACGCTCGAGATGCTGGGCGATCACGCTCGTCTTCACGGTCACGCTCCTGTGCTTCGCCGCGCAGCTCGGGCTGTACCAGAAGACCAAACGCGAGGTCTATCCGACCCTGTTGATGCCGGGCTTTGCCTTCCAAGGCTCGACCGACGAGGGTGTCCGCACGACACGGGTAGAACTCGAGGTGGTCTTTGAGGACGACACCGAGCGGTTTTCGATCGCCGAGCTGCGGGATGCGTCGGGCATGGGGGCGTTTACGCTTTATCTGCTCAACCGCGATTATCCGGGGCTCACCGACAACCGGTGGGACGATCTGCCCGAAGCCGCCGAGCGACCGCCGCCGCCCGCCTGGGCACGCGTGGTCCAGACGGTCTACCCCACGTTCCGTTCTCCCCGCGTGGCGTTGATGCAAGACCCGGCCCGTCGGGCGTGGCTCCGAGCGATGATTGGTCGTCTAGCCCCAGGCAGGGAGCCGGTCCGGGCTTGGCTGATCCGCACCCCGGTTACGGTCTACGGGTACGGCTATGAACGGCGGGACGAACCCGGCGACCCGCGTTACCACCGCGTGGAGTTTGTCCAGCCATGAGGCTCATCCCGACCTGGTCAAGGCTGTGCGGTTGGGCGGATCAGGAGTACCGCCTGCCCGCTCGGTCATTAGCGTTTGTTCGGATCACTTTAGCGCTCTACCTGCTCCGACCGCTGGGCTACCCGGTCTGGCTGTCGCAACTGCCGGACAGCTTCTACAAGCCACCGCCCGGGATCACGATGTTCTTCACCGGGTTCCCGCCGGAGTGGGTCGTCCTTGCCATGGGTCTCATCAGCACCGTCTGCGTCCTGTTGATGCTTTTTGGGCTCTGGACACTACCGGCCACGCTCGTCACCGTCGCGCTGATGTTCCTGAACTGGGGGATCACGTTCTCCCTGGGCAAGATCGACCACGGCCAGATGCTGCCGATCTGCATGCTCGCGCTGGGGCTCGCGGGCTGGGGCAAGGCCTGGTCGTTCGATGCGTGGCGGCGCAAGACCCGGGCGCTGCCTGCCGGCGAGCCGTCGGGCTGGCCGATCACCTGGCTCGCGTTGGTGCTCAGCCTCGGCTACTTCAGCGCCGCCATCCCCAAAGCCACCAGCGGCTGGCTCTTGCCCGACACCCACGCGACCTTCGGCTACCTCATCCGCTTCGCCGTCGACCAGGAACGGACACGCCCGATCGCCCTCTGGCTGATGGAGCACCCGGGCTGGTGGTGGAAGCTGCCGGATTACGGCACGGTCCTCGTCGAAGCCGGGCTGCTGTTCCTGCTGCCCCGCCGACGCTGGTTCCTGCTCGGGCTGGTCGCCATGCTCACGTTCCACTGGGGCGTCTGGGTCATGATGGGGATCTTCTTTGGGTCCAACTTCATCGCCATCGGGGCGCTGTACAACTACGACCGGCTCGTAGGACATCTCGAAAACCGCCTCGGCCGATTCCAAGGGAAGCCGTGGCGGAACCGGTGGCTCGCGGCACCGCTGATCGCCGCCAGCCTGCTGATCGCGGTCAGGCTCAACAACACCCAGGGTTGGGAGTGGGCCGGCTTCACGCTCAAACCGTCGTGGTTCGCCTGGATGAACCTGACCGTAGCCGTACTCGTCACGCTCGGCGCCTTCGCTTGGTTCTACGCCGCATACATCCGCCGCCACCAGGCTGAACGTTTGATCCAATAAAACCCAAGCCAATCTGTGCCGGATCAGTCACACAGACCCTGAGTCAAACCGCGACCCAGCAGCGGCTCAACGCTTCCCGGACACCTCCCCGCCCAGGGACCGCAGCACCTCCGCGATCCCGTCACGGCCCCGGTCCTCGGCGTAGTCCAACGGCGTCCAGCCGGTCTGCTCCGCCGCCGCATTGATGTCTGCGCCGTGCTCGATCAGCAGCCGCGCCTGTTCATCAGAACCGCCCCACTCCCCGATGTGGTGCAGCGCCTGCATCCCGTCCTCCTGACGGTTCGGCGTATCGACCGTAGCCCCCGCTTCCAACAACAGCCGTGTGATCCGCACGTATGCATCGCTGGATAGCCCGCGTGACTCCAGCCAACGCTTGCGTGGCCGGACCGACCAGTGCAACGCCGTGCAGCCATCAGAGTCATACCGATTCACCCCCGACGCGTCTTCCCGGATCAACGCCTCGACCCGATCAACCAGACCCAGTGCACACGCGCTGTACAGATCAACCTCAGCCCCATGATCCAGCAGCAGCTTCGCAACCCGCTCGCCCCGCGGGAACGCGCCGTACACACACGCCGACCGGTACAGCGCCGACCGGCCGCCCTCATCCTTCTGATTCAGCAGCGACGGGTCTTCTCGCAGCATCGCCTCGACCCGCTCCAGCACGCCCGCCCGGGCCGCCGCCTGAAACGTGTGCCGGGCCCCGAGCGAGATCAGGTACGCCACGATCTTGGACGCCTCGGGCCGATGCCACACGCTCCGCCAAGCCATCGCTTCCAACGCCGTGCTCGCCGAGTCTTTCCAGGGCCGCACCTCCATCAGTTCCGGGTGCTCCTCGAGCAGCGGCACGACCTTCGCCATCGATTCCTCCGGCGAGAACGCTTGCCGCCAACGCTCCCGCAGCTCATCGCTGACCGCCGCCGGAGATGCGTTGCTGTGTGACTTGATCAGCTCAATCAGCTCGTCCCGCTTGAAGTGCTCCGCCCATCCCAACGCGTTCGCGTCGTACACGCTGTCCTTCACGCCGGGATCGGCCCCCGCCTCAAGAAGCAGCTTCGCAATCGCGGGCCGGTTGTGCTCCACGCTGACATGCAACGCCGTGTGCAGGCACTCCCACAGCTCACGCCTCGCGTTCAGATCGACCCCGTGTTCAATCAGCCAGCGCACCGCCTCCGGCTTGTCCCCCGCCACCGCGAGGTGCAACGCCTTGCTGTCGGCCCCCTCCGGACCAAGCCGGCCTGGGTCTTCCCGCAGCAACTTCTCCGCGACATCAAACGCCCCGCTGTTCAACGCCCCGAGCAGATCGAGCTCCGCACCAGCGTCGCCCAGCAACACAATCACAGCCTCGTCGGTCGCAAACGTCATCGCCGTCTGCCCCGCGTCATCCACCGCCCGAGGGTCGGCCCCGTGCTCCAGCAACAGTTCCACCATCTCCGGCCGGCCGCACTTCGCCGCATGCATCAACGCGGTGCGGTGGTGCTCATGCTTGCTCATGGTCTTCTTCACCAAGGCCGAGTCATTCGCCAGCATGTCACGGACGGCATCGGTCAACCCCATCGCGATCGCGCTGAACAGGTGCGGCTTGGCCCCTTTCTCCATAAGGTACTCCGCCAACTCCTGATTGACCTCGCCGAAGCACGTCGCCCAGCCGAGCACGCCCAGCTCATGGGCGTCGCCCTCGCCATGGACATCGCCCCCCGCCTCAACTAGGCGCTTGGCGATGTCTAAGCCTTGTTCCGCCGCGAAGTGAAGGGCGTATGCGTTGTCGTTCTTATCCCGCTTGTTGACATCAAACCCCCGCTCCAGCAGCAGGTCCACCACCGCCGCGTGCCCCGCATACGCCGCCCGGTGCAGCAACGGCTGCGACCACTGCCCGCCGATGTGATCGATCAGCGACGGGAACCGGTCCAGCAGCACACGCATCGCGTCGGCATCATCTGTATCCAAAGCCCGTTCCAGCGCATCGATCGTCTGCTGTGTGGGGCCCGGTGGTTCATCAAGCCGATGGGCACGCCGAGCATCAACCGCGTCGAACAGGTTGCCGTCTGGGTCACGGATCGTGATCCCCCGGAACCCGTGCGGCTCTTCCCGAAGCCCGCCGTTGAACGCTACGCCCTTCTCCCGCCACGCCTGGACCTTGGCGTCGATGTCTTCCACGAGAAAGCCGAGCCCCGAGTGCTGCCGCCGGTACTCCCCGAGATGCACGTAGGCCCGGATACGCACGTCGCCGAGCCTGATGTCGATCGCGTTGTCACTGCTGCTCAGCACCTCTGCTCCAAGAACACCTTCGTAGAACCCCCGGCTCCGCGCAAGATCAGCCACCGGAAAGGCGACCATCGCCAATCGACCGAAGCCGGCGGTAGCCCTCGCCGAGCCTCTCTTGGCGCTGTTCATCACGGCATCGGCGTCATCGGTGTGTTTGCACAACAGGGCGATCAGATCGTCGAACTGCTTCTGCCCGATCAACGCGTCGTCGGCGTGGCCACGCACGTCACCACCGTTCATCGCCAGCGCGACCGCTAGCGGGGTTAGCCGCTTGCCGTCGGTCACGTTGGCGTCGAACCCGTGGTCGAGCAGGGCGCGGGCGAACTCGACGCCGGACGAACTGAGCTTGGAACGCATGACCCGGTGCAGCAGCGTATCGCCATTGTCGTACCGGACGTTGGCGTCCAGCCCGTGCTCAAGCAGCACGCGAAGCACGGCATGCGACTCGGTGGCGGCCAACGCCCAAAGGACATGGTCGCGGGCCGGCGGGTCGGTGTACTGCGCGCCGTGGCTCAGCAGCAGTTCGGCTGCCTCGGCCTGCCTACCGCAGGCTGCCCATGCCAACGGGACAAGATTCGTCGTCAGGTCGTTCGCCAACGCGCTGTCTCGTTCAAGCAGCGCACGCAGCGGGTCCAGGGCACCCACCGCGGCGGCTAAAGCAGCGTCGTGTTGCCCGCCGTGCTCCATAAACCATCCGCTGATCTGCTCCTGCCAGAGGCCAAGCTCAAACGCATCGTGCATCGGCGTGCGTCCATCGGCGTTCCGCAGATTCGCGTCGGCCCCGAGCCGGAGCAGTGCCTCGATCGAGGGTTCCTGTCGTGCCCCGACCGCCACATGCAGCAGCCGCATCGCCCGGGTGTCGGTAGGCAAGACACGTAGCTGACGGTTCTCGACTGCCGCGTTGACCAAAGTCGGGTCCGCCGAGAGTTCGGCCCTAATGCGATCGACATCCCCGGCCTTGACCGCGGCCAGTAAGTCATCGATGCGGTGCTGCAACTGATCGATATGGGCCTTGAGCTCGCGCCAACTGGAGAAGCCGTAGTCTCGGGCTAGAGCGAACTGGGCGGTGCTGAGCTTGGCCTTGGGGTCCGAGCGGCGCAGGGCTTCAAGCCGGCGTTTGGCCTGGTTTTTCAGGTGCGAAAGCTCGGGGCGTGGGGGTAGCGACATCGCTCCGCCGTGAGCGGGTACAGACGGACGTTCAGACTGAGTCATGGTGCGGACCTTCCTTCCAATCGTGCCCGGTGTCCGTATGCCGCGGGCTGGAAGTCAGGTGGATGTAGAGAATGGGGCGAGCGGGATGATCCCTTTACACGGACAGTCAGCTGCTCGTCAGCTCGTCGAAGGTTAACGACAGTATGAAGCTGTGCCAAGAGTATTCACCACGGAGGTACGGAGAATACGGAAAAAATCTTTAGTTCGTAGGGTTGGGTGAGCTTGGGAACCCCACCATCGCAGCCGCAAGGACATGGTGGGGTTCGCTCCGCTTACCCCACCCTACGAGCTACGAGCTACGAGCTTCTTGCGCTACCCGGCGCTAACGACAGCAACAGGTGCTCCACCTTCTTTATTGGTGGATGACGCAGCGCCAACGATGCAGCAAATATGCAATATCAAACCTGGGATGATGAAAGCGATGTAGCCAATGATAACCACGATAAACCAGGCGATCCCGTTGATGGGCTGGCCTTTGATGAGTTGTCCGAGGCCAGGAATGAAGAACGAAGCGATTGCCGGGATAAGCCCGCCGGCGGTTTGGCCCTGCCCCGACATCTGAACGACAACATTATTGTTATTGACAAAGTTGGGCTGGATGACAGGTGCTTGCGGTTGATAGACAGGCTGCATGGCGGGTTGAGGCGCTGGTACCGGTGGTTGATTAGGGGCGACGAAAACGGGAGTCGGTTCCTGAATCACTACAGGGGCGTTTATCGCTGGCACATCGGCTAACTCGCACGAGAACGTTTGCATGTCGATACCTGCACGTTCAGCTTTGCGTCTCACGGACTCCTCGCTGCTGGCATCGATGGTCGTGTCTAGACGTTTACCGTCGCTCGGTCGGATTCCGGTAACCCGGTAGGTTGGCATGGGTGCTCCCCGTGAATGAGAAAGGTGGCGCTACAAGCTTGCAACATTCCTTGTAGTCCTAAACCAGACTCACGTCAACGGTAAGGCATTGTGTGATGACTTATGGAACGGCCGTGGCACGGGGGGTATTGGCGGGTGAGGCGGGTCGGGTGAGGGGGCGGACGAGGAGTTTGCGGAGGACCGCGAGGATGGTCGCGTCGTCGTCGAGGTAGTTGACGGGGGGACGCCAGTAGACGGTGGTGCCATCGAGCTCGGTGGCGCGGCCGGGGGCGGTGTTGAAGAGCGGGGTGAGGGTGGTGGCGGTGGCGGGGGGTTGGGCTTGGAAGATGAGGTCGGGGGTTTCGCGTTTAAGCAGGGCGATGCCGAGGGTGCTGGCGGCGACGCGGATTTCTTGGAGGTCGAGGAAACGCTGAGCGGCGTCGGGGGGCTTGCCGTAGGCGTCGGTCAGGTCGGAGACGACTTCGGCGAGGGCGTCGAGGGTGTCGGCGCGGGTGAGCCGACGGTAGGCGTCCATGCGGTGCTTGTCGGAGGGGATGTAGCGTTTGGGCAGCGTGCCGGCGATGCCGAGTTCGAGATGGGTCTTAGCGGGCTCGATTAGGGCTTCGTTCTTGAGGCGTTTGGTGGCCTGTTCGAGGAGGACGCAGTACATCTCGTAGCCGACGGCAGCGATGTGCCCGGACTGCTCGGCCCCGAGGAGGTTGCCGGCCCCGCGGAGCTCCAGGTCCCGCATCGCGATCTTGAACCCGGCCCCGAGCATCGAGTAGTTCTCGATGGCCTTGAGGCGTTTGGCCGCGACCTCGTTCACGCTGCGATCTGGCGGCAGCAGCATGTAGCAGTACGCCCGGTGCTTCGACCGCCCTACCCGGCCGCGGAGCTGATGCAGCTCGGCGAGGCCGAAGTGGTCGGACTGGTTGATGAACATGGTGTTGGCGGTGGGGATGTCGATGCCCGACTCGATGATGGTGGTGGAGACGAGGATGTCGGCCTCCCTGCGGATGAACGCAAGCATCACTTCTTCCAACTTCCGGGGGGGCATCTGGCCGTGGCCGATGAGGATCTTTGCGTCGGGGGCGAGCTGCTGGAGGTCGTCGGCGACGGTCTGGATATTGTGGACGCGGTTATGGACGAAGTAGACCTGCCCGTCGCGGGCCAGCTCGCGTTGGAGGGCCTGCTTGATCCGGGCGTTGTCGTAGGGGACGACCTCGGTGACGATCGCCCGGCGGTCGACGGGGGCGGTGCTGAGCGAGGAGATGTCGCGGAGCCCGATCATGGACATGTGGAGGGTGCGGGGGATGGGCGTGGCGGTGAGGGTGAGGACGTCGGCGGTGAGGCGGAAGGACAGGAGCTTGTTCTTGTGCTCGACGCCGAAGCGTTGTTCTTCGTCGATGATGACCATGCCCAGGTCGGCGAAGCGGACATCATCGGAGAGCAGGCGGTGGGTGCCGACGAGGATATCGACCCGGCCTTTTGATACATCCTCGAGTGTCTTCTTCGCCTCTTTTCCGGTCTTGAAACGGGACAGTGAGGCGACGGTGAAGGGATAGTCAGCGAACCGCCCCCGGAAGGTGCGTTCGTGCTGCTCGGCGAGGACAGTGGTGGGCACGAGGACGGCGACCTGCTTGCCGAACTCGGCGGCTTTGAAGGCGGCGCGGATGGCGACTTCCGTTTTGCCGAAGCCGACGTCGCCGCAGATCAGGCGGTCCATGGGCTGCTCGCCGGACATGTCCTGCTTGATGGCGGCGATGGCGGCGAGCTGGTCATCGGTCTCGTCGTAGGGGAACTCGGCCTCGAACTCGTGCTGCCAGGCGGTGTCGGCGGGGTAGCGGATGCCGGGCTGGGTGGCGCGGGCGGCCTGGACACGGAGGAGTTCGGCGGCCATGTCCTTGACCGCCTCGGCGACCTGTTGCTTCTGTCGGTTCCAGGTCTTGCCGCCGAGGATCGAGAGCGGGGGTCGGCCCTCGAAGCCGCCGACGTAACGCTGGATGAGGTCGATCTGCGCGGCGGGAACGTGGAGTAGTGCCTTCTGAGCGAACTGGAGGGTGAGGTATTCCTCGGCCTGGCCTTTGCGGCGCATGGTCTTGAGGCCGGTGAAGCGGGCGATGCCGTGGTCGACGTGAACAACGACGTCGCCGACATCGAGGTCGAGGAAAGCGTCGTTGGCCTGCTGCCCGGCGGTGACGCGTCGGACGCGGCGTCGGGTCTCGAAGCGGTGGAAGAGCTCGTGGTGGGGGACGACGATGAGTGGTTTGGCGTGGGGGCCTGGCTCATCCGGGTGCGCTGGGGGGGACGTTCTGCGCCGGGTGGCCTTGCGGGTTTCCGGGAACGGGTCGTCTGGGTTGTCGGTGTCGCGTGAGACATCGGGTTCGCCACGTGCCCCCCGGCAGAGCCGGGGGCTAATGGGGGTGTCGTGTTTCCACACGAAGCCGCGGTGGATCGCGCCGTCGTGGAGGTGGACGGCGTCGGCACTTCCGGGGGCGTGGTCGGGGGCGAGTTCGGTGAGGAGTTCGGTGAGGCGTTGGCGTTCGGCGGGCTTGCGGCAGAGGACGTGGACCTCGCCGGTGGCGGTGAGGTCGGCGAGCTCGCGGACGGCGGTTTTTGCGTCGGTGTCAAAACCCGGCAGTGGTTCCAGCGGGAGTTCGACGCGGTGGTCGGAACCGGAACCGGCTCGGGAAGCGTAGGCGTTAACGATGAGGTGGGGTTTGCGGGTGAGCTTTTGGAAGAGCGTGTCGGGGCCGGTGATGCCCCGGGGGTCGGTGAGGCGTTCGAAGTAGCCGCGGGCCTGCTCGGTAAGCTCCATCACTTCGTGCAGCACGGGGACGGTGTCGGGCGGGAGCAGGTCGAGGAGGGAGACGAGGTCGTTGTGCTGCTGGAGGGCTTCGGGTCGGCCGCCGATGAGGTTGACGGATTGGAGGACTTCGGCGGAGCCGAGCAGGTCGTCGCCGATGCGGTGGAGGGTGTCGAGCTCGTCGCCGAAGAAGTCGAGGCGGACAGGGACTGCACCGCGGGGGGTGCCGGCGGTGTCGGTGGAGGAGCCGGCGACGGGGTAGAGGTCGAGGATGCCGCCGCGGACAGCGAAGTCGCCGGGCTGTTCGATGCCGTCTTGCCGGGTGTAGCCGGCCCGGTCGAGCCAGTCGAGCAGGCGGCCGGGCGGGAACTCGGTGCCGGGCTTGAGGGTGAGGGAGAACTCGGCGACGGACTTGGGGCCAGGGACACGCTGCATGAGCGCCTGGACTGGAGCCACGATGACATCCGGGCAGGACCGGTTCTGGTGGGTGGGGCCGAGGCGTTCGACGACGGCGAGGCGTTCGGCGAGGAGTTCGAGGTTGATGGATGACTCGCCGGGGAGCACTTCGAGGGCGCCGAAGCGTTCGACGCTGAGGTCGGGGAAGCGTTCGAGGTCGTCGAGGGCGTCGTCGGCCTCGTCGAGGTGGGCCACTACGAGCAAGAGGGTCCGTTTGAGGTGTTGATGCAGGACGCCGGTGAGGAGGCTGGTCGACGACCCGCGCGAACCGTCGGCGATGACGGGCGTGGACGCGGCTTGAGCGGGGTCGACCGACGCAATAGCATCCGCCAGCGCACGGGGGTGCGCCGACTCGGCGATCGGGGCGAGCCAGGAGGGCGGGCTTGGCATGTGCGGGGAGTGTAGCGCGAGACCGGTCTTAACGCGATCAGGGTTGACGCGGTCAGCCTGCCGGGGGCTTGCGGGTTGCCGAGAGCGTGACGGGCACGGCGTAGCTCGCCGCGGCCGCACCTGGCGGCTCGGGCACCACGGTCGGCTCCGGGACATGCTCCAGCGTCCGCATCATCGCGATCTCGTCACACGCATCGTGCTTCGGGCAGCGCACGCACTCGGCCCAGACCTTGTGCGGCAGGTTCAAACGATCGACCACCGCGAACCCGAGCTTCTCGAAGAACGCCTGCTCATAGGTCAACGTCATCACGCGTCGGATGCCGAGCGCTGCCGCCTCCTCCAGACACGCCTGGACCAGCCGCTTGCCCAGGCCCTGCCCGCGGTAATCCGGATCGACCGCCAGCGACGCGAGCTCCGCCAGGTTCGCCCAGACGATCGACAACCCCGAGCAGCCCACCACCGCGTCGTCATCGTCCACCGCGACCTGAAACTCGCGGACGTTTTCGTAGAGCGCAGCAAGGCTCTTGGGCAGCATGAGCCCGAACTCGGCGGCGTCGTTGATGATCCGCCCCATCGCGGGCACATCGCGGACCGTCGCAGCTCGAAGGGTAACCGGCATCACCAAAGCATAGATCGGTCCGGCCGAAACCCGCCTCCAGCGCAACACCCCCGGACCGCGTGTTGGAGGTTACGGCAGGGTGATCGACCGGGCCCCCTGCGCCGGCCGGGTCACGAAACACGTCGGCTGCTTGCCCGTTGCCTCGGCGTAGCCCGCCGAGATAAACGCGGTCAGCTCTTCGACCGCGTCGGCGCGGGCAAGCGTGACCGTGCAGCCACCGAAGCCGCCGCCGGTCATGCGTGCGCCGATCACCCCGCCGTCCGGGCACCGCTGCGCCGCCAGATCAACCAGACAGTCCAGTTCGGGCGTGCTCACCTCGAAATCGTCGCGGAGCGAATCATGGCTGCCGAACATCAATGATCCCACCGCCGCCCAGTCGCTGGCCTTGAGCGCGTCGGCCGCCCGCCGTGTCCGATCGATCTCCGACACCACATGCCGGGCCCGCTTGAACGTCGTCGCATCGAGCGTGCCCTCCGCCGCGGCCACGTCGGCGGCCGTCACCTCCCGCCAGCTCGGTTTCCCGATCGCCAGCAACGCGTCGGCACACTGCTGCCGACGCTCGGCGTACTCCCCGCCCGACAGCTCGTGCGGCGCGTTGCTGTTGATGATCAAAACGACCACGCCCGGGTCCGCCAACGGCACGTGCTCGACCGACCGGTCCATGCAGTCCAACAGCAACGCGTGCCCTTCCCGGCACAGCGACGACGCGAACTGGTCCATGATCCCGCAGGGCGTCCCGCCGTAGCGGTGCTCCGCCATCTGGCACAACAGTGCCCGCGTCGCCGCGTCCTGGGCGTAGCCGAACATCGACTCGAACAGCGTCGCCGTCGCGACCTCGATCGACGCCGAGCTCGACAGCCCCCCGCCCGGCGGCACGTTCGAGTCGAGCATGAGCTCGAAGCCCTGCGGCGTGTACCCCGACGCGACGATGCCCCGCAGGTACCGCGACCACTCGGGCTCGCCCAGCGGGATCGGCTGCTCATCCACATCAAACACCGCCTCGCCCGGCAGCGCGGTGGATCGGAGTCTGGCCGTAGTGTCGTTCCGGGGACGGGCCACCACCACGCTCTGCCGCTCGATCGCCATGGGCAGCACGAACCCATCGCAATAGTCGATGTGTTCACCGATGAGGTTGACTCGGCCGGGCGCGGTCGCGGCGTGCGTCGGCGGGTGGCCGAAGGCTTCGGTGAAGGCGGCGACGGTGGCCTGGAGTTGGGCGTTTAAATCAAACGGATCAACTGTGGAAGCAGGTGGGGTGGGTGTGGC
>JBCCOW010000027.1:0-45461 GCA_039025195.1 Planctomycetota bacterium
CCCCACCCCACCCCGCACCCGCCACCTCACGCCCCCGCCACCACGCCCACAACACCGCCCAAACACCCGCCAACGCCACCGCCCCAAACACCACCAAACCCAAATACACCGCGTTGAACGCCACCGTCAAACCCAAACCACAACCCAATGCCGCCAACAAACGCAACCGCCCCAACACCCCACCCCACACCCCGCCCCGCAGCACCACCACCGCGCACGCCATCGCCAGCGTCTGACCCAGCATCAGCAAACTAAACATCCGAGCCTGCTGCGACTGCGCCAATAGCACCGGATCGTTCGCCGCCAGCACCGCACACCCCACCGCCCCAAACCGACCTAACGCCACTCGCCCCAGCAAACCCGCCATCCCCACCGCCAACACCCCCGCGCCCAACGCCCCCGCCCTCAACCACAGCAGCTCCACCGACCCCGCCTCGCCGCCCCCCGTCACACCCAGCACCGCCTTGATCACGATGAAACTTAACGACGGGTGACGGCTGTCATCATCGCCATTCACGACCAACGACCCGAAGCTGTTCTCCGTCGCCGATTGCCAAGACGCCGCCTCGTCCATCCACACCGGCCGAGAGTTCACCGTCCCCCAGCTCACCGCCAACACCCACAACATCGACAAACCCACCAACAACCACACCAACAACTCGCCAATGGTCCCGCGTCGATCAACAGCTCGTTTCATCGATCAACTCTCCGCACAAAACTGGGCGTCCAATCTAAAGCGGTTTCCGCAAGCGTGTAGCGGCAGACGCGAAGCGTCCCACTCTTCCACTACTCGACCGCCCCCACCCCCACCAACTCCCACTCCAGTTCCCACCCCCGCCCCCGCCGCTCCGCCTCGCCGTGCCACACCGACCCGTCCCCGTCCATCCGGTATACCCCCATCCGCCCGTTGACCACATGCTCCGCCACCCCCGTCGGCAGCCCCCGTCCGTCCCCCATCCAGCGGCCGTATAAATCAGTCAATCGCGTACGTGCTATCGCCACCCGCTCCTCCCGGTTCAACCGCTCCAGCACCAGATACCACGCCCCCCCATCCGCAGGCGACGTCGCATCCACCGACAGCACCACCTCCGGGTCCAGCCGCGCCCGCTGCTCCAACACCGGCAGCGCCGCGTACGTCAACAACTCATCCGCCGCGGTCTGCTCGATCGCATACCGATCGCCCGGCCGCACCCCCGACTCCCGCAACGCCTCCACCACCGCACCCACCCGATAGCTCAACGCCAACTGCGAATCGATCCCGTCCACCCCGACCCGCCATATCCCCGCCACCCCCAACACCACCGCCCCACCCAACCCCCACGCCGCGACCACTCGACGCCATCCTCCGCCAGCACCGACATCCACCCGCTCCCTGCCCGCCCGCCTCTCCCGAGACGCCACCCACCAACCCACCAACCCACGCACCCCCACCCACGCCGCTGTCGTCACCCCCAGCCAAAGCCAGGGCCCCACCGCCGAGAAAAACCGCGGCGTAATAAACCAATGGCTCGTCGCCCGCACCCGCATCGGCACCAACACCGACAAAACCAACACCCCCGCCAACATCACCGCTACCGACCGCCCCACACCGCCGTTCAGCCCCGACCCCCGCCACCACCAACACCCCATACCAACCACCCCGACCAGCAGCACCACCGCCGACGACCAAGCCTGCCCATACGACGCCAGCAGCGTCGCCACCGTGTCCGAAAGCGTCTCCCAGCTCAACCCCGAGCCCTTGTCCTCAGCCGAACCGCCACCCGCCGTGAACGCCGCCAAGAACCACAGCGACCCGATCGACCCCAGCGTCCCCACCAGCGCCACCACCCCCACCTCCCGCGTCACCCCACCCGCCCCAACCGCCACCTCACGCCCACGCCACCACGCCCACGCCACTGCCCAAACCCCCGCCAACGCCAACGCCCCAAACACCACCAGCCCCAAATACACCGCGTTAAACGCCACCGCCAAACCCAAACCACAACCCACCGCCGCCAACAAACGCACACGCCCCAACCGCCCCAACACCCCACCCAACACCCCACCCCGCAGCACCACCACCGCGCACGCCATCGCCGCCGTCTGACCCAACATCATCAAACTGAACATCCGCGCCTGCTGCGACTGCGCCAACAGCACCGGGTCGTTCGCCGCCAACACCGCGCACGCCAACGCCCCGAACCGACCCAACGCCACACGCCCTAGTAAACCCGCCATCCCCACCGCCAACACCCCCGCACCCAACGCTCCCGCCCGCAACCACAGCAACTCCACCGACCCCGCCTCACCACCGCCCGTCACACCCAACACCGCCTTGATCACCAGGAAACTGAGCGTCGGATGCCGCACGTCATCATCGCGATGCAGCAACAGCGCACCATACCCCTGCTCGGTTGCCGTCCGCCACGACGACGCCTCGTCCATCCACACCGGCCGATGGTTCACCGTCCCCCAACTCAACGCCCCCACCCACGCCATCGCCAACCCCACCACACCCCACACCAACACCTCGCCAAACCACCCCCGACGACCAGTCCCGAGTCCCATCTGAAACCTCTCCACGCCAGGCGTTTCCACACAATCTAAACCGCCCGACCACCTCCCGCGACCACGCGCCGCCTAGTCAAGCCGCAAATCACCCACCAGCGTCATCTCGGGACGAAGCCAGCCAGACGCCCGCTCGTCGCCTACGTACCGCGCCAGCAACCCTTCCAACACCCGCCAAACCTCAGACTCGACATCTTCGCGAACCGCCAGAGCACACGACGGATCGGATCGGATCGACTGCATCGCAGCACTGTACAGGTCCCCAGCCGTCGCACAGCGTGCACACCACGCGTCGGGGACCTCGACCCCCAACGCCTCCTCCAACTCAGTGACCAACTCAACCGTATCCAGACCCATGCTCAGTCACCGGCCTCATGCGTCTTGGCGTCTTGGCGTCTTGGCGTCTTGACTTTATGCCTCAAGCCACCGCCGTACCCGCCACGTCCTGATCCAACGCGTCCGCCGCGATCCAGCCCGACATCAGCACCATCGGCATCCCCGGCCCCGGGTGTGCCGCGCCCCCCGCCAGATACAAGCCCTTCGCCAGCGGGCTCCGGTTGCTCGGCTTAAACGCCCCGAGGAACTTGCCGTGCGACGCCAAACCATAGATCGCCCCGTTCAAAACCCGGTACCGGTCATGGATGTCCTGCGGCGTCAACGCCGACTCATACACGATCCGCTCACGGATGCCTTCGAGCCCCGCCGTCCGCTCCAGCTTGTCCAGAATCGTATTGCGGTACGACGTGAACAGCTCGCCATCCTTCGACCAGTCATGGTGCGGACGCAAGTACGGCGTGTGCACCAAGACATACAACGCCTCGCCGCCCTCCGGTGCCACCAGCCCCGGCGCTTCGGTCCGGGCCGTCGCCGCGAGGTACGCCGTCGGGTCCGGGGCCGGCTCACCCTTTTTATAGATGTAGTCGAACTCTTCTTCGGGGTCGCGCGAAAACACAAAATCGTGGTGCGCCAAATGTTCGTACTCCCGATCAAGCCCGAGATACAGCACCACCCCCGAGCACGCCGGCTCCGGATCGCCCCCGCCCCGCAAGCCCCCGCGGTCGTCGCCGTTCAAGAGCTCGTGCCGTGTCCGTACCGAATCCATGTTCGAGATCACCGCGTCCAGCTCAACTTCTTCCCCGCTCGCTAGTGTCACGCCCTTGACTTGCCCGCCCGCCTCGTTGATCCGCGCGACCGCCGCATTCGTGCGGAACTCCACGCCGATCTCCCCACCCAGCTTCACCAACGCCTCCGGCACCGCCCGCGTCCCGCCGATCGGGTACCACACCCCGTCGTTGACCTGCATCGACGCGATGCTGCACAGGATCGCCGGGCTCCCATACGGGCTGCTCCCCACGTACTGCGTGAAGTGGTCCAGCATCTGGGCCACCCGCTTGTCCGGCGTGTACTTCCGGATCGTCGACGCCACCGACCGCCCCATCCGCATGCTCAGCACATCCCCCAGCGTCTGGTAGTTGAACGTGTTGCCCAGCTCGAAAATGTCCCGCAGCCCGCCCACCGGCTTCCAGAAGAAGAAGTCGTCGCTGATCTTGTGCAGCCGCTCCGTATACTTGATGAACGCCCCGTAGCGCTCCGCCATCTCGCCGCCATGCCCGTTGCCGAATTCGCGCAGCGTCTGCTGCATGTCCTCGACCTTCTCCCGCAGGTCCAGCACGCCGCCCCCCGCATCGTCATCGAAGAAGCAGCGCCACTGCGGGTCCAGCCGAACCAGGTCCAAATAGTCCCCCATCTCTTTGCCGTTCTCTTCAAAGACCCGACGCAGCACGTTCGGCACCGTCAGAATCGTCGGCCCCATGTCAAACCGAAAGCGCTCCCCGTTCGGGCCCTCGCCCCAACGCTGCGCCGCCTTCCCGCCCAGCCAGTCGTTGGCTTCAAACAGCGTCACCCGGTGCCCCCGCGCCGCCGCCGTGCACGCCGCCGCCAGACCCGCCAGACCACTACCGATCACGCCAACCTTTTTGCCTTCTTTCATGCCAGCATCATACCCCCGTCTTCCGACCCCGAACCAACCCCCGTATCGCCTTCGCCTTCCCCCTCCAGCCCACCGCGTGCACCACCCGCAAGTAACCGCCGAGCACTCGCACTTCCTTGTCACTCACCGGCGCGTAGTGCGGCCGACCCTTCCCGCCCCGCACCGTCACCGACACCGGCCGTGTCATCCCGATCAATCCCTCCACCCCCCGCGTCACCCCGAACCCGCTCTCCCCGGTCCCCCCAAACGGCAACCGCGGGTCCGCCGTTGGCGCAATCAAGTCATTCACGCAAACACTCCCCACCGCACCCGCCAATAACCCCGCAACCCGCTCCGCTTTCCCCGCCGGGCCAAACACGCTCACCCCCAACCCATACGGGCACGCCGCCTCCAACCCCATCAACTCCTCCTCCGTCTCCCATCCCATCAACGCCACCGTCGGCCCAAAGCTGTCCTCCACCGCCAACCGCATCTCACGTGTCACCCCACCCACCACCCAAGGCTTAACACGATGCGACGCCGCTTCCGCCGTGTCACGCTCACCACTCCACAATACCGCCCCGCCTTCCAGCGCCTCACCCACCATCGCCGCACACCGCTCCGCCGACCCCGGATACAAACCCGTCAGCTCGACACCCTCCAACGCCGCTCGCAGCGCCTCCCCCAAACGCTCTTCCAACGACCGGTGCACCAGCACCCGCCGCGGCGCGATACACGTCGCCCCGTTGTTCAGCCTCAAGCCCCACGCAATCGCTTTCGCCGCCATCTCGATATCCGCCCCCGGCAACACCACACACCCATCCACCCCCGACAGCTCCAACGACACCGGCGTCAGCGTCTCCGCACACCGCCGCATCACCGCCCGCCCCGTCGCCGAGCTGCCCGTCAATACGACCTTATCCACCCCACCCCCCCGGCCCGCCACACCAAAGCCCACAGAAGCCGAAGGATTCTGTGCGGCTCCCCCACTCCCGCCGCCCATCCACCCCTCCACCTCCTCCACCGACTCCCCAATCGCCGTGAACACCCCCGCCGGCAGCCCCGCCTCCCGCCACAACCGCTCCAACCACCCCGCCGCCACCAACCCGCCCCCCTCCGCCCGCCCCGGCTTCAGCACTACCGCGTTCCCCGCCGCCAACGCCTGCATCGCCTGCACCCCCGCCAGCATCAACGGATAGTTCCCCGCCCCAATCACCAGCACCACCCCCCAAGGCACCCGCCGAACCACCGACCTCGTCCCCCACAACCACAGCGGCCGACCACCCCGCCCCCACGCCACCCCCACCTTCCGCTCCCCCAACACCTCCCCCGCCTGTCTTTCAAGCCACTTCGCCGCGTCCGCCAACGGGATCACCTCAGCCGCCAGCGTCATCCCCAATCCACCCACCCCGTCTCTGCAGACACTGGCCCCCGCAATCTCCCTAGCGATCTCCTCACCACGCTCCGCCAACAACCCCCGAAACCGCCGCACCACCCGCAGCCGACCTTTCAATCCCATCGCCCACCACGCCGCCTGCGCCGCCCGCATCGCCGCCCGTGTTTCATCCATCGTCTCCGGACTCATCCCAGGCTTGTATCACAGAGCACCCAGAGGCACAGAGAAATCCCGAAGAACACCTCTGTGTCTCTGTGTCTCCAAAACTCTGTGATATCCACCCTCCAAGAAACTCAAGAAACCCTTAGATCCTCACACAACAACCGCGACGAAATCCGCGCCCCCTCGTAAATTACCGGCAGCCCCGAACCCGGGTGCGTCCCCCCACCCACAAGGTAAACGTTCCCTAAATCCTCAAACCGATTCCGCGGTCGGCGGTGCAGCATCTGCCCCAGGTTGTGGGCCAGATTGAACGTCGCCCCGCGATAGATCCGCAGGTCATCTCGCCACTCCACCGGCGTGATCGTCTTCTCGTAGACGATCCGGTCCGCCACGCCTTCATACCCGAACTTCGCCAGCTGCTTCAGCACGCTCTCCCGGAACGCCGGCTCCCGCGCTGCCCAGTCGACGTTGTCGTGGAGGTGCGTCACCGGTGCCAAGACGTACAACGCGCTGTGCCCCTCCGGAGCCATCGTCGCGTCCGTCGCCGCGGTGTTACACACGTATACCGACGGGTTATCACTTAAGACGTGCTGGTTCTCGATCTCGTCCAGATTCTGTTGATAGTTCCCCGCCAGGAAAATCGTGTGGTGGTCCGCCGTGTACGTGCCCTCCACGCCGAGGTACATCATGTAGGTCGAGCACGAGTACTTCTTCTTCTCCAGCTTCTTGTCCGTCCACCGCCGACGCACGCCGTCCGGCACCAGCCGGCTCATCGCGTCCGCAAAATCCGCCCCCACAACCACCGCGTCGGCCTGAAGCAATTGCCCATCCGAGCCAGGCTCACCCACCACCCGCACCCCCGTGCATTGCCGGCCGTCCGCACCCCCGAACTCCAGCCCCGTCACCTCCGTGTCCAACCTCACATCAGCCCCCAAATCCTCCGCCGCCCGGGCCATCGCCCGGCTCACCTCCCCGCAGCCCCCCTCGAGATGCCACACCCCGTAGTCATACTCTAGATAGGACAAAATCGTAAACAAGCTCGGACAGTTAAACGGGCTCATGCCCAGATACTTACTCTGGAACGAGAACGCCAAACGCACCCGGTCATCTTTAAAATGCCGACCCAGGTCCGAGTCCACCGATGCCCACGGCTTCACCAGCGGCAACATCTTGACCAGACTCAAATCCATCAGGTCGGTGATCTTCTCCCACGGCCGTTGCAGGATCGGCGCGAACGCCTCGAACTTCTTCCGGTTCTCGTTCAGGTACCGCTCGAACCCGGACGCGTCCTCCGGGCTGATCGCCGCGATTCGCTCGGACATCTCCTTGACATCCGCCGTGCACGGCAGCTCGCCGCCCTGCTCGAAGACCAGCCGGTACTGCGGGTCCAGCTTCGTCATCTTCACCCGCTCATGCAGGTCCATGCCGCAGGCCTCGAACACCTCCTCCAAAATCTGCGGGTACAGGAAGAACGTTGGGCCCAGATCAAATTTGAACGTCCCCCGCTCCGTCTGGGCCTCCACCGTCGAGGTCCGGCCACCCACCACCGCCCGCCGCTCCACCACCGTCACCTCCAGCCCACGCTTCGCCAGCAGCATCGCCGCCGCCAAACCGCCCGGCCCTGCCCCCACAACTACAACACGCTTGCTCATCTGAACCTCAATTCGCACACAATCAAACCGCAAGATCCCCGCGGTATCGGCGATCATAGGCGGTACCATCGCGGCATGGCCGGCCCACCCTCTGACTCACGCAAAACCCGACCCCGACGCTGGCTCCTCGCAGCCATCGCCTTCCCCGCCGCCGCTCTTGGGCTGCTGCTGCTGTTTCCGTCCTGCTACTCCAGCCCCAAGGGCAATGGTCCGATCGACCTCGCCCCGGCTACCGCCTCGACCCAGCCCGCCGACCACTCGCCGTTCGGCCGCGCCAAGGCCGACCACCTCCGCGGGGTCGCCGGCGATGCCGAGGCCCACGCCCGAGCCGACGAGGCGCTGGAAGACCTCCTTGACGACGACCCCGACAACCCGCTGCTCATGGCCTACCGCGGCTCCAGCAAAATGATCGCCGCCCGCAACGCCACGTTTGGCCCCGTCAAGGGTCTCCACGCCCGTGCCGGCGGCAAGCTGCTCGACGCCGCGGTCGAGGCCGAGCCCGACAACCTCGAGATCCGCTTCCTGCGCGGCATCTCCACCGTTAACCTGCCCCGCATCGCTGGGCGATACCAGCCCGCGCTGGCCGACCTCCGCCTCGTCCTCGACGGCTCCGCTGACGCCATCCCCGCCGGCACGCTCGACCCCGCCTTCGCCGCCGCCGCCGCCCTCCGCCTCGCCCAGGCCGAAGCCGAGGAAGACCGATCCGACGCGGCCCGCAGCCTATACCAACAGGCGATCGACCTCGCCCCGACCTCCGGTGCTGCCGATCAAGCCCGTGCCGCCCTCCAAACGCCTTAGCCCGACCGATCCATCCTTTAAAGGAGCCTTCCATGCGTAGCCCGATCAACAAGCCCGTCCTCCTGCTCACCGCCGCGGCCACCGCACTCGTCACCGCCATCACCGTGCTCAGCCTCCAGCCCGCCGAAGCCCAGGTCAGCACGCAAGGCCGACTGATCGAAAACCTCACCGACCAAAAACTCCAAGACCTGATCACCGACGCCCTCGAGCCGATCTCGAACACCGCGGCGATCAAGCCCGGCGAAGCCGCCATTGTCGCCGACCCCCGCGGCGACTTCGCCCAGTTCATCCACCCCTCCGGCAAGACCGCAGAGCTCGAGTTCCGGCTCGACCGACGCACCCCCGCCATCGCCATACCCGCCGGCGGCTACGCCCTGGTCCGCGACATCCGTGATCAGCTCTTCCTCGTCCGCGACACCGGCAAAGTGCGCGAGGTCTTCGACGAGTAGCCACCGCTCAAGCCACACCTATGCCGAGGGCTTGGCGTCGCTGCCGCGTTGCCGCTTGCCCTTCGCCGCACACGCCTTCGAGCAGTACACCACCTTCTCCCAGTCCCGCTCCCACTTCTTCCGCCAGACAAACTCCCGCTTACACACCGGACACACCTTGCTCGGCAAGGCTGCCTGTCTGTCGTTGCCGCGTCGCATGTTGGAGTCTATGCCGCTTAACCCGTGCTCCGAGCCCCCAACCGCCGCTGATCCCGCCGATACCCCGTGGCGGTCACCCCCAGCGTCCGCCGGAACAGCCGGCTGAACGTCGGCACATCCACATACCCCACCGCCTCCGCGATCCGCCCGATCGATAGATCGGTGCTCCCCAGCAACCGGCACGCCGCGTGACACCGCAGCCGAGCCAAGTACTTGCCCGGTGACAGCCCCGTCCGCTCCCGCACCCGCTTGCGCAGCAGCGAATAGCTCACCCCGAACTCCGCCGACAGCTCCTCCCAGTCGATCGCCTCTTGTAAACGCTCCGGCAACGCCGACAACGCCGCCTCCACCCCGCCCGCACTCCACCGTTGGACTTCGCCGCCGCTGGTCTTGGCCAGACTCATCTCCAGCATCAAACGCTCCGCGCAAAGCACCGCCCGGTCGCTGTCGCCCACCGCGTCGCTCTGCATCAACCCCCGCAGCTCCTCCACCCCCGCCACCCACCGCTTCAACCCCGCACGCGGCAGCCGACGCACCACCCCGTCCGTGCCGACCCACCCATACCGGCACCACCGCTCCACGCCCGGCCCGATCCCCCCGAAGTGCGTCTCCGACCACCCCGTCCCAGCGTCCGGCCCGTAATGAAACACCGGCCCCGGATACACCGCAAATACCGACCCTGGGCCGACTGCCTGCCACCGCCCCGTACCCACCCGGTAACGCCCACGCCCACGCGTCACCAGCCCCAACGCGTGCACCCCGAACCGGCTGTGCACCCACTCCCGCTTGTCCACGACCCCGCCCGCCAGCGTGATCCGCACGTCATCGATCCGCCCCACCGACATTCCTTGATCCGCGTGATCCGGCACTCGCAAACTTTATCAAAAACAACAAAATTTTTATCACGACAGTCATTGATCGAGCCGGGCCAAAACGCAGAATGCGGAGCCGTCGATCACATATCAACCCCATACCGGAGCCGACATGACCACCACCTCCACCGAAAATATGCTCAGTGAAGAACAGATCCTTCAGTTCAAGACTGAGGGCTACACCGTCCTCGAAGGCCTGTTCGACGACCGCGAAGTCGCCGCAATGCAGGCCGAGGTCCAGCGCTTCCAGGACGACGGCCTGATCAAAAACGTCAAGACGCAGGGCGACGGCAGCACCCACTCCACCGGCAAGGTCAACCTCCAGCTCTGCCCCATGTCGCCCCACAGCGACCTGTTCAAGGCACTGCCCTTCCTCGACAAGGTCCGCTTCAACATCGCCCGCCTCATCGGCGACGACGTCCTGCTCCACCTCGATCAGGTCTTCCTCAAGCCCGGCCTCCGCGGCTCCGGCACCAACTGGCACCAGGACAACGCCTACTTCCAGATCGAGGACCCCATGCAGGGCACCGCCATGTGGATCGCCGTCCACGACGCCCATGTCGCCAACGGCACCATGCGCATCCTCCCTGGCATGGCCCACGCCAAGCTCGAACATACCCGCGACCCCGACTCCGACCACCACATCCGCTGCTACCCCGACAACGAGCTCGACTCCATCGCCTTCGACCTCCCCGCCGGGTCCGTCGGCTTCTTCGCCTACGGCATCCCGCACTGCACCATGGGTAACAACACCACGAAAGACCGCGCCGGCTGCGCCTTCCACTTCCTCACCTATGAAGCCGCCCGCACCGGCGCTCACGCCGACCAGTTCGGTGAGGACCGCACCTACAAGCCCGCGCTCACCGGACCGCAAGCCACCTTCGGCCAAGCCGAGTACGGCCAAGACATGCGCGGCGTCTGGGACACCGCGGTTCAGGCCGCGTTGGACGGAGTCGCCGCCCCACCCGCCTGACCCGCCTGACCCACGACCGCCTCCGCACCACCGCCGTCCTCGCCCGCCATCTCCCGCGCCCAACGCTCGATCCCCCGTAACATCTTCGGGAAGATCAGCTCGTGCATCGGCAGCATCGCGTACCAGTACAGCGTACCCGGCAAGCCCCAAGGGTCGAACAATGCCGTCTGCTTCAGCCGGGTGAAGTCCTCGCCTTCCCGCCGTTCGACTTCCCACTGCAGCCACGCCCGTCCCGGCACCTTCATCTCCGCCCGCAGCCGTAGCAGCCCCCGGCCCACACCCGTGTGCTCCCCCGCCTCGCCCGGCGGCTCGATCACATCTACCCGCCACCAGTCTAGCGCTTCGCCCTCCAGCAACTCGCTGGGGTGACGCCGACCCCGCCGAAGCCCCGGCCCCCCAATCGCCGCATCGCACACCCCCCGCAGCCACCACGCCCACCCGTACGCCGGCCAACCCCGCTCCCCCCCAATCGCACACACCGCCGCAAACACATGCTCCGGCGCGACGTCGGTTCTAAGCGTCCGCTGATCACGCGCTAAACCCTCGCGGTCCTCGATCAGCTTGTCGATCCCGCCCCCGCTGTTCTGGGTCACCAGTTCCACCGCCGCGCCGCTCCACCGCGTCTCGACATCACCCCGCCCGATCTTCGCCAGCGCGTACTCCACCGCGGTGCGGTACGGGATCGGCGTGATCTGCGGGAACAGCCGCTCCGCCTTCGCCGTGTCCGCCACCAGGTCCTGCACCACCCCCTCCACCAAGGGCACCGCCAACGCGTTGGGGATCGGCGTGACCAACCCCACCCAACGCGCCGCCAGCTTCGGCGCCAGCACCGGCGTCGGGATGATCACCCGGCGGTGCCCTCGCTGCCGCGCGACCTCCCGCATCATCGCCTTGAAGCTCAGCGCGTCTGTCCCGATGTCCATCACCCCGCTCGGCCCAACGTCCAACGCCCCGATCAGATACGCCAGCACATCCCGGATCGCGATCGGCTGCACCAGATTGTTCACCCACCGCGGCGTCACCATGATCGGGATCCGCTCAGTCAGATACCGCACCATCTCGAAGCTCGCCGACCCCGATCCGATGATCGGCCCCGCCCGGAACTCGGTCGTCCGCCCCGGTAACCCCTCCGCCAGGACGTTGCCCACCTCCGCCCGGCTGCGCAAGTGACCACTCCTTGTACCCTCCCTAGCGACCTTCGGCTCGACCCCACCCAGATACACCACGTGCGGCCCCACCCCCACACTCGGCGTCCCGACTTCAGTCGGGATGCCTCCCCCCGCGTCGAGCACCGCCGCCATAAAATTCCCCGCTGCCTCCCGGTCCTTCGCCGCGAAGTCGGCCCCGCCGTACATCGAGTGCACCAAGTAGTACGCCGCGTCCACCCCCGCCACCGCCCGCCCCAGCGTCTCCGGCTTCAACAAGTCCCCATACACCACTTCCACATCCCGCTCCCAACCGCGCCCGGTGATCGGGTCCGCATCCCGCACCAGCACCCGCACCCGATGCCCCGCCGCCAAGAGCCGCGGCACCAACCGCCCGCCGATATACCCCGTCGCACCTGTGACCAGCACACGCATGCTCGACACTAGCGGCCCCACCCCCGGGTTTCTCTGCCTTGCAGCACAACACTTTCAAAATCCTGCCTTGATCCCGTTCACCGACGCGCTATGGTCCCTCGCTGATCGATTCATCTTCGACCCCAAGGAGCCCAACATGCCCGAAGGTACCACCACCTGGCCCGAACTCGCCATCGGTCTCTACGACAAACTCACCGGCCGAAACGCCGAGATCACCTACGACTTCCAGGACATGCAGATCGACGTCCCCTCCGCCGCCTCCGGCGACGCCGCCCACGCCACCTGGAAAC
Organism: Planctomycetota bacterium; assembly: GCA_039025195.1. Lineage (GTDB taxonomy): Bacteria > Planctomycetota > Phycisphaerae > Phycisphaerales > Phycisphaeraceae > JBCCOW01. The sequence continues at coordinate 12,887 of JBCCOW010000027.1, forward strand.
TCAACGGCGTCCTCAAGGTCCGCACCACCGACCTCAGCAAGTCCGACTAACGCTCCCCACCCGCACCACGCCCGCCCTACTCCAAACGTTTAGCCCGGTCGCTTGCGACCGGACTGCGCACCCTCAACGTGGCCGACCCCAACCCCACCAACCCGCCACCCCCCAAAGGCCTCGCCTTCCACGGCTCCGTCGAAATCACCCTCGGCGAGCAGACCGCCCGCCTCACCGGCGACGGCCAACGCCTCACCCTCCACGCCGACTCACTCGTCACCCTCAACGCCCTCCGCCAAGGCCTGCCCAAAATCCCCGGCCCATCCAGCCCGCCCCCCGACGCCATCCAAGACCTGATCCGCCAGACCCAGCTCCACCTCTCTGTCGTCGTCAACGAGCAGCCCGTCTTCGAGCTCAGCCCCGACCACACCTCCAGCCTCCTCGGCAAGGCCCTGGGCATCCCCGGCAAGGTCCGCCCCATCGGTGCGGTGAAGTCCCTGCTCAAACGTAAACGCAGCGGCGATTCCGCCGACTGACCCGGCCATCAGGCCAGACGCACCATCTTGCCAACATTCCCCGTCACCGTTCCCCGCGTGAATGCCCCGTCCTGCCGATGCACCCGCGCCCACACCGGGCCCGTCGGCGTCAGCATCGTCCCCGTGACCCGCCCCGACACCTCACGCCCCTCCACCAGCTCCAGCCGGTACCGTCCCACAATCCGCGGCAACGCCACCCGGAACACCAGGAGCGCCAACTGCGCACCGATGCACCGCCTCGGCCCCGCCCCAAACGGCAGATACGCATAAGGCCCCGGCCGAAGATCCTTCCATCGCTCCGGCATAAACCGCTCCGGCTCCGGGTACAGCCCCGTCAGCAGCCGGTGCGTCACGTACTGACTGAACACCACCGGCGTCCCCCGCTCCATCGACACGCCCCCCAACTCGGTCGCCCGGCTCGTCAGCCGCTGCGAATACCCCGACGCCGGGAGCAGCCGCATGCTCTCCCGCACCACGTCCTCCAGGTACGGCCGAGCCGTCGGCACATCCACCGGCACCCCGACACCCACCCCACACCCCGCCACATCCACACCCCCCGTCGCCTCGATCTCCTCCAACAACCGCGCCGCCACCTCGGGGTGCAACCCCAGCAGCACCAGCGTCCACGTCAGCGTGTTCGCTGTCGTCATGTGTGCCGCCCCAAACAAGACCGCGGTCTGCCCCACCAGCTCCGTGTCGTCCAGCATCCCCTCCGCGTCATACCCCCGGAGCAGACGCCAGAGCACATCAGTGCCTTCCCGCTCATCTCGCCGCGCCGCGATCAGCTCCCGCACCTTCGCCTCCAACGCCTCCGCCTCCGTGTTCAATGCCGCGTACCCCTCCGCCGACCGCGTGTCCGGCCGAAGCGCCATCATCCCCACCTCGTGATTCATCCGCACCCACGACGCCAGCATCTCCCCCACCTCGTACGCCAGCCCCTTGTGACCCACCCCAAACAACACCACGCAAGTCACCCGCAGCATGAACCGCGTCATCGCCTCAAACACATCCAACTCCCCGCCAACCTCCCACCCCTCCAGCAGCTCCTCGACCAGCTCCCGCACCGCATCCTGGTATCCCCGGATCGCCGCCCGCTGGAACGGCTCCGCGATCACCTTCCTGTGCTTCTGATAGTCCGCCCCGTTCATCGTCAGCAGCCCCGCAGTCAGCCGACGCTGCGCCGACCGCTTCGACCCCCGCAGCGGAAAAAAGAAGCTGTGATACGTCTCCAGGTCCGTCAGGACCCGCTTCACATACTCGGGCCCAAAGGCAAACACCATCCGCCGCTCTTCGTCCTCCAGCACCGCCAGCTCCCCGTGATCCCGCATCAGCCCCATCATCACCCCCCCCGGGTCCTCCACAAACCCCAGCAACGACCCCCGAGAAACACCCCCTGAAGCCCGGCCATCGCCACGGCCGGGCTCACTCCGGTCATCCGCCCCCACTCCAAACGGACAGCCCTCCCCCCGATCGGTCGTCCCTTGGCTCATCGCGTCTGCTCCACGAGATCAGTCTACAAAACCCCAGCCCCTACCCCGTCACCCGGCCAATAAACCCTTCCGCCGCCTCAAAAATCCGCGTCTTCCGCTCAGGCTTCATCTTGTCCAGGCTCCTCGGCATCATGCTCAACCGCGGGTTCCCCGAGAAAAAGGTCCGGTGCTTCTCGATAAACCGCCAATACAACCCATCCATCACCTCCGTCCAGTCTTCCTCGCCCTTTTTCGGCTTCGCATAATCCGACATCTTGAAGATGTAATTGCTCCCGCAGATATACGGCTTGGTCGCAAAGAGCCCACCATCCGACATAAGACCCATCCCATAGACATTCGGCCCCATCACCCAGTCCGAGCTGTCCACAAACATCGTCATAAACCAGTCGTGGGCCTCCCTCGGCTCAATCTCGCAGAGATTCATCAGGTTGCTCAAAACCATCAGCCGTTCGATGTGGTGACACCAGCCGTACTCCACCGCCTTCTTAATCGCGTCGTCCAACGGCGGCAGCCCCGTTGTCCCGTCCCACCAGCACGTCTTCATCTTCCGCTTGTGCCCCCAGAAGTTCTCCTTGTCCTGCTTCTCCGAATACCGCTGATAAATCCCCCGGATGAACTCCCGCCAGCCGATCACCTGCCGCACGAATCCCTCCAGGCTGTTCATCGGTGCGCCTGTCTCCACCGCCCGCTCCACGATCTCCTCCGGCGTCAACAGCCCGAGATTGATCATCGGGGAAACCACCGAGTGGAACAGCACCGGATCACGCTGTGATAACGCGTCCTCGTAGTCCCCGAACAGCTCAAACCGCTCGTCCAGAAACTCCCGCAGCCACGCCAGCGCCTGCCGTCGCGTCGTCGGCAGCCAAAACCCACCCTCTTCCGGCAGCTCGCCCGGATGATCCGCAAACCGCTCCTCGATCACTTCCCTGACCGCCGCCACATGCTCCGTCGGCTCCGCCCAGCTCGTCTCCGGAATCTCCACATCTTTCGGCAGCTTCTTCCGGTTCTCGTCATCGAAGCTCCACTTACCACCCTCGGGCGACCCGTCCTTGTTCAGCAGCAGGTCCAGCCGCTTCCGCTGCTGCTCATAGAACTTGGCCATGAACGGCCGCTTCCCGCCGTCCAGATACTCCGCAAACGTCTCCCGCGGCGTCAGGAACATCGGACTTTCCAGAAACTCCAGTTCCAGCCCGTGATCGTCCGCGAACGCCTCCATCCGAGACTCGAAGAACTTGTCTTCGATCTCGAACATCACCAGCCGCTGATAGCCTTTACCTTCGATAAATCGCTCCAGCTTTGTTTCGTACTTCGTCTGCAGTTCCGGGCCGTGCTGATCCTCAAGTTTTTCGTAGTGCACCGAGCAGCCGTTGCTCTCCAGCTCGTCCGCATGGGCCCGCATCGCGGCCAGGAACAGCAGGATTTTCTGCTTGTGGTGCTTCACATAGGTGCACAGCCCGACATCCTCCGCCATGAAAACCACGGCGTCACGGTGCGGCTTGACGTGCTTAAACGGGAACAGCTGGTTGCCCAGGATGACGAATAGGGTGTCTGAGGTCTTGGCCATAGCCCGGGACTGTAGGCCGCGCTATCGTCCCGCATGCCCGACCTCCCGATTGAAGAAGAGCGCATCGCCGAGCTGAATGACGCCCCCATCCGCGACGACGCCGATTACGTGTTGTATTGGATGCAGGCCGCCCAACGGGCCGAGCACAACGAGGCGCTCGAACTCGCCGTCTTCCACGCCAACCGCCTGAGTAAGCGTCTGCTTGTCGGCTTCGCCCTCGACGACACGTTCCCCGGCACCTCCGCCCGCCACAAGTCCTTCCTGATCGATGGCCTGGTCGACATCGAGTCCGCCCTCCACGATCGCGGCATCAAGTTCGTCGTCCAACTCGGCCCCATCCCTGACCTCGCCCTGAAGTGGTCCCGGGACGCCTGCCTCGTCATCACCGACGTCGGCTACCTCCGCTACCAACGCAAATGGCGCGACACGGTCGCCGACGACGCCCCCTGCCGTGTCATCGCCGTTGAGACCAACCTTTGTGTTCCGGTAGAGACCGTCTCAGATAAGGCCGAGTTCGCAGCCCGCACGATCCGCCCCAAGATCCACCGCCAGCTCGAACGCTTCCTCGTCGAGCTCCCACCCCTCGACCTCGACAAGCACTCGCTCAACCTCTCCGTCACCGGCGAGGACCTCTCCAAGCCCGACAAACTCCTCGACCAGCTCAACGTCAACCGCGACATCGCCCCCGTCCCCTACTTTCGGGGGGGCACCACCGCCGCCAAGGACCTGCTCGACAACTTCTGGCCCAACAAGTTCAAGAACTACTCCGCCCACCGTAACCAGCCGCAGACCGACGACACCTCGCACATGTCCAAGTACCTGCGCTTCGGCCAGATCAGCCCGGTCTGGCTCACCATGCAGGGCCAGTCCACCCGCTTCGGCAAAGCCGAGGACCGCGACGACTTCATCGAAGAGCTCGTCGTCCGCCGCGAGCTGGCTTACAACTTCTGCTGGTTCACCCCCGACTACGACAGCTATTCCTGCATCCCCGACTGGGCCAAGCGGACCCTCGACGAACACCGCAGCGACCCGCGTGACCCGCAGTACACCCCGCAGCAGATGGAGGACGCCGAGACGTACGACCCCTACTGGAACGCTGCCCAACGCGAGATGCGCTACACCGGCTACATGCACAACTACATGCGCATGTACTGGGGCAAGAAGATCATGGAGTGGTCCGAATCTCCCGAGCAGGCCTTCGACACCATGCTCGAGCTCAACAACAAATACCACCTCGACGGACGCGACCCCAACAGCTACGTCGGCGTCGCGTGGTGCTTCGGCATCCACGACCGCGGCTGGACCGAACGCCCCATCCTCGGCAAGACCCGCTACATGAACGCCAACGGCCTCAAACGCAAAGCCGACCCTGATGCCTATGTCCAGAAAGTTGACCGCCTAGTCGCCGCTGCGAAAGGCGAAACCCCACCCGAGCCCGTCGCCGACTCCCTCTTCGCATGAGCCTCACACCCGAGCAGGCCATCCTCCATCTCATCACCGACCGCGGCCCCACCAAAACCATCTGCCCGGCCGAAGCCGCCCGCCTGCTCGACCCCGAAGACTGGCGACCCCACCTCCCCGCTATCCACAGCGCCGCGAAGCAGCTTCACGCCACCGGCCAGATCACCGTCACCCAACGCGGCCAGCCCATCAACTCCGCCACCGCCCGCGGCCCTATACGCCTCGGCCTAGCGACACCGGAGTAGCCACACCCACGCGGCGATAAACTCCCCGCCATGGCCTCTGCAGCACAACCCACCCAACCCCCCGCCACCCTCGGCATGCTCGGCGGCGGCCAGCTCGGCCTCATGTTCATCCACGCCGCCCACCGCCGCGGCTACCGCGTCCACGTCTACTGCCCCGACCCCCACTGCCCCGCCGGGCGCGCCGCCGACGCCCACACCGCTAAGCCCTACGACGACCTCGACGCGGTCAGCGCCTTCGCCAAGCAGGTCGCCGCCGTCACCTACGAGTTCGAAAACGTCCCCGCCGACACCGCCAACGCCTGCGCTGCCCACGCCCCGGTCCGCCCCGGCCAGCACGTCCTGCACACCGCCCAAGACCGCCTCCGCGAAAAACAGACCGTCCAACACCTCGGCGTCCCCGTCGGCCCCTTCGCCCCCGTCTTGTCCGAAGACGAACTCCACCGCGCCATCGAGGCGTTGGGAACACCCGCTGTCCTAAAGACCGCCCACGGCGGCTACGATGGCAAGGGCCAACGCGTCCTCCACTCCCCCGCCGACGCCCCTTACGCCTGGCATGACCTCGGCAAGCGACCCTGCATCCTCGAAGCCTTCGTCGACTTCGAGCAGGAACTCTCCGTCATCGCCGCCCGCGGGCTTGACGGCACCATCGAGACCTTCGGCCCCGTCGCCAATACCCACCGCAACCACATCCTCGACGTCTCCGTCGTCCCCTGTGGCGCCCCACCCACCATCGAAGACCAAGCCCGGCAAGCCGCGGCCACCATCATGCAAGGCCTCGACGTCGTCGGCGTCCTCTGCGTCGAGTTTTTCCAAACTCGACACACACCAAAAACCTCAAACAAGCCTGCCGGCGTTCTTGTCAACGAGCTCGCCCCCCGCCCCCACAACTCCGGCCACCTCACCATCGAAGCCTGCGCCCACTCGCAGTTCGACCAACAGGTCCTCACCGTCACCGGCCACCCGCCCGCCCCCTTCAACACCCAGGACCACCCGCTCAAACCCACCGCCATGGCCAACCTCCTCGGCGACGTGTGGCAACACGGCGACCCCGACTTCTCACTCCTCGCCGAATACCCCGACGCTACCGCTCACGACTACAACAAAACCGACCCCCGCCCCGGCCGAAAGATGGGCCACCTCACCGCCCAGGCCCGTACCGCCCACGAGGCCATCCGCGACGCGGTCGAAGCTCGCGCCCGCCTCGCCCCACCCGCCCGCACACCGATCGCCCCCGAATAACAAACCCTCGACCAATCCCAATAGGCTTATATCTTCACGTCTCGCGCCTAACTCCTAGCAACTAGCGCCTATCCCATGTCCCCCCTCCTCGACAACCTCCTCTCCGCCCCGATCCTCTTCTTCGGCCTCGGCATGCTCGCCACCGCGGTCCGCTCCGACCTCGAGATCCCCAAGCCCGTCGCCCGCTTCCTCTCGCTCTACCTCCTGATCGCCATCGGGCTCAAGGGCGGGGCCGAGCTCCGGGCCGCCGGCCTCGACCTCCACATCGTCCTCACCCTTGGCGTCGCCGTTGCGTCCGCCTTCATCGTCCCGCTCTGGACCTTCTTCCTGCTCCGGCTCAGGCTCGACGCCCCCAACGCCGCCGCCCTCGCCGCGACCTACGGCTCCATCTCGGCCGTCACCTTCATTACCGCCGAGGCCTTCCTAGAGAACCAGGACATTCCTTCCTCTGGATATATGGTCGCAGCCATGGCCCTTATGGAATCCCCAGCCATCATCGTGGGCGTCCTCTTAGCCCGACACTACGCGTCACCCGCCACACCCGAACCCGCAAGCAACACCAATAAGCTCCACCTCCGCGAACTCCTGCGTGAGGCCGTCTTCAACGGTGCTGTCCTGGTCCTCCTTGGCGGGATGCTCATCGGCGCCCTCACCCCCGAGTCCAACCTCGAAGCCATCGCCCCCGGCTTCAAAGCCCCCTTCACGGCCCTGCTCTGCGTCTTCCTCCTCGACATGGGCCTCGTCGCCGCCCGCAAGCTCGGCGACCTCAAGACCGGCGGCGCCTTCCTCATCGGCTTCGGCATCCTCGCCGCGCCCGTGCACGCTGCCCTCGGTATCGCCCTCGCCGCCCTCCTCCAACTGCCCGTTGGTGACGCCCTGCTCCTCGCCGTCCTCATCGGCTCGGCGTCCTACATCGCTGTGCCCGCCGCGATGCGGCTGTCCGTCCCCGATGCGAACCCCTCCATCTATGTCCCCATGGCCCTGGCTATCACTTTCCCTTTCAACGTCACCCTCGGCATTCCCCTCTACCTCGCCGCCATCCAATACCTCTGGAACGCCTAACGCGTAAACACCATGCCCGAACCGCCCGCCCCGACCTTCCGCCGTGTCAAACGCCTCGAGCTCATCCTCGACGCCATCCACGCCGAGGCCGCAACACGCCTGCTGGAATCGCTCGGCGTGACCGGCTATACCGTCCTCGAAAACGCCATGGGCCAGGGCGACCGCGGCAAACGCGTCGGCGGCGACATCTCCGACGTCTTCACCAACTGGGTCATCGTCACCACCTGCCCCCCCGACCGCCTCCCCGAAATCGCCGCCGCCCTCCAACCCCTCCTCCAACAGCACGGCGGCGTCCTCCTCACCACCGACGCCGACTGGCTCGAACACTAAACACCGCCACCACTCACCTCGCTCAACTACCCTACGCCTTCAAGGCCCGCCACAACCCTCCGCCTCATGACCTAGCGCCTAGGCCCTAGCAGCTAGCGCCTCCTCCCATGCCCCCCACCCCGCCCGTCCCACAACAAGACCCCGACGCCCCTCTCAGACGCGACGTCAAAACCCTCGGCTACGAGCTCGGCAGAACCCTCCGCGAGCTAGGCTCCCCCGAGCTTTTCCCGCTTGTCGAAGACGTCCGCACCCTCGCCAAGCAGCGCCGCGAAGGCAACCCCGACGCCGAAGCCCAGCTCACCGCCAAGCTCCAATCCCTCACCGAGCCCCAGCTCGAAGAGCTCGTCCGGGCCCTCGCCTGCTACTTCGACCTCGCCAACCTCGCCGAAGACCGTCACCGCCTCCGCGTCCTCGACCAGCGCGAACACGACACCGCGCCAAACCCCCGCAAGCAGTCCCTCGGCGACGCGCTCCACACCCTCCTCCAAGACGGCGTGACCCCCGAGACCCTTACCGACCGACTCGCGCAACTCGACATCGACCTCGTCCTCACCGCCCACCCGACCGAAGCCAAGCGGCGCACCATCCGCAACACCCTCGCCCGGCTCCGCCGCGACCTCATCGACCTCGACCGCCCCGGCCTGCTCCCCCGGCAACGCCAGGCCCTAATCCACCGCATCCAGTGCGACCTCGCCTGCCTCTGGGACACCGACCCCCTCCGCCCCAACAAGCCCACCGTCGAAGAAGAGCTCGAACGCGCCCTATTCGTCCTCGACTCCGTCTGGGACCTGATCCCCCCGCTCCAACGCCAAACGCGTCAGGCCCTGCCCGACGACACCCCCGCCCCACCCCTCGGCCTCCGCTTCGGCTGCTGGATCGGGGGCGATCGCGACGGCAACCCCTTCGTCACGCCCGCGGTCACCGCCCACGCCCTCGCCCGCCTCCGCTCCGCCACCGTCCAGCACCACCTGCGTGAAGCCCGTGACCTCCGGCGCATGCTGTCCCTCTCCTCCACCTTCCACCCTCCGTCGCCCGACCTGCAGACCCGGCTCGACCGCTGGGGCACGCAGATGCCCGAGCTCGCCGACCACCTCACTTCCATCAACCCCCACGAGCAGTACCGCCGCTACCTCACCGGCGTGATGGCCCGGCTCCACCGCTCCACCAGGATCGACCCCGCCCAGCCCCAGCCCATCCCCGACGCCGCCTACCGCTCCGCCACCGAACTCATCGACGACCTCAAGCTCGCCCAAACCAGCCTCCGCGACGACGGCCACGCCATCCTCGCCGACGGCCCCCTCCAGGACTGGATCGATCGCACCCACGTCTTCGGCCTCCACTTCGCCCGACTCGATATCCGCGAAGACTCCCGCACCCTCCACCAAGCCATCGACGAACTCGCCACCACCACCCGCCTCCACACCACCTACACCGACCTCAACGAACAAGACCGCGCCGCCTTCCTCGCCACCCCGCCCGTCCTGCCACAACCCCTCGACCACCTCACCCTCAGCGAGACCGCCCACAAAACCCTCGGCCTCTTCGAGCTCCTCGAACACGCCCACACCACCCTCGGCCCCGAAGCCCTCGGCTGCTGCATCATCTCGATGACGCACCACCCCAGCGACGTCCTCGCTGTCCTCTGGCTCGCCCGGCTCGCCACCGCCAACCTCGCCATCCACAAACCCGATCACAAGCCCACGGATGCCGAAGGCTTCCGTGCGGCTCCTCGCAACACCATGCCCATCGTCCCGCTCTTCGAGACGATCGACGACCTCGACTACGCCCCCGACACCCTCGCCCAGCTCCTCGCCTGCCCGCCCTATGCCGACCGACTCAAGACCGTCAACGCCAACCGGCAGACCGTCATGGTCGGCTACTCCGACTCCTGCAAGGACGGCGGCTACCTTGCCTCCAACGCCGGGCTCTACCACGCCCAGCGCGCCCTTGCCCGCACCGCTAAAGACCACGGCATCGACCTCGTCCTCTTCCACGGCCGCGGCGGCGCCCTCGGCCGAGGCGGCGGCCCCGCGGCCCGCTCGGTCCTCACGCTCCCCCCCGAGGCCGTCAACCACCGCATGCGCATCACCGAGCAGGGCGAGGTCCTCGCCGACCGCTACGACGACCCCGATATCGCGCTGCGTCACCTCGAACAGGTCGCCTGGGCCACGCTCAAGGTCTCGCACGACGCCGAGGGCTCGCACGACGTCCCCGCCGAGTGGGAAGACGCGCTGCAACAAGCCGCCGCCGCGTCCCGCACCGCCTACCGCGCCCTCCGCGACGACCCCGCCTTCCTTGCTTACTTCGATCAGGCGACGCCGATCAACGTCATCGAGTCGCTGCCGATCGGGTCCCGCCCGTCTCGCCGAAGAGCACGCGTTTCGCTCGATGACCTCCGCGCGATCCCTTATACCTTCGCCTGGACCCAAAACCGGCATCTGCTGACCGCCTGGTTCGGGCTTGGTACCGGACTGAACACGCTGGACCCCGGCCTGTTCAAGACCATGTACGCCGACTGGCCCGTCTTCCAGGGCATCATCGACAACGCCGAGCTCGCGCTGGCCAAGTCCGACATGCCGATCGCCCTGCGGTACGCGGAACAGCTCGACGCCTCACTCGAAGACCCCGAAGCCGGCGAGCGCTTGTTCGCCCGCATCGAAGCCGAGTTCTGGGCCAGCCGGGAGACCGTGCTCGCGATCACCGGGGCCAACGATCTGCTGTCGCGCACGCCCTGGCTGCAGCGTTCGATCCAGGTCCGCAACCCGTATATTGACCCGTTAAACCTCATTCAGATCGAGCTCATGCGTCGCGGCACCGACCCCGCGTCCCGCCTCTCCCGCATGACGGTGCAGGCCATCGCGGCCGGCCTCCGTACGACCGGTTAAACGCACCCCTCACCGCCATAGCGGGTTAGCTCTTCGGTTTCGGTGCACGCCCGACCGCGAGCCGTTGTAAGCCGGCAGCCGGAAGTAGATCAGCTTCGCCGGCTGACCCGTTGCGGCCCCCTTGAGCCCCTGAAGCCGAGCCGATGCGGTTGCCCGATCGCTGACCTGAAGCTCGACCGTGCTTCCCGCAGACGCGCTGTCCTCGGGCTCCAGCCACAGCGGCAGCACATAGAAGCGCTGAGGAAAAACATCGCAGTAGTCGGTATTGGCTTTAGCCTGATATTCCAGGTAAGCGCCCATCGCGAGCAGGCCTAGCCCGATCATGGCGGTACGGTCATTGTCGTACTCAAGGCCGTCACTCGTCAGCACCGAACCGGCCAGGATGCTGGCCTGACCCAGGTTGGCCTTAGTCACGCGGAGGTCCTCGAGGTGGTTCCAGCGGTGGTCCGTCGCCATGCGGTTCACGTCGGTGACCACGTGGGCGTCGTCTTGGCGTTGGCCGTTGACCTTGACCGCGAGTGGTGCGTTGGTACTGGCGAAGACGGGCACGAAGCGGGACAGAGCGTTGCTTGGGCCGTGGGCCTCTTTGCGCGGGCCCAGGCCATAAGACGCGACCAGCACCGCGTTGTAGGGCTGGGTCCAGAGCCGATCCCGCATCGGCTTGAGCGCGGGGTTGAGCCGGATGGCTCGGTCGAGGAAGTCGCGGGCCTTGTCATCACGGCCCAGCTGCTGGCTGGCGATCCCGTGCAGCAGGTAGCCGAGCGTGAAGTCCGATGCGGTGACCACATACCCGTTGCCCGCGTGGCTCGGCCGACCCGAACGCCCCGCTTGCCCGAAGTCACGCAGCTGAAACAACGAGCTCTGCGCCGCCGCCCGCACGTTGTCCCACGACCCGAGCACCCCCGCGGTCAGCCCGAAATACGTCATCGCCAACGCCTGCTCGAACGGCTCGCCCTTCCACACCCGCACCCCCTCGTTGACGACCACCGTCTCCAGCATCTTGTCGCGGTTGACCCCTTGCGTCCGCAGCAGGTCGTACACCTCTGCTAAAGAGCCCTCCGCACGCTTGGGCTGGTCCGCCGCCAGCTCCATCACCCCGGCCCGCATCCTTGTGAGCACGTAACGCCGATCGCGTTTGTCGTCCTCCACGTCGGCCCGCACTAACCGGGCGGCGTCGGTGTACCGGCCCTCCAGCACGGGGTCGGTCGGCGTGGCCAGCGGCGGCGCGTGACAGCCCGCGAGCATCAGCCCGACCACCACCACCACCACCGCCCAACCGCAAACGTGTCCCGTACTCGCTGTCAATCCCATATCACCCCCAGTGCCTGCCGCTTCAGCTCGAAGCGGTCGTTCCACACGGGTGTCCCGCTGGCGCGTTCGGTCATCTCGAACTCGGCCGAGTACAGGTCGGTCCGCGCGTCGAACCCGCCCCGCGTCACGGAACGCAGCGTCGCCGAGACCACGTGCGTCGGGCTTTGCCCTTCACCCAGGTGTCCATCCAACACGCCCGGCGACTGCACTCGCAAGAGCTCTGCTCGTTCCGCCGGGATCACGACCTTCACCCGGTGCTCGTCCCAGAGCCGCTGCATCGATCGGCTGCTCACCAGCTTCCCCATCGGGTACCACTGCTCGCCCTCGGTCAGCACATCCCCCGACAGGTTCGTCACCCGCTGGATCGACACAATCCATGGCTCATCGCTGGGCCCCCGCTCCGCAAAAGCACGCGACAGGCTCGTCGACATCGCCCCGGCCATGTCTTGAAAGTCCTCGACCTGCAGCCGGCTGCTCTGCGGTTGAGAGACACACCCCGCCCCCAACCACCCAAGCGTGAGCGCGAACGCCACCGTCCGCAGTGATGAAATCGAATGGCATGTCATCGCCAACTCTCCGGCCACCACGCGGCGGGCATTCAGTTCACCTGCTTCACCTCGTAGTCCTTGCTGAACACGATCTGGTTGTTCAGGAAGCTCACAAGCATCGCGTCCATCCGGTAGAGCTGCGTGTTGCCCCGGGCGACCCGCTCCACGTCGAGCAGCAGCGTGTAGGTGTTCGCCGCGTCGTACGGGTCGGGCGACGCCACCGTGCCGGCCCGGTCGCCCGCCACTTGTTCAGCCCGGGCGATCCGGCTGGTCCGTGCCCGGTGCTCCACAAACACCAGTTTCTCCTGCCCCACACCGCTGTTGATCAGGCCGCTTCGGATCCGGCCCTGCACCAGCTCGAAATCGCTGGTCGGCACGAGCCCGCCGGTGCTGTTCTTGATGTCGCCGAGGACGATGCGGATGTCGCCGGGCGTGTCGCGTACCACGGGCAGGCCATCGAGGTCACGCGCCAAGAGGTCCGGCACCTGATCCGAGAACTCGATGAGCGCGACCGGCAGGATCTTCCGCGACTCCCGCTCGCCTTGGGTTTCCGCGGTGATCGGCACCCGACCCTTCTGCGCACACCCGATCCCGCTAAGGCCAGTGGTTATCGCAGCCAAAACCAGAGCAACCGAAAACCGGCTAGGACAACGTTTCATCGCAGGGCTCCTGAGGGACAAAACGCCCGCACAGCGGGCCTCGGGAGTAGACGGCCCCGCCCACGCCGGTGTTACGCGCCTCCCCGCAGGAATGGTCAAAACCCCCGCCCGGCCGGCACGGTCCCGTAAACCGCCATAAAAACGGCCCGGCAGCCCTGTGAAGTGCTGCCGAGCCGGTCAAGTGGATGCGATTGGAATCCCGCTGATGCGGGTCGGTTGAATTACGCCGTGTCGATATCGGCGGTTCGACGCCGACGCCGAGCGGTGAGCCCGATCAGGGCGACCAGGCCCGCCCCGGCCGCGGTGGGCGAGGGCACGGCCGTGAATCGGATGTTGTCGATGGCCGAGGACCCGCCGAGGTTGATCACGACCTCGTCGAACGAATCGAGGCCCAGCTGCTCGGCGGTGATCGGCTTGATCGTGTTGGCGGAGTTGTCGCCGAACGCGACGCCCGGCTGATAGAACTCTGAACTCGCATCGACAAACGATCCGAAGCCGATGCTGACCTGTTCATCTCCGTCGATAAACGTGGCGAAGAAGCCCGAGTCCTTGCCGAACTCTTCGGGGCCTTCGACGTCGATCAGGTCGAACCCGAACGACGTGATGTCCTGGTCAAAACTGAAAGTGAGCTCACCCGCGGCACGCCGGCCCTCGTCGTCGGGCTTGAAGACCACGTTGCCATCGTTGCCGATCCGGTTGGCGGTGCCCTCCTGGATGATCAGGGCGTTACCCATGACCGTGTTGAGCGGCAGGTTGCCGCCGCCCCAGGACGGGCCTTCGAGGTCGGGGTCTTCGGTATCGCTCAGCGTGGTGTCGAAGATAACCGCGAGGTCGGTGGACGAGTTGAAGTTGTCGACGGAGATCGAGACGCCGGGGAAGAAGCCGCGGTCCGTGTCGCCGTTGGCGACGATCAGGCCGTTCTGAAGGCCCTCGAAATCGATGAGCTGCTCGGTGCCGGCGAGGGCCGAGACCGATAGCGGGGTGATGGCGAGCAGGGCCGCGGTTGTGGGCAGTGCTCGGGTAATGGTTTGGCCTCGCATGGATGTGTCTCCTGGGATCGTGCGTGTGGCACGGGATTGTGGAACTCGGACGTGCGGCAAGACTGCCATGCACCGCAGTCGCGGCCAATGAAATTGGCCGCCACCATTCACAACGCCTCGATGAGGTGCGTCTGTAGCGATCAGGTAAGCTCAAGCGATGGAGGCCCACGAAAACCCCGCTCCGAACAATCCCGCCGACCCATCCGACGCGACCACGACCCTCGCCGAGTGCAAGGCGATGGTCGATCGCTTCGTGGCCGAGCGCGATTGGCACCGCTTCCACCAGCCCAAGAACCTGGCGATGTCGATCGCGATCGAGGCCGCCGAATTGATGGAGCACTTTCAGTGGCCCGAGGGCGAATCAGTGGGCACAATCCAGGCCGACGCCGACCGCATGCAGGGCATCCGCGAGGAGCTCAGCGACGTGCTCGCCTACTCGTTCAGCCTCGCCAACGCGCTGGGCATCGACATCGCGTCCGCCTTCCGGTCGAAGATGGCCCACAACGCCCGCAAGTACCCCCCGCCGGGCGATGCCCCGTAACCCGATCCATCCCATGAGCACGGCCCCGCACAACGATCCTTCCGCCGACGCCGAGGCCGCCCCGCTCCGGTTTGCCGATCACGACACCCGCCGGGTTTCGCTGATCATCCCCACGTTCCGCGAAGCCGACGCGCTACCCCACCTCATCGATCGGCTCCGCGCCTTTCACGCCGACTCCGGCTACGAGCTGCAAGCCCTCATCATGGACGACCCCTCCGGCGACGGCAGCGACACGATCGTCGCCGACACCGGCCTGCCCTGGCTGAACTACGTCGGGCGTACCGGGCCCCGCGGGCTCAGCGCCGCTGTCGTCGACGGGCTCGCCCGCGCCGAACACCCGTACGTCGTCGTGATGGACGCCGACCTGTCGCACCCCCCCGAATCGATCCCCGCCCTCCTCGACGCCCTCGACAACGGCCACGACTTCGTCTTCGGCTCGCGCTACGTCAAGGGCGGCTCGACCGACGACGACTGGGGCCTCGGCCGATGGCTCAACTCTCGAATCGCCACCATCCTCGCCCGGCCGCTCACCCACCTCAAAGACCCGATGGCCGGCTTTTTCGCCTTCCGCAAATCCCTCCTCGACCAAGCCGACCACCTCAACCCCATCGGCTACAAGATCGGGCTCGAACTCCTGGTCAAAGGCCACTGCACCCGGCCCGGCGAGGTCCCCATCCACTTCACCGACCGTGTCCACGGCGAGTCCAAGCTCTCCTTCAAAGAACAGCTCAAATACATCCAGCACCTCCGCCGGCTCTACATCTTCAAGTTCGGAACCTGGACCCACCTCATCCAGTTCCTGGCGGTCGGCACCCTCGGGCTCGGCGTCAACCTCGCGGCCCTCACCGTGCTGCTTGTGCTCGGTGTCCCCGAGATCCCCGCCATCGCCGGCGGCATCGCCGTCTCCGTCGTCTCCAACTTCCTGCTCAACCGGCGGTTCACCTTCAGCTACGCCCGTGAAAGCTCCTGGCTCCGGCAGTTCCTGGGCTTCTGCGGGGCCTGCGCCCTCGGAGCGGGCGTACAGTTCGCGGTCGCCGCCTACCTCGTCCATACCTACCCGGACTTCATCCCCCAGCTCGCCGCCACGATCGGCGTCGTCGCCGGCACGGCTTTCAACTTCATCGCCAACCGATACCTCGTGTTCAAGAAACAGCACGTTCGGCTCAACGATGTACCCGAAGCATAAAGCCGGTTAACCCATTCCCACCCGCGACCGGAACTCCGGACCACCCGGTATATCCAGCGGTAGCTCAAAAGTCGCCCCCGCTTCAGGCCCCAGCTCCTCCTTCTTCTGGCCCATCGCCGTAGTGGCATACGCGGTGTGACGCCCGTCCGAAAGCGTCGCAAAACACAGGCTCGTGATGTTCGGGACCGGCAGGGCATACCGCTCGATCTCCACGCCATCGAGCCCGTAGCGTACGACGGCCGACGCCCCCCATGTCGCCGAGTAGACCTCGCCGGCCGCGCTGGTGGTCATGCCGTCCGGCACGCCCTCATGGACATCGGTGGTGTCCACAAACACCCGCTGGTTGGTGATCGCTGCCGTCTCGGGATCGAGACCGAAGTGATAGATCTTCTTGACCGTTGAGTCGGTGTAGTAGAACGTCTTGAGGTCCGGGCTGTAGCCCATGCCGTTGGAGCACCCGATGTCTTCCAGCAGCAGGTCGATCGACCCGTCGGTGTGCAGGTGATACAGCCGGCCCTTGCGCTGCGGGGTCGGCATCGTCCCGCAGTACACCCCGCCCAGCGGGTCGGCACACGCGTCGTTGAACCGCGTCTCCACCTCCTCCGGCAGCTCTTCGATCACCGTCTTCGCCACGCCGCCATCCCGCCAGACCACGACGTTCCCCTTGTCCCGGAACAGCAGCAACGCCCCGTCTTCCTGGAACGTAAACCCGCCTACCTGACGATCCTCATAAAAGCAGGTGTGCTCCCCCGTCGCCGGATCGTACCAGAACAGCCGACCCGTCGGGATGTCCGTCCAGTACAACCGCTTCTCATCGGGCTGCCAGAGCGGGTTTTCGCCACAGTGACAGGCGTAGTCCGCCACGACCTTGGGTTGAATATCCATGGCCGTAGCTTACGCCTGCGCGTCTTCGCCGTGTATCAGCCTCAGCACCTGCTCCTCGGACAGCCCCGCCGCAGCTTCCGCCACTGCTCGACGCCGGCCTGGCAGCCCGGCCAAGACCAGTGGCAGCCCGATCAGCAGCATCATGCCCGTCATCACGACGCCCTCCACCGTCAGTAGCCGATGCCCTCGACCGGAGAAGACCGCCGCCACGGGCAGGCCCACCGCCAGGCCCGCCGCGAACACGCCGATCCCGAAGAACCACCAGTGTGCGCTGCCGCCGTAGCCCAGCCCGAACACCGGCGGCTCTGGCTCTTCCTGTAGCCGTCGATACACCGCTGCGCACAGGCCACGGAAGACTTCTAGGTCTTCGCCGTCTCCGCGGTTGCACCCCAGACGCAGCCGTTTCCACGCGACACCCCGCTTGGCTTCCAGCGTCAGCGTCCGCTGCTCCACTTGCTGGCTCTTAAAAGTGTTCCAGTACAGCCGGCCCACCTCTGCAAACCGCCACGACGCCTCCTCAAGGCCCGCCTCGTCCTCCCGCATCAGCCGATCCCCCGCCAACACATACCGCACCGCACCACCCACCACGCCCGGCCGGTACTCATAAACCTCCTGCTCGTCGGTCATCGCGAAAACCCTAACCCATCTCGCGTCTTACGCCACTGCATAATGCGTCCATGCAACGCGTCCTCATCGAACAGTTCGGCGGCCCCGAAGTCTTGCGGGTCCTCGAAGAACCCACCCCGACCGCCGACAAACTTGGCCCTGATGATGTGCTGGTCCGCCTGACCTCCATCGGGATGAACCGGGCGGAGATCATGGGCCGCGAGGGCCAGTACAAGCTCTCGACCGGTGACCCGCCGTTCACGCCGGGGCTTGAGGGCGGCGGCGTGCTTGAAGCGGTCGGGTCGGATGTCACCGGCGTGAAGCCCGGCGACCGCGTGACCCTTACCCCCGGTGTGACGAGACCGTCGAGCGACACCGAGTCTGAACCGGCCCGCGGCGGCGCGTACCGCTCGCACTACGTCTGCCCCGCCGAGTGCGTCATGCCCGTCCCCGATGCGGTGCCCGACGACCAGCTCGGCGCGCTCTGGCTGCCCTACCTCACCGCGCACGGCTGCCTGCACTGGCTACACCGTTTGCACGAACAGCCAGAAGACCGCCGCGTCGTGGCGTTGTCTGCCGCGTCGTCTTCGGTGGCCCTCGCCGCTGCTCAAGTGGCCAAGGCCATGGGCGCAACGACCATCGGGCTCACCTCGTCGCCCGCCAAGCTCGACGCGATCCGGGCGCTGCCCACCGCAAGGTACGACCACCTGCTGGCCACACACGCCCCGACCCCGCAGGCCGACCGCACGCTGCTGCCGTTCTACCGCGACCTGTTCAAGCTCACCGACGGCCGGGGCGTCGATGTCTTTTTCGACTGCGTCGGCGCGGGGCAATACCTGTCACACGAGATCACTGCGCTGGCCGAGCTCGGAACCGTCTACGTTTACGGCCTGCTGGGCACACCCGGACCGGTCAATGCCGGCACGCTGATCCGCAAGAAGGGGACCGTCCGCGGCTACGCGATGACCGAGCTCCGACAGGCGGGCCCCGAGCACTGGCGGCCGCAGGCCCAGCTCGTCCTCGACGGCTTCGCCAACGGCACCTACACCCAACACGTCGCCGGCACCTTCCCGCTTGCCGATGTGCAGCAAGCCCACGCTGTCATGGCTCAAAACCAGCACATCGGTAAGCTCGTGCTGATCCCGTAGCGTGTAGGCCGCGTCAACCATGGACCCCAAGCTCCTCAGCAAATCCTTCCGGTTCGAGGGCCACCGCCCGACGCGGGGTGTGGTGGTTACGGGCGCGGCCTACATCGACCCCGACGGCGTCTACCTGCTCTACCGGTCGCACTTCTGGCAGACCGGCCTGATCATCGGGTGCGTCTTTGGGCCCATCGGCATGCTGATCGCGGCGGTGTTGATGTGGCGTAAGTCGTTCGAGATGCCGCTGCCCACCTCACCGCTGAGCGAGATGCCGCGTGACATCCTGGACGCGCTGAAGATCAAGAAGGCCAAGCCGAGCCACACGCTCGCGGTCATCCCCCGCGACGCGGTCCACGGCTACCGCAAGTCCATCACCAAGGGCCTGCGGTTCCAGCTCGACGGCTTGGAGCTCGCTGTAATCAGCCCCAAGAGCCGCGTCGTCCGAGAACTCGCGTCGCTCGGCTACGAGCCAAACCCGGACTAGCGCCGCTCCTACAGCCACCGGCCCAGCCACCCGTGGCCGCCCTGCTGCAGCCCCGGGCCCTGCACACCGATACATCTCAATAGAAGGGACTTGCCGTACGCCGGGACCGACCTCTACACTGGTTTTGCTCGCTTAACGGCACGCCGTACCCGAACAAAGCCCGCGAAAGCCCTCTATGACCACCGCGACTACCCCGCCCCCCGCCGACGCCGATACCGGCGAGACCGACGCTGTCTCCGCCAAGGACCTCCCTGCAGACCGCCTCGTCGGCATGCTCTACGACATGATGCTCATCCGCCGCTTCGAAGAGAAGACGATGCAGGCGTATATGCAGCAGAAGATCGGCGGGTTCTGTCACATCTACATCGGGCAGGAGGCCGTCGCCGTCGGGTCGGTCGGTGCACTGAAACACGAAGACCCCGTCGTCGGGGCCTACCGCGACCACGGCCTCGCCCTGGCCAAGGGCATGCACCCCCATTACTGCATGGCTGAAATGTTCGGCAAGCTCACCGGCTGTGCCAAGGGCAAGGGAGGGTCGATGCATATGTTCGATAAGCCCAACCACATGTACGGCGGCCACGCCATCGTGGGCGGCCAGTGCCCCCTCGGCGTCGGGCTCGGCTTCGCGATCCAGTACGAAGACAAGGACAACGTCGCGTTGTGCTATCTCGGCGACGGTGCTCTCAACCAGGGCGCGTTCCACGAGTCGATGAACCTCGCCGCCATCTACAACCTCCCGGTCATCTTCGTCCTCGAAAACAACGGCTACTCCATGGGCACCGCGATCAACCGCGGCACCGCGATGGGCGATGACCTCGAGACCAAGGCTATGTCCTACGGCATGCGTTACGCCGAGTGCGATGGCCTCGATGTCCTGGCGGTATACGACACCTTTGCTGAGCAGGTCGCCCTGGCCCGCGGCTCGAAGAACCCGCAGTGGGACCGCAAGCAGACCGTCGAGTACACCCGGCAAGGCCAGTCCCCCGGCCCCGCGTTCATCAACGTCAAGACTTACCGGTATCAGGGCCACTCGATGTCCGACCCCCAGAAGTACCGGACCAAGGACGAGGTCGGCGACTACAAAGAACAGGACCCAATCCAGAACCTGGTCCGTCACCTGATCGACAACAGCCTCGCCGACCAGGAACAGATCGACGATCTGGATAAGAAGGCCAAGGCGGTCGCGCTCGAGTCGATCAAGTTTGCTGAGTCGTCCCCCGACCTGCCCGAGTCCGAGATGTTCACCGACGTCTACGCCAACCCCTACGGCCCGTATCTCAAGGGCGAACTCCCCGACGTCGTGACCAACCCCAACCCCACCGGCTAACGGCGGTCACCCGCACCAAACCTCACCTCGACTCGAAACGCACGCAGCGTCCCCTGGCGTCTGCTCGATGATGTCACGCGATCACCGCCGAGCCGCCGTCGTCCTTCTCGCCTGCCTCGCCCAGGTGACCTTCCCTTACCTGCCCCGCCTGCTCGGGCTCACCCACGACATCGGCTCACGCTCCGACGCCCAACGCACCGCCCTCACGCCCCCCGGCTACGCCTTCGCCATCTGGGGCCCCCTCTTCCTCGGCTGCCTCGCCTACGCGATCACCCAGGCCCTGCCCCGCTACCGCGACCGCCCGCTCTTCCGAAACACCGGCTACCCCGCCGCCTTGGCGTTCGCCGCCAACGCCGCGTGGGCGGTTTACGTGCCGCTTGTTGCCCTCGACTTCGTCAGCTTCCTGTTCCTCCTCACCAGCCTGGTTGCCCTGCTGTTTGCACTGGCCCGTATCCGCCGACGCCCGCCCAGGTCCCGCGTCGAACGCCTCAGCGCCCTGCCCCTGCTTGCCCTCGCCGGCTGGATGACCGCCGCCAACATGCTCGGCGTCGCCTACGCCCTGCTGCCCGACAACCCCGGCCTCCCCACGCTCCTGATCACACTCGCCACCGCTACCGCGTTCGCCGCCATCGTCACCCATCGATCCGCCTCGCTGACCTACGCCGCGGCCGTTGCCTGGGGCTTCCTGACGATCGGCCTCGCCAACACGCCAGGCGGAAACGTGGTCTTGGGCGTCACGGCACTCGCCGCAGCCCTGCTGATCCCCACAATCGCTACAGCCGCTAAACGGGAACGCGTGTCCTGACACAGTCGGGACGCCTCATGAGGGCTTTCGCCCAGAACGCCTAACCCGCGCTTAGGCCCAAACCCTTAACCGCCGATCTCCTCTGCATGGAAGTTGCCCCGATCCCGGCCAACGAGGCCCAACGGCTCGCCGCTCTGCACGCCCTCGACATCCTCGACACGCACGCGGAGGAGGGCTTCGACGATCTGGTCCAGATCGCCACCCAACACTTCAACGTCCCCATCGCTCTGGTCAGCCTCATTGACAGCGAACGCCAGTGGTTCAAAGCCAAGTGCGGCATCGACGCCTGCGAATCTAGCCGGGACGATGCCTTCTGCTCCCACGCCATCCTCGGCGAAGACATCCTCGAGGTCCCCGACGCCCGCCTCGACCCACGCTTCCACGACAACCCCTTTGTCACCGACCCCCCCCACATCCGCTTCTACGCCGGCTGCCCGCTGATCACCCCCGCCGGCTACGCCCTCGGCACTCTCTGCCTCATCAACGACCAGCCCGGCCAACTCACCAACGACCAACGCAACACCCTCCGCTCACTCGCCCGTCAGGTCGTCGCCCAGATCGAGCTCCGTGACGCCCTCCGCCGGACCAACACCGCTCAGGACGAGCTGGAGACCTATAAGAACCAGCTCGAACGCCTCGTCCACGAACGCACCGACGAGATCGCTCAGACCCGTGAAGAGGTCGTCCATTGCCTCGCCCGCGCCGCGGAGTTCCGTGACGACGACACCGGCAAGCACGTCCAACGCGTCGCCGCCTACGTCAAGATTATCGCCGAGCAGCTCGGCCTCGAGCCCGACTTCTGCCACGCCATCTCGCTCGCTTCCACCCTCCACGACGTGGGCAAGATCGGTATCCCCGACGCCATCCTCCTCAAGCCCGGCAAGCTCACCGACGACGAGTTCGCCGAGATGCGTTGCCACACCGGGCGTGGCTCGTCCATCATCTCCAAGCTCGAATCCATCCGCACCGCCGACGCCGTTACCGACCACTGCACCATCGGCCAACGCATCATCGGGACCTCCCGTTACAACGTCCTCCAACTCGCCGCCTCCATCGCCGACACCCACCACGAAAAATTCGACGGCTCCGGCTACCCCCGCGGTCTCGCCGGCCAAGACATCCCCCTCGAAGGCCGCATCACTGCGGTTGCCGACGTCTTCGACGCCCTCTCCTCCGCACGCCCGTACAAGCCCGCCTTCCCCCTCGATCACTGCGTCAACATCCTCCGAGAGTCCGCCGGCTCGCACTTCGACCCCGACCTCATCGACGCCTTCATCGCCCGCATGCCCGACGTCGTCCGGGTCCGTGAAGACCTGCTCGACCACCCGCAAGCCGCGTAACGCAAACGCCCGGCCTCGATGCACAGGCCCAAAAACAGCAAGTCATCACAAGTCAGGCACCAAAACGCCCGATTGTCTACATATCAAGCGGTAGTCGCTCACACGGCCACCGCCTCCGCCGGGGGGCGTTCCCACAAGACGTCGCTGCATCGCCGCAGCCCCACCACGCGTCCCACATGATCGCAGCCCCCCTTCCTCAGGACGAAGCCCTCCGCCTGCTGGCACTCCAAGGCCACAAGCTCCTCGACACCGCGCCCGAAGCGTTTTTCGATCACGTGGTCGAACTCGCCGCCGCCCACTTCAAAGTCCCCATCGCCCTGGTCAGCCTCATCGACAGCGACCGCCAGTGGTTCAAAGCCAAGTGCGGCCTCGATGCCGTCGAGTCCTGCCGCGAGCACGCCTTCTGTGCCCACGCCATCCTCGACCCCGAAATCTTCGAGGTCACCGACGCCCGCCTCGACGAACGCTTCCACGACAACCCCTTCGTCACCGAAGCCCCCCACATCCGCTTCTACGCCGGCTGCCCTATCGCCGACGACCACGGCCACTACCTCGGCACCCTCTGCATCATCGACCGCGAGCCCCGCCGGCTCACCGAGGACGAACGCACGATCCTCCATCTCATGGCCAAGCTCGTCTCCGACCACATCCAGCTCCGCGATCTGCTCAACACCCTCGTCGGCGAGCCCAAAAGCCACCCCACCCCCACCCCAACGCCCGATCCGGAGTAACCGCCTTATACTCCTAACATGGCAACCACCGAACGCAAAATCCAGTACCGCGAAGCCCTCAAGCAAGCCATGCAGGAGGAGATGCGGGCCGACGACCGCGTTTTCCTCATGGGCGAAGAGGTCGCCGAATACAACGGGGCCTACAAGGTCTCCGAGGGCATGATCGAGGAGTTTGGCCCCCGCCGGATCGTCGACTCCCCCATCTCCGAGACCGGCTTCGCGGGCCTCGGCGTCGGGGCTGCCATGTACGGCCTCCGCCCCATCATCGAGTTCATGTCCTGGTCCTTCTGCCTCGTCGCCGCCGACCAGATCATCAACAACGCCCCCAAGATGCTCTACATGTCCGGCGGACAGTTCGGCTGCCCCGCCGTCTTCCGCGGCAACAACGGGGCCGGCGGCCAGCTCGGCTCGACTCACTCCTGGTCCGTCGAGTCCATGTTCGCCTCTGTCCCCGGCCTCAAGCTCGCCGTCCCCTCCACCCCCCGAGACGCCAAGGGACTCCTCAAGGCCGGCATCCAGGACCCCGACCCGTTCTTCAACCTCGAATCCGAACGCATGCTCGGCATGGGTGCCCGCGGTGACAAGGACTTCTCCAAATACCTCCAGGGCGGACAGTGGGCACCCCCCGAACACGACGACGACTTCGTCATCCCGCTCGGACAGGCCAACATCATCAAGCCCGGCTCCGACTGCACCGTCGTCGCCGCCGGCCGGCCCGTCCACTTCGCCCTCGAAGCCGCCGAAGCCCTCGAGAAAGAATCCGGGGGCGGCATCGACATCGAGGTCGTCGACGTCCGCACCTACCGGCCGCTCGACACCGAGACCATCGTCAACTCCGTCAAGAAGACCAACTACTGCGTCGTCGTCGACCAGACCTGGCCCTTCGCCTCGGTCGGGGCCGAGGTCGCGGCCCAGGTCCATCAGTACTGCTTCGACGACCTGGACAACCACGTCATCCGCGTGAACAACGACGACATCCCCGCCCCCTACAACCGCCAGCGTGAACAGGACATGCTCCCCAACGCCGGCAAGATCGCCGAGGCCGTCCGCGCCGCGACCTACAACGCTTGATCCTTCCAGCCCAAGCCGAGGCATGAGCGAGCCGAAACACTGCGAGGCCATGATCGGCTGGTGGTGGGCCACACTGGTCACGACCGTCTTGGTGGTGCTGCTTTTCCCTCTGGAGCGTCCCGTGTACGTCGCCGCTGGGATGGTCTTGGTTGGCGGGAGCCTGACGCTGATGCTCGTCTGCCTCTACCGCGCTGCACGGGCCGGCGGCCCGCGGGGTTATGCCCCACGCCAGCTCACCGTTGCGCTATTACTCATGCCCGCCCTGCTCCTGGGCTTCTTGATCGTGCCCTGGCTGGTCCGCTCCGACCTGCAGAAATGGGCTCTCGCCGAGTCCGGCACCGCCCCGCACTAGATCAGATTCCCAGACTGTTTAGCGGGATACGCGAAGCGTCCCGCGCTGCGCCTATCGGCTCGCTACCGCGACTTGCCAACCCGCACGCGCTGGGATTACGGCCTGTAGGACCTACGCCGAATCTTCCGGCAACCTGCCCCCGAACACACCCGGCGACTGCGTCTTTCACGTGGCTTCACGCGATTCCTGTGGTTCTCTTCAAGGGTTAGCCGTCCACCGCGGACGCCCCTAACTCCAACGATCAGGAGAAAGACAAGATGATTCGCACCGCCACCGCTTCCGCTCTGGCCCTCGCCCTCGTTGCCTCCGGCTCCGCCGTGGCCGGCACGCACCCACTGTTCGTCCTCGAGAACGACGGGTACACCAGCTTCGACGCCTTCAACTTCACCGTCACCCTCGACGAGGCCGGCAACGACTGGCTCGCCATCCTCAACAACGACTCCACCGATGGCAGCATGATCACCGGCGTGTACTTCGAACGCGACACCGTCTCCGGCCAGGACTGGGACTGGACCCAGTACGGCCTCAACACGACCCACGCCGACATCGACACCTTCGCCGACGACAGCAGCCTCACCGCCACCGGCTTCACCAGCCTCGCCGGCTTCATCGGCCTCGGGGCCCAGGGCCTCGACGACGCCACCGTCAGCTTCGACAAGCACCCCGACACCGACTCCATCCTCTCGGACCTCGACGACACCGTCGACGACTTCGGCTACCGCATCGTCTACACCGTCAGCGACGGCGAGAACTCGGCCGTCCTCATCACCGGGCTCGGCGGCCACGCGGCCACCCCCACCGCCCCCGTGGCGATGCCCACCCCCACCGCCGCCCTCGCGGGCATCGGCCAGCTGGGAGCACTCGTCGCCCGCCGGCGTCGCCGGGTCGCCGACTAAAAGCCAAGCCACCACTCATCCTCCCGCCGAGGCCCAGGCTCACCCGCCTGGGCCTTTTTGCTGCGCACACCCGCAGCCACTCCGCTCGGCTAAACTCCGTCTCCCGCGTCGCGATGCCCGTCAACGCTCGCACCCCACCCACCGGGACCTGACGCCACACCCTCACGCCGACCCGAAAGGCCGAACCATGCCCACCGCCATCGAAATGCCCCGCCTCTCCGACACCATGGAAGAGGGCACGCTCGTGACTTGGCACGTCAAGGTCGGCGACACCGTCGCGGCCGGCGACCTGCTCGCTGATGTCGAAACCGACAAGGCCACCATGGAACTCCAGGCCTTTGAGGACGGCACCATCGCCAAGCTCGCCATCGATGAGGGCAGCACCGTCCCGGTCGGCCAGCCCATCCTCATCCTCGCCGCCGACGGTGAAGACCTCGACGAAGCCGCCAAGATGGAAGTCGCCAGCAGCGCCAGCGGCAGCAGCGGCGGCTCCGCCCCACCCACCGACACCACCACCGCAGCCCCCGAACCCACCCCCGAGCCGGAACCGCCAGCCCCCCCTGCCCCCGCCGGCCGTGTCCGCATCTCCCCCCTCGCCGCCAAGCTCGCCGAGCAGCACGGCATCGACGTCAACACCCTCCAGGGCTCCGGCCCCGACGGCCGCATCATCAAACGCGACGTCCTGAAGGCCGCCGAGGGCGGTGACACCACACCAGCCCCCGCGGCAACCGCGCCCGCACCGACCCCAACCCCGGCCGCACCCGCTCCCCCGCCGCCGGTCATGCCCGCCACCCTCGAATCCAAGACCATCCCCGTCTCGGGCATGCGCAAGACCATCGCCAAACGCCTCGTCGAATCCAAGACCACCGTCCCTCACTTCCAAGTCTCCGTCGCCGTCGAGATGGACGCCCTCATGGAACTCCGCGGCACTATCAACGCCCAGCTCGAACCCCAGGGCATCAAGCTCTCCATCAATGATTTCATTACCCGCGGCGTCGCCCTCGCCGCTGCCCAACACCCCGCCATCAACAGCAGCTGGACCGGCGACGCCATCCAGCAGCACGGCTCGGTCAACGTCGGCACCGCCATCGCCCTGCCCGAAGACAAGGGCGGCGGCCTGCTTGTTGCCGTGGTCCGCGATGTCCAGTCCAAAGGCCTGCGTCAGATCTCCGAAGAGATCAAAGCCCTGGCCGGCAAAGCCAAGGGCAAGGGCCTGCCCCCCGAGGACATGGCCGACTCCACCATCACCATCTCCAACCTCGGCATGCCCCAGTACGGCGTCACCCAGTTCTCCGCCATCGTGAACCCGCCCAACGCCGCCATCATCGCCGTGGGCGCCGCCATCAAGCAGCCCGTCGTCCGAGGCTCCGAACTCGCCATCGGCCACGTCATGAACGTCACCCTCTCCGGCGACCACCGCGCCATCGACGGCGCCCAGGCTGCCGAATACCTCAGCACCCTCCGCGGCCTCCTCCAGAACCCCGCCGCCCTGCTCGTGTAATCCCCGCCCACCCACTCATCCCCGTGTAGCGGGAGCACCGAAGGTGCCCGCATCCCTAATCCACCGGCACACCGACCAGCACCGAGTCACCGCCCAACCGAGGCGTGTCGTCCAGCAGCCCTAAGTCGTTCACCGTCGCCCCATCGGCGAGCTGGTAGTTGTCCCGGCGGTACGTATGCCGGTCCTGTAGCCGGAGCCGCAGGTCGATCGCTTCTTCCCGAAGCGTGAAGTCGACCAGCCTGGCGCGGACGCCGTGCTCCAGCTTCAAGACCGGACGGAACTCCACGCGCTCCAGCGTCTCCAGCCACTCGCCGATCTGTCGGCCGCGTTCGCTGTCACGCCCCGCCAGGTACCCGCCGACCGAATCCACCGGCAGCGGCAACTCGCCAGCCCGCAGCCGAGACACCGACAGCTCCGCCATCCCCGTGTCGATCAGCCGGAGGTTCATCTCCCCCGAGAACGTCTGCGTGTACCGCTCGGTCTGCAGCGTGAACGCCAGGTGCAGCCGGCCGCGGACCACCGCCACGATCGGGCGCTTCAGGGCTGCCGGCCGGACGTAGCCCCGCTGCCGCATCCACTCATCGAGATGCCGGGCGACCAGCGCCGCCAGCTCCGCGTTATCCAGCGACAGGTCCCGCACCGCATCGATCCGCACCTCCTGCGCGTGCGCCTCGGGTACCGCGCTCGACACCATCACCTCCAGCTCGTCACGCTGCCGCTCCAGGCCGGCCGGCCCTTGCGTCGCCGACCACTCCCCCGAGTCCGCCGCCCGCTCGGTCTCCCGGTAGGCCGACTCCACCAGCGCCGCCAGTTTCGCGTCCAACGCCGCCTCCGCCGACGCCCGCTCCTCGGCACTCTTGTCCAGGTACTCGGCATAGAAGACCGGCGTCGACTGCGTCGCCCACCACAACGCGGTCACCGACAACCCGCTCAGCACCAACCCGCACACCCCGCCCCACAGCAGCCTCCGCGCCCAACGCCGCGGACGCTTGTCCTTCGACGATGACAACTCGCCACCAGATTGATCGCCCGAACGCTTGCTTTGCTCTCGCCTCATACCCGACTCATCGGGCACCCCCGCCACCCTCGCCGCCCCAACCCGCAACATGACCGGGCACCGCCTAGCCGCCTGTTCCGTCTGTAACGGTTATGCCGATGGCGCCGGCGTAATCGGACGTACCCGACCCGTCATTCCGCCGGCTGCGTCGCCGGGGCCGCCGCGGGCACCACCTCACTGAGCCAGCCCGTGAAGTCCGCGACCGGGTCCCGCGACATCATGTCGTATCGGTACTGCGCCATCGGCCGGCCCTGCGCGCTGAACAGGTACATGTCCGGAATCCCCTGCACGTTCATCAAGGTCATCAGCTGCAGCTCCGCTTGACGGTCGGGCCGGCCCAGCGTGTCCGTGTCGATCACCAACGGGACGGTCTTGTCCTTCAGCTCCGCATCAACCGCCGGCTGCGTCAGCACCCCCGCCTTGAAGTCCTGGCACGGCGGGCACCACTCCGCAGTGAAATACACCAGCAGCGGCTTGCCCTCCGCCTCCGCCCGCGCAAAGCCCGCCCGCAGCTGCGTCTCCCAGCCCTGTAACACCTCGCCCCCACCCGGTGCCCCACCGGCATTAGCCGAACGCGTGGCCATGAAGTTCACCAGCCCCCACGACCCGATCCCCACCATCACAAACACCAACGGCCAAACCACCCGAGACTTCAGGCTCGACTTGGGCGGCACCGCCAAGGGCCCATCCGCGTCGTTCGGCATGTCGTGTTGCTCATTCATCGTCAATCCTAGGCTTCAAAGCTCTGCACCCGCACCCCAAACAGTGCCCCCCTGTACCAAGCCGCAGCCACCAGCGGTTATTCCGTGATATCGGCTAAAACCCCACCCAGCCAAACCCCAACAACCCCTCACAGCATCGCCGGCCTCGGCTCCGCACCGCTCCGTTTCGCGGGAGCCACCACCCGATCGGCGATGACCTGTTCCGTCGCTGTCCGGGCGATCTCGGTGACCCGCAGCGCGTCCTCGGCCGTCGTCAGGTTGCCCGGATCACCCGTCTCCAGCAGCCGGCCGAAGTCGCGGTACATCTCCGCGAAGTTCTTCTCGTGGTGGTACTCGAGGTGCCGGGTCTCCTGATCGGTCCGCAGCTGGAACCGCGAGTCTTCGCGGTGGTAGTGGATCATCCCGTCGGTGCCGATGAGCTCGTACCGGAAGTCGGAGAACTTGTCCCGCGTGGTGTGGCCGTAGCTGTAGCTCATCTCGACCATGGTGTGCGCCCCGCAGGCGTGGTCCATGTGCAGCCACATGTGGTCGGGGGCTTCGTACTCGTCGACCCACGACGCCGCGGCGGTGTAGCGCTCGACCTCGGACCCCAGCCACCAGCGGGCTAGGTCGATCTGGTGCGTCCCGCAGTCCACCATCGGGCCGCCCTCGTCCATCCGCCCCACACGACGCGGGTCTACCTCCCAATGGTCGGGGCGGCCTTCGGGGTCGGGCCGATACCACTTGCCGTGGCAGTCCCAGTTGTAGATCAGCCGGAGCGTCCGCACCTCGCCGATCGCCCCCTCATCCACCAGCCGCTTGATCTCCAGCGCCGACTTGCTGAAGCGGTAGCAGAACCCCACGTACAACGGCACGCCGGTCACCTGCCCGTCCCGACGCTTGGCCGACGCCATCGCCGCGATCATCTCCCGCCCCTCTTCCTCGTCCATCGCCAACGGCTTCTCGCACAGCACGGGCAGCCCCCGCTCCGCCGCCGCCAGGACGTTCGCTTTATGAAAAGGGGCCGGCGACGTCACGCCCACCGCGTCCAGCCCGCTGTCCAGGAACGCGTCCTGATCCTGGTAGGCCTCGGGGATCTCGTGCCGCCGCACCATGTCCGCCAGCCGTGCCGCGTCCGGATCGAACAACGCCCGCATCTCCAGCCCCGGGATGTACTTGATCGCCGGGATATGCCCGTAGTCCGCGACCACCCCCCCGCCCATCAGTCCGATCTTCTTATCCATCCCCGCACTCTACCCCCACCCGCACCCAACCGCCCCCAACCGTCGGCGGAGGCTACTCGAGCACTGCTTCCGACCATTGCGCTCGCACCGCCTGACGCACCAGCTGCCAGCGTGCCGCGTCCAGCTCTTCCGACGGCCCATCACCCACCACCCACACCGCCGGCGACCGGTCCCGCGCATCGGCCTCGGCGGTCAACGCCTGCAACACCAGGCTCTCCCGCTCCGCCAACGCCAGGCCTTCCCAACGCGACGCCAACCCCGGCATCAACTCGCTGACTTCACGCACCCTGGCCAGCGCCCCAGGGCCCTCGACCAATCGAGCGGTGTCACACCGAGCCACCAGCTCCGCCGACGCAAACGCCTGCAGCGCCGCCTCGGCCTGACCCGTCGCGTCCAGGTAGGCCGCCCGCACGTACCACACCGGCAGCCGGCCGTCCCCGCTCTCGATCAGCTCCACCGTCCGCTCCAGCACCGCCCGTGTCTCGGCCGGCGACGCCTGCTCGGCATACCCCACCACATACGCCGCCCAAGCCACCCCGTCCCCCGCCCGTTCCAAGCGGTCCGCCTGCTGCAGGAACAGCGACCGCTCCGCTTCCCGCCGATCACGCTCACCCGTCGCCAGCTCGGACGCCCAATCCCACGCCTGATCGACGTAGGCCGACGCCGTCTCCGGGTGCTGCCGCTGCACATACACGAGCACCCCGCCCATCAACACCACCGGCACCACGCCCAGGGCGGTCACGCGGAGCAACGCCCCGCGCACCCGGTCGCCCATCGTCCGCCGACGCTTCACGCCAAATATGATCCGTAGCACAGCCCAGTCTCCCGCCTCCTAAACCAACACGAGCGCAACCCCACCCCGGCCCGCCCGCAACCGGATCACTACTGTTATCGGCCCTGCTCAAACCCCACTTAACTCATGCCTACAAAACCTAGCGCCTAACCGCCAGCAGCTAACAGCTATCCATGCCCACCCTCGCCCTCATCCAGCACGCCTGCCCGCCCCACGCCCCGCGTGCACAGCACCTCGACACCGCCGAGGCCCTGATCCGCGACGCCGCCGGCCAGGGCGCCCAGATCGTCGCCACCCAGGAACTCTTCGCCTCCCCCTACTTCCCCCAGACCCACGACGAGGCCCACTTCGACCTCGCTGAGCCCATCCCCGGGCCAACCTCACAACGCCTTGCCAACCTCGCCGCCGAACTCGACATCACCCTCGCCGCCTCCTTCTTCGAGAAACGCGCCCCCGGCCTCTACCACAACAGCACCCTCACCCTCAGCCCCACCGGCCAACCCCTCGGCCTCTACCGCAAAACCCACATCCCCCCCGACCCCCGCTTCTACGAAAAATACTACTTCACCCCCGGAAGCACCCCCGAACCCCACCCTAGAACCCCACCCACCCGCTCTAGCACCCGTGCTCACCCCATCACAAGCCCACAGATGGCGCAGCCTTCTGTGGGATACGCCCCGCCAAACGCCCTGACCACCCACACCCCCCACGCCCAACTCGCCAACCTCATCTGCTGGGACCAGTGGTTCCCCGAGCCCGCCCGACTCGCCGCACTCGCCGGCGCCCAGCTCATCCTCTACCCCACCGCCATCGGCCACTTCCATCACCCCCACCACTCCACCGACCCCACCCTCGGCGACACCAACATCAGCCACATCCAACACGACGCCTGGCACACCATGATCCGCTCCCACGCCATCGCCAACGGCGTCTTCGTCGCCGCCATCAACCGCCCCGGCACCGAGCACGACCTCAAGTTCTGGGGCCGATCCTTCGCCGTCGCCCCCGACGGCCAAGTCCTCGCCGAAGCCTCCCCCACCGACAACCAAGCCTTAATCATCGACCTCGACTTCACCCAGATCGAAACCCAACGCCGCGGCTGGCCCTTCCTCCGCGACCGCCGACCCGATACCTACCAAGGCCTCCTCCACCGCTATCTCAATTAAGTCTTTAGCCGCAAACATACGCAGAAAGCGCAAAAACGAAATCAATGAGTTCATCAATCATCATCAAACACCTGCTCAATCATTACCTTTCGGGTTTTGCGGTTTTTGCGTCTCTTTGCGGCTGAAAAATCATGCCCTACCTCCCCCCCGAGTGGCACCCCCTCGACGCCGTCTGGGTCGTCCCCCCGCACAACCCCGAGACCTGGCCTGGCTGCTTCGACCAGGCCCAACAACAACACGCCGACTGGTGCGCCGCCATGCAGCAGGCCGGCATCACCGTCCGCACCCCCGCCGACCTCGGCATCCCCACCGACGACTCCTGGATCCGCGACTTCGGCCCCCTCTTCACCTTCCCCCACCCACCGCACCAGAAGCCCACGGTCACC
>JBCCOW010000028.1:0-44992 GCA_039025195.1 Planctomycetota bacterium
CGCCGAACGCATCAAGATCGAGATCGGCTCCGCCGCCCCCGACGCCGACGGCGAAGAACGCACCATGGAGGTCCGCGGCCGGGACATGATCTCCGGCCTGCCCCGCAAGACCCTGATCACCTCCGAAGAGATCCGCGAGGCTCTGCAAGAACCCCTCTCCGCCATCATCGAGACGGTCACCCGCACCCTCGAACGCTGCGAGCCCGAACTCGCCGCCGACCTGGTCGACAACGGCATCGTCCTCGCCGGCGGCGGCGCCCTGCTCCGCGGCATCGGCACCATCATCTCCAACGCCACCGGCCTCGACGCCCGCATCGCCGAAGACCCCCTCACCTGCGTCGCCCGCGGCACCGCCATCTACCTCGAACACCTCGAAGAGTGGAAGAACACGATGGACACCGACACCAGCGAGCTCTAGCTCGCCGTTTAGCGGCGGGATTTATCCCGCCAGTCCAACCGCACATCCCCCGCGCCCCAAACATGACCGGCAAACGCCTCGTCATCCTCGTCGCCTGCGTCCTCGGGATCACCGCCGTCCTCCCCGCCCGCTTCGCCAACCCCCTCTCCACCCCCACCCGCTGGCTCGCCGACACCGCCCTCTCCCCCGTCACCGGCCCGCTCCACCGCGCCTCCACCGCTCCGCTCGGCGGCCCTGGCGACCACGACGCCGACACCCCCACCGACCCCGCTCAGCACCCCGTGCTTGCCCTCCAGCTGATCGCCCAACTCCAGGATCAGGTCGCCCGGCTCCGCGTCGAAAACCAACGCCTCCGCCAGGTCCGCGAACTCCTCGAAGGCTCCGCCCGCGTGATCCAAGCCCGCGTCACCGGCTCCGAGCCCGGCACCGGCCAACGCGTCCTCCGCCTCAACAAGGGCAGCAACGACGGCCTCGCCAAAGGCCACGTCGTCGTCTTCGGCGGCTGGCTCGTCGGCCAAGTCATCGCCGCCGACCCCTCCACCGCCCGCGTCCGCCTCATCACCTCCGCCGGCTCCGAGTTCCAGGTCGCCTTCTCCTCCCCCGACCTCAACCAGCCCCCCCGCGTCGAACGCCCCAACCTCATCCTCGAACCCAACCAGGCCCGCTTCGCCGTCCTCGCCGGCGTCTCCCGCGACACCGCCATCACGCAGGACGACCTCGCCCGCCTGGTCGACCCGCGCTGGCCCCCCGAAGCCCAAGCCTTCTTCGTCGGGCGTGTCACGCAGATCAACCGCTACCCCGACGACCCCGAACTCCGCAAGGCCGTCTACGTCCAGCCCGCCCTCCGCCTCGACCAGCTCGCCACCGTCGATGTGATCGTCCCGTAACCCCACTGCCCATGCGTTGGCTCCTCTTCATCCCGGCCGCCTACCTCGCCGCCGCCCTCTCCATCGGGCTCGGCAGCTTCCTGTCCCTCGGCTCGGGGCACGCCCGCCCGGACCTGCTCATCGTCCTGCTCGCCTTCGTCACCCTCCAGGCCCCCACCGCCACCGCACGCGTCGCCGCCCTGCTCCTAGGCATCACCGCCGACACCCTCCACTCCCACGACCCCGCCGTCCCCGGGCTCCTCGGCCCCTTCGCCATCGGCTACCTCGTCGGCTACTTCGCCATCCAGCAGCTCCGCCCCTTCCTCGTCCGCGACTCGGTGATCACCCTCGCGGTCATGTCCCTCGCCGCCGCCGCCTTCGCCCACCTCACCGCCGCCACGCTCCTGTCCCTCCGCGGCCTCCCGATCTTCGCCGGCCAGCCCATCCCCGACTTCACCGTCCTCTCCCAGCTCGGCCAACGCACCGTCCGAACCCTCTACACCGCCGCACTCGCGTTCCCCCTCGGCTTCCTCCTGCTCTACACCAAACCCCTCTGGCGATTCCCTACCGTCCCCCGGCACTGACGGCTTATTTATCACAGAGTGCAAGAGACACAGAGGCACTGAGAGGAGGCTTTTCTCTTCTGTCTTTCTCCGTGTCTCTGTGTCTCCCAATCTCTGTGATATCCGACTCCGATAGACTGCAAGCATGATCTGGATCGTGCTCTTCACCCTCGCCACCGCCGCCGCGATCGGCCTGCTCATCTGGGGGCTGTCCATCAAAAAGGCCGCCGCTCAACACACCGCGACGCTCACCGCCGAGCTCGACGACGCCCGTGTCCAGCTGGCCCAGCGCCTTGCCGAGAACACCGACCTCGACAAGCAGCTCGCTGCCGAGCAGGCCAAGGTCGAGTCGTTTGATCAACGCCTCGAAGACCGCGACGAAGCCCACCGTCAGGCGATGAAGCTCGTCGAGGACAAGTTCAAAACGCTGGCAGAAGACGTCCTCGAATCCAGCCGCAAGAAGCTCGGCGTCGCCGCCAACGACGAGCTCGACAAACGCAGAGTCGCTATCGACCACATGCTCAAGCCGATCCGTGAGTCGCTCGATAAGCACGCCAAGGCGGTGACCGATATCGAGAAGCAGCGTGAGGGCGCGTACGCCGGGCTGCGTCAGCTCATCGATTCGATGCACGGCAGCTACAAAGAGCTCGGCCAACAAACCCGCGGACTGGTTTCCGCATTGCGTAAGTCCGAAGTCCGTGGCCGATGGGGTGAAGTCCAGCTCCGCCGTGTGGCCGAGATGGCGGGCATGATCCCGTACTGCGATTTCGAGGATCAGCTCACGGTCACCGACAGCGACGCCAACCGGCTCCGGCCCGACATGGTCGTCCGCCTGCCCGCCGACCGCACGATCGTGGTCGACGCGAAGACGCCGATGACCGCTTTCCTTGATGCGGTCGAATCCGAAGACGACGCCGACCGCACGACGAACCTGCAGCGTCACGCGGGCCACATCCAGCAAAAGGTCAAGGACCTCGCCGCCAAGCGGTATCAAGACCAGTTCGACCGCAGCCCCGACTTCACGATCCTGTTCATCCCCGGCGAGGGCTTCCTCCAAGCGGCCGTGCAGATCGACCCGCAGCTCATCGAGTCGGCCATGGCCCGTGGCGTCGTCATCGCTTCACCCACCACACTGATCACCCTGCTCAAGGCGGTCGAGGTGGGCTGGCGCGAGCAGCGCGTCGCCGAGAACGCCAAACGCATCAGCGACCTCGGGCAAGAGCTCCACGAGCGTATCGCGGTCCTGACGGGCCACGCCCAGAACGTCGGCAAGCACCTCGGCAACGCGGTGGGCAGCTACAACAGCTTCCTCGGTTCGCTCGAGTCCCGCGTCCTCGTCACGACCCGCAAGTTCAAAGACCTCGGTGCGGGCTCCCCGAAAGAACTGCCCGCCGAGCACGCGATCAAACCCATCGAACAACAGCCCCGCGAAGCCCCCGCCCTGGATTGATCTGTAGCCCCAGGCTTTGGTCGGGTGCACTCGGCATGCCGGATGATTACGTCCCCGCCGGCGGCGCCAACCGTCCCGGCAACTCCTCGTCCACCGCCGGGAAATACCGCCGGATGACCGAGCAGTCGAACCTGCTCAGGATCGCCGCCGCCGGCTCGTGGTCCAGCAGGAACTCGAACGCCGCCTCGACCACCCGGCTGGGCGGCACCCGCCCGTGCGACCAGTGGTCGTAGTCCTGGAACGACAGCGTGACGGTGTACTCGTTGGTCCGCCCGCCCCCAAACACCCGCACCGCGTATGTCCAACGGGCCGGCCCTTCGGACTCTTCCCCGACTTCGATCTCGTAAGGCGTGTCGCTCACTCCGGTACGATACACCCGCTGGCTTAGCTCCCCCGCACTCGACCCCGACTCACCCGATGTTTGTTCTCGAAACCATCCGCCTGGGCCTGAAGAATCTCTGGCTGCACAAGCTGCGGTCGTTGCTGACTGCGCTGGGCATCATCATCGGCGTCTCGGCGGTGGTGGCGATCGCTGCGTATGGCGAGGGCTCGAAGCAGGCGGTCCTCCGCGAGATCAAGCTGCTGGGTGCGAAC
Source organism: Planctomycetota bacterium (assembly GCA_039025195.1). Lineage (GTDB taxonomy): Bacteria > Planctomycetota > Phycisphaerae > Phycisphaerales > Phycisphaeraceae > JBCCOW01. The sequence continues at coordinate 3,892 of JBCCOW010000028.1, forward strand.
AACATCATCATCCGCAGCCAGAAGCCGGACATCGACAGCCCCGACGCGTCGCCCGAGGACGAGCAGGCGCAGAACAGCGATGTCGTGAGTTACGGGCTGCAGCTGCTGGACCTCGAGCGGATCGAGAACGGCGCGGTGGAGCCGATCGAACGTCTGGTCCCGCTCAAGCGGGTGGCCGACACGGTGTCTCGGCGTGATGTGCGGGTGCCCGCCGCCGCGGTGTTCGGGACCACCGAGCTGCTGCGGGAGACGACCTCGCTGCAGATGGCCAAGGGGCGATACCTTCGGCCGGACGACCTCGAGCGTCTTGCGGGCGTCGCGGTGATCGGTGCGGAGATCGCCGACCGCCTGTTCCCGCTCGACGACCCGCTGGGCAAGACGGTCATGCTGGATCGTCAGGCCTTCGAGGTGATTGGCGTGCTGCAGCGGGTCGGGCTCGCGGGGGGGGCTGGGTCGTCGCTGGTGGGGCGTGACCTGAACTTCGACATCCACATCCCGCTGAGCACGGCACGGTCACGTTTCGGCGACGAGCGTCAGGCTGCGGCCGGCGGGCAGATCGAGCGCGTCGAGCTCACCGAGCTGATCCTGCGGGTCCCGGATCAGGACCAGGTGCTGCCCGTGGCGGGCAAGGTCCGCCGGGTCATCGAACACGCGCACCGCGGGCAGCAGGACGTCTCGGTGATTGTCCCGCTCGAGCTGATCCAGCAGGCCGAACGCACTGGGCTGATCTTCACGATGCTCATCGTGATCATCGCGGGGCTGTCGCTGTTTGTCGGCGGCATCGGGATCATGAACATCATGCTCGCGTCGGTTACCGAGCGCACCCGCGAGATCGGCGTCCGCCGTGCGCTCGGTGCGACCCGCCGGGACATCGTCGCCCAGTTCCTCGTCGAGACCACCGTGCTCTCCGGGCTCGGCGGGCTCCTCGGCGTCGGGCTCGGGCTGCTGGCGATGTGGGTGCTAACGATCCTCTCCGAGCAGGTCGATGGCCTTTCCGCGCCGGAACTCTCCGAGCTCTATACCGGCATCGCGCTCAGTACGGCCGTGCTCGCCGGCGTGGTCTTCGGGCTCTACCCCGCGATCAAGGCCTCACAGCAAGACCCGATCGTCGCCCTAAGACACGAATAAAGTGGATCGCCGGCGGGTTATGCGGCAGGATTCACGGAACCCGCAAGAGCCCACGCATCGACAGTAACACCGTCCAAACCCTGCTGGCCCGCATCGAGGCCAAGGACCTGACCACCGCCGCCCACACCTGGCGTGTTGTGCTCTACGCCCGTGCCCTCGCCGAGCACCACGGCCTCAGCGATGACGAGATTCAGACCATCACCCACGCCGCCGCTCTCCACGACCTGGGCAAGCTCGACATCCCCGACGCCATCCTACAGAAGCCCGCCCGTCTCACGCCCGCAGAATTCAAGATCATCCAGCTGCACCCCGTCACCGGCCACGAACGCCTGACCAACCTCGGCGTCACCGACCCGCTGATCCTCGGACTGGTCCGGCACCACCACGAACGCGTCGATGGTGCCGGCTACCCTGATGGCCTCGCCTCCACAAACATCCCCCTGCCCGCCCGCATCTTCGCGGTGATTGATACGTTCGATGCCCTGACCTCGATCCGGCCCTACCGCCGGGAGGTCGGCGAGGCCGCCGCCGAGCACGCGATCCGCATCCTCGATCAGGACACCGGCACGCACTACTGCCCGCACTGCGTCGACCTGTTCACCAGCTTGTACCGCACGGGCAAGCTCGACTACATCCTGCACTACTTCAACGACACCGCCGACCTGCCCGCGTTTGCTTCCTCGGATGCGGACGCGTTGATCGATCGGGCGAACCGGAATTAGGCTCTGCGCGCGGCGGTTCCCCATCCTTGGCCGGCGCTGTCATAATGCCGGGCTCCGATGTTTGTGCTCAAAGCCAACAACCTGGTAAAGGCGTACAGCGGCCGGACGGTCGTGGACAAGGTCTCGTACGCGGTGCAGGAGGGCGAGATCGTCGGGCTGCTCGGGCGCAACGGGGCGGGCAAGACCACGTCGTTCCGCATGACCATGGGCATGATCAGCCCCGACCAGGGCCAGGTCATCTTCAACGGCCACGACGTCTCCAAGCTCGCGATGTACCAACGCGCCCAGCGCGGCATGGGCTACCTCGCGCAGGACCCGTCGGTTTTTCGCAAGCTCTCGGTTGAGAAGAACCTGCAGGCCATCCTCGAGACGACCCGCATGCCGCGACGCCAACGGCGTGCCCGGGCCGAGGAGCTGATGGGCCAGTTCGATCTGCTCAAGAACCGCCGGCAGGTCGCAGCAACGCTGTCGGGCGGTGAACGCCGGAAGCTCGAGATCGCCCGTGCACTCGTGACCGACCCGACGCTGATCCTGCTGGACGAACCCTTCGCTGGCGTCGACCCCGTGGCGGTTGAAGAGCTGCAGGACGAGATCCGTCGGCTCCGCAGCGAGCTCGGCATCGCGATGCTGGTCACCGACCACAACGTGCACCACATCCTCGCCGTGTGCGACCGCGTCTACGTCATCGCCCACGGCAAGGTCTTCGCCGAGGGCACCCCGAAACAGATCATCAATAACGAACAGGTCCGCACCACCTACCTCGGCTCCACTTTCAAGGGCGACGAGTTCGACTAACCCCACCCGTCGCTGCCCATTTAGTCGGGGGTCAATGGCCCCCGGCCGCGCTACCAATGCCCCGCGATCCGTCTCACAACTCCGACCCCACCGCGTCCCCCCTCCGCGACGCCACCCACGGCATCCGCCTGCAGAAGGCCCTGGCCAACGCCGGCGTCGCCTCCCGCCGCGCCTGTGAAGAGCTCATCGCCGAGGGCCGGGTCCGCGTCAACGGCACGACCGTGACCGAGCTGCCCGCCTGGGTCGACCCCGCAACCGACCGTATCGAGGTTGACGGCAAGCTCATCGCCCGCCCCCGGAAGACCAGAGGCAAACACACCCCGGACGCCGTCGGCAAGACGTACCTGCTGGTGAACAAGCCGCGGGGCGTGATCTCGACCAACGATGACCCCGAGGGCCGACCGCGGGTGATCGACCTGCCGGACAAGGCCCTGGTTGGCCGGGCCCGGCTGTTCCCCGTTGGCCGATTGGATGCCGACTCCACCGGGCTGATCCTGCTGACCGACGACGGCGAGCTGGCTCATCGCCTGACCCACCCGTCGTTCGGGATCACCAAGACCTACCGCGTGACGATCAAGGGCAAGCCCAGCGAGGCCGACCTCGCCCGGCTGCGCAAGGGGCTGTTGCTGACCCACGACAAGAAGACCAAGCGGGTTGCCGACGACGAGCAGGCCAAGACCGTTAAGCGGGCCAAGCCGCAGGCGGTGACGGTGCTGAAGTCGAGCACGGACCGCGCCCGCAGCGACCGGACGCTCTTGAAGATCACGCTGGCGGAGGGGCAGAACCGCGAGATCCGTCGGCTGCTGGCCCGCTTGGGGTTCAAGGTCACGAAGCTGCACCGCACCGCGATGGGGCCGCTGCAGCTCAAGGCGGTGCCCCGCTCCGGAGCAAGACCGCTGTCCATCACCGAGCTCGGCAAGCTCCGCCGGGCCTGCGGTCTGGTTTGAGCGGTGCGGGTGATGGGGGCGTGGTGCTACGCCGCGACGGGCTGGGCGTCGGGCATCGCCTCGGAGCCCTCTTGTGCCGGCCGGGCGTGATCGACTTCACCTGTGATCGCGTAGACCGCGGTGTCCAGAGCCGCCCACAACACCAGGCTGACGCCCAGCATCTCGAAGCCCTCCTCGATGGCGATCTGCATGAGCAGCCAGCTCGGGGCGGTCGAGACATTGGAGAACACCTCGATCAGCACCGCCCCTGCAAGAAAGACCGTGAGGCCGAGCGCTAGGCGGACCCCCACGCCCGGAACCCCCGCCCACGCCCGGCGGGCACGCAGGAAGCACCAGACCAGAGCGACGACCGCCGGCGGCGCGACCACGAACACCCAGATGCCCGTCATCGAGAACCAGGAATTGGCCCGGCCGTCCGACAGCAACAACGCATCAGCCCGCTTGCCGATCTCTTCGTGGACCTGGACCGCTTCATCGATCGACATCAGCATGAACAACCCGCCGAGGCCCATCACCGCCCAGGTCCCCTTCCGGATGTCGCGTCCCTTGAGCACCACCCCGCAGACCGCAAACAGTACCGCCACTGCGGCCAGTTTCGTCGAGGAGTACCACGCCGCCACCGAGTGTTCCCCGTTCAGGTCCAGCACCCGAAGGGCATACCCCCGGCCTTGCCAGAACAGCTCGTGCCCCAAGTACCCCGCGACCAGGATCAGGTCGAAAAGGATAAGCAAGAAAACTACACGCAGGATTTGGTCCCGCCGTCGATGGTCCGGTGATGACATAACTCTCCCAATGTTGTTAATGTTTTGCTAACCAAAACAACATACAACGTTAACGATCGTTTGGGCAGGGCTATCTCTAAAAATTGTCGGGATAAGCGATAAGCCGAATCCGGCGTGTTGGTGGCGTGGTCTGGTCTGACCCTGCCCGGCTCACCCGGCTGTGAGAGCGATCCGGGCTGCGTCGAGCGCCCGTGCGATGTGGGGTCCACCCCGAAACTGCCGCGGTCGGGCTGAGGCTTCCCTCCGCACAGGTCGCGGTATCAGCCGCTCTCGAGGTGGTTTGGGCGACCGATATGCGCAGTAACGCCGGCTGTCACGTGTGCGTCCCTTCCTGCGACGCCTGACACGGACGACACCCACCGACTGGTGAACCCCATGCCCCGCCCCACCCGCCCCACCCGCCCCACCCACTCTCTCCGCCGATCACCAATCCTCGCTGCCGTGGCGTCCCTCGGCTGCGTGTCGGTGTCTGCCGGTGCCGTCCCGATCGAGGAGGTGGAAGCCGGTGCGACCTACGAGATCAATCAAGTCGAGGTGGACAACGACGTGGTGGTGGTCCGCCAGATCGATCACGAACGGAAGCGGGTCGAGGTCCAGTACCTCAACGGCCCGGCCCGGACCGCTTGGGTCGAACCGGACAAGCTGCACACCCCCGAGGACGCCCGGCGGTTGGACGCGGCTGAAGAGTTCCTCCGTGTGCTGGCCGAGGTCTCAATAGAACAAGACCCCGAGCAACGAGCAGCCCGGCTGATTATCGCGAGCATACGACTGCAGCAGAACGGCAAGCTCGGCGCTCCGGCTATCGACAAACCCCCCGTGGTACCCGCCGGCCTCATGGCCCCGCAGGCACCGGGCGATTGGCTTGAAACGCAGCCGGCCGACATCATCTGGGCCAAGCTCGTCGTTAATCAGGCCCTCAAGCCTGCCGAGCGGGTCACGCTACGGTCGGCCCGTAAAAAGACGCTGCCGTTCTACGAACAGGAGGATGGCCAGCCGGTGTTCCTGATGGAGATGGCGGACGACGACGGCGGTTTCTACCACGCACTCATCCCGCGCGGCGCTCGGGGCAGGCACTACGTCTTGCTCGATTCGTCCCACCAGAGCTTCGACCGGTTCCACGCGAACGTGAAGCTCAGGCTCACCAGCCCCGAGCTTGTCGAGGACTACCTCAAGTTCTTCTGCTCGACGATCTCCAGCCTGCGGGGCGCCTTCCACATCATTGACCCCAACGCGACGCACCTCGACCCGGCCCTGCTCGATCGCCTCAACGTCCAGCCGATGCAGACCACCCTGCTCGACAACGGCAGCTACGCGGTCACCGCTCACCTGATCTACGACGACCACCTGTTCCTCGCCGACTTCCGGGTCGATCCCGACGGCCGCGTCACCATGACCGAAGACAAGAAGCTGAGCAAGGTCCAGACGACCCACCGCTACGAGGTCAACGGCTACCGCCGGACGCTGGCCCCGAATCCGTGAATCGCACCCGCCAGTTCCCGTACCCACCAGTCCGCCCCGGCTCGCCTTAGTGAGTCGGGGCTTTTTTCGGCAGCGTCCGGCGTGCCGGGGCCCGTTCGGGCTCGGGTTCGAATTTCGGCTGCGACTGTGAAGACTCGTCGGCCGGTGTCGGTCGGGTCTGCTTCGGCTCCAGCTCGGGCAGCGGGTCCGAGTCGAAGAAACCCGGCTTTGCGGTCGGCTTGGCCGACACGGAGCTGCTATCCGAGACCTGGTAGGTCTCCGCGGACGGGTCGGCGGGCCGATAGACCGGCGAGGCGTGGGCGGTGCCGGGCGTGATGCCGGGGCGGTAGGCGAGCGGGGCCCGGAGCGGGTCGGCGATCAGCGGCAGCTCCGCGAGCTCGGCCGTGTTCAGGCTGTTGTACAGCTCGAGCGTCTGGCGTTCGGTCGCCTGCTGCGGCACGCGGGCCCGGAAAATCCCGAGCGTCGGGTTGTACCAGAACCCCGCCTGATCACCCCGGCGGATGACCGGGTCCGGCGGGTGGGGCGCGTTGTCGCCGGGCGGGGCGAGATCGATCCACGGGTGCGGGTCTTCGAGCAGGATATTGACCGGCAGCTCTTCGCCGAACCATTCGGGCCGTACTGCCACGAGCAGGGCGTTCCGCGGGTTGTCCGCGGCCGCGGCTTTGAGTGCAGCGTGGTAGGACGTGCGTTCGTGCAGCCGGGTGAGTGACTGCTGGACGAAGGCGACGTCCGCGGCGCGCGTATCCTGGGCGCGGTTGTGGAGAAGCATCGCCCCGAGGCCGAACACCGCGGCCAACGCAATCAGGCTGTGCAGAATCAGACGCATAGCGACCCGAGCGTCCGATTCAATGGGCGCGGTGGCGAATCGGGGCGGGCTTTAACGGTTCTGCGTAGTGTGCTCGAGCGGTGTGGCCGTCACAGACACTACAGACCGCAATCGGGTGGCGTGGGGGGGGCAATGGGTGGGGTCAGGCGATGGTGACCTTGGTCATCGTGTCGCCCTGGGCGATGGCGTTGACGACGTCCTGGCCGTCGGTGACCTTGCCGAAGACGCCGTGCTTCCCGTCGAGCCAGGGGGTGGCGACGTGGGTAATGAAGAACTGGGAGCCGTTGGTGTTGGGGCCGGCGTTGGCCATGGACAGGACGCCGGGGCCGTCGTGCTTGCCGGCGAGGGCGCCGGGCTCGTCGTCGAACTTGTAGCCGGGGTCGCCGGTGCCGGTGCCGAGGGGGCAGCCGCCCTGGATCATGAAGTCCGGGATCACGCGGTGGAACTTGAGGCCGTCGTAGAACCCGTCAGCCGCGAGCTTCTCGAAGTTGCCCACCGTCTCGGGGGCTTGCTCGTCGAAGAGGTCGAGGGTGATGGTGCCTTTGGAGGTCTCGATGGTGCAGGTCTTGGCCATGATTGGGGCTTTCGGGTGAGGGATAAAAGTCGGGGCGGCAGTGTATGCAGCCGGTGGGTCCGGTGCAGGCTTAGTGCAGGAAGAGTCGCAAGCCGGAGAGGGCCATCGTCATGTGGTGGGCGTTGGCGGCGGCGATGACGTCGTCGTCGCGTTTGGAGCCGCCGGCCTGAAGGACGTACTGGACGTTGCTGCGGGCGGCACGGTCGAGGTTGTCCTTGAACGGGAAGAAGGCGTCGGAGCTGAGGCACACGCCGTGCATCTGCTGGATCCAATCGGCGGCCTCGTCGGCGGTGATCGGGTCGGGGTTGGACTTGACGGCCGCGTTGAGCTCGGCGATCTCGCTGTCGTCGAGCTGGGGGTAGCGGGTGAACTGATCGATGAGGTTGACCTTCGTTGGCCGGGGGACGTCGGGCCTGAAGGACTCAACGAGCGCGATCGTTTTGGGGTGCAGCTTCAGGGCGAAGCGGTCGGCCTTGTCACACGCGAGGCGGACGCAGGCGATGCGGGATTGCTGGCCGGCCCCGATGCCGACGGCCTGGCCGTCCCAGCCCACGGCGACGGAGTTGGACTGCGTGTGCTTGAGGGCGGCGGTGATCGTGAGCATCGCGGTGATCGCGTGCTCGGGCCAGTCGGTGTTGTCGGTGACGGTCTTGTCGAGGAGGTCGGGGGTGATCGCGGCGTCGTTGTAGGTCTCTTCGAGGGTGAAGCCGAAGACGGTGCGGGACTCGGTGGCGGGGGGTTTGAGGTGGGGGTCGATCTGGAGGACGCGGTAGTTGCCGCCCTGCTTGGCTTTGAGGAGGTCGAGGGCGTCGGGGGCGTAGCCGGGGGCGAGGATGCCGTCGGAGACCTCGGGCTTGATGAGCTGGGCGGTGGGCAGGTCGCAGGGGTCGGAGAGGATGATGAAGTCGCCGAAGGACGCGACGCGGTCGGAGGAGCGGGCCTTGGCGTAGGCGAGGGCCAACGGGGACCAAGTGAACTCCGGTGTCCCTTCCGGGGGAGGGTAGAGGTGGGCTTGACAGAACGCGGGGCCGGGCTCGTCGCCGGGGGCAGCCACGGCGGCGCCGGCGGGGGAGACGTGCTTGAACGACGCGGCGGCGGGCAGGCCGGTGGCGGCCTTGAGATCACGGACGAGCTGCCAGCCGCGGAGGGCGTCGAGGAGGTTGATCATCGACGGGTTGCCGTTGAGCACGGTCAGGGGCGGGCCGGCCGAGGAGTCGGGGTGGGTGGGGGCGGTGACGGTGGCGTAGGGCTGGTTAGGGTTGCAGCCGTATTTAAGGCGGAGTTCCATAGGTCGAGAGGTTGTAGGTTGTAGGCGGTAGGTTGTAGGGAACAGCAGGCAGCATAGAAGGGATGTGAGACGGCGATGCGGATTGTGACTTGGAATGTGAACGGGATGCGGGCGGGCCTGCGGAAGGGCGCCTTGGAGAAGCTGGACGAGATCGGAGCGGACGTGGTGCTGCTGCAGGAGGTGCGGGCGATGTGGGCGGATGTGGGCGAGGCGATCGAGTCGGCGGGCTGGTTGGGCGGCGAGGCCACACAGGAGGGCGTCGTGGGCTGGAACCCTGCGATTAAGAAGGGGTATGCGGGGACGGCGGTGCTGTGGCGGGAGCACATCGAGGCGATCGGGCTGGTGCGGGGGTTGGGGGCACGGGACCGGGACCACGAGGGCCGGGTGCTCTCGGGGTGGGTGCGGGACACGCGGGTGAAGGGTTCTAAGAAGTGGGTCGGTGTGAGCAGTGTGTACCTGCCATCGGGGAGCAGCGGGACGCACCGGCAGACCGTAAAGGAGTCGTGGATGAAGCGGTTTCGGCCGTGGGCGGGCAAGCGGCAGCAGGCGGCATCGCACGGTGTGACGCCGTGGCCGACGAACAAGCCGCCGAAGGCGGTGCCGCCGGTCGTGCTGGGCGGTGACTTCAATATCGCGATGACGCCCGCCGATATCTTCTACGACAAGTCGAACGAGGACCGCTCGGGCTACTTGCCGCACGAGCGAGCCTGGATGACCCGGCTGGTGGGCAGCGGCTGGAGCGACCTCGTGCGTGAGGCTTATGGCGAGGTCGAGGGGCCGTACACCTGGTGGAGCAACCGCGGGCAGGCCCGCAAGCTCGATCGTGGTTGGCGGATCGACTATCTGCTGGCGAACGCGTCGGCGGCGGAGCGTGTGGCGGACGGCTCGGTCAAGGTGCACCGGGATGCGTCTTTAGGTGTGTCGGATCATGCACCCGTCGCGCTGGACCTCGACTGACTCACGGCCCGGCCAGCTTCTCAAACGCTAGGCGTCGACCCGCACACAACGCGATCGCGATCGCGTCCGACACGTCCGCCGGGCTCGGCGCCTCGGCCAGCCCGCACTGGCTCGCCACCGCCGCACCGACCTGCTGCTTGCTCGCATGACCGTTACCCGTCAGCGACTTCTTCACCTCGGTGGCGCCCATCGGATCGACCGGCAGCCCGTGCTGTTCTGCAGTCAGCAGGATCACCCCCCTCGCGTGCCCCATCAGGATCGCCGTCGTGGGGTGGGCGTAGTGCGCGTAGAGCTTTTCGACCGCAACCCGGCTTGGCTTGAGCCGGTCCATCAGCCCGGTCAGCTCGGTGTATAGCTCCGCCAACCGCGACTCCACCGATGCCTTCTCGTTGAGACGAACGACCCCCCCTTCCACCAGCGTCGGCTCGACCGCCCTGGTCCGCACCTCGACCAGCCCATAACCCGTCAACCGTAAGCCCGGATCGATGCCGAGTATCCTCATGGCCCAATCCTACCCCCGCTATTCATCACTTATCATTCAGAGTTCATCACTCGAACCTCAGCCATGGAGGGCTGACCTATCGCACGCAAGCGTTCCAAGTCATCCAAGTCCGACGGCGACGACCTCTTCGCCAACGGTTCCCCTGCCCACGAGACCGGCGACGCGCTGGGCGTCTCGCGTGTCGCCCTGCACGAGGCCACACAGTCCCGCTACCTGAACTACTCGCTGTCGGTGATCACCAGCCGGGCCCTGCCCGATGTCCGCGACGGGCTCAAGCCCGTGCAGCGCCGCATCCTTTACACCATGTGGCAGGAACGGCTGCTGCCCGAGGCCAAGCCCCGCAAGTGTGCCGGTGTCGTCGGCTCCGCCCTCCGCGACTACCACCCCCACGGCGACACCGCGCTCTACGACGCCCTGGTCCGGCTCGCCCAGCCCTGGGTCATGCGCGAAAAGCTCGTCGATGGCCACGGCAACTTCGGCTCCATCGACGGCGACAACGCCGCCGCCTACCGCTACACCGAGTGCCGGCTTGCCCCCCTCGCCACTCCTCTGCTCGACGACATCCACCGCAACACCGTCCCGTTCCGGCCCAACTACGACGGCTCGAACACCGAGCCCGTCGTGCTGCCCGCTCGCGTGCCGAACCTCCTGATCAACGGCGGGTCCGGCATCGCCGTGGGCATGGCCACCTCGATCCCACCGCACAACCTCGGCGAGACCTGCCGGGCCCTGCTCAAAGTGCTCGACAACCCCGAGATCAAGGACTACCAACTCGTCGCTAACGACGCGATCCAGGGCCCCGATTTCCCGACCGGCGGGCAGATCATCAATACCAAAGAAGAGCTCCGCGAAATCTATAAGACCGGGACCGGTGCGGTGCGTGTCCGTGCAACCACAGCAACCGGCAAGGGCGGTGGCCGGGCATCGAAGGTCTTGACGATCACGTCGATCCCGTACGGCGTGAATAAGGCTGCTTTGGTCGAAGCGATCGGGCTTCTGGTCATTAACCGGAAGATGCCGTTGATCCTGGATGTCCGCGACCTCTCGGCCGAGGACGTCCGCATCGATCTGGAGCTGAAGAAGGACGCCGACGAAGACAAGGTTCTGGCGTATCTTTACAAGAACACCGACCTGCAGAAGAACTTTAACGTCAACCTGACCTGTCTGGTCCCGACCGAGAACCCAGAAGTTGGCCGGCCCGAGCGACTGGGCTTACTTGAGGTTTTGCGTTACTTCCTGATCTTCCGGCACGAAGTGGTGACGCGTCGGCTCGAACACGAGCTGGCGGCACTCGAGAAGCGGCTGCACATCCTGCGCGGCCTCGCCCTCATCTTCGATGTGCTAGACGAGATCATCGCGATCATCCGCAAGTCAGACGGCAAGGCGGACGCCGCGAAGAAGATCATGGCCCGCTTCCCGGTCGATGGGCCGAAGGGCCCGAAGGCGGGCTTGGACGCGGAGCAGACCGACGCGATTTTGGAGCTGAAGCTGTACCGCCTGGCCCGGCTGGAGATCAACCTGATCAAGGACGAGCTGGCGGAGAAGCAGAAGCGGGCGCGGGCCATCAAGAAGCTGTTGGCTGACGACGAGGAGGACATGACGGCGGGGCGTTGGTCGATCGTACGAGACGAGATCAATGACGTGCTCAAGACGTACGCCGACAAGAAGGCGAACCCGCGGTCAGCAAGGCAGACGCAGATCGACTCGCCGGGCGAAGAGGTCGAGTTTGCAGCGGAGGACTTTATCATCGCGGAAGACGCGGTGGTGCTGGTCACGGCCGACGGGTGGGTGAAGCGGCAGAAGCAGCTCGACCCCAACAACACACGGCTGCGCGAGGGCGACCGTGTGCTGGCCTGCACCGCGGGATCGACCACGGCCACGCTCGCGCTGTTCTCGAACTTCGGCGTCTGCTATACCGCCCGCATCGCAGACCTTCCGGCGACCACCGGCTACGGCGAGCCAATACAAAAACTGTTCAAGCTCAAAGACGGCGAGCGGGTTTTGGCCGCGATGTCGATGGACCCGCGCGTCATCGGCGATACCGCGGAAGAGGCAGGCTCGGACTATGCCCCGGCCACGCACGGCTTCGCCGCGACCAGCGATGGTTATGCGCTGCGGTTCGGGCTCGCCGCGTTTGCCGAGGTGTCCACGCGTGCGGGTCGTAAGTTTGCCAGGCCCGCCAAGGGGCAGGTTGTCGTGGGGGTTGAAGCGGTCCACGGCGGCGAAACGATCCTCGCGGCGTCGCGGCATTGTCGGGCGATGGTGTGTGCGGCGGTGGATGTGAACTACTTGGCCGGGCCGGGCAAGGGGGTGCAGCTGATCAAGCTCACGGGGGACGACCAGCTGCTGGGGTTCAAGGCGTCGGACGGCGACCGTGACCTGCTGACGGTCGAGACCAACCGCGGGGCGACGAAGACCATCTCGACAGTGAAGTACAAGACCACCTCGCGCGGTGGTAAGGGTTGGGAGGTCCAGAAGAACGGCCGACTGGCCCGGGTGGTGCCCCCGCCGGTGATGCCGGCCCCGGTTCTGGCCGAGGGTTGACGTAGCGGGGGGATCGTTCGCAAGGGCATAGGCGTTGTATGCGCCCTGCCGGCGTACGGGTATCTCTGCGTGAAGCGAGTGCATCCATGATCCGAACCACCGCCCTGCCGCTGTCTTGTGTTGTGAGTGTGTTGTTGTTGCCGTGGCTTGCGGGCTGCGGTGGGCCGGAGTCGGCACAGGCGGATACGCCGAAGTCCACCGACAAGATGATGATCACGGTGGTGAATCAGACGCGGGGCGACGTGACGGATGTGGTGGTGAAGGCCAGTATGCCGGTGGTGTTTGGCGAGCTGGACCGGGGCCAGAGTCACACGCTGGGGCACCGCGATCTGGAGATGACCGAGAAGATCAAGGTGCGGTGGATCGAGCGGAACGACAAGGCGCACGTGAAGACGGTATACCCCTGGCGGAGGTTGGGTCGGCACTACGCCGGGCCGGTGGAGGTCACGCTTCGGCCGGACGGTGCAGTGCGATTACGCAAAGCCAACTAGCGGCGTCGCGTGCTTAAGCGAAAAGATTGAAAAGCATCAGGACGCCGCAAAGACGCGTGCGGTGTCGGGTGTTGCTGCGGGCTGCTTGGGCGGGCTGAGCGGGATCTGAGCGATCGGCGGCACGAGCGGCTGGGGGTCGATGCGTAAGCGGTCCTGGTCGGCACCCCAGAGCGAACCGCCGAGCGAACCGCTTTGCAGGAGATCGATCGTCTGTCCGCTTTCGCCTTGCCAGGCTCCTGGGCCCAGCCAGCGCAGCCAGGCTTCGGCGGGAGCGGTACCGGTCTTCGGACGAAGCCATGCGAGACCGCCCTGCTCGTCGGTGAAGGCGACACGCTGGAGGAACGTGTCTTCCGGCACCGCGTCAGGGGTTGCCGGCTCAAACCGTAACTGGTGCAGTTGATGGCGGCCGGTTTCCTTATCGATAGTGACCACGCTGGCGGGCGGCAGCAGCTCGCGGTGCGCGGTATCCAACAATGGGAAGACACGCTTCTGGCCGGGCTTGGCGTCGAGAAGCCGGATGTGCGGGCTGGGCGGGGCCAGGTGGATCGGGGCGTGGGTGTCGAGGACGTCGAGCTGATGGGTCATGATACGGGCACGGACACCCGCGGCCCAGACCTCGACGGGCTGTTGCCAAGTGATCGACCGGGCTGGCGTTGGCTTCTCATCGTCGGTTGTGGGCCACCGCAGAGCCAGCGTGATCACACCCCATGGCCCTCGCCGCAAGGGCTCGACAACGGGTCCGTATGCCTCCCCCAGCAACGACCTGGCGTGGTCCAGCGGGACCGGCACGTCGAGCAACGCGTAGGCGGGGCCGGGCGTTTGGTGAGGGGTGGTGGTGACGTCTGGGATCATGGCTGATCCCCTTGTTCGGTGTGGGTGCCGGGTGCGACGGGTATAGCGGGCGTGGCTTTGCTGGATCGGCCGAAGAACCGGACGATCTTGTTGCCCATGGTCATAAAGCGACGGACCGCCCCGGTGGGCAGGCTGCGGACCTGGCTGTACCATCCGGTCATGGTGGTGAGCAGGTCGGTCATCGCCTCGATGCGGTCGAGGGTGTGCCGGGCGGCGTGCTGCTGGTCGGGGGAGGCGTCGGGCTGATCGGCGGTGGCGGCGAGCTCTTCGCGGGCCTGGGCCATGCACTGGTTGAGCAGGGCGAGTGTGGGGTCGATCTCGCGCTTTCTGCGTTCGTCCAGGATGACTTTGAACATCTGCCAGACGTCGGCCATGGCGGTGAAGTGGTCTTTGCGCTGCCCAAGGACCGGGACCGGGCGGACGATGCCCCAGCCGATGAGCTCGCGGATGGAAGTCGAGACGTTGGAGCGGGCGACCCCTAGCGTCTGAGCGATCGTGTCGGCCGGCAGTGGGTGCGGGCTGAGGTAGAGCAGGGCGTGGATCTGTGCGACCGTTCGGTTGATGCCCCACCGGCTGCCCATCTCGCCCCAATGCAACACAAAGGCCCGCGCGGCAGGCGAACGCTCGAGCGTGTTCAGCCCCGCCATGCCGTCCAGATCGGCGGTATCTAAGGCGACTTCAGACCCTGGTCCTCTTTCGCTTGCCTGGGACACGGCTGAACTGGGAGTTAACGCGATGTGGGGTGTTGTGCTGATCGACAAGGCGTCACCGATGCAGGAGCACCTGCTCTATCGGTCAAGTATATCGATCAGTTCAGTCATGACAGAACAAACTTACAAAGATACCAAGAACTTATGCAGAACGCCGATACTTTAATGGCAAATTCTTTTATTTAATAAAGATATGATTAGTGGAACGAGAAATTATCGGATCTCAACACCCATGCGTTCCATCAGCGCGTCGAACTGATCCAGGCTGAAGAACTCGATTGTGACGGACCCCGCATGCTTCTTCCGCCCACGCTTGACGTGCACCTTGGTCTGGAGCTGATCGCTGAGCTGGTGTGACAGGTCCTGAATCAGATCGGCACCCCCCTGTTGCTGGCCTGCTGTGTTTGCCGGTGTAGCGGGATCGCCGTCACGCAAGGCCTTGGCCTTGGCCTCGACAGCACGGACCGACAGGCCTGCGCGGATGGCTTCCGCGGCGAGCGACTTCTGTTGGTCTTCATCGGTAAGCCCAGCGATTGCACGGGCCTGGCCCATGCTGAGCCTACCCTCTGCCGTCAGTGCTCGGACCTCGGGGCAGAGCGAGAGCAGCCGGATCAGGTTGGCCACGGTGGACCGTTCGAGCCCGACGCGTTTGGCGATAGCGTCGTGATTCAGGTCGTACTGTTGGCCGAAGCGTTCGAAGGCCTCGGCCTTCTCGATCGGGTTGAGGTCTTCGCGCTGGAGGTTTTCGATTAAAGCGAGCTCGGCGGAGCCCGCGTCGTCGGTCTCGCGGATGACCGCGGGAAGGGCGGTGAGCCCCGCAAGCTGGGCGGCTCGCCAGCGGCGTTCGCCGGCAATAAGCTCATAGCGTGTGGGGTCATCGGCGGTGGGGCGAACCAGGATCGGCTGCATGAGGCCGTCCTTGGTGATGGAATTGGCGAGGCGTTGGAGGGCATCCGGATCGAAGGCTTGGCGAGGCTGATGCGGGTTGGGATGGATCGCCTCTACCGTGAGATGTGCGAGACCGCCCTCTTGTGCCGGCGGGGCTGAGTCGACCGGGTTGTCCGAAGGGGTTTCCTGTGCTGGCGCTGAAAGCTGAGCAGGCGTGGCAGCTACGGCTTTGCTCGAGTCTGCCGAGGGCGGGGCGGCTGGGGTGACCGCGACGGGCTGGGCCATCAGTGAGGAGAGGCCGCGGCCGAGTCGGGGGGTGCGTTTCTTGGTGGGCATGTTCCGTCCTTGGAAGTTTGGGATGAGGCGGGTGTGAAAGCAGTGTATCAGCCTTGGCTTGTTCCACGTGGAACAGGCCGAAGGAGGGTCTGGTTGCGCATTAGTGTAGATGGTTGTGTTCCACGTGGAACACGGCCGAAAAACGATCGTTGATCTCGATCACGTCGTCCGATAATCAGTCAACACCGCAGACACACCGTCCTTTCGAGCCGCTGTGTACGAGCCGATACCGGTGAAGTGAGTGACGTTTCTGAATCATCTAGCACCGGTATGTCTGCTGGCGTGGGAGCGCTTGGTGGGCCTCCGCCGGTGCTGTCCACAGAAGGGCTGCTTGAGGAGGTCGAGCGTCTGGCGGGCCACGCCGACGGCTTGGCCGATGAAGAGGGGGGCGGATCGAATCTTCAGCGGTGGGCGCAGCTGGGCATGATGGCGGCGGCGATCGCACACGAGATCAACGGGTTGCTGACGCCGGTCACGGCCTACGCGGACCTGGCTCTGATGTCGCCGGAGAACGATCGGCTGCGGGATCGTGCCCTACGCTCCGCTTCGGAATCGGGGCGAAAGGCGGCGGCAGTTCTGGAGGCGGTGCTTGAGCTGAGCCGGGCCGTTGGGGATGAAGATGGGCCTCCGGATGGGCAGATCTCTGGTAAGGATCCAGGGCCAGCGGTGGGATGCCGAGTGGAGGAGCTCTTGACGGACTGGTCGAGGCTGGCGGAAGACCTCGGGGCTGGTGATCGGGTCACGTATGAGTTGGCGGATGGCATTGAGCGGGGCCAAGCCTTGCCGATCCCGCAGCAGGCTGCGCAGATTGTGCTGGGTAACCTGCTGCGGAATGCGTTGAAGTCCAAGAGCGATGCGCGCGTTGTTCTACGGATGAGTCGGAGCGAACGGGCGTGGATGATCGATGTTCAGGATGATGGTTCTGGCGTTCCGGCCGACCAAGTCGAATCGTTGTTTGGCTGGGGCAGCACGGGGGACCGGCAGTCGGGGTATGGGATCGGGTTGCCGTTAGCCCGAGCACTGGCTTCGCGGGCTGGGGGTCATCTGACGCTCGTGCGTTCGGGTAACGACTCGATTGATGGTGTATGCGGCAATCGCGGAGAACGAGTCGGGCGGGTGGGGCGGGTGGGGCGGGTGGGGTGGGGCGGGGCGTGTTTCCGGTTGAGCTTGCCGCTCTCGGGGTGATGGGGTTGGGTGTGGGGTGTGCGGGAGGGGCGAGTAGACCAGTCAATGGCGGCGGTGGGTGCGTGCAAATCCTGCGCGATTCACGTGTCCCGTGGGCTAGAAGTGAAATACATTCAAGTTTTCCACTTGTATTGCACGATATCGGACGTGCTGACAGGACTCTTCTTGTTTTGTAATTTCTTCATAAGATGATCAATAACAATAAACAAGATCGGTTTCTGGTATGTTTCCGGCGTACTATGAGAGTAAGTGGGGCTAGGTGGGGAGAAATGTTGCAAAGTGGTAGAGATATCCATAAGATCCCAGTCGTCATGGCTGAAGGGTTACCGCGTTGGTCTTTACTGGGACGTATGAACACGCGATTGACGCGAAGCACCGCCTGGCGGTGCCTTCGGAGCTTCGGCGACAGGTTCAACGGCAGGGGGGATTGGGCGAGGGCGACCCGGTCGTGCTCTACGCAACCGTGGGCGGCGAAGGGGTCCTGCTCCTGTACACCGAAGACGTCTTCGCCCGGCTCGCGGACGAACTCAACGCGTCGGACATGGAGCCGGAGGAGCTGGCGGCTTACGAAGAGCTCTTCTACACGCAGAGCCGACCGACGGAGCTCGACAAGCAGGGGCGGGTTCGGCTGCCTGCAGAGCTTCTGGAACAGACGGGGCTGTCGGGCGAGGTGGTCGTTCTGGGGGTCAAGGACCATATCGAGGTGCGGGACCGCGGGGCTTGGCGTCGTCGGTTGGAAGAACTTCGGGCGAAGCGTGCCGGGATGAGCCTGACGATGAACCCGCGTTGGGCGATGCGTCGGCGGGCAGACTGAAAAACAGCTGGAACACAGGCAGAAATGATGGATGATCGGACCCCAACACGACGACTCAGCCTGGCCTATCGGGGCGGTGCATGTGTTGTCGGCGGGGGGTCGGAGAACCGAACCGAGAAGGATCGAGCGTTGGCCAAGGATGGCTTTTTCGTTGTTCGATCGGGCTCCATGGGCCGGACGCCCGCGGGGCTGGAGTAGCCGGCCAAGCCGGTCGGCGTGGGAGTGGTGGGTTGGGTGGGTTGGGTGGGGTGATGAGGAGAGAGGCCGAGCCCGCGGAGCGGTGCCGGCTGAGGCTCAAGACATCGGAGCCCACGAGCGTGGGCTCCACCGGGCGTGCAGCGGAGTGAACGGACTCTGGCTCGCCGACCTCGTCGTTTGCGGGCGTGAGGGCACACGGAAGTGCCCCATACCCGGAAGGCCACCGCATCAGTGATCTCGCTCTCGTGAGTTCTACCAAGGCGGCACGACGACGAGGAACCGGCAGCCCTTCGCTGCTCTTACGCAGGGCTGAGCTGTCCGGTGCGTCGGTTTTGATGGCGGCTGACCAGAGCCAAGCTGTGCTGTGGTGCATGCGATGGAATTGAACTCCGATCAGCCGGGGTATTTGGCCTTAGGTAGCGGTTTACACCCCAATTCGTCGCATTTTTGCGGGTTTGGGGCAATTTTATCGGTCATGACGAACCCGCGGGGTCGGGCAGCGTAGATAACGATGTGGAGCAAAATGCTCCGTTGAACAGGTCTTTCTCCTCCGCCACGCGCCTGGATTCTTTCCAGACGCGTGGTTTTTTTGGTGGGCGTAGCCGACAGGTGCCCGCGGGGATAGGGGGCTGGGGTGCTACACTGCGCGACGCCTTGTATGAACTGCGTTGTCCATCTTGTTCTGCCGCGCAGCAGTCAGCCTTTGTGCGGGTCGGCGCGGTGGTGGATTGCCCAGCCTGCTCGGCCCGGTTCCGGATCGACCGGTCGCAGGTGTGCCGACGGGCACCGGTCGCGCTGAGCCCATCGTCGTTGGCGATCCCGTCGGAGCTCCCGAACCTGCCGGGGCGTGAGGCGAAGGCGAACAGCGATAGCTCGGTGGTGGGGTTGTCGGGGCTGTCGGAACTGATGCAGCAGCAGGGGGGTGGAGAGACTGGCGGGACATCGGCGGCTCCCTCGAAAAGTCCTTCACCAGCGTCCGCGTCGGTGGCCCGGGCCAAGCCCACAGCAGCGCCTGCTCCGAGTGTGGTGTCGGACCTACGGATGCCCAAGCGGCGGAGTGGTGCAACAGAGGCGGCGAAGGCTTCGGCGGGGTCGCGTCGGCTGGAGGTCATCCGGCGTCGGGGGAAGGCGGCGGCGCAGCGTCGTCGTCGGCGGACGCTCTATGCCGTGCTGGCGACGGCGTGCGGGTTGATCGCGGTGGTGGGCCTGATGATCTACGTGATGTCGCGTCCCGAGCCGGCGGGATCGGAGCAGGTGGTGGGCCAGCCTGCGGACGGAGCGGCGGCGGAGGTGGAACAGCCTGGCGTGGTGCCCGAGCCGGTGCCGGGTAGCGGGACCGATGTGACGGCCGAGCCCGAGCTCCAGCCCGTGCCCGAGTCTGAGGCCGAGTCCGGGGGTTTGCGTAACCCGTTCGTTCGCGGGTCCACGCCGGAGGGGTCGTCGGTGGAGTCGCCGGGGTCGGCGGCGGCGGACCCGTCGACGCCGTGAGGCTTGGGTATTGAACAGATGGAAGGGCGTAGGTTTTGAGGGGGCGTAAGATAGGTCTGCGTGAGGTGGTGATGGGTGGGGCGTGGGTGGGGGTCGGTGAGGGCGGGTGAGGGCGGGTTTTGAGGCCGGCCGGCTTCCCCGCGTTCGGATGTGTTCGCCAAGCGACGAATACCCTGTGGTTGACCCATGCTTTTCCCGATCCACAGCGACCGCCGACTCCGCTCAACGCCGTGGGTGAACTACAGCCTGATCGCGATCAACATCCTGATCTTCCTGTTCACCGAGCGGGCGATCAACGCGTTTAGCGATGGGATCATGCAGGGCGAGTCTTTCGAGACGCTGCGGTCGAGCCTGTTCATCGTCAACTTCTACCTCTACCCCGACAGCGGCCTGATCAACCTCTGGCAGTTCTTCACCTACCAGTTCCTGCACAACGACATCTGGCACCTCGGCGGGAACATGATCTTCCTGTTCGTCTTCGGCAACCATGTCGAAGACCGCTTGGGCAAGGTGGCCTACTTGTTCTTTTACCTGGCGGGTGGGGTGCTGGCGGGGCTGACGCATGTGCTGACCAGCGAGGCGCCGGTGCTCGGTGCGTCGGGCGCGGTGGCGGCGGTGTCGGGGGCGTACCTCGCGTGGTTCCCGCTGTCGAACATCACGCTGGCGTTCTTCTTCGTGTTCGGGTCGTTCGAGGTCTCGGGCATGGTGCTGATCCTGTTCTACATTGGGATGGACCTGTTCCTAAACCTGAGCGGCGTGGTCAATATCGCTTACGAAGCACACCTCGGCGGGTACTTCTATGGGTTCGCGTTGGGGTTACTGTTGTTGCGTAGCCGGCTGCTGCCGCGGGAGCCTTACGACATGCTGAGCCTGCTGGAGCAGCGCCAGCGCCGCGCGCAGTTCAAGCGGCTGACGGATAAACGGGGGAGCTTTTTTGAGGGTGATCCGAAGAAGGGTAAGGGCGACGGTGTTGGGGGCGCGGGGTCGGCGTCTGAGCCGTTGACGCCCGAGCAGCAGCGGGTGCTGGAGGTGCGTGCCCGGATCGCCAAGCAGCTGGCGGACCACAACGTCGCGGCGGCGGCGGCGGATTATGTGCAGCTGCTTCAAGCCCACCCCAACCAGGCGCTGCCCCAGCAGCAGCAACTGGACGTGGCGAACCACCTGATGTCGGAAGGCCGGTACGGCACGGCCGCGGCGGCCTATGAATTGTTCTTGGAACAGCACGCGACCTATCACGACCTGCAGCAGGTGAAGCTGATCCTCGGGCTGGTGTACGGCCGGTACCTGGACCAGCGGGACCGTGCCCGCGAGCTGCTGGGCCAGGCGGTGCCGAAGCTGACCGGCTCGGACCGCGAACTGGCGGAGCAGGTGATCAATGAGCTGGGGCCCTCGGCATGAATCAGACACTCGCACCACTGCCCAAGAAGACACGCTGGTACCACGACCGCGGTACCTCCATCGCGGTGGGCGTGATCATCCTGGTGTTCATCTCGGCGGTGGGCCTGACGCTCGGGGCGGGGGTGAACCTCTGGCTGACCAAGCGGTCGGTGCCCTACCAGCAGGCGGTCGCGGTGTTGAAGCAGCACCCCGAGGCGCAGAAGCATCTGGGCGGCGGGATCGAGCCGGGCTTCTTTGTGATGGGCGAGATCGATCGCGGGGCGGGCGTGGCCGACTTTGTGTTTGAGGCGAAGGGCGGCTCAGGGGCGGCGGGTGTGCGTGCCCGTGTGGAGGAGAAGTCCGGCGTCTGGGAGGTCACGTACATGGACCTCGGGCTGGGCGACGCGGAGACGGGCCAGACGGTCCCGATCATCGGGGACACGCCGCCGGGCGAGTAGGCGGGTGGGTGACGGATCGCGTCACTCCGCGGCGGGAATGAGTTCAAGCGTGAGGCGTTCGCCGGTGTCGAGGGTGAGGCTGCCGCGCCATTGGTCGTCTTCGACCGGGACCAGGTCGATCGCGTCGCGTCGGAACTCGATGGGCAGCCGGGCGATCTCGGGCCGGCCGAAGCTGTTGAGGGTGGACACGTCTTCGAGACGGATGGCGAGGTAGTCGGGTGGCGCGGTGAGGTTGAGGCCGTCGACGCCGAGCGAGGGCTGCCCGGTGGCGGAGAGGCTCAGGGGCAGGATGCCGAGGTCGATCTCGGTGGCGGGTGGCGAGGCGGGCTCGGTGATGGTGGGGTCATCGCCGGCCGGGTTGGTGTTCTCGGCAGCGCGTTCGGTGAGGCGCTGGGCGAGGGAGCGGGGCGCGGCGAGGCGGTTGCCGGTGGCTGGGGGTGTGCGGTCATTGGCCCCGGCGTCGCGTGGGTCGGGCGGCTCAACCCGAACCACCAGCCGGTAGGGCCCGGCAGCGTCCGCCAGCTTCGAGGCGATCAGCTCAGCGAGCGTCGCCTGCCAGAACTCGTTCATCACCGCGTCCGTCCGCTCGGGCAGCGCCATCGCCTCGGCCTTAACCTGCTCGGCCATCGACAGGTCCCCGCCGACCGCGAGTGTCAGCGCGGTCAGCGCCGCCTCGGCCAGGACGATGTCCGGTGTCGCCGTCAACGCCAGCAGCGGGGCGGCCCGGATCGGCCCGGTGGTATCGGCTCCACGGCGAGGGTCCTGCGCGTTGACCGACTGATCGACCCACTGCTCCAGCGTGGGCACACGACCCGCCGAGACCTCACTACAGAACCAGCCCACCCCAAACCCCGTGGACCCCGGTCGTGCGGCGGTGAGCTGCCGCATCAGCCCCGTGACCCGTTTGACGTCTTCCGCAGCTTCGGGCGTCAGTCGGGCGGCTGGGCCTTGCTCGTTGGTTGGGCTTGCCGCGACCGTGACCACCTGGTCGGCGAAGCGGTGCCGGACCGCGGGTGCGAGCCCGGCGATCAGGGGCGCGATCTCGCGTTCCGAGCCAATTAGCGCGAGCGCGGCGGCCCGGCTGGCTTGCTCGTCTTCGCCGAGCATCAGCGACACCAACGCGTCGGTGCCCTCAGCCCCGCTCTGGTTGGCGGCAAAGGCGACCACGGCCGGGGGCGTCGGCGTCAGCTCGATCGCGTCGGCCACGATGGTCATGAACAGCGACAGGCCCGGGTCGGTGCCGGCGGCGCTTCCCCGCGGGTTGGACCGGCCTGGCGTAGCAGGGATCTCGAACGGCCCCAGCGCCGCCCACGCCAGCTCACGCGTCGCCTGGTCCGATGACCGCAGTGCCTGTAAGAGGCCGTGCTCGCGGTGCGTCAGCACGATGGGTTTGTCCAGCGTGACCGGTGCCGATTCTGTCGGCGGGGGTGCGGGTGGTGTGGTCTGGGCGTCGCTTTCGGGCTGCAGGGCGTCATGGATGACGCGGGTCTTGGCCAGCGTCTGCAGGCTGCCCTTGAACCATGAGGGGTCCTGGCTGCGGAGCAGCGTCTGGTCCAGCCAGTAGGCGGCGAGCGGGGCGTGCGGGGCGGCGGCCACGATGCCTTCGATCACGCCGGCCCGGCGGTCGTCGGGCACACCGTCGAAGGCGAAGGCTTGGGCGGCGTTGAGTAGCGCCGGATTGTTGGCGAGGCTTGCAGTGCTCTGCGGGGATCGGCGGGTCGTGTTGGCGGGGGTCATCGCCTGGAACAGGGTGATCATCACGCCCTTCGGGTCGGGGCCATCGGGATCGACCGCGGCGTTGCTGGCCGTGCGGACCATGGCGGCCAGGTCGGGTTCCGTGCCCTCGGCATCAACCGCGAGCCGGGCTTCCAGCGAGGCGAGGCCGAGCCCGGCGAGTTCGCCGGTGGCGGCGGCGGTGAGCACCTTGGCAGAGACGCTGTTGGGCGGCAGCACCCGGGCCGCGGCGAGCGCGACGACCCGCTGAGCGGTGGGCTCACCGGTCTCCAGCAACGCGAGGGCGGCGTTCTCCACGACATCGCCGGCCGTGGCGTCTTTGAGCAGGTCGCCCTCGAGCAGCGTGTAGGCCGCGAGCTGCTGGCTGAACGGGTGCGTCTGCCGGGCCACGCGAAGCAGCGCCTGCTCCGCGGTCGCTGCATCGGCTTGTCCGCCGCCGCGCGACCGTCTCGACGCCCCCGCACCCGCCAACATCCGCAGCGCCTCCAGGTCCGCCACCGCCAGCTCCCACGGCAACGGGCTGGGCCCACTGAACGCCAGCGTGTCGATCCGCGTCTGACGCTCCATCACCATGTAGATCCGCGGCGGCGCATCGACCTCGAATTCGTCGGGCAGGTCCAGCACCCGACGCATCAGGTCCCGGTGCTCCAGCGATTCCTGACGGAACTTCGCCAGCTCCTCCCGGTAACGCAGCTCAGCCTGCTGCCGCTGTTCACGCGACGCATTGGCCTGACGGGCCGGCCGTTCCGGGCGGACCGGCCTGAGCTGCTCCGCCTTCTCCCGGTCCAGCAGGATCAGGTACAGGCTGTCCCCCGTGGCAAAGGCCATCCCCGGCACCCGGCGTTCCAGGTCATACGCCAAACGCCCGCCGGGCTTAAGCGTGAACTGACGCATCAGCTGCGGGGCCCCTTCGGGCAGGTCAGCGAGATAAGCCTCGGGTTCGGCGTTGGCGTTGTCGTCGGCGGCGGCCGGGTTGTCCCCCGCGGCATGGCGACGCTCGCGCTCGTCGAGGTCTTCCAGCATGAACGCCTTGTTCCGCCGGGCGGCGCCGACGGTGTAGCTGCTGGTGCCGGTCTCTTGTCGGGAGGCGGCACGCGCCCGCTCACGCTGCACCCGCGCCGCGTTCGGGGCCACCGGCTCGGGCTCCACCAGCCGCCACGCCACGAACCGCCCGCCCCGCACATCCACCGGCGACCGCGAGACCTTAATCCCCCCTTCACCCACCCCACCCGCCCCCGCCATCCCATCCACCGAGCCCACCGCCACCGGCAGCTGGATCAGCTCCAGCCCGCCCGCGTTCGTGACCCGCTGCCGATCCAATGTCCAGACCGGGTCGCCCGTGATCTGCCCCGAGAACACCAGCGGATCGGTCAGCAGCCCCCGCACATCCGGGGTCAACGGCGGGATCACCTCGGCCGGCTCGTCCGCCTGGGGTGACGCCTCGGCAGGCGGTGTCGCGTCCTGTGCCCAACCCGAACCCGCCAGCAGCAGCCCGATCCCCAGCGTCCACCCACACGCTGCCCGCCCCACTTGGTTCGATAGGGCGGCAGCAGGGCAGCCAGAGGCGATCAAACGGAGCAAAACCGAACCGAAGCGGGGTCGGGATGCGGTGGCGTCGCGGGTCGGCATGGACGGGGTTCCCTGATGCAAAAAAAGACGGGCTCAAGCAAGCTCCCGCATCATAAAGCACAGCCCGCTGCAAACCATGAACAGCTTGCGGCTTCGCCCAGGGGTTTTAGGGCCGATTGCGTGGGTTACAGGCCGGCCAGACGGCCAATCAGGCCATTACAGGCGTCTCTTGGGCCTTGGCGGGCCTTTCGCTGCCGAATTTCTGCCTACTGCATTGGCATTACACCGTTCATTGCTCGGATTGCAGGCGAAACGCTGAGCCCTCGGCCAGAACAATCGCCAACTTAAGCGATCACCAAAATTTTTCTGTCGGTCTTTAATCTCTAAATAGCATGAGATTGAGAAGAATGCAGGGGATTCATGGCCGCTAAGGAGGTCCATTCCGGTCTGACGATTGCACCAATGCGTGATGTGTGACATGCTGAGGCGAGGATGCCTCGAACGGGACGGATGGAACGACAGCCCACCCGGTCGCACGGAAAACTGAAGCAGGCCACCCCCGCGGCGTTCGTGGGGGGCGATGAGCGGGCATCCGACGGTCGGATGCCCGCTTTTTTTTTAGCGATCCACCTGCCAGTGATCGGACCTCATTCGCCAGATCGCACAGCAAATGAGCGTTATCGGAAGCAGATGATTGCGGCGTAGGCAGTTGTTCGTTACATTGCCCATCATGCATCATGTGCGACCGCAGAGGACCGATTGCTAGGCGTTGAGCCTGGCCGGGCCGAACCGCGGATCGCGGAACACTTTTCAGGTTTGCAGGAGCAAAGAACATGTTGGACTGGACAGGGAAATGGCTCGCGTTGCTGCTGGTGATCGGCGGATCATTGGCGTTTACAGCTGCACCCGCCTTCGCCGAAGAAGAAGAGGCGCCGCCGCCTATGACAGAGGAGCAGGCAACAGCCGCCGTTGAAGCACTCAACGCTGCCATACCTGAGTACCTCGGCGAGACGTTCTACTACGACGTGGTGGAGGACGAAGACACCGAAGCCGAAGGCGATTTCATCCCGGTACTTCGTAACCTCAACGAGTTTCGAACCAACAACCTCTGGATCATGATTGCCGGTTGCTTGGTTTTCATCATGCACCTGGGCTTCGCCATGCTCGAAGCCGGCCTTACCCGTGCGAAGAACACGGTCAACATTCTGTTCAAGAACGTAATGGTTGTCATGATCGGCATCACGATGTACGCCGTCTGTGGCTGGCTTGTGATGTACCCGGGCGATGACAATGTCATCATTGACGGCTACTTCGCGTTCGGCCTGGGTATCGGAGGCGGTGGCGTTTACACCGGCGACGGTAACGAAGCAGCCTACTTTGTCGACAGCCTGAGCCCGGCCTATTACCCCGGTTACACCGTCTGGACCGACTTCTTCTTCCAAGCCATGTTTGCGGCTACATGCTGCACCATTGTTTCGGGTGCGGTCGCTGGCCGAATTAAGCTGCTGCCCTTCCTCATCTTCTGCATCCCCTTCGTCGGCATTGTTTATTGCACGGTCGGCTACTGGAAGTGGGGCGGTGGTTGGCTCGATGCGATGGGCTTTGCCGACTTCGCTGGTTCGACGCTGGTGCACGCCGTGGGTGGTGCCGGTGCTCTCGCTGGTGCGATTGTGCTTGGTCCCAGACTTGGCAAGTATGCCAAGGACGGCACCCTTCAGCCGATTCCTGGACACTCGATGCCCCTGGCCACCATTGGTGTATTCCTCCTTTGGTTCGGTTGGTTCGGCTTTAACGGTGGCTCTGAGCTGAGTGCGGATCCCGGTGGCGTCTCGTACGTCCTTGTGACCACCACGCTCGCCGCGTGTGGTGGCGGTATCGCTGCCGCTCTCGTCTCTTGGGTCGTCGGCGGCAAGCCTGACCTGTCCATGGCACTCAACGGCATCCTCGCTGGTCTCGTTGGTATCACCGCCGGCCCTGACGTGCCGTCCTGGATTGGTGCGTTTGTCATCAACGGTGCGATCGCCGGCGTGATCGTTTACTTCTCGGTCTTGTTCTTCGACAAGATCAAGATCGACGACCCGGTCGGAGCGATCTCCGTCCACGGTGTCTGCGGTATTTATGGCACCCTGGCGGTAGCGTTCGCCGGTGCCTTCGAAGGCAACTTCGGCAACTTTGGCGTGCAGCTTATCGGTGCTGTGGCTGGTGTCGTCTTCGCCTTCGTCGCCGCGTTGATCTTCTTCCTGATCCTGAAGTTCACGATCGGCCTCCGCGTCAGCGAGGAAGAAGAGATCGAGGGCCTGGACCTCGGCGAGCACGACATGTCCGCTTACCCCGACTTCCAGCGGACCTACATCAAGTCCTACCACGCCCGGGAGATCTAATCGATCTCTCTCGGCTGCCCGCGTAACGGGTGGGCCGACTCAGGATCACTGGGTCGGTCCTTCCCACGCGGCGGCCAGGATGCGACCGGCACTCAGCCATGGCTGAACGCCAACCGATTGAATAACCTGCTGGGGTCTACGGCACGATGCCCGGCCCATAGCCTTCCGACAAAGGAAACACACCATGCACATGATTGAAGCGATTGTGAAACCCTCGTCGATCGACGAGATCAAAGCAAAGCTCGCCAGCCTCGGGATCCTCGGCATGACCGCCGTGGAAGTGAAGGGCTTCGGCAAGCAGAAGGGCCACACCGAGCGGTACCGCGGTGGCCGGATGGACGTCGGCTTTATCCCCAAGGTGATGCTGAAGGTCGCCGTCAAGGATGAAGACCTCGACAAGGCCCTCGAAGCGGTGACCACCGCCGCCCGCACCGGCAACGTCGGTGACGGCAAGGTCTTCGTCTACCCGCTGACCAAGGTCATCCGCGTCCGTACCGGCGAAGCCGACAGCGACGCTCTGTAAACGGCGGCCCATGTAATGGGGGCTGACTCCGATCAAACCTCCTAACCGTCGCGACGCTTGATCAGGTGCCGCGGCGGTTTTTCATTGCGCGGCTATCGCGTCATACGATGTGGAGGCGATAGCCGGGTCGCTACGCGACGCGGTTTGTTGATGCGGTGTTTGCATCGGGCAGACCACGACCCGCCCTGCGTAGCGGGCCGGCTATTGATTGGCGATTCATGCAAGGGTGGGTCAGCGGGCGTAGCGGGCACCGCCGGGGCTGGCGTGTTTGGAGAGGCGGTTGTGGGTGTAGAGGGCTTCGAGCAGGAACTCGCCGGCGGAGGCCAGGTGCTGGGGGTTTTTCGGGTCGAGGTCGAGGTGGACGGCAATGGTTTCGGCGGCGTCGGTGAGGCCGTCGACGTGCTCGAACGAGGCGAGCAGGTCGGCGGCGGAGACGGTGTCGCCGATCTGGAGGCGGAGGCCCTCGGCGAAGGCGTCGCTGATGGGTTCGTGTTCATCGACGTCGGCGATCCCGTCGTACAAGGCTTTCACCGCTTCGCCGAGCAGGGAGCGGACGAGCTTATCCTCGGTCTCCTGCCCGTCGTCGGCCATCATGAGCTCGATTTTGCCACGGGTGGCGGCGACGAGGTGGTCGAGGTCGGAGACCCGGGCGGTGACCTTCTGCTCGCCGGTGACGAGGCCGCGGCGTTCGGCGGAGCTGACGAGGGTTTCGAGGCAGGCGATGGAGGTCCGGACCGAGACGCCGGACGCCTGGTTGATGTGCGTCGAGGTGCGGGCGGCGGCGACGGCCGACTCGATGATGCGGTGCAGGTAGTCCGGCACCTCGACGTCGGGGAGTTTCTCGGCTTCACCATTGACCCGCTCCATCCACGCGTTCTCGCGGGTGATCCGCATCGCCTCATCGGTGGTCTTGGGGTAGTGGGTGCGGATGACCGACCCGATGCGGTCCTTGAGGGGGGTGACGATTCGGCCGCGGTTGGTGTAGTCCTCGGGGTTGGCGGAGAACACGAGGCAGCAGTCGAGCGCGAGCCGGATGGGGTAGCCGCGGACCTGGATGTCGCGTTCTTCGAGGACGTTGAAGAGCCCGACCTGGATGCGGGGGGCGAGGTCGGGCAGCTCGTTGAGGGCGAAGAGGCCGCGGTTGGTGCGGGGGATGAGCCCGAAATGCATGGTCGATTCGTCGGAGAGATATCGGCCCTCGGCGTGCTTGACGATGTCGATCTCGCCGATGAGGTCGGCGATGGTCACGTCTGGCGTGGCGAGCTTTTCGTGGAAGCGGTCGGCGGGGGCGAGCCAGCGGATCGGGGTGTCGTCGCCGTGCTCGGTGACGCGGCGCTTACCCATGGTGGTCATGGGCTCGACCGGATCGTCGGGGATCTCGAGGTCGGCGATGACGGGGCACCACGGGTCGAGCAGGGCGGGCAGTGCGCGGAGCATGCGGGTCTTGGCCTGTCCGCGGAGGCCAAGGAAGAGCATATCGTGCCGGGCCAGCAGCGCGTGGACGATCTGGGGGAGGACGGTGTCCTCGTAGCCGCGGATTCCGGGGAAGAGCGGCTCGCCGGAGCGGAGCTTGGCGATGGCGTTCTCGCGGAGCTCCTGCTTGACGCTGCGATAGCGGTAGCCGGTAGCTTTGAGCTGGCCAAGGGTGGCGGCCTGGGGGTGTGACTCGGCGGGGGTGTCGGTCGACATGGTGGTCATGGATGAGGGTAGCGCGGGGGGGGCTTCAAGTCGACAGGGAGGCCCGGCTCGGCTACAACGTGCGGCTCGGATTGGCGGGGGCGACTGATGTTCAGGCCTGATTGGACGGAGCTGGATCGTTGGCAAAGACAAAGCTCTTGGTTGCGGTGTCGTCGCCCTGGGCGAGTGAGAAGCTGGTGGCCCCGATCGCGGACCTGGCCCAGCGGCTGGGCGGGGAGGTCTTGGTGGCCCATGTCGCGACGCTGCAGGAAGAGGACGAGCACGAGTCGGACGCGGCGCAGCGGGGCGAGCAGACGCTGGATTTGATGGTGCTGGGGCTGCGGGAGGCGGGCGTGTCGGCGGAGGGGGTGATGCTGTTCTCGGATGACACGGCCAAGGCGATCATGAACACAGCCCGAGCCCGGGAGTGCACGGCCATCGCGCTGGGGCTGACGGGTAAGGGGGTGTTAAAGCGGCTGATCGCGGGGGATGTGCCGGCCAACATCATCCGCCAGAGCGATCTGCCGGTGCTGCTGCTGCCAGCGAACTGGGATGGGACGATTTAACGGGTAATGGTTGCTAGAGTTCGAGGGTTAGTTATATGACCCTGAGAACCCATAAGAACGGCCGTATCCTTCTCCGCCACCGGGTAGTTTTGCTGCTCTGGTATCCGGTCACCGCCTATGCGATCTGGCAGACCTTTGAACAAGACGCCTTCTACGCCAGGGTTTTTGGCGATGCGACTTGGCGCACCACGATCTGGAACCTCCTGATCGTCGGTATTTTGTTGTTTTTCACGTACCGCGCGACAGCTCATTACGTGAGGCTGCGCCGGCGTGCTGCCAGAGCGCATCAGGCCACCGGATCACTACCTTTGACGAGTGACGGGGCTAGCTGATCGATCAGTTCTTGGGCCAGACGGTTCGGCCGGTGGGGTCGATGTAGCGCATCGGGGGGGGGGTGGTTCCTGACCGATGGCGGGGGGTGGGGGGTCGGGGGTGACGCGGGCGATGCCGTTCTCGAAGGGGGCGGCGGAGCGGTAGGCGGGGGCGATGACCCAGTCGCCTTCGGGGTTGATGTAGCCCCATCGGCCGGAGGGGTCGGCGGCGGGGGCGAGGCCCTCGAAGAAGTCGCGGGCGGCGGCGAATTGGGGTTCGATCACCACTTCGCCGTCGCGGTTGATGTAGCCCCAGAGGCCGTCGTCTTCGACGGCGCAGAGGCCTCCGCTGAATCGGCCGACGCCGTCCCAGCGTGCGGGGATGACGCGTTTGCCGTCGCGGTTGATGAAGCCCCACTTGTAGGTGGCGCGGACGGCGGCGAGGGCTTCGCCGAAGTCGCCGGCGTGGGTGTGGACGGGGGGTATGACGACGTCGCCGTCGGTATCGATGAACCCGAACTTGCCGTTGTTGTCGACGAACCAGGCGAGGCCTTCGGCGAAGTCGCCGACCGCGGGTTGGCCGTCGGCGGCGGTGTATTGCGGGGGGATGGCCCATTGGCCCTGGGTGTCGATGAAGCCCCACTTGCCCTCGGGGCTGCGGGCGGCGGCACGGCCGTTCCAGAACGAGCGGGCGGCGGTGTCGCTGGGGTCGTTGAGGGTAAAGCGGGGGGAGATGGCAAAACTGCCGTCACGATTGAGGTAGCCGGCCTGGCCGTTGGTTTCGACGAGGCCAAGCCCGTGGCGGAAGTCGCCGGCAAAGTCGTAGGCGGGGGCGATGACGGTGTTGCCCTGCGGGTCGATGAAGCCCCAGACATCGCCAACGCGGACGGGGTACAGCTCAGCTAGCTCGGGGTCGGGCCAGGTGTTTTGCTGTCGCCACTCGAGGAGGAACAGCGTGGCGACGGAGAGGATGGCGATCGTGATGACCGCGGTGCGGAGCTGTTTTCGGCGGTGGTCGGTCACTTTCTGACTATCGGATGGATACGGGTCGGAAGCGAATAATCACAGAGATGATGAGACACAGAGACACAGAGAAGACGGTCCACAGATTGACAAGATGAGACAGGATGAGAAAACACAACCACATTCTTTTGTGTTTGTAATCCTGTCTCACCCCGTACATCTGTGGACAAACACCTCTGTGTCTCTGTGTCTCACAAACTCTGTGATAATCAGCAAACAGTCGTTTATGAGTCGGGCTGGGTGGCTGGGGTAGCGAGGACCTGGACGGGGCGTTGGAGCTCGAAGAAGCGTTGGTTGCGGGGGACCGAGGGGCCGTTGTAGCCGAGGAGTCGGGGCGGGCCGGCGGGGGTGAGGTCGGGGCGGGTGGCGATGTTGGCGTCGATCAGGGCGAGGAACTCGGCCATCTGCTGCTGCGTGGCCTGGCCGCGGTAGGCGTAGGAGGCGACGGTGAGCGGGGGATAGTCGATGACCTCGACGCGGTCGTCGGCGGGGTCGACGCCGACGGTGCCCTGCTCGGGGTGCTCGTAGAGGAAGATCATGGCGACACGTTCGGGAGCTTCCCCGCTCGGCTCTGGCGTTTGTTCAGCTTCACTTCCGGGGGCGGGTGGGGGGTCGCTCATGGGCATGGCGACGGGGGTGGTCATCTGGATGTCGTTGCGTTTGATGTGGTTGAACAGGGGCCAGAAGGCGTTACCGCCTTGGGCGATGGCGGCGCGGTAGGCAGGGTAGGTCTTGACGACGAATTCGCCGACGGGGCTGGGCTCGGGGAAGTCGAGGGCGAGGCTGGCACCGCGTTGTTGGTAGTCGGGGACGCCATCAGGCCCGAGAGTCTCGGGTTGGGTGGACGCGCCTTGGCCGCTGCAGGCGGCGGCGAGGGGGAGTGAGGCGAGCACGGCGGTGAAGAGGCGGGGGATGGGCATGGGGCGTCTCAGCTGGAAGACATGTGGGCGAAAGAGATTCGTGTGGATTGGTGTAACGGTTTCGCGCTCTAAATCGATCGATAGTAGCGCGCGTTGAACGCGCCCGATTTAGGGCTTTGTGGGCTGCGGGGTTTGGGCGGGGTCAGCGGTCGCGGTGGCAGGCAAGGACGGTGACGGTGCAGAAGCGTTTGGCGGGGGGGCAGAGCTTGAGGAGCTTGGCGTCGAGATGGTGGAGGGCGGCGGCGAGTTTGGGGCGGTTGGGCCAGAAGCGCCACAGGCGCGCGGTGAGCTGGAAGTGGCGGACGGTGACGCGGTCGAAGGGCTTGGCGAAGGCGAGGAGGTCGTGGTCGGTGAGGGGGGTCTCGTCGTCGGTCATCTCGTCGATGGCGAGGGGCACGCGGTTGCGGAGCCAAAGGAGCAGGGGGGAGTTGGAGGTGGGCTCGGCGAAGACGGCGGAGCCGCCGGGCTTGAGGCGGTTGTAGAGGGTGGGACCGAGGGTTTGCCAGTCGGGGAGGTGGTGGAGGGCGGCGTAGCCGAGGATGTGGTCGACCTGGGTGAGGTTGAAGCGGTCGGCGGCCTCGTCGGGGTGAGACGCGACGGTGGTGTGGATGCGGTCGCTGAGTTGGTTGACGGCGGCGCGTTGGTTGACGAGGTCGATGGAGGCGGGGGAGACGTCGTAGGTGAACACGGTCGCGCCGTTGTGGGCGGCGAGGTTAGCGTCGATGCCGTTGCCCGAGGCGATCTCGAGGAGGGTTCTGTTCTGGAGGGGGGCGAGGCAGTGGAAAACGAACTCGCGGGGGTAAACGGTGTTGAAGGGCGGTTGGGTGTAGCGGTGGCGGTCGGCGTCGGAGAGGGGAGGGATGCCGGCGGCGGCCTCGGTGGTGTAGTGGCGGTTGAAGAACGCGGCCTCGGCGGCGAGTTTGTCGGCGTGGTCCGCTTCGCGGGAGGGCGTAACGGAAGCGGGTTGGGGGGTGGGGATCGCACTCACGCAAGAGATATCGGGTGAGGCGGATGAGGGGCTGGAAAGTGTGCAGGCGGGGCGGACCGGTCGCAAGCGACCGGGCTAGAGCAGATTCCCAAAGCGTGTAGCGGGAGACGCAAAGCGTCCCGCTCCGAAACCACGGGCACCTTCGGTGCACCCGCTACACGCGAACGGAACACGCGCTAAACGGATTTAGGCGGGTGGGGCGGATGGGTGGGGTGGGGCGGGTTGGAGGGTGAGGAGGGAGATCTCGGCGGGGGCGTTGAGTCGGAGGGGGAACCAGTTGCCGACGCCGTTGGAGACGTGGAGGGTGGTTTTTTGGTGGTGGTAGAGACCGGACCAGTATTTGAAGAAGAGGGGGCCGGGACCGAACTCGCGGTGGAGCATGATCTGGCCGCCGTGCGTGTGGCCGGCGAGGGTGAGGGGGATGTTGTATTTGTGGGCGTGGTCGAAGAGCTTGGGGTGGTGGGCGAGGAGGATGGGGAAGGCGTCGGGGCGGATGGTGCCTTGGAGGTCGCCGAGGTCGCGCCAGGTGTTGTAGGTCTGCCAGGCGAGGCCGAGGAGATCGACGCGTTGGCCCTCGATGGTGATCTGGTGGGACTGGTTGATGAGGAGGTTGAGACCGGCTTTGCGGACGGGGAGTTCGAAGGCGTCTCGGCCGTGGAGGAGGTCGTGGTTTCCCTCGACGAGGACGAGGGCGTGTTTGGGTTTGAGTTTGCGGAGGCAGTCGATGCCGACGTCGAGGTCTTTTTTAGAGTGGTTGATGAGGTCGCCGGTGAAGCAGATGAGGTCGGGTTCGAGGGCGTTGGTTTGTTCGACGATTTGGTTGATGATGTGGCCGTGGGTGATTTCGCCGAAGTGGGAGTCGGAGAGGTGGGCGATGGTCAGGCCGTGGAGGGCTTTGGGGAGGCCGGGGATGGGGAGGGTGTGCCGGGTGGTGCGGAAGGCCTGGTTCTGTTGGTAGGCGACAGCGGAAGCGGCGGCGGTGGCGAGGGGGGGGACGACGAGGCTGGCGGTAGAGAGCGAGAGGAAGCCGCGGCGGGATAGAGGGGCGGGTTGCGGGGCGTCATCGGTGGGTGTGGGGGTGTCGGGTTTGGGTGAGCGTGTTTTTCGGCGGACGAAGGCGAGGCCCTGGACCAGAAGGAGGGGGACGATGGCGAGCGGGAGGGCGACGGCGGCCCAGAGGAGCCCGGCGTACTGGATGAAGCCGGGCGGCTCGAAGGGCAGTTCGCCGCTGCGGCTGTAGAGCAGGACGCGGTAGGTGGCGGTCCAGGCGTAGGCGGCGGTGAAGGCCAGAGCGGTGGCGGCGAGGGTGAGCCGGAGAGCGGTGGCGCGTCGGTGGTGCTTGAGGACGAGGTGGGTGGCGACCCACCAGAGGAGGGTGAGCACGACGGGGATCGCCGAGAGCGTGATCAGTGGGTTCCCCTGCATCACCCCACGATACGGGGTCCGCGGGTGTTTGGGTTGCGGGGATTTAGGCTTTAGGCGTATCCCGCGGATGGCTTAAAGGGTGCTCGGTGGCGTTAGACTCTTGGAGGCCCGCGGGGTGGGTCTGCTGCTGGGATGCTTTATGTCGATGGATGCTGAATTCGACCCGCCGTTGCCGGGGCTGCCGTGGCGGGTATTAGGGGGGTACCTGCTGGGTTATCTGGCGGTCGGGCTGGTGGTGTTGATGGTGCGGGGGATCGATCGGCCGGCCCCGGCGGGGGACCCGCTGGACTACGAGAACATCGCGTGGAACCTGGCGTTTGGCGGGGGGTTCGGGCACAACTGGGGGGACGCCGCGTTTCGGGAGCCGTACGAGCCGGTGATGGCGGCGGGGGGTGAGCCGTCGTGGGGATACGCGTTCATGCTCAACGACGGGGTGGAGGTTGTCGATGGGGCGGGGCTGAAGAGGGGCAAGCCGAAGCCGGACTGGTACGCGACGTCGGCGTTCCGGCCACCGGTGGTGCCGATGATGATGGCGGCCTCACACTGGGCGACCGGGCGGAGCTTCGCGGCGTGGCGGGTGATCGAGCTGACCATGGTGGCGTTGGCGATGACGCTGGCGGCGGGGCTGGCGTGGCGGATCGGCTGGCTGACGGGGTGGCACACGACAGCGGGCGTAAACGATGGGGCGGATCGGGGGGGCCTGGCGCGGGTGGCGGGTGGGTGGGCGATGAGCGGGGTGATGGTCGCGGGGCTGATCGACCCGGCGGTTTGGAGCTACACCGGGGCGTTCCTGACCGAGTCGGCGGTGTTCCTCGGCACGATCGGGTTCGCGTGGGTCTTGCACCTGGCGTGGTGGCGGCGGTCGGCGAAGTGGGTGTTGCTGACGGGGATTACGATGGGGGCGCTGATCCTCACGCGGAGCGTGTATTTGCTCTGGCTGCCGTTTGTGATGGCGATGGTGCTGTACGTGCTGTGGCGGCGGACGCGTTTGGGGATGGGGGCACGGGTGGCGTGCACCGCGGGGTTCGTGGCGTTGACGCTTTTCGTACCGTCGCCGTGGTGGGTGCGGAACTGCCAGGTGTTGGACGCCTTTATGCCGTTGGGTACGCAGGGTGGCCTTGGGATCAGCGGCGGCTACTCCGACTACGCGCTCAACGGCTACCCGGACACGCCGTTGGGGCGATCGATGCATTACCAGAAGGGCGTGTGGGTGTATCTGGAGCCGATCGGTTTTTTTGATGAAGTGGACAAAGACGTCCGGGACCGAGCGATCCGGGGGGAGGGGTCGCCGATCGACATGGAGAAGTTCCGGGCACAATACGGCCAGGAGCAGGCGCTGCAATGGATCAAGGCCAACTGGACGCGGGTGCCGGAACTGATGGGCTGGCGGCTCTTCCAGTCCTGGACGGGGTATCAGTCGTGGCACGCCACGCTGATGCTGGTGTTCGCTGTTGGCGTTGCGGGGTACGCCCGGTGGTGGCGGCGGAAGCGGGGTGGCCCGGACAGTGATGAGCGAACGCAGTGGCGGCGGCGGTCGGGGCTCTGGCTGCTGGCGATGTTCCCGGTGATGATGAGCTTGGCGGTCATGGCGACCTACTCGGCGGGGGGGCGGTTCATGGTGCCCCTGCTGCCGGTGATCTACGTGATCGCGTCGGTTGCGCTGGGCCGGCTGGTGGTGCTCCGGCGACTGTCGGTGTGAGTTGCGTTAGGCTACGAAACTGGGGCGAAGTCGGGTGCAGGGCTCTGTCGGGGATGTGGTGCTGCTGAGTGGTCTGTCTTTTAAACATCTGCTGAATCGTTGATGAGCGAATCTGTTTCCGAACCTGCTTCCCAATCTTCCGCCAATAGCGCGGTGTCTGTTGAAGCGGCGCGGTTGGAGCCGGGCACCGCTGCCGAGCTGCGTGCCCGCGAAGAGCGGGCGGTGGGCGATGCGGTGGAGCGCTGGGACCGCCGGGCGGAAGAGATCAAGGGTCAGGGGCTGCGACTGGGGCAGGGCTATCACCGTCGGCTGGAGCAGGTGTATCGGCACCTGATCCCGAGGGGCGCATCGGTGCTGGAGGTGGGGTGTAGCCGGGGCGACCTGCTCGCGGCGGTCGAGCCGAGGGAGGGAGTAGGCCTGGATTTTTCGAGCCGGATGGTGAATCTCGCGCGGGAAACTTACCCCACAGAGACGCACCCGAACCTCGACTTCGTGCACGCCTCGGCGGACGAGCTGGACGAGCAGCTGGAGGGGCCGTTCGACTATGTGATCCTGTCGGACCTGGTCAACGAGCTGCGTGATGTGCAGCGGGTGTTGGAGCGGGTGCGTCGGGTGTGCCGCCCGGAGACGCGGGTCATCCTGAATACGTACAGCCGGGTATGGGAACCGGTTCTGAGCTTGGCGGGGAAGCTGAACCTGGCCCGGCCCATGGTGGGGCAGAACTGGCTGACGGTGCACGACGTGCGAAACCTCCTGGTGCTCGCGGGGTTCGAGCCGCTGCGGACCTGGCAAGAGGTTTTGCTGCCGACGGTCTTTCCAGGCGTGAACGGGCTGTTCAACCGGTTCCTAGCCAAGGTGATGCCCACAAACCAGCTCGCGCTGGCAAACATGATCGTGGCCCGGCCAGCGGCGACGCCGATCGAACAGCGGCGGGCGGAGGATGCCGGCGAGCAGCCCGTCGTCAGCGTGATCGTCGCGGCCCGCAACGAATCGGGCAATATCCAAAAGATTCTTGACCGTACCCCGCAAGACCTCGGCGGCGGCACCGAACTCATCTTCGTCGAGGGCAACAGCTCCGACGACACCTGGGACGTCATCCAGCAGAAGGCCAACGAGCACCCCGGCTGGGGCGTCGGTATTAAGGTCATGCAGCAGGACGGCAAGGGCAAGGGCGACGCGGTTCGTAAAGGCTTCGCCGCCGCGACCGGCGGGGTCTTGATGATCCTGGACGCGGACATGACTGTGCCCCCCGAAGACCTGCCGCGGTTCTACGAAGCCATCCGCTCCGGCCGTGGCGAATACATCAACGGCGTCCGCCTCGTCTACCCCATGGAGGACGAGGCCATGCGGTTCTTCAACCTGCTCGGCAACAAGTTCTTCTCCGCCGCGTTCACGTTCCTGCTCGGCCAACCGATCAAAGACACCCTCTGCGGCACGAAGGTGATGACCAAACGCCACTACGAGCAGGTCGCCGCCGGCCGGTCGTACTTCGGTGATTTTGACCCGTTCGGCGACTTCGACCTGATCTTCGGCGCCGCGAAGCTCAACCTCAAGATGATCGACCTGCCCATCCGCTACCAAGCCCGGACCTACGGCGATACGAACATCGACCGCTGGCGCAGCGGAGTCATCTTGCTTCGGATGACGCTTTACGCAGCACGGCGATTGAAGTTCGTGTGACGGGTTTGAATCAAGCCGATGCTTAAGAAGCTCCTCGAACATCCTTTAACACGCGGCCTTGATTTAGACGACCCGCAGACCACGCAATTGCGGCGGCAGATCATCCGTGACAAGCCATTCCTTCGGGCGATCTACGACGATTGGTACAACTGGCTCGCGTCGATCGACGACGGACTGCCTGTTGATGGTTGGGCGTTGGAGCTCGGTAGCGGTGCAGGTTGGCTGGATGAAGTGCTGCCCCGGCTGATCACGTCCGACGTGTTTGCGTGCGATGGCTTGAAGCTGGTGGCGGATGCGCGACGCCTCCCGTTTCCTGATGCAAGCCTCCGGGCGATTTATATGGTCGACGTGCTTCATCACATCCCGGTGGCGAAAGCATTTTTATACGAAGCAGCGCGTTGTGTTCCGGCGGGTGGGGTGATCGCGATGATCGAGCCGTGGAACTCGGCGTGGGGGCGCTGGGTGTACCAGCATCTGCACCATGAGCCGTTCAGGCCGGACGCCGAAGACTGGTCGTTCCCGGGGACGGGGCCGTTGTCGGGGGCGAACGGGGCGTTGCCGTGGATCATGTTCGAGCGGGACCGGAAGCGGTTCGAGGCGGAGCACGCGGGGTGGCGGCTGCGGACGGTCGAGCCGTTTATGCCGATGCGGTATCTCGTCAGCGGCGGTGTATCGATGCGGGCGTTGATGCCCGGGTGGAGTACGGGGCTTTGGCGTGGGGTCGAACGGCTGACGCGGTCGCAGCACCATCGGCTGGGCATGTTCGCCAAGGTCGTGCTCGAACGCGTCGCCGGCTGAACCGGTTTACGATGCCACGATGCCTAAGAAGTGGGAACCTGCGCCGAGGGGTGCGAATCTTGAGGGCCGCGTTGAAGAGCCCGGCGAAGACGCCAACACCGATCAGCCGACCGTGGTGATCGACGCGCCGACGCTCGGGCTTTGGCGGGGGTCGTTCGGGATGGCGATCGTTGGGCCGCTGATCGTGGCGGTGCCGTTTGTCATCCTGATGCGTGGCGGCGTTGGCTTCGGGCAGGTCGCTCTGGGGATTCAGGTCTGGCTGATTACTCTTGCGTTGGTTGGCCTTGTGATTGCCGCCATCGGTACTGACCTCGGTACCGCCCGCACCACCGTCTCTGCCGGTCCAGAGGGGTTCCGATCGCTACGCCGTTCCCGCTTCCGCACCGTCACCCGGCAAGCCCCCGCCCACCGGATCGAGTCGGTCGACATCATCGAAGCCCCCGTGACCGCGGGGAACAAACCGCTGCTCCGGCTCCAAGTCTCGATCAAGGACGAGAAGCCCGTCCGCATCTTCGCCGGCCGCTCCGAGATCGAGCTCAACTGGGCCCGCGGCTGGCTGAACCGAGCCCTGTCATTGAAGGGGTAAAGCCCCCTACCCCCGCCATGCAACCGCTCCGCTGGGTCCGTCGACAACTCGAACGCCGCCGCACGCAGCCCGCAAGCTCATCCGCGGGCGGGCCGCGCTACAGTCCCGACGCCATGCCTGACTCTCCACCAACACCATCCCCCTCCCCCACTAACGACATCGCCGCGATGCGCCGCTCCTACGACGCCGCTCCGCTCCTTGAAGTCGACGTCGATCCCGACCCCTTCACCCAGTTCATGGCCTGGTTCGCCGAGGCCAAGGCCAAAGACTCCGGCGAAGCCAACGCGATGACCCTCGCTACCGCTGA
Organism: Planctomycetota bacterium; assembly: GCA_039025195.1. Taxonomy (GTDB): domain Bacteria; phylum Planctomycetota; class Phycisphaerae; order Phycisphaerales; family Phycisphaeraceae; genus JBCCOW01. The sequence continues at coordinate 43,420 of JBCCOW010000028.1, forward strand.
CGCGGACGGCAACCCCTCCGCCCGCATCGTCCTCATGAAGGGCTTCAGCGAGGCGGGCCTCGTCTTCTACACCCACCGCACCTCGCACAAGGGCACCGACCTCACCGCCAACCCCCGGGCCCAGGTGTTGTTCTACTGGCCCGTCCTCTTCCGCCAGGTCCGGATCGCCGGCCAAGTCACGGAACTCCCCGCCGATCACGTCAAGGCCTACGCCCAGTCCCGCCCCCGCGATTCCCAGCTCTCCGCCTGGGCCTCTGACCAGTCCCACGTCATCCCCGACCGCGACGCCCTGACCGCCGGCTTCGCCGACGCCGAGGCCCGCTTTGCCGATCAGGACAAGCTCCCCGTTCCCCCCAGCTGGACCGGCTACCTCCTCACCCCCGCGTCCTTCGAGTTCTGGCAGGGCCAACCCAACCGCATGCACGATCGCCTGCGATACCGACCCGCCGACAGCGACGACGGCTGGCTCGTCGAACGCCTCGCTCCCTGATCGCTTCCGGGAGGCCTCGTTCCGCCAATGCCCGATCAGCACACACGCCAGCTTCGATGCCCAAGCTTACCGATCGTGCTGCTTCCGGCCGCGCTGGTTTTGCTTGCGATGATGTCGGCTTGCCAATCCCGGCCTCATGCTTCAGAACTTCCCTCACCGAACCGCATAGGCCTTTCCCTACAAGACGACGCGATGGTCAATCAGCTGCTGAGCCTTCAGGGTCAACCCGACCGCTTCCGCGAACAGGCAGGCTTGCTAGCCCGCTCTGGCCAATTCGGGCACGTCATGGTCCTTACCCACACGATGCGTGAGCTGCCCTGGTTCCCGCGGCGCGTGGCGTCCGGTCGGGACCCCCGTAACGCCCCGAAGCTCTACGTTGAGCGATGTCTTGACGCCGCCGTGAATGCTCGGGAACACGACCACCTCTCGGCGTTGTACTTCCGGGCACTCGCCGGCCGGACCGAGCAAACCCCCGACGAGGCCTTCACCCAACTGCTCACCTGGACACTCAACGCAAAACCCAACCTGTTCTGGGATGGCCGCGCCTTCGTGATCCGGGGACCCGCCACTCAGCCGGGCTAGCCCCACCCAGCCCACCACCCCCACCACCCCCACCACCTCCACCACCCTCACACACCGCTCACCCCCGTCACGGTGTACAACTCAAGTATGGCTGACCTCTTCAAATCCTCCGCATGGACCGCCCTCGAAGGCTTCCTCCAACAACTCCTCAACTGGCTGCCATTCCTGGGCGTCGGCATCTTCATCATCACCGTCGGCTGGTTCGTCGCCTCCCTCTCCAGCCGCATCATCAACCGCATCCTCCTCAAGACCGGCCTCCGCGAATCGCTCCGCGAACTCGTGGTCAAGCTCGAATACGTCATCGTCCTGCTCGTCGGCATCCTCGCCGGAGCCGTCGTCACCACCGGGCTCGAGGTCGGGCAGGTCGTCGCCACCCTCGGCCTCGGGTCCATCGCCCTGGGCTTCGCCTTCAAGGACATCATCGAAAACTTCCTCGCCGGCATCATCATCCTCTGGAAGTTCCCCTACGACGCCGGCGACTTCATCGAGTGCGAAGGCATC
>JBCCOW010000029.1:0-44699 GCA_039025195.1 Planctomycetota bacterium
ACCCCGGCCGCCCCACCCGCCCCTCCCCACCCTCCTCAGCATCCACCACACGCCCCGCCGCACCCCGCGCCTTGTACCACCGCATCACCACCCGCCGCTGCGTCGCCGGCCCCTCCGCCTTCGGCGAATCAAACACCACCGTCGCCTCCGCGTCCCCCCACCACGCATCCCCCGCCTTCACCCGCACCTCAAAACCCTCCGGCCGCCAACCCAACGCCTTGAGCGCCCGCGCCGCATCCACCCGCTCATCCGTCCACCGCCCCCCTGTGTCCTCCGACTGATAGACCGTCTCCGCCAACGCACTACCGACCCCGAACCCGCACAGCACCAACGCCAACACACCAAACCAAACCTCACACCGCATCGAACGCACTCCCGCGACGCTTCACCGCCCCGCAGTACGGACACTTGTCCCGTCTAGCCGGCACCGGGCGACCACACGCATGACAGGGCGAGACCTTCGGCCCGCTCGCCTTCCCGTCCGCCCGACCGTCCATCTCGTCCAGCATCCGCACCCGCTCCATCAGGTCCGCCTCCGTCAGCCCCGTCTTCTCCTGCAGCAACGACCACAACGCCACATTCACCAGCAACAACCGATCCAGCCGCTGCTCCATGTCCCGCACGCTCGACGCCGCCGACCGGGCCTCACTCCGCGCCGAACTCGCCGACTGGTGCGCCCCCGCATCAAACCCACCGCCCAACGCATCACCAAACATGCTCATCGAAACCTCCAGCCAGAGAGGACACAGCCATACCCGCAATATACTCCTGCCCCGCCCGGTTCCGATCCCCCACTCCCAACTTTGAAACCCCCCACCATGCAATTCACAAAAATGCACGGCCTCGGCAACGACTACGTCTACCTCGACGGCTTCAACCAGACACTGCCCACCGACGACGCCGAACTCGCCAACCTCGCCCAGACCCTCGCCAACCGCCACACCGGCGTCGGCGGCGACGGCCTGATCTTGGCTTTGCCACCAACTCCCAACGAAGCCGACAACCAACTTCCGGGGGCCCACGCCCGCATGCGGATGTTCAACGCCGACGGCTCCGAGGCCGAGATGTGCGGCAACGGCATCCGCTGCGTCGCCAAGCTCATCCACGACCACCAACTCCTCGACACCGCCGCCCTCTCGGGCATGCCCCCCAACCCCACCCCGAACCCCCTGCTCATCCAGACCGGAGCAGGCACCCTCTCCCTCGCCTACACCACCGACACCGACAACAGGGTCGACCAGGTCACCGTTGATATGGGCCAGCCAATCCTTGATCCCACTCAAATACCCGTGGATTTTCCCCGGCCTGCGCCCAACCCGATCGCCGACTTCCCCTTAGACGAATACATCCCGTTGGAGAAACCGCAGGAATGGATGATCGAATCTGGCATCGATCTACACATGACCTGTGTTTCAATGGGTAATCCGCATTGCATAATTTACTGCGAGCACCCAGATTCGATCCCGTTATCGACACTGGGGCCTTACCTAGAAAAACAGCTGATCTTTCCAAAGCGGATGAATATTCACTTTGTCAAAGTCCACTCCAAGTCCGAAGTCACAGTACTTCACTGGGAACGCGGCAGCGGCGCGACCCTCGCCTGCGGCACCGGCGCCTGTGCCGTCGCCGTCGCCGGCGTGCTCACCAATCGCACGAACCGAACCATCACCGCCCACCTCCCCGGCGGCGACCTCACCCTCGAATACCGCGAATCGGACAATCACGTCTACATGACCGGCCCCGCCGTCGAAGTCTTCACCGGCGAACTGTCCGTTTAGCCCGGTCGCTTGCGACCGGTCACTCGACGATCACCCCACGCTTCACCAACCGTGCCATAAAAAACGCCGGGAAGTGCTCATCCGGCAACACCCGCACACAACGCCGCATCTCCCCCCCAAACTCACTCCCCCGCCACTCGACCAACCCCCGCTGCAACTCAGCCCGTGGCCCCTCCCCCCACCACGCCTCATCCCACCCGTCGTCCCACTCCACCAACTCCACCGCATCGCCGTACCGCTCCAGCACACCAGCCACCACCGCCTCGTTCTCCTCCGGTGCCAACGAACACGTCGCGTACAGCACCATCCCGCCGACCTTCACCGCCTGCAATGCCGAGCGTAGAAGCGCCGCCTGCACCCGCGCGCACCGCTTGATCTTCTTCTCGCTCCACTCCGCAAAGCTCGCTGGATCGCGGGCATCGATCCGTGCCTCCGCCGAGCACGGCGCATCGAGCATCACCCGATCAAACCTCTCAGGGGTCTTCTGCCCCACCCGCCGACCGTCGTGCATGTACGTCTTCACCCATCCCGCCCCGCCTCTTTCCAGATTCGCCCGCAACCGAAAGAACCGCCCCTTCACCGGTTCCACCGCAGCGAGCACACCGCCATCGTTTAGCCCGGTCGCTTGCGACCGGAACCCACTTCCGGGGGGCCCCACCAACCCCGCCAAATGCAGCGTCTTCCCCCCCGGTGCCGCCGCCAGATCCAACACGCTCATCCCCGGCTCCACCCCCAACGCCAACGCCGCCAACTGACTGCTCAGGTTCTGCACATACACCCGCCCCGCCTCCACCGCCGCGTGCCGCACTACCGCCTCCCGCTGCGCAAACTCCACCCACCCACAAACCCCCGTACTACCCCGCCAACCCACCGCCGAGACCGGCACCCCGACGAGTTCCTCTCCAACCGCACCGGTAGCCGATGGATTAGCCCGTACGCCGACCGCCCGGTCCGCCCCAAACGAGTCCAGGACCGACGCAAGCCGATCCGTCGGCACGATCTCGCGCAACCGATCCACGAAAGCCACGGGCAGGGGTGATCCATTCTGCACCGCGCCAACCCTACCGCAGCCGCGGGACGCCGACCTCATCAAGCCGCACCGGTACCGCCGGACGCGAGGCTGTAAGCCGCTTGATTATCCCGAGCGCCCCCCATGGTAGGGTCCACACGCGTGAAGGCCACCAGGCCCGAAACCCCTAATGATTGATTGGCGAGGCAAACTATGAGTCAGATCAAGCCGTCCATGCGAGCGGCCTACCTCGAGGCATACGGGAGTGTTGATCGCTTCCAAATCGGCGAGTTGCCGGTGCCAACAGCAGGCCCGGGTGAGGTGCTGATCCAGTTGACCCACGCGGATGTCGCGGTCTGGGACCTCGAAGAACGCGAGGGGCGGCTGGCGGAGATGGCTGAGCAGATCCACGGCCGACCGCCAACATTCCCGTTGGTACCGGGCAGCGACGGCGCCGGGACGGTCGCCGCCGTAGGCGAAGGAGCAGACCCCGCATGGGTCGGCGAGCCGGTTTATGCCGGCTGCTTTTTGAACCCGAAGGGCGGGTTTTACGCAGAGTATGCCGTGGTCCCCGAAGTCAATGTGTCACGGACCCCCGCGCAGCTGGACCAGGCGTCGGCGTCGGTCCTGGCGGGTGACGGGGCCACCGCGATGACCGGGCTGGCGGATGTGCTCAAACTCCAGGCCGGCGAGTCGATCTTGATCCTTGGGGCCGGCGGCGGGATCGGACACTTGGCACTGCAGTTGGCTCAACGCATGGGGGCTCGGACCCTGGCCGTCGCCTCGGGTGCGGACGGCGTGGCGTTGACCCAACGGCTGGGCGCGGACCGCTCGATCGACGGGCGTCGCGACGACATCCTCGCGGCGGCCAGGGACTTCGCCCCCGACGGGATCGACACCGTGCTGCTCACCGCCGGCGGCCCGGCAGCGGATCAGTCGTTGCAGACGCTCCGCCCCGATGGACGCGCGGCGTACCCCAATGGCATCGAGTCGGTGCCCGACGCCCCGACGGGAATCCGACTGGATAGCTACGACGGCGACGACAGCGCGGGCCTGCTGCAACAGATGAACCTCCTGATCGAGCTCGACACCGATCCTGCGTTCCATGTCGAGATCGCCCGGACATTCCCGCTGGAAGACGTGGTCGAAGCGCATCGGATGCTTGAGCAGCACTACTTGGGAAAACTCGTGATGCGCATCAACCATCAAGACCGTTCAGGCGTGGTTTGAAGACCACGCCAGGTTCTGGTTAGAGCAAACCCTATTCATGTGTAGCGGGCGGCACGAAGTGCCCCGCTTAGAAATCGCGTCAAGAAGCGGGCCCCTTCGGGGCACCCGGTACACATGAAATGTTCCGGCTCTAGAGATCCAGCAACCGCTCGACGAAGTTGATGTCGGTCTCGTTGCCGAGCACGGCCCCGTTGCGGAGCAGCATCGCGTGGAGAGGGATCGTGGTCTTCGTCGGGGCGATATGGAACTCGGCGAGGGCACGCTTGAGGATGGCGATGGCGTGTTCGCGGGTCTTGCCGTAGCCGATGAGCTTGGCGATCATCGAGTCGTAGTTGGGCGGGATGCGGTAGCCGGCATGGGCGTGGGTATCGATGCGGATGCCGAGGCCGCCGGGGAGGTCCAGCTCGTCGATGCAGCCGGCACAGGGCGCGAAGTTGCGGTCGGGGTCTTCCGCGTTGATGCGGAGTTCCATGGCGTGGCCGTTGACCTTGATGTCCTTCTGCTTGAAGGGCAGGGGTTCGCCGGCGGCGACCTTGATGGTGGTCTGCACGATGTCGACGCCGGTGATCATCTCGGTGACGGGGTGTTCGACCTGGACGCGGGTGTTGACCTCCATGAGGTAGAAGTCGCCATGCTTGTCCATAAGGAATTCGACGGTGCCCGCGGAGTGATAACCCGCGGCGCGACAGAGCCGGGCGGCGGCGTTGCAGAGCTTCGATGCGGCGGAGCGGTCGAGCACGGGGCAGGGCGCTTCCTCGACGAGTTTTTGCTTTCGGCGTTGGAGGGTGCAGTCGCGTTCCCAGAGGTGGCAGACGTTGCCGTGGGTGTCGCCGATGACCTGGACCTCGACGTGCCGGGCGTTCTCGATGAACTTCTCGAGATAGACGGTGCCGTCGCCGAAGGCGGCCTCGGCCTCCTGGCTGGCGGCTTTCATCCCGCTCTTGAGGGTGCGTTCGTTGTGGGCAACCCGCATGCCCCGGCCGCCCCCGCCGGCGGAGGCCTTGATCATCACGGGGTACCCGATGTCCCGGGCCATCTTGATCGCCTCGCCCTCGTCCTCCACCGCACCCTTGCTGCCGGGCGAGGTCGGGACCTTGTTGCTGACCGCCAGCTGCTTGCAGGCAACCTTGTCCCCGAGGGTTTTCATGGCTTCGACCGACGGCCCGATGAACTCGATGCCGCAGTCGCGGCAGACCTGGGCGAAGTGGGCGTTCTCGGCGAGGAAGCCGTAGCCGGGGTGGATCGCGTCGGCATCACAGACCTCGGCCGCAGCGATCAGGTGCGGGATGTTGAGGTACGACTGGTTCGGCGGCGGCGGACCGATACACACGGCCCGGTCGGCCATGCGGACGTGCTTCGAGTCCCGGTCGGCCTCGCTGTAGACGGCCACCGCCTCGACGCCCAGCTCGTGGGCGGCCCGGATGATGCGGACGGCGATCTCGCCTCGGTTTGCGATCAGGATGCGGTTGAACATGGTGGAACAAGAGGGAACGGGCGAGACGCATCGAGCCTGGGCTGCCGGCTCACGGTTCGTCGCTCAGGCTAAGCGTTATTTCAATCGGAATAGCGGCTGGCCGAACTCGACGGCTTGGCCGTTCTCGATCAGCACCTCGGCGACGGTACCGGACGTCTCGGCCTTGATCTCGTTGAAGACTTTCATCGCTTCGACGATGCAGACCACGGTGTCGGCGGAGACGGAGTCGCCAACCTTGACGAAGGCGTCGGCGTCGGGCGAGGAGGCGGAGTAGAAGGTGCCGACCATGGGGCTGTCAATGGTCGGGCCGGACGGGGCGGGGGCTTCTTCGGCGGCGGCCGGGGCGGGTGCGGCGGCGGGCGTCGCGGTAGCAGCGGAGGGTGTTGCGGCGGGGGCGGCGGGCATCACGACAGGCTGGACCGAGCCGTCGGGGCCGCGGCGGAGCTTGATCTTCTCCGAGCCGTCTTCGAGGTCCATCTGGGTCAGGTCGTGGTTGGCCATCAGCTCGATGAGAGCCTTGAGCTTCTTGACGTCGATCATGGGCGGGCCTGTTGAAGGGTCCGTGGCGGTGAGCCGCCGCGGAGGAGTCGTCTTTCGTCCGTTGGCCGACCTCCCGGCCGGCGCGAACCCTAAATGATGGCCCAATCCAGCGTCTTCGGCAAGCGGCTCAGCACCCGGCAGCCCTTGGCGGTCACCAACACGTCGTCCTCGATCCGCACCCCGCCCACCCCCGGGAGATAAATCCCCGGCTCGATCGTCACCACCATGCCGACCTCAAACACGCCCTTCTGACGCTTGCTGAGGCCGGGCCATTCGTGGATGTCCAGCCCCAGGCCGTGCCCCAGGCTGTGACTGAACGCCTCGCCGTAGCCGGCATCTTCGATCACTTTCCTCGCCGCCGCGTCGGCGTCGGCAAAACTCACACCCGGCTTCACCGCGTCAATCCCCGCCAGCTGCGCTTCGAGCACGATCTGGTAGACCTCCCGCATCTTCGGCTTCATCCCACCGAGCCCGACGACGCGTGTCATGTCCGAGCAGTAGCCCTGCACCACCGCCCCCCAGTCGAACAGCACGAGCCCGTTGCGTTTGAGCTTCGTCGTGCCCGGCCGGGCGTGGGCCATCGCCGCGTTCGCGTCGGCGGCCACGATCGTCTCGAAGCTCGGCCTCAAACTCCCGCCCCGCTTCATCCGATACTCCAGCTCCGCACACGCCTCCAGCTCGGTCATGCCCGGCGTCAGAACCGCCATCGTTTCCGTAAACGCCTTCTCCTGGATGCGGAGTGCCTTCTCGATGAGCTTTACTTCGCCGGCGTCCTTGACCGCCCGCTGCTTCGCCAGCCCGTCGTCGAACTTAAAATCCCATGCCTTGGCCCCGAGCGCTTTGACCAATGCCTTCCGCAACGGCAGCGTGACCCGCCCCGGCTGCGTCCCGATCCGCTTGAGCGTCTTGCGTTTGTCCACCCACTTGGCCAATTCATCGCTGAGCCCCTTGTCCCGCATGACCGCCTTCGCCCACGGCGCCTCCCGTCGGATCTGTTCGTCAAACCGCCCATCACTGAAGATCACCACCCCCCCACCGACCCCGCCGGCCCGCGTATGCACCAGCGTCCACGAGTCCTCGCCGCTGAAGCCCGTGAGGTAGTGCGTATCGGTCGGGTTCAGGATGAGCAGCGCGTCGAGCTCAGCGTCGCGTAATCGACGCCGGAGCGACCGGAGCCGAGTCTGCCGTTCCGTGGGGATGGAGGTGGTGGTGTTTGCCATGCCGCGAGGATAGCGATGCCGAAAGATCGCTCGTCATGCGTTGCCGCGTGGACTGCATCCTGGTGGCTCACGGTCCCTGTTCAGGGGATCGACCCACCCGCTGGAACAGCGGCTGCCGGCTGAACGATTTGCCGCGACAATTTGAGACCGAATCGCCATTTACGTGTTTCAAATCATCCGCGTAAAACGCTTCCCCAAGGCCTATCAGCAGTTCTATACTCCACTCCAAGGTTTCCACCATGCCCGACGCCGACGACAGCCCGAAGATCCTCGTTGACAGCGACTGGAAAGCGCAGGCCCAGGCCGAGAAGGCCAAGCTCGCGGAGAAAGACGCAAAGACCCAGGCGGACGCCGCTTCCTCGGCACCAGGTGAAGCGCCCTCACCTGGGCAGCTGCCGCCCGCCAGCTTCGAGACCCTCGTATCCACCATGGTCACGCAGGCGATCTACGGCCTCGGCGGCATCGCCGACCCCCGCACCGGGCAGCCCGTGATCGACCTCGAATTGGCCCGCCATCAGATCGACCTGCTCGGCGTGCTGCAGACCAAGACCGACGGCAACCTTGCCGATGACGAGAAGGACCTGCTGGACCAGACGCTTTACGAACTGCGTAGCCGATATGTCCAGATCAGCACCGCGGTCCGCAACGGCGCGATTGGCGACGCTGCCGGCCCTGCTGTGCCGCCGACGCCGAACCCCTGAAACCCAACACTCGACCGAGACCGTTAGCCGTGACCACCGCATCCAGTTCGACCCCCGCCTCCAACGGCTCCTCCCGCCTGCCCAAGCCCAACGCCCTGCTCGGCAAGGGCCTGCTCGCTGAGCACCACTTCATCCTCCGACGCCTGCATTCCCTGACCGGCATCATGCCCGTCGGCGTATTCCTGATCTTCCACCTGTTCACCAACATGCAGATGGCGATCGCCGAGCTCACCGGCGAGCTGCACTACTTCCAGGACGAGGTCGACTTCATCCACTCGCTGCCCGCCCTGATCTTCCTTGAGGTCTTCGGGCTCTGGCTGCCGATCGCCTTCCATGCCGGGCTCGGCATCGTGTACATGCTCTCGGGCAAAAACAATTTCTATAGCTACCAATACGGCGGCAACCTCCGCTACTCCCTCCAGCGCTGGACCGCGTGGATCGCGCTGATCTTCATCTTCTATCACATCAGCACGCTCCGCTGGCAGTGGACCTACTTCGGGCTGATCGACACCCCGTTCGTCGCCCGCGGCCTTAATGACGAGAAGCTCGCTCAGGCCTCGACCGCTGTCGCCCTGCAGTCCGGCCTGTTCAACGGCTGGCTAATCACCGCGTTCTATCTGCTCGGCGGCCTCGCTGCGGTCTACCACTGGTCCAACGGCCTGTGGACCGCCGCGATCACCTGGGGGCTGACCATCACCCAGAAAGCGATGACCCGCTGGGGCTATGTGTGTGCCGGCATGGGCGTGGCCCTGTCGATCTTCACGGTCGCGGCAGTGTGGGGTGCCCGTACTTACGAAGTCTCCGATGAAGAACGCGCCGCCATCCGGGCCTACGTCGATCAAGATGACAGCAGCCAACCCTCGGACGGCGACCCCAGCGATTGACCCAAAAGCGCAGCCGCCAGCAAGATGGCAATAAACCATCAAAACCGCGAGGCCCCATAACGTTCATCCGCCCCGGCCTGCCACAGCAATCCACGAATTGACCCGATATTTAGCCAGCCAGACCGCCAAAACCACTTGCCCACGCATAACATCCAGATGCCGCAAGGATTGACCTATGCCCACTGAAACCCCCTCGTCTGATTCCCGCGTGATTGTTGTTGGCGGCGGCCTGGCCGGGCTTGCCGCGTCAGTGCGTGCCGCTGAGGCCGGCGTGCCCGTCGACCTCTTCTCGCTGGTCCCCGTCAAACGCTCGCACTCCGTCTGTGCCCAGGGCGGCATCAACGCCTGCAACACCGTCGCCCGGCAGCAGGGCTACTCCGAGTGGCAGCACATGGACGAGACGCTCTACGGCGGCGACTTCCTCAACCACCAGCCGCCCGTCTACGAGATGGCCCACTGGGCACCCAAGATCATCAACCTCCTCGACCGTATGGGTGTGCCCTTCAACCGCACCAACGAGGGCCAACGCGACCTACGCCTCTTCGGCGGCTCCCTCTTCAAACGCACCCACTTCGCCGGGGCCTCCACCGGCCAACAGCTCCTCTACGGCCTTGATGAACAGACCCGACGCTTCGAGGCCGAGGGCAAGATCCGCAAGTTTGAGTTCTGGGAATTCCTCCGGCCCATCCTGAACAGCCATGGCGTCTGCAAGGGCATCGTCGCCCAGGACATGCGGACCATGGAAGTCCGCCCGTTCCTCGGTGACGCCGTCGTCCTCGCGACCGGCGGCAACGGGCTGGTCTACGGCAAATCGACCATGTCCGTGATCTGCACCGGTGCCGCCGCCGCCCGGGCCTACCGCTTTGGTGCCGCCCTGGGCAACCCCGAGATGATCCAGGTGCATCCCACCGCGATCCCCGGCGAAGACAAGTGCCGGCTGATGTCCGAGTCCGCCCGCGGCGAAGGCGGCCGAGTCTGGGTGCCCCGCGAGAAAGGCGATACCCGCCATCCGACCGAAATCCCCGAGGCCGAACGCCTGTACTTCCTCGAAGAGAAGTATCCCGACTATGGCAACCTCGTCCCCCGCGACATCGCCACCCGCGAGATCTTCTGGGTCTGCGAAAAAGGCATGGGCATCAACGGCGGGAACATGGTCTACCTCGACATCACCCACCTCCCGCAGGCGACCAAGGACAAGCTCGCCGCCATCCTTGAGATTTACGAGAAGTTCACCGGCGATGACCCGCGTGAAGTTCCCATGAAGATCTTCCCCGCGGTTCACTACACCATGGGCGGGCTCTACACGCAGTACACCGCCGAGACCCGGCACGTCCCCGAAGAAGACCCCTACGAGTGGGAATACACCGACAACAACGGCGAGAAAGAAACCCGCAAGCTCGAAACCGTCACCGGCATGAAGCACGGCGACCCGATGAACATGATGACCACCATCCCCGGGCTCTACGCCTTCGGGGAAGCCAACTACGCCTACCACGGCGCGACCCGGCTGGGGGCCAACGCCCTGCTGTCCTGCATCTTCGACGGGCTGTTCTGCGGCTACGGCGTCGCCAACTTCGCCAAGCAGCAGGCCGGCGAGCGTGCCAAAGACGCCAAGGGTGAGGTCTCCGACGAGTCGGCCGTCATGGTCACGCAGCAGGAGATCGATTCTGCTGTCGCCGCCGAGAACGAGCTGCTTGAGAAGCTCAAGGCCTGCGAGGGCGACGAGAACCCCTACGAGATCCACCGCGAGCTCGGCGAAGAGATGACCCTCGCCGCCACCGTGGTCAAGACCGAAGAGCGTCTGCTCAAGGCCCGCAAGAAGCTCGCCGAGCTGAAGGATCGCTACAGCCGGGTCCGTGTCTCCGATACCGGGCACTACACCAACCAGAACCTCGCGTTCACCCGTGCCCTCGGCGACATGCTCCTCTACGCCGACGCCATCATCGAAAGCTCGATCGCCCGCAAAGAATCCCGCGGCAGCCACTACCGCGACGACTACCCCACCCGCATCGACGACCCCTTCCACGCCACCAGCAAGTGCTGGTTTGACGCCGACACGAACTCGGCCCGCATCGAGTGGGAGCCCATCCCGCTGCCGCTCGTTCCGCTGCGTCCCCGAACCTACGGCGCCGCCGCCCCGGTCAAAAAGAAGCCCGCACCCGAAGCCACGCCGGCCGAGCCCGCCGTTGAAACCGCCGCGCCCAAGCGCGAGTTTGCCACCAGCCCCGCCGAGCAGCCCTCCGCTTGATCCGCACCCACTGAACAACCCACCCCCCCACTCAACCCACCCCCAACCCCCACCGCCATGATCGCACCCGCCCCCAAAACCCAGACCTTCCTCGTCCGGCTCAAGCGGCAGGATGGCCGAGACCAGGCCCCCTACTGGCAGGAGTTCGAGGTCCCCAAGCTCGACTCGCAGAACATCATCTCGGTGCTCCAGTACATCGCCGCCAACCCCATCACCACCGACGGCGAAACCGTCGAGCCCCCCGTCTGGGACTCCGGCTGCCTCGAAGAGGTCTGCGGCTCCTGCACCATGGTCATCAACGGCCAGGTCCGCCAGTCTTGCTCCGCGCTCGTTAAAGACCTGCTCGAAGACAATGACGAGGCCCTGATCGTCATCGAGCCGATGACCAAGTTCCCCGTCATCCGCGACCTCTTCGTCGACCGCCAACGCATGTTCGACAACCTCATCAAGGTCAAGGCCTGGGTCCCCATCGACGGCACCCACGACCTCGGGCCCGGACCCACCGAGTCCCCCGACAAGCAGCAGGAACGCTACGCCCTGTCCCGCTGCATGACCTGCGGCTGCTGCCTCGAAGCCTGCCCGCAGTTCACTAAGGAAAACGACTTCGTCGGCGCCCAGGCCATCGGCCAAGCCCTCTACTTCAACGAGCACGAGACCGGCAAGAAGCTCAAGGGCGATCGCCTCGACGTCCTCATGGGTGCCGACGGCATCAACAGCTGCGGCAACGCCCAGAACTGCGCCAAGGTCTGCCCCAAAGAGATCCCCCTCACCGAAGCCATCGCCAAGATCGGCCGACAGGTCACGCTGCACTCGATCAAGAAGTTCTTTATGGGCAAGTGACCGACCGTAAACTGCACCGATGGATCAATCGCACCCGACAATGTCCGTGCAGTCATCGAGCCCGGGTTACGGTCGGGGCCGCTACGGGCTGAATGACACCCATCCAGACGCCGAAAGAATCCTGATCCGCATCCGTCGCAATCAATCACCCGCTGAGCGGCTTGCGTTGGCAATGAGCCTGACCGGATTCGCGGTCACCCAGGCTGAAAGATGCCTCGCTTCCTCCGATACCGACCCGTACCCTTCCCGTGAGCGGCTGGCAAGTCACCTCTACGGCCAGCACCTGGTCAGCCGACTGATCCCGCAAACGGTCGCGTGATGGGCACACCGGACCCCGGGTTCATGGCCGCCATCCAGCCGGTCATCAACGCGCTTGTAGACCTTGACGAGCCGTATTATGTCGGCGGCTCCTTTGCCAGCATCATCTACGGCGAAGTCCGTGCCACGCTCGATGCGGACCTTGTCGTCGATCTCCGCCTCGAGAGCATCTCCAAGCTGATCGACCGATTGGGATCGGACTACTACACCAGCCGAGAAATGATCCACTGGGCCATCAAGCACCAGCGAGCGTTTAACGTCATCCACCAGGCCACCGGTTTCAAGATCGACCTGTTCACGCTCAAAGACACCGCCTACGACGCGGAAGCCTTCGGACGCCGCAAGATGATTGCGGTTACTCCACCGCCTGACCCGGTGCGGTGGTATTTCGCCACCCCTGAGGACACCGTCCTTCACAAGCTGCTCTGGTACCGCATGGGCGAAGAAAGCCGGCAGTGGAAAGACATCCGAGGGGTCTTGCTCACACAGTGGCCCCACCTGGACCACGGCTATCTCAGAGACTGGGCACAGCACCTCGAGGTTACAGACCTGTTCGATGAAGCTCTGAAAGAAATCGACCATCTCCTCCCGCCGCCATCTTGAGCGACGACCCCATAACACACGACCCCGAAAAACCGTCTTGAGTTTTGGGCTTGCACCCCCCGCACCAGCCGATACATTTGGGTCGGCCTGCGTGATCTTTCCCTTTTCGGAGAACACGCCCTTGGTAGCTCCCACTGCTCCCCTGCGATTCGGTTCGGTCCGCCCCCTGGTCCGGTACGTCGATGATCGACAGGCCGTGATCGATACCCACTTCCAGACGCTCGCCGCCCCGGACGACTCGGGGCCGACGCCGGGCACGCCCCGCACCGTCGAGGTGCTGATCGACGTCGATGGCGACGACGGGTTCCACGACGAGGGCACCACCAAGATCGCGGTCCGCGGGGGCCACGGCTCGTTCCGCTTCGAGATCGTCGAGCCCGAACGCTGGTGGCCCGCCGGCATGGGCGAGCAGCCGCTGTACACCTTCTCCGTCCGTCTGCTCGTCGATGACCACATCGTTGACCGCGCTGAGTTCACGCTCGGGCTCGCCTCGGTCCGACGCGACCACGCGCTGGGCGAAGCCTTCGGCCCCCAGCTCCTGGTCAACGGTCGCATCCACACGGTCCGCGACGTCGTCGTGGTCGACCGCATCGACGAGAATCAGCTCCTGCCCGCCACCGGCGAGTCCCTGCTGCTGGTCCGCGACCACTACGGCTACGAGTCGCTCTACGACGCCGCCGACCGGGCCGGCATCCTGCTCATCCAGTCCGTGCCCATCGACCCCGACGCCGACCCGGCCTCGGCTGTGCGTGACCAGGTCGACCGCCTGGCCGCCCATCCCAGCCTCGCCGGCTACTTCGTCGGGCACCTCGGCAAGCTCCGCGGCACCGTCAGCAAGCAGCTCCGCAGGCTCGACCCGACCCGCATGGTCTGCCGCGACTTCCCCGTGCTGCCCGCCGCGTGAATATCCCCGAAAACCCGGACCGGGCGGAAACCCGGCACCCCCTCGGGCCGTCTATCCGTGTGTCAAGCCGACCGGTCCACCCTCACGGGTTTTTCATCCGCCCGTCACGCTGCACCGAGCTCCCCCGCCATTAGGATGCCGTCATGAAATGGATTGAGAACCTTTCCGGGACGGGGCTGGCCCTGTCATTTCTGATCGTCGGGTGCACGCAGCCCACCGCCTCGGCGGATCCCGAAGCCCCGTCACCACCGCCGCCCCCACCACCCCCCGCGACTCAGCCGGCCACGCAGCCGGACGATGCGTTTGAGCCAGAGGAAGAAGAAGCCGAGCCCGAAGACGACAACGCGTTCTTCGGGATCAATGTGCCCCTGCCCGGCGAGGTCCGTCCGCCGGCGGCTCAGCCGGCAAACGAGCCGGACCCCGAACCGCCCGTCGCGGCGGAGCCCGCGGTCGATCCGCAGGCCGTTGCTGTGCTCGAACAGCTCGAAGCCCAGGGCGCACTGATCCAGAACCTCACCGCCCGGCTGACCTACGACAAGGTCCAGGGCGTCTTCGGCCAGGAACAACGCCGCTTCGGTGACTTCTGGTACGAACCCCCACCCGCCCAACCCGCGCATCACCCGCAGGATGCACCTGACCGGGTCAACCCCCGCTTCGCGGTCCGCTTCGACGGCCTCCGCATCGGTGGCGATGGCAAGCCGCTGCAGTCGCTCAACGAGTGGTACATCTTCGATGGCCAGTGGCTGCTGGAACGCGACCACCGCAAGAAGACCGCGACCCGCCGAGAGCTCGTCGCCGCCGGCGAGGCGATCGACACGCTGAACCCCGACGGGCTGCCGCTGCCACTGCCGATCAAGGCCGACGAACTGCTCAAGCGCTACGACGTCACCCTCGACCAGCACGACAACGACGCGACCGTGCTAACGCTCGTGCCCCGCCTCCGCGATCCGGAAAGCGGTGCCCAGTCGGTCGTGCTCCGCTTCGTCCCCGAAGACGACGGCCAGACGCTGACCCCCGACCAGGTGAAGATCAGCATGGCCAACGGCGACGAGACCACCGTCTCGCTCAACGAGGTCAAATACAACACCCGCTTCCGCGACCGCGTCTTCGACACCGGTATCAATCCGCGGGCGGTCCGCGGCTGGGATGTGCAGGCCCTACCGCTTGAGCAGGACGTCGTCGAGTAAAACGCTGCATGCCGTTGCGGCGGCCATGCAGGCGTGTGGTGGTGTGATGATGTGTAGCGGGTGCACCGAAGGTGCCCGCGGGAAGAACGGGACGCTATCGCGTCTCCCGCTAAACGCTTCTTAAAACGGCCGATTGTGAAGGCTCACACCCAGTCGGTGGACCGAAACGCCTCGGCGTCGCGTGAGGCACGCCCGATCGGCCGAGCGGTCAGCACCCGGTAGGCCAGCAGCATCGAGAAGCCGACGACCAGGAAGATGCCGGTGTACTCGAAGGTCGAGCGGACGGCCATGAACGGCCGGACGCAGAGGTTGACGTAGGCGTGGGTCGCCTCGGGTACGCCGATCATGGCCAGGCAGAAGTCGGCGAGCTGCTTGCGTCGCCAGAGCTCGGCGTCCTGCTCGTGGATGTAGCTGTCGAGCCCGAGCAGCACCACGTCCTGCTCGGCGATGGTCAGGCGGTTGAGGTCGGAGCCGTAGCCGAGCTTCTCGGCGTAGCGCTGGGCGGCGAGCCGGACCTCACGGACGACCTGCATGTAGTCGGTCTCGGCCATCGCGACGGCGGAGGCGTAGGTCGCTTCGCCGGCGGGCGGTCGGATATCGGTGTAGAGCCGAGCGACCTGCCCGGTGATGGCCTGCTCGATGCCGGGGCGCTGCTTCATGTTTTCGGGCAGCAGCATCTCGAGGTCGCCGAACCGCGGCGGCTCGGCGTTCCAGCCCCGCTGCAGCAGCGGCTCGGTGATGATCCCCCGACGGTCGGTGTACCAGTCGCCGGCGATCTCCTGGTTGCGGAGGAAGTAGCTGTGCAACGGGCCCTTCGCAAAGGTGTGGTAGTGGTCGGCCGAGGCCTGGTCCCAGATGAAGTCGGGGAAGTTCTCGATGACCAGCGGGTGCGTGCGGATCGCCTCCATGGTCTTGACCAGGGGCTTGCCGAACGGCTCGACACGGGCGGCGGCGGAGGCGCGCTGGGCGTAGAGCAGGTTGAGCTCACGGAAGTCGCGGTCGCCAGAGAACCACTCCTGGTCGACCTCACGGGCAAACGCGGTGAGCTTCTTGGCGTCGAGGTTGTTCAGCAGCCGCTGGGCGGCGTAGATCGACCCGGCCCCCAGGACGATCCCCAGCACGGCGATCAGCCCGGTCCAGCGGTTGAACCACCGCCCGGTCTTCCGCAGACGCACCGCCAGCCGACGCCGAACGACGGGCCGAGTGCCCGACCGCGCAGCCGCGTCGGCGGTTGCGGTCTCCTGGTCTAGCCACGGCATGTCCCGGATCGGTTTCATAACAGAATCCCTCATCGTCATTCTACCCCAGCCTCCGCCTAAAGCCTGCTAAATCTGCCCTCGGGCGTAGCAGAGTGGAGATTTTTCGGGCCTCACACGGCCCAGTCAGCCGCTCCGCCCCCCTTTTCGCGGCCTGGGGGCTGATAGACGGGACGGCCGCGTGCTGGGCCGTATTTCGCCTAGGCTAGATTCCTCTTGATCGGCCACTGGCTGAAAGCTACTTTCAAACCGATTCATTCTGGAGGGCAGACGCATCTTCGGCCTGCCCCCGACTTGGGGTTTATTCGCTGGTTGCCTTTGGTGAGATGAGAGGATTCACGATGTTTGGTTCGTCCGACCGTCGGCGTAGCGACCGGCACGCGGTGGAGGGGGTGCAGAGCTCGCTGGGCACGGTGACCGACGCTTCGGAGCACGGGTTGTGCGTGTTCGTGAAGGGCACGGTACCGGTGCAGGTAGGGAACGCGGTGACGCTGGAGATCAGCGGGGCCGACGCGTCGGTCGAGGTCGATGCCGAGGTCGTGCGTGTCCAGCCCTGCGGGCTCTGGCGTTACGAGCTGGGGCTGGCGTTCAAGGCCACCTCCGAACATGATCGCAAGCGGCTCGGCCAAATGGTCGAGGCATCGCGGGTGCACGGGAAGTCGCCGAAGGCGTATCAGAAATCCAAGTAACCGCATCGCCCGCCTCATGCGGTAGCACGCGCATCGACGGACGTTGCCAACTCGGTCTCGAGCAGGAAGTGCTGAAACGCATCGCCGAGGGCTTCCCAGCTGGCGTCGACGATGTTTTCGTTGACGCCGATGGTCGAGAAGACCTGCAACGGCGTGGACGCGTCATTGGGGTCCTTCACCGCAAACTCGATCACGACGCGCACCTTCGCGGCGGACTCGGCGGTCGGGTTGACTACACGCACCTGGTAGTCGGTGAGGTGTACCGCATCGATCTGCGGGTAGCAGGGCCGGAGGCATTTACGCAGCGCACCGTCCAGGGCGTTAATCGGGCCGTCGCCCTCGGCGACCTCGTGGTGCGTCTTGCCGTCGATCGTCATCTTGACCGCGGCGTCGGTGGACGGGGTATGGCCACCGCGGCGGACGATGGTGCAGCGGTAGTGGTCGAGGGCCCAGAAGGCCTGGCGTTGGCCGAGGGCGTCACGCATCAGCAGCTCGAAGCTGGCAGGGGCCTGCTCGAACTGGTAGCCGGCGTGCTCCATGTCCTGCACCTTCTCAAGCACCCGGCGCTGGAGGGCCTTGTCGTCGGCGACGCCGAACTTCTTGCCGAGCGTGGCGACCACGTTGGAGACGCCCGAGAGCTCGGAGACCAGGATGCGTCGCTCGTTGCCGACCGATTCGGGGGCGACGTGCTCGTAGCTGTGGGCGATGCGCTGGACGGCATGGACGTGCATGCCGCCCTTGTGGGCGAACGCGCCAGGGCCGACGTAGGGTTGGTTCGGGGTGGGCGGGACGTTGGCCAATTCGTAGACGGTGTCGGAGAGTTCTTTGAGGCGGGGCAGTGCGTCGGGGTGGAGCACGTCGCGCCCGAGCTTGAGCGCGAGATCGGCGGCGACGGTAATCAGGTCGACATTGCCGCAGCGTTCACCGATGCCGTTGATGGTGCCCTGAGCCTGGACGGCCCCGGCGTCGATCGCGGTGAGCGTGTTGGCGACCGCGACGCCGGCGTCGTTGTGGCAGTGGATAGCGAGGGCCGGTTGGGGGCCGAGTGCGGCCTGCACTTCCTGCATGGACTGGGTGATCCAGCCCGGCAGGGAGCCGCCGTTGGTGTCGCAGAGGACCAACCGGGTCGCGCCGCCGTCGGCCGCGGCACGCAGCGTGGACAGGGCGTAGTCGGGGTTGGCGCGGTAGCCATCAAAGAAGTGCTCGGCGTCGTAGGACACCTCTCCACCAGCCATCATGTTCTCGCGGCACCACCCGACGGAGTCGCGGATCATCGCGAGGTTTTCGTCGCGGTCGACCCGCAGCACTTCGTCGACATGGAGGTCCCAAGTCTTGCCGACGATGGTGATGACGGGGGTCTTCGCATCGACGAGCGCGTTGAGCCCGGTGTCCGCTTCCGGGGGGATGTCCTTGCGGCGGGTCATGCCGAAGGCGGTGAGCTTGGCGTGCTGCCAGTCGACGTCGCGGGCCTGCTCGAAGAAGGCGACGTCCTTGGGGTTCGACAGCGGGTAGCCGCCCTCGATGAAGTCGAAGCCGAGGACGTCGAGGAGTTGGGCGATGCGGAGCTTATCGACGACGGAGAGGGAGACCCCGATGCCCTGCGTGCCGTCACGGAGGGTGGTGTCGTAGAGCTCGACGCGGGGGTGGGGGGTGGTTTCGGTCATGGTGTGGCTATTGAGGGGGCGAAGGGAGCGAGGTTTGGGGCCAACAAAAAACCCTGCCGGACGGCAGGGTCGGTGGATCGGGGTTGCGTCAGATCACCGGCCTACCGCGAAGGGTGGCTATCAATGATGATCACAATAATTTGGGGCGTTCGTTGCATTGCTGGAGGGAGTATCGGCTCGCAGCCGCGAGTCGTCAAGGCCTCAGTGGGGGATTGCCTAGCCGGTGGCCGGCGGCAACCGGTCCGGACGCCGTCGGCGTCCGGCTATTGAGGAAGACCTAATCCACAGAGACGGGCTAGGGCAGGCGAATGGTGGTGGGTTCGGGCAGCAACTTCTCGACCGGGGCTTTCGGGTTGATGGCGCGGGCCTTCACGGCCGCGTCGGCGGCGGCATCGGCGTTGCCCAAACGGTGCTGGACGTAGGCGAGGCGGGTCCAGTGGTCGGCGTCATCGGGCTCGAGGATTGTCAGCGATTCGAGGTGAAACGCGGCGGTTTCCAGGTCACGAGACTGGAGCGCAAGGCGGACGGCCCGGCTGCGGTATGTCCCATTGAACGGTTCGAGCAGCAGCGCTCGCTCGATGGCGGCGAGGCCCTCGTCGAAACGCTTGCCGCTGCGGTGGAGCTGGGCGAGCTCGGAGGCGTACTCGCTGTCGTAGCTGCTGGCCTGGTCGAGGTCGGTCAACTCGGCAATAACCTGTTCGAGATCGCCCCGTTTCGCGGCGAGCTTCACGAGCATACGGGCGGTCCACGGGTCCACCGGCCGGGCTCGGCCAAACGCACGCACCGCCGCTTCGGCCGCCTCGGCGTCGAACGGATCGGCCTCAAGCAGCAGTTCCGCACGACGCTTGAGCAGATCGGGCTGGCCGGGGAATTCGTCGGCGAGGAGTTCGTCGATCGTGTCGAGATCGGCGGTCTTCGACCACGAACCCTCACGGGTCTTTAGGCCCTTGAGCATGGCCAGCTCTTCTTCGGTGCGGCTCATGCCCCAGGACTCGACCTGTTCATTGGCAAAGGCGAGGAACTCGTCCATGAACTTGTCCGCGTCGTAGCCGGTCGCACCGACGAACGACTCGCGGTTGGTCTTGCCCTCGGCTTGCAAGTCCATCATGGTGATCAAGGCGTCAAAGCCGAAGCGTTGCTGGATGTAGTCGGCGAGCCAGTGCGACTGGGCGTAGGCGAGCGAACGAGCGGACGGCGTCTCGGGGCGGATGAAGCCCCAAGAGATGTTGTCGAGGGTAAAGAGGGTGTCGGTGTTGGTGGCGTTGGAGAGGAGCTGGTAAGCGGACCATTGCCGGCCGGTTGTTTCCTGCTGGACGGCCAGGGCCTCGGTGAACCAGTGGGGGATGCGGTTGGCGGTCTTGCCGAGCGTGACGGTGTGGACGTACTCATGGCGGAGGACCAGGAGCCAGTCGTAGGTCTCGAACTGGCGGTGGATGCCGGGCTTGGGCAGGGTCATGGCGATCACGTCGCCGGTGCAGGCCCCGACGGTGAGGACGCCGGGCATGCCGGCGATGCGGACCATGAAGGACAGGTCGTCGGGCATGAGGTCGAACTGGGTCTTGCGGTGGGGCTTGAAGCCGTAGAGGTCGATGAGTTCCTGGGCCATGGTGTCGGCAAACCGGGCGACGTCGCGGGCCCAGACCTTGTCGGGGACGGGGTTGCCGTCGGTGTCGGTGTCGCGGTAACGGATGATGAAGTGCTCGGTCTCGAGCGTGGGCCAGTCGACCATGCGTTCGACGAGCTTGAGGTAGTTGTGCACGTCGTGGTGCGAGGGGTCGAGGTCGGCGGCGCGGCGGAGCGCGAGCTTCGCGGCGGGCAGGTCGCCGTCCTGCATGAGGACACGCCCGAGCTCGACACGCGGCTCCGCCCAGCCGGGCTCGGCTTGGATGGCGGCGCCGAGGTGCTTGATCGCCAGGGCGTACTGGCGGGCGTCGCTGTAGAGCAGCCCGAGCGCGGCGTCGAGTGTGCCGCCCCTGGGCACGAACTGGCGGTAGTCGGCGATCGCCTGCCGGAGGCCCGCGTCGTCGTAGGCCAGGGCTTCGACGAGCGCTTTGAGGATCAGCAGGTCACGCATGCTGGGGTAGCGCGACAGCGCGGCGTCGATGGTCTCGCGTGCGGCCGGCGCGTCCTTCTGACGGAGCAGCGACATGACCTCGATCTGGTCGGCCACGGGGTGCTCCTTGTCGACGCTCCGCATGAGCGAGACGACGCCCTCGGCCCCGGCGAAGTCGAAGCGGTCAACGAGCAGCCGGCCCATGATGAGTGCGGCCTCGCCCGAACGCGGGTTCATCGACATCGCCTGCTGCGCGGCTTGTGCGGCTTCGGGCTTGTTGCCCTTGGTCAGCAGGATCTCGGCCTCGGCGACCATCGCCGGCCAGTACAGCGGGTCGAGGTCTTTGCGGGCCTGTTCGAGCAGGCCCATGGCGAGACGGAAGTCTTGCAGCCCGGCCCGGCCTTCGAGGCGGGCGAGCAGGACGATGGCGCGGGCCGCGGCGGTGAGCTCGGCGGGGTCGGACGGCCGGGTGTCGAACTGCATGGCCTCACGGGTGCCGGCGATCTCGCGGGCGGCGCGGAGCGGGTCGCCCAGGTCCATCGCGGCTTGCGCTCGGAGGTAGCGGGCCTGATGGGTCTGGGTCTCGGGGACGGGCTGGCTGAGGATGGCCAGCGCAGCTTCGGCGTCGCCGCGGCGG
Source organism: Planctomycetota bacterium (assembly GCA_039025195.1). GTDB lineage: Bacteria > Planctomycetota > Phycisphaerae > Phycisphaerales > Phycisphaeraceae > JBCCOW01. Next base: position 21,236 of record JBCCOW010000029.1, read on the forward strand.
AGCATCGCGGTGGCGCGGGTCAGCGGGTCGATGTCGGGGTTGTCGAAGACGGGGTCGTTGAGCTGGTAGCGGTGCAGCGCGAGGAGTGCGGCTTCGTCGGGGGTTTGAGGCGTGAGGCCGTCCCAGTCGCCGTGGAAGATGCGGAGGCTGCGGCGGTCGTCGTCGGTGAGGAGGGTGTCGCGGAGGAGCCGGGCGACGAGGGGCGAGCGTTCGACCTCGACGGCTTTGCCGTCTTCGCGGGCCTCGAGCATCTTGAGCCCGGCCTCGCGGAGTCGGTCCCAGACGCCGGCGTCCTCGGCGTTGTCGCGGTTGCGCTCGGCGTCGGCGGGGGGTTGTTCGGCATTGTCGGCTTGGTCGCCGTCGGGTCCGGGGGCGGGTGGCAGTGGGTTGGAGCCCGGGATGGGCCGTGGGCCGTGGCCGTGGCCGGGCCCGTGGGCAAGAACGCTGGAGGGAGACCAGCTGAAGATGGCGAGCACCCCGGAAAGGATGGTGGTCGCGGCAATCTCCCGGCTCCGTAGCACACACCGTCGGTGCGACATAGGCTTCTTTCGTGTTGGATGTCGTGAATCAGCAGGCAAAGCAATTCCCCTGAAGCAGTCTAGGTTCTGCCGGTCGGCAAACCAATAGACGTGCCCCCTGCCTGTAAGTTTCCTTCGGTTGGCCGGCGTGATCGGCTTCACCGGATCGAGCGTTTGAGCCCTGATATGAACGAACCCGTCACGACGCCCGACCCGCGGTTTCCCGTGCTACAGCACCGCAACTTTCTGAACCACTCCGCGGTGGCCCCGATCTCCGGACCGGCGGCGGACGTCCTGACTCGGTATGCAAAGCACGCGTCGGAAAACGCGTATCTGGACTGGGACTGGTACGGGGAGTTGCAAGCCGTGCGGGAGAGCTGTGCCCGCATGATCGGGGCGGAGGGCGCGGGTGGGGCGGAGAGTATTGCGTTTGTGCCGAACACCTCGACGGGGTTAGGCATGGTGGCGGGCGGGCTGGACTGGCTACCGGGGGATCACGTGGTGCTGACCGATGTGGAGTACCCGTCGAACCGGTACTGCTGGCACGACCTGAAGCGGAAGGGCGTGATGGTCACCGAGGTGCCGGAAGGGCCCGACCGGCGGATCGCCGTGGAGGATGTGGTGGAGGCGGTCACGGACCGGACGCGGGTCGTCGCGATCTCGCACGCCCAGTACAGCACGGGGTACCGGATTGATCTGAAGCCGATCGCGGAGACGGTGCACCTGGCGGGCGGGTACCTGTGTGTGGACGCGATCCAGACGGTGGGGGCGATGCCCGTGGATGTGGTAAGGGACGGCATCGACTTCCTGGCGGCGGACGGGCACAAGTGGATGCTCGGCCCGGAAGGCGCGGGGTTTTTTTATTGCCGGCCGGACCTGTGCGAGATGCTGCATCCGCCGGTGACGGGGTGGATCGGGATGGAGGATGCGCTGGCGTACCACCGGTTCCGGTTTGAGTTCCGGAAGGACGCGAGGCGGTTTGAACCGGGCACATGGAACATCCCCGGGTTGCTGGCGTTGGGGGCGAGCTTGGAGATGCTTTTGGGTGAGGGGCTGGACACGGTGTGGTCGCGGATCGAGGCGTTGACGGCCCAACTCCGCAGCGGGTTGCGGGAGCGTGGGTATCGGGTGGTGAGCCCCGACAGGACCGGCGAGCGGAGCGGGATCACGAGCTTCCTGCCGCCAGGGGCAAAGCCGTTCGATGCGGGGTTGAAGCGGGTTGTATCGCGGCTGCGGAGCGAAGGGATCGAGATCGCCGAGCGTGCGGGGCTGCTGCGGGTGAGCCCGCACTTCTACACGCCGGCGTCGGCGATCAACGCGCTGCTTACGGCGTTGGGTTAGTCCGATGCCCCGTGGTCGCGGTCATAGTTGGCGCGGCAGGCCTGCACGCAGCCGAGGTGTTGGGTGCCCCAGGCGTCGATCTGGTCGAGCAGCGGGGTGAGCGCGTGGCCGTGGTCGGTGAGGGAGTATTCGACGCGGGGCGGGATGGCCTCGAACTGTTGGCGTCGGACCACGCCGTCGCGCTCGAGAGCACGGAGGCTCTCGGTGAGTGAGCGTGCGGAGGCGGCGGGCATGCGGCGGCGGAGCGAGGTGAAGCGCAGCGTGCCGCCGCGGAGCAGCAGGATGATCTGGCCCTTCCATCGGCCCTTGATGATGTCGAGCACGTCGGCGAGCCGTTGATCGGGCGGCTCGGTTTCGCTCGGGCATTGACTCATGGGGCGTCCTCGTGTGGATTTGAAATTACCGGGAGAGGCGATAAGCGGGGCATGAGCAGAGCAGGCTAGTGACACGGGGATGGTTGTCTCAATACAACCCGGTCGTTTTGAATTTACCGGGACGGGGCGGTTATGGATATGCCATCGATACGGGGCAGCACGGGCCGGCGAGGCCTCGGGCACCCGGGATCGTGTCGAGCGTGTCGGTGACGCGGTGCACCGACGGGTCATCAACCGCCTCGCCTGGAGCCTTGGTCATGGAACGAAGTGTGAGCAGTCGTCGGCCGGTTGCGGCCGTGGTCGGGTTGGGTGTCATCGCCTGTGGTTTAGGGGCGGTCACGCTCTGGCTGGCGGGTGGGTCAGCGGCGCAGGCGGACAGCCAGGACACGCCGGCGATGGGCAGCCGGGGCACGGCGGTGGGTCACCCTACGAAATGGGTAGCGGGTGGTGAACGGGAACGGCTGACGCCGGACAACTGCGTGTTCCTGTTTGTGGACCACCAGGCGGGGCTGATGAACCTGGTCGACAACGTGGGGATGCCGGAGTTCAAGGCGGATGTCCTGGCGAAGGCGAAGATCGCGAAGCTGCACGGCGTGCCGGTGGTGATCACGACGAGCGCGGCGGCGGGGCCGAACGGGCCCAAACTCCCTGAGATTGTCGAGATGTTTCCAGACGCGCCGCTGATCGAACGGACGGGGCAGATCAACGCGTGGGACGACCCGGCGTTCCGCGCGGCGGTTGAGGCGACGGGCAAAACCAAAGCGGTGGTGAGCGGGATCACGACGGACGTGTGCGTGGCGTTCGTGACGCTGTCGATGCTGGAGGCGGGGTACGACGTGTATGTCGTGGCGGACGCGTCGGGGACGACGAACCCGCAGGTGCAGGCGGTTTCGCTGATACGGATGGCCGAGGCGGGGGCGGAGATGGGCAACTGGTTCGCGCTGGCGTGCGAGCTGCTGAGCGACTGGCGGAACCCGGAGGGCGCGGCGACGGCGGCGATCTTTGCCGAGCACATGCCGGGGTACGCCGAGGCGATGGCGAGCCACGCGGCGTTCACGGGTTCGGCGTCCGGGGAGATCGAGTAGCCGACGCGGTGACGCGATGGATTCCGTCGACCCGCCGCGACCCCGGCGGGTTGGCCTTCTGACCCGACCTGTTGACCCTTGCGCTGGAGGCCCACGATGCCCGACTCCCTCTCACGACGTGATTTCGTTAAGACCGCGGTGGCCGGTGCCGGGGGTGCCGCCCTCGCGGGTGTGCCGCTGGGCTGCCTTAGTGCTCCGCCCCTAGGCGATAGCGAAGCGGCGGACCTGATCGTTCATGGGGCGAAGGTCACCACGATGGAACGGGCCAACCCCGAAGCCCAAGCGTTCGCGGTCCGCGGCAACCGGTTTGCGGTAGTGGGCACGGAAGACGCGGTGATGGCGATGCGTGGTCCGGGGACCCGTGTCATCGACGCGCAAGGCGCCCGCGTGATCCCGGGGCTGACCGACAACCACACGCACACGATCCGCGGCGGCCTGAACTACGCGCTGGAGCTGCGGTGGGACGGCGTACGGTCCAAGGCCCGGGCGATGCAGATGCTGCGGGAGCAGGTCGAGCGGACGCCGCCGGGCCAGTGGGTCCGCATCGTGGGTGGGTTCTCGCCGGAGCAGTTCGCGGACGGCGGTCTGCCCACGCTCGACGAACTCAACGCGGTCTCCCCCGACACGCCGATCTTCATGCTGCACGTCTACACCCAGGCTTTCCTGAACCGGGCGGCGCTGCGGGCTCTGGGCATCAACCGCCAATTCCCCGACGACCGCTACGGCGGCGGCACCATCGTCCGCGATGCCTCGGGCAAGCCCACCGGTGCCCTGCTCGCGACGCCCTCGGCCCTCATCCTCTACAGCACCCTCCACGACGGCCCCAAGCTCGAACGCGAAAATCAACTCATCAGCTCCCGCCACTTCATGCGCGAGCTCAACCGCCTGGGCCTGACCAGCACCCTCGACTGCGGCGGCGGCTTCCAGTTCTACCCCGACGACTACGGCGTGATCACCGAACTGCACCGCTCCAAGCAGATGACCATGCGCATCGGCTTCGCCACCTTCATCCAACGCCCGGGCAAAGAGCTCGAAGACTTCACCAACTGGACGCAGCGCTTCAGCCCCGGCGAGGGCGACGACTTCTTCAAGCTCTGGGGCGGCGGCGAGATGTTAGTAAGGAGTATCTACGACTTCGAGGTGTTCAACCTGCCGCGGGTCACGCCGCCGAAGCACGCCGAGGGCGACCTCGAGCCGGTCATCCGTCTGCTGGCGGAGAAGGGCTGGCCGTTCCGCTTCCACGCGACCTACGACGAAACGGTGGCTCGGCACCTGGACGTGCTCGAGCGGGTGCACCGCGACACCCCGATCGACCAGCTCCGCTGGGTGGTGGACCACGGCGAGACGCTCAAGCCCGACACGATCGACCGCATCGCCACGCTCGGCGGGGGCCTGGCGATCCAGAACCGCATCGCCTTCCAGGAGGACGCGTTCCTCGCACGCTACGGCCCCGACGCCGCCGCCGACGCCCCGCCGATCAAGCGGGCCATGGCTGCCGGAGTCCCCGTCGCCGCGGGCACGGACATGTCGCGCGTGTCGAGCTACAACCCCTGGCTCTGCCTGTCGTGGCTCGTCACCGGCAAGGGCGTCGGCGGCCGGACAATGCTGGGCGAAACCCAGCGCCTGGACCGACAGACGGCGCTGCGGCTCTGGACCGACAACGCGTACTTCAGCCGTGAAGAAGACCGCAAAGGCCGGATCGCTCCGGGCCTGCTCGCGGATGCGTGCGTGCTCTCCGACGACTACTTCAAGGTGGCCGACGAAGACATCCGCGAACTCACCAGCGACCTTACGCTTGTCGATGGCCGGGTGGTGCACGGGCAGAACGCGTTCGCTCCACTCGCCCCCGAGCTACCAGCACTACAGCCCGACTGGTCGCCGGTGAACCACTTCGGTGGGTATCAGTCGTGAGCAGCGGACACCCGGCCGGTCGCAAGCGAGCGGGCTAAAACGCAGATGGTGGGTGGGGGGCAATGCACTCGGCAGGACTCGAACCTGCAACCGTCGGCTCCGTAAACCGATGCTCTATCCAATTGAGCTACGAGTGCGGGAGGTCAACCCAAAACGCTGCGGTGAACGTTTTTGGGCCGGACCGGGGAGTGTAACCGGGGCGGTTTAGCGTGCCAAGCCGGGGCATCGGCTTAGCCGATAAACAGGCGTGAATTCAGCGGTCGGCGGGCGGTTACTCGGGATATGATTCGGCAATGGAAAACGCGTCTGCACACGGCGTCAAGCGGCCCGGCCTGGGGCTGCGTCTGGTGATGGCCCTGCTGGTGCTGTGCCTCTTTGGTCTCGTCGGCGTGGGCGGGGTGGTCACGAGCTACGACGCAGGGATGGACGTGCCTGACTGGCCCGGGACGTTCGGGCACCAGATGGTCATCGCGCCGCTGGAGCTTTGGATCAAGGACCCCGTAACGGGACGGTATTTCCACGGGGCGTTCTGGGAGCATTTCCACCGGCTGGTCGGGACGGTGGTGGGGCTGCTGGCGATCGCAGCGGCGGTGGTGGTGACGCGCACACAGCGGCATCGGCCGTGGCTGGTGTGGGCGACAATCTTGATGCTGGGGCTGATCATCGTGCAGGGCTTGAAGGGTGGGCTGCGGGTGTCGGAGAACTCGATCAAGCTCGCGGGGGTGCACGGCGTGGTGGGGCAGCTGATCCTGGCGTTCGGGGTCTTGCTCATGGCGTCGGTCGGCACGCTGTGGTGGCGGGCGACGACCGCGGGTAGCTCGGACGAACAAGACGGCGAGGCGGAACAACCTCACCGTTTGAAGTGGTGGGAACTCGGCGTGTTGGTCGGGTGTGTGGCGGTGGCGTTGTCGCCGATGTTCATCGCGGGGCGGGACGCGGAAGGGCTGATCATGTGGGGGTACGAGCAGGTGTTGCTGATATGCGTGCCGCCGCTGCTGGTGTACGGGGCGTTGGTGGTTTGGCGGATGCGGCAGCATGTGGCGGCGGCATGGCGGAAGGTCGCGCAGCGGGGGTTTAAGCCGGGGACGAGGGCGCTGCGGTGGGCGGCGGTGGTGATGCTCGGGATGGTGTGCGTGCAGTTGGTATTGGGGGCGGCGGTGCGGCACGCGAAGGCGGACCGGGCGATCCCCGATGCGCCGCTGGTGTATGGGTCGGTGGTGCCGCCGACGGATGCGTTGGTGCTGGCGGAAAAGGTGGCGGCGGTGCCGTTGACCAAGACGGTGAACAACGCGACGCTAAGGATGGTGTGGCTGCAGTACGTGCACCGGGTCGGTGCGGTGATCACGCTGGGGGTGATGCTGGTGGTGTTTGGGTTGGTGATCCGGAAGGCGGGGGATCGGCCGGAGGCGGTGATGCCGACGCTGGCGCTGCTGATGATCACGGGGATTCAGATCATGCTGGGGATCATGACGGTGTGGAGCGAGACGCACCCGATTATTGCGAGCGGGCACCAGGCGGTGGGGGCGGTGCTGCTGGCGGTGTCGGTGGTGGTGCTGTGCCGGGCGTGGCTGGTGAGTCTGGCGGTGCGTGAGCCTGCGGCCAAGGCGGTTGTGCGGGAGAGGCAGGCGGAGATCGGGCAGGCTGCACCGAGCACGGGGGCGCGGCGGGAGCGTGAGGGGGTGTTGGTGTGAGTTCGTGGTCGGGCGATGAGGCCCTGGCATTACAAGACGGGCCGGCAGCGGTGGTAGGCCCGCCAGTCGATGAGATGCGTGAGGAGACGGCGGAGCCGATCGCCGCTGCGGTGCCTAATTTGCGTCAGGACCTGGTCGAGCTGACCAAGCCGCGGATCATGCTGCTGGTGTTGATTACGGCCGGGCTGGGGTACTTGCTAGGCGTGCGCGGGTCGATGGGGGCGGGGATTGAGTGGGTGGCGTTTGTAGCGATGATGCTGGGGTCGGGGGTGGCGTGCATGGGGGCGGCGGCGTTGAATCAGGTGATGGAGCGGGACACGGACGCGTTGATGCGGCGGACGCGGGATCGCCCGGTGGCGGCGGGCCGGATGACGCGGGGGCGGGCGACGGCGATCGGTGTTGGGTTGTCGGTGTTTGGGGTGGGGTTGCAACTGGTCTTCGGGCTTTGGCTGTCGGCGGGGCTGACCGCGTTCACGGTGTTGTCGTATGTGCTGATCTATACGCCGATGAAGCGGTGGACGACGTGGGCGTTGTGGGTGGGGGCGGTGCCGGGGGCGATGCCGCCGATCATCGGGTTTGCCGCGGCGACGGGGACGATCGGGCTGGAGGCCTGGCTGGTGTTCGGGATCATGTTCATCTGGCAAATCCCGCACTTTTTGGCGATCGCGTGGCTGTACCGGGAGGACTATGCGGCGGCGGGGCTGGCGATGCTGCCGGTGGTGAGGCCGGACGGGCGGAGCACACGGCGACAGGCGATCGTGGGGTGTGTCTTGTTGATCGTGGCGGGGCTGCTGCCGACGTGGTTCGGGGTGTGCGGGTGGTGGATGTTCGCGGTGGCGACCTTGGCGGGGACGGGGTTTCTGGTGATGGGCGTGGCGTGGTCGATGGACCCGAGCCGGGCGCGAGCGCGGCGGTTCTTCCTGTCGTCGCTGCTATACCTGCCGATCGTCTTGGCGGTCATGCCGATGGACCTGAACTGATCGCGCACGCCGGTCGCTGACTGTGTTCAGGTAGTTGACGTGTCGGCGGGTTCGGCCAGCAGTTGCTCCCGCAGATAAGCGAGGTTTTTACGCTCCGGGAGCACCCGGTCGCGGAGGTCGCGCCGCGTCTCCCAGATGCCGAATAGGCACATGAGCAGCGTGGCGATCCAGACCCAGGGCGTGCCTTGCTGGACGAAGATGAGGTCGAGCCCCGCGATCAACGCCAGCGGCAGCAGGTGGAAGCGCACGACCCAGCGGGCCTGGGTGATGTACGCCTGAGCCTGGGTCTCGGAGCGTTCCACGACTCCGAGCATCGACCGGTCAAACGCGGTGTTCAGCGTCTGCTGTCGACGGTAGCCCCGCCAGGCAAAGCACCCCAGGCTCAGGCAGAGGCCGGCCAAGACCAGGTCCATGCCGTTCTGGTACGAGGTCCCGCCCGGCCGAACCCAGGTGTCGACGACCAATGCCGTGAGGAAGAGCAGCCCCAGGAGTGAGCCGCTGATCGCCAGAGCCTTGTGCATCGCCCGCAGGTCGCGGTCGATCCGGTCGGCTTGCCGGCTCATGGCGGTGTGCAGCGCCTCGGGGTCGATCGCGAGGCGCTGTGGCGTATCTTGTTTATCCCATGTCATCTTCAGTGCTACAAAGTCCATCATCCGGGTTCTCCTTGAGTTGATTGATGAGGTGTTTCTTGATGCGGTGGAGCTTGACGCCCACATGGCTCGGGGTGATGCCTAGGACCTCCGCGATCTCGCGGTAGCTGCAGCCGTCGAGCAGCAGCACGGTCAGCGAGCGGTCGAACGGCCCGAGCCGATCGATCTGGCCGTACAGCCAATCCAGGCGGGGGTCGGTGGGCTCGGTGGGCTGCGGCAACAGGTGCCCGTGGTCTTCAAACAGCGCGACCCGCCGGGTGCGGACGACCTCTTTGCGGGCCCAGCCGATCGCGGTGTAGAGGGCCACCCGATACGTCCACGTCGTCTGAGCGACCTCGGGCGTGTAGCGCGGCAGCGACCGCCAGAGTTGGAACAAGACCTCTTGGAGCAGGTCGTCCTGATCCTGGGGCCGGCGTGCGTAGGCTCGTACGACCTTGAACAGCAGGCCGCGATGCCGATCCAGCCATGCTTCGAAGAACTGTTTCTGGTCATCGCCGGTCATTCGTCGTGCTCACAAGGCGTCGCGTGTCGATCTCCGCAACACTAATCGCGCTCGGCCCCGACTTTCTTACAGCAAGCGGGGGAAACACCGGAGATTCGCGTCGTACGATCAGCGATACCGACTAACGCCTGAACCCGTGTTCTAAATGGATAGACTCTCTGCGGGTGAGATCAGCCCCGGGTCCTCCTTTTTTGTCCGACCGCAAACCCATGAATACCGTGACCGCCCCGCACGACCGCCCGATCGATCCCGAAGACACACCGCCAGCCGATCCCGGTCTCTACGAGCCGCAAAACGCGGCCACCGCCGCCGTGTCGGTATCGGGGCTCAGCTACACCTACCGCTCACGCAAACAGGCCCGCCAAGCTTTAGACCACGTCTCGCTCACGGTCATGCCCGGCCAACGCGTCGCCCTGCTCGGGCCCAACGGCAGCGGCAAGTCCACGCTCCTGAAGCTGCTCTGCACCGCCCTGCCGCTGCCCGACACCGCCCGGATGTGCCGCGTCGGTGGGGCCGACCTCCGCCGGCAGCCGCAGCTCGTCCGTCAACGCCTCGCGGTCGTGTTCCAGCACCCGGCACTCGACATCAAGCTCACCGCACGCGAGAACCTGACGTGTCACGGCCGGCTCTACGGCCTCAGCGGCAAGCCGCTACAGGCCGCGGTCGATCGTGCACTCGACCAAGCCGAACTCGCCGACCGGGCCAAGGAATATGTCGAGTCGTTCTCGGGCGGGATGCGTCGGCGGGTCGAGCTGGCCAAGGCGTTGATGACCGACCCGGCGGTGCTGCTGCTGGACGAGCCGTCGACGGGGTTGGACCCGGCGGCCCGGCGACAGCTGTGGCAACGCGTGCGGGAAGCCGCAGAGCAGCGGGGCGTGGCGGTCTTGCTCAGCACGCACCTGATGGAGGAGGCGGAGCCCTGCGACCGGGTGGCGGTGATGCACGAGGGCCGGGTCGTGGCGTTCGACAGCCCCGAGGCGTTGACCGCGACGCTGCCCGGCGATCGGCTGGTCATCGAAGCCACCGACCCGCAAGACGCCGAAGCCCTCGCTCAGGAGCTCTCGCAACACCCCGTGCTCGGTGGCGCCCAAGCCCCGCACGTCGATGGCGTGGTCATCACCGTACGCCCACCGGAAAACACCGCGAGCGAGATCGCCCCACACCTGCTCGCCGCCGCCGGCACCCGCGCCCGCAGCCTGACCATCGCCCGCCCCTCCCTCGAAGACGCCTACCTCCACCTCACCGGCCAGCCGCTGCAGCAGGACACGCCCTGACGTCACCCCTTGTCGGACCGACGCCGACGCCCGCCCATCGACAAGGTCAGCCACGCCAGCCCCACCCCCACCAACACCAGCCCGCCGGGCTCGGGCAAGGGGTCGCCGAACGGGGCCTCTTGCGACGCCTCGTTCCGCCAGCCCGGCGTCGCGGCGAACCACAGCCCGTCCTCTTCAAACTGATCGACCCCGCCCACCTGCGCCGGTTCGCCCACCCCCCACTGCGGAATCGGCTGATTGTTGATGACGTCGCGCACCGCCACGCGGTCGGTCGCCGAGTAGGTCACGATCGATTCCCGCAGGTCCAGGCCGAACGCGTTCAGGAAAGCATCGGCATGGTCGTCGATCCCAGTCGCACGGCCATCCGCCACGACCGTGACCGCGTCGAGCAGCAGATCGCTGCCGTGGATGCTGGCCAAGCCCGGGTCAGTCACCAGCGATGCAGGAGTCGTTGCCTGGAAGTCGATCGCCCCGTCGAACAGCAGCAGCGAGACCGGGAAGCCCAGCGCCCAGAAGCCGTCGGTGGTCAGGTCATCCATCGCCACGAACGTGCTCTGCGACGCCGGCTCGACCGGCCAAGCGGCATTCGTCACCGCGACCGCTGTGCCGCCGGCCTGTGCCGGGAGCCGGGCCTCGAAGAGCCGACCCCCGAACCGCGCCGGCGTCGCGTCCATGACCAGAAGCGTCATCTGCCCCGACCCGTCTCCGACCCCATCGACGCCCGGAACCGTCACCTCGAACCCGCTGGGCAGTACCGCCCCGGCCGTCGGCCAATCCGAATCACCGCCCAGCCAGATTTCACTCAGGTACGGCTCCAGGCCCGCCGCCCCGGCACGAACCGATCCCAGCACACACGCCGCCACAAGCCCGAGCCACACCCACCATCCCCGACGCTCAATGCTCCGGCATGACAAGCCCCGGCCAGGCCGCTTAACGCGGCATGTAACCCGGAGTGACATCCGTTCAGGCTAAGCCGGATCGCGTGAATCCGCTAGCACAATCCGTAGATTCGACAGCCAATGCCCGCAGGTGATCTACGATGACGCTGTGACCCTCCACGCCCGGTCCACCCCGCTCCCGACCCTGCAAACCGGGTCCTTGTCCAAGACAGCAGGCCATGCCGCCGACAGAGCCCCCCTGCCGCTCGGCCCCAAGCCGCGACACCTGCCATGGACCGAGGGGCCCCTCGACATCATCCGACGCTGGCCGCGTAAACGCCCCCTGGCCGCCCTGCTCTCCGGCCGGACCGACCCCCACTGGGCACGCTTCAGCGTCATTGCCGAACCACACGCCGACCCCACCCACCACCTCTGGTCGTTCGATCCACACACTCAACAGGCCGACCCGTTCGGCCCCGCCGCCGACCGGCTCCACGCCGCGATCGACTCGGGCACCCCGCACCTGGTCATGCTTGGCTACGACCTCGGCCGAGCCCTCGACTTCGACGCCCCGCCCAACCAGCGCACCGCACCCGGCCAACAGGCGAAAGCCGACCGGGGCTGGCCCGACCTCGCGTTGCTGCCCTGCCCGGGCCTGCTCATCCACGATGCACTGACCCAGACGTGGTCCGCCCGCGGCATCTACGCCGACCGGCTGCCGGAGCTCGAAGCCGAACCGTCTCACAACCCGTTCACCGCCGAACACCCGATCGCCCAGCGCACCCCCGAGGAGCACCGCGCCGCGGTCGCCGCCGCCCTCGACTACATCGCCGCCGGCGACATCTTCCAGGTCAACCTCGCGCAGCGCTTCACCGCCGACTGTCAGGGGTCGCCCCGCGACCTGCTGGTTCGTCTCGCCCGGACGCACCCCGCCTGGTACGCCGCTCACCTCGAACTGCCGTGCGCCAAAAGCGACCCGCAGCGCACGCTCGTCTCCGCGTCCCCCGAACTATTCCTTGAACTGAACGACAAGGGCCACGTCACCACCCGGCCCATCAAGGGCACCCGCCCCGCCGACGCCCCCGCCGATCAGCTCCGCGACTCACTCAAAGACCAAGCGGAACTCAACATGATCGTCGACCTACTCCGCAACGACCTCGGGCGTGTCGCCCGGTTTGGTTCCGTGCGCGTGAGCCAGCCCCGCACCATCGAGTCGCACCCCACCGTCCATCACGCCGTCGCCACCGTCAACGCCCAACTCCGCCCCGGCCTCGGCCTCGTCGACCTGCTCCGCGCCACCTTCCCCGGCGGCTCCATCACCGGCGCCCCCAAGATCCGGGCCATGCAGATCATCGACGAGCTCGAACCCGTCCGACGCGGGCCTTACTGCGGCGCGGTCGGCCTCATCGACGGCCCCAACGCCTGGCTCAACATCACCATCCGCACCGCGCTGATCGAGCAAGACCCGATGAAGCGCGGCACGCTTGACTTCTCCGTTGGCGGCGGCATCGTGGCGGACTCCGACCCCGCGGCCGAGCAGCAGGAATGCCTCGACAAGGCCGCTGCCCTGCTCGATGTGCTGCGTCGCGGCATTTAGAGCAGATTTCCAAAGCGTGTAGCGGGAGACGCGAAGCGTCCCGCTCCGAGACCGCGGCACCTTCGGTGCACCCGCTACACGCGAACGAAACACACGCTAAATGGCGAATATGCAGACCACGCCTAATACCCGTACGGGCAGGGGTGTGCATCGTAGTGGCCGTGCCGATAGCCGCGTCGATAGCCCCGGCGGTAGTCCTTATCGCTGTCGTGATCCGCCGCGATGGCCACACCGACCAGCACGCCGGCCGCGGCCCCCGCGCCGGCCCCCAGCACCGCGGCGTTGCCCTCCGGCGTCGAACACCCCGCCAGGGCCAGGCTCCCGCCTACCAGGCCCACCGCCAGCAAAGCGCGAGATCGTTTCCAGAGACTCCGGGGATTCCAGGGATTCCAGGGATTCCAGGGATTCCAGGGATTCCAGGGATTCCAGGGATTCCGGGTCGGGGTTCCTTGGGCGGTCGAGATGTTCATGGCAGTCACTCCGGGTGTGTTGGGCTGAAAAAAGCGCACGCAACACCCATCCATCCGAGGGGACGGCCGCCCCGCGTTTTGCATTACATCCCCCATAACACCTCAGCGTCCGTGGTGACCCCACTCTGCACTTCATTCAAACGGGCGCGGCAGGACTCGAACCTGCAACCGTCGGTTCCGAAGACCGGTGCTCTATCCAATTGAGCTACGCGCCCGGCGGGCCGCGGAGTATACCGCCACGGCACGCGGGCTCGCGCCGATGGGTCACCTGACGGCTGAAAGATGTTCGCTCCAAGGCATCGCGCAAGTCCCGCCACACCCGCAAGGTCCGCGTGGGGTTATCGCGTCGCCTTAACCCTGCAGGGTTCCGATATTACCGCCCGTCACGACCCGCGCAATCCCTGCGGTTCACCAAGCCGTTTGAACCGGCACCGCCCGCTTAAGCCGCACATCCCGCACACCGATAGCCCTTAAGCCGGAGGCGTCCTCCGGCTCACGTCCTGCGTGTGTCAGGACGACGCCCAGGGGGGGCGTCCCAGCGGCTAAAAGCCCAAGCTGGCCATGCGATGAGCGCTCTTCCCCACCCCATCCCGGCAACGCCCAAGCCCGAATCCGAGGCCCCGCCCCGGCTGCGCCTCGTCGGGGTTCCCGACGAGACGAGCAACACCCCGCCAGCCCGCAAACGACGGGCGCGACAAACGGCATCAGCTCCGGAAACAACCCTTAACACGGCCGTTAAGCGGGCCACCGACCTGATTGTCGCCTCGGGCATGCTGGTCGCGGTGGCCCCCTTGCTGCTTGCCGCCGCCGTCTGGATCAAGCTCACCGACGGCGGCCCGGTCATCTACCGCCAAACGCGTATGGGCCGGGCCGGCCAACGCTTCTATATCTATAAGCTCCGCACGATGCGGCAGGACGCCGAGGCCCGCGGCCCCCGCTTCGCCACACGCAACGACTCCCGCGTCCTGCTCGGCTGCGGCCTGCTCCGCAAAGCCCACATCGACGAGCTGCCCCAGCTGATCAACATCCTCCGCGGTGAGATGTCCCTCGTCGGGCCACGCCCCGAACGCCCGGAGATCCACGAAACCCTCGCCCAGTCGCTGCCCGGCTTCGACCGACGCCTCGCCGTCAAGCCCGGCCTCACCGGGCTCGCTCAGGTCCGCAACGGTTACACCAACGACCTGCCCGGTATGCGACGCAAGCTCGCCCTCGACCTCCACTACCTGCGCAAAAAACGCTTCGCCTTAGACGCCTGGCTCCTCCTCGCCACCGTCATCCGGCTCTGGGACCCCGCCGCCGCCTAAACCCCACGCGGCGACACCGTGAGAACGACCATGCCCCAACCGTCTTCCAACACCACGACCCACACGCCCAGCCTGAGCATCCTCACCGCGCTGGCGATCGCCCTGCTGCTCGCCCTCACGCCCGGCTGCCAGCCCACCCACACCGACTACTCAGCCTTCATCCAGACCCCCCGGCCCACTGTCGCCCCCGAGACCTACCGCCTCGCACCCCCCGACCAGATCGCCTTCACCTCCCAGCGCGTCCGCGAGATCGACGGCGCCCGCGAGATCATCAGCCCCGACGGCCACGTCCACCTCCCGCTGGTCGGCTCGATCTTCGTGGCCGGCAAGTCCATCCCCGAGGTCGCCAACGAGGTCCAGCTCCTCGCCGCCCAGTACTACGAAGACGCCGACGTCTCGGTCCGCGTCACCCGGTTCGCCTCCAAGAAGATCTTCGTTTTCGGGCAGGTCTCCACCCCCGGCGCCTACGCCTACACCGGGACCAACACCGTGCTCCGCACGCTCGCGTCCGCTCAGCCCAACACGCTGGCCGACACCACCAAGATCCAGGTGCTCCGTCCCTCCGCCGACGGCGACGTCCGGCGCCTCATGACCGTCGACCTCGACCTCATGGTCCAGTACGGCGACACCACGCTCGACGCGGTCCTCGAAGAGGGCGACATCCTCTTCGTCCCGCCGACCCCCCTCGCCGCCGCCGGCCTCGGCCTCCGCCAGCTCCTGCTGCCGATCACGCCCGCCGCCGCAGTCGTCC
The DNA here is from genome assembly GCA_039025195.1 of Planctomycetota bacterium. GTDB lineage: Bacteria > Planctomycetota > Phycisphaerae > Phycisphaerales > Phycisphaeraceae > JBCCOW01. The sequence goes on from JBCCOW010000029.1 coordinate 36,562, forward strand.
AAGGCCCCGGCGATATCGCCGAGAACGCCTCGGGTAACCGGCCCTACGGCAACGAATAAACGAACCCGTCCCCCTCGCCTCTCAACAGACCACCCCGCATGAACGCCACGCCGACCAAAGAGAGCACCCGAGCCATCCTCGATGCCTGGCACATCCTCTGCCGGTACCGCTGGCGGTTTGTGCTTCCCGCGTTCGCCGTCGCCGCCGCCGTGCTCGCCGCCGGCATGGTCCTGCCCCGCAAGCACCGCGCCGAGGCCCACTTCGAGCGACGCATCGACATGGTCCTCACCGAGATGATCAGCCGCGGCGGTTCCGACTCCTTCAAAGACCCCCGCAACTCCATATCCAACGAGATCGCCGGCAAGGCCGCGCTCGACTACGTCCTGGAGAAGAACGAGGACACCCTCACCGAGCTCGGCGTGATCAAGAACGCCCAGGACAAACACGCCCTGCTCAACCACCTCGGCAAAGAGATCCTCGTCCACTGGGACGTCCGTTCCCAGGAGCTCGACCGCGTCCGCCTCGAACTCACCACCCTCCACCCCGAAGCCGCCAAGCTCATCGTCAACGGCCTGATCAACCACTACATCGATCGCACCCGGCTGGCGATGGAAGAACGCCTCCAGCACTCCGTCGAGTTCTTCCAGGCCGAGGTCTCCGCCAACCGCACCGCGCTCGAAAAGCTTGAAGCCCAGGCGCTGCAGTTCGAGATCGAGCACGGCGAGCTGCTCCCCGACTCGCCCAACAACGTGCAGACCAAGCTCTCCGAAGCCGAGATCGAGCTCGCCGAGCTCGTGAACCAACGCAAAGCCCTGCAGCTCCGCCTCGAAGCGCTCTCCCAGGAAGCCGGCAACGAGCCCGTCATGGTCTCCCGTGAAGTCCAGGGCCCGAACCCCAAGGTCGCCCGCCTCGAGAGCTCGCTCCGTCAGCTGCAGAACAACCGGAACAACCTCATCACGACCCGCAAGATGAAGCCGGTGCACCCCGACATCCTCGCCATCGATCAGCAGATGGACGCGGTCCAGGCCGAGATCGACGCACTGCCCGCCAGCGTCGTGCTCTCCACCGCTCAGCAGCCCAACCCCAAGCGCCAACAGCTCGACACCAAGCTCACCACGCTCCGTGCCGACAGCCGCGCCCTCGACCAGCAGATCAGCGACCAGAAGGCCCGCGTTGCCGCCTTCACCACCGCTGGTGAGCAGCTCTTCCCCGTCCGCTCCGACTACCGCAAGCTCCAACGCCAGATCGACCAGGCCAACCGCCAGATCCGCTTCTGGGAAGACAACCTCCGCCGCATCTCCATGGCCCTCACCGCCGAGTCCGGCAACCGCGGCGTCCAGCTCAACTTCCTCCGGCCCGCGGTCGCCAACCCTATCCCCATCTCCCCCAACTTCCACCAGGTCCTGGCCGCCGCCATCGTCTTCGGCATCGGGGCCGGCGTCCTCTCGGTCTTCTTCGCCCATCGCTCGGACAACTCCGTGCCCGACCAGGAACAGCTGGCCAAGATGACCACGCTCCCGGTGCTCGGGGCCGTAAGCGAGCTGCTCTCCGAGAAGCAAAAGAAGGCCCGGCACTTCCGCAACTGGGTCCTGTATCCCACCAACGCCGTCGCCATGGCCGCCGCCCTCGCCACCATCGGCAGCGTCCTCTACCTCGACCTCAACCAGCCCGACACCCTCCGGTCCTGGAAGAACCACCTGCTCGGGGTCTCCGCCCCGACGCAGCTCTCCGAGCCGACCGAACCCACGCGAACCACCACCACCGCTTCACTCACCGGTGACACGGGGTCAGCCGCATTCCAGACCGACGCGGCCGGGCTGTCTCTGGACCCGGCACCGTAACCCCACCGTCTTATCCGCCATGTACGCAGGCTTCTACAACCTGTCGGTGCTCCCCTTCGAGAACACCCCCGACCCCCGGTTCTTCTTCGCCTCCGAGCAGCACCGCGAAGCCCTCGCCGCCATCGAGTACGCCATCCGACTCCGCAAGGGCCCCGTACTTGTCACCGGGTCTATCGGCTCGGGCAAGACCACCATCGGCCAAGCCATCATCCAGCGCTGCCGCGCCTCCGCCAACATCCTCCAACTCGTGCACGGCCACGACCAGCCCCAGGAACTCCTCGCCCACCTGCTCCGTGTGATGGGCCAACACCCGCAGCCGACCGCCGACCATGCCGAGCTGCTCGAAGCGCTCAAACGCCAGCTCGTCGCACAGGCCGAGACCGGGCGTCCCGTCGTGATCTTCATCGACGAAGCCCAGACGCTGACCGATGCCGTGCTCGAAGAGCTCCGCCTGCTCTCCAACTTCGATACCCCCGACGCCCGGCTGCTCCAGCTCGTGCTCATCGGCCAGCCCGAACTCCGGGAGCGCATCGCCGGCCCGGCCATGGCCCCGCTCCGCCAACGCATCGCCCTCGCCAAGCAGCTCGAGACCCTCGACCGCGACGACACCATTTGCTACATCCACCACCGGCTCGTCACCGCCGCGATCGACCCCAACCACCTCGCCCTCACCTTCGACGACGACGCCCTCGAACGCATCCACTCCGCCAGCCAGGGCACCCCCCGGCTCATCAACGCCCTCTGCGACAACTGCCTCCTCCTCGGCTACGTCAACCAGACCCACACCATCGACCGCGCCACCGTCGAACGCGTGCTCCGCGACATGATCCCCGCCTTCGACCACCGCAACCCACCCCACGCACTGCCCCCAGCCATGACCCCCTCGGAATACCGACTGGCCGGCTAACCCACGCCTACCCACCCCCTTCACCACACCACAGCCCACACCTAAAGACACGCCATGGGATACATCTTCGACGCCCTCCAACAGCAACGCCAAGCCTCCAGCACGCCTGCCCCTCCGCAGGACGAGCCCGCCGCGCCCAAACCAGACATCTACAGCTCCGTCATCCCCCCGGCGACCGATGCGTCCGAGCCCGCCCCGCTCGCGATCCAGCCCGAGACCGCTGAACCCAACGCGATCGCCCCGTCCCAACCGCTGGCATCCAACGACTTCGTCATCCCAGGGGCCGACGAAGCCCTAGCTCAGCCCGAGTTCCAAAACGAGCCGCAAACGCCCGCAGAGCCTGCGTTCGAATACCAACACACCGCTACGCCCCTCGCCCTCACCGAGCCTATCGCTCCACCCCACCATCACCACGACGACGCCTGGATCGACGGGCTTGACGACCGCCTCGTCGCCGTCACCGACCCCGCGTCACCCACCGCCGAGGAGTACCGCTCCATCCGCACCTCCATGCTGGCCCGCCATCAACGTGCCCGCCACCTCGTCCACCTCATCACCTCCGCGACGCCGCAGGAGGGCAAGACGCTCACCACCGTCAACCTCGGGCTCGCCCTCGCCGAGCTCCCCAACCGCCGCACCCTCATAATCGAGGCCGACCTCCGCCTGCCCAACTTCGACGCCCTGCTCAACCTCCCCGCCAACAGCCCCGGGCTGCTCGGCATCCTCCGCGGCGAAGAAACCCCCGAAAACGCCATCCAAGCCGTCGGCCCCAACGAGCTGCACATCCTCCCCGCCGGCGGACGCACCACCAACGAGGCCGTCACCCTGCTGTCCTCCAACCGCATGAGCCAACTCGTCCAGCGTCTCTCGCAAGACTACGACCACGTGCTCATCGACACGCCCCCCGTTGTCGAGCTCGCCGACGCCGGCATCCTCTCGTCGCTCTGCCACGAGGTGCTCCTGATCGCCCGCATGCGGCGCACCCCCGGCAAGCTCATCGAGCAGGCTATCAAGACCCTCAAGTCCTACCACGCCCCCGTCGCCGGCCTCATCGCCACCGACAACATCGCCCACATCGGCTCCGGCTACTCCCGCTACGGTTACGGCTACCGCTACGGCTATCGCTACGCCTACGCCAAACCCAAGGGCCGTAAGTCCCGCAGCAAAAAAGCCGCCGCCGCCAAAGCCGCCTGATGCCTGCGTAGCGGGTGACGCGAAGCGTCCCGATTGCAGCCGCGATCCGGCGTAGACCGCTTACAATCCAAGCATGCCTCCCCCGCCCCTGGTCCAGTCCACCCGGGCCCAGCGTGTGGTCCTCGCCGCCGTCATGGCTGGCCTTCTTATCGCCGCGCTCATCCTGGTCAAGACCGTCACCGGTGCACCCCTCACCAACCCCCTCGGGCCCTCGCTGACCACGACCGACGCCGGCAACTTCGCCGTCGGCTACCCCACCGGATGGGTCCAGCACCGCGAGTTCCCCGGCGCCTGGATCGACCCCCTCAACCCGTTCCGTCAACTCTACATCGTCCGCTTCGAGTCCAACTTCGACAGCCTCGACATCGCTCGGGAAGAACACCTCCGACTCATCCCCGGGCTCCGCGTCGAGAACCCCAAACCCTTCCGGCTCACCGCCAACCCCAACGCCAACGGGCAGTTCTTCCGCGGCTTCACCCCCAGCAACCCCCAGCAACAAATCCCCGAACTCCTCCACGTCATCGCCATCGTCCAACACCCCGACGACCCCAACCTCTACCTCAGCCTCCGCATCATCGACGCCTACCAGCCCGACCAAAACCGCTTCGCCACCAACGCCAAACTCCTCAACGACATCCTCGCCGGCGTCCGCTTCATCCCCCCTGGAAGCTGACCCCACCCCACCCCCATCCCTACAGCCCACCATGACGTACCCCAACCCCGCCACACTGCTGGCCCTCCTGCTCACCCTCACCACCACCGCCTGCGTCATCGCCGAGCCCACCACCATCCCCCGTGTAGCGGGCGGCCCGCAGGGTCCCGCTTCCCCGGCCGAACCCCTCCCACGCTGGAACGACCGCGTCTTCGGCGTCTCCGTCCAGCCCCCCGCCAACAGCCAAGCCTTACCCACCAGCCCCACCGTCCTCGCCGCCTGGCTCGCCCCCGGCCCCACCCGCTACCAGCTCTCCATCCTCCGCTCACGCGGCGAGCTCAACCTCAAGAAGTCCATGGAGTCGGCCATGAACGAGGTCGGCCACGCCTTCCAACGCCCAAGGATCGACGGCAAGCCCTTCTTCGGCCGCATCGCCGGCCAACGCTTCACCCGCATCTATTACTGGATCGCCGACCGCGCACTCAAAGACAACCGACCCCTCCGTGCCGAACACCCCGAAGACTGGGACGTCTACTTCGGGCACGCCCTGGTCCAGATCGCGCCGTCTGCGTTGCTCGTCCTCCAGGCCGAAGGCCCCGCCGTGCGACACCAGCAGGTCCGTGCCGGGCTGCAGGCCATGCTCGACTCGCTCGCGCTCGAACCCGCCGAGACCGTCGCGAAGCGTACCCGTGATGCGGTCCAGGCCGGCATCGTCTGGCGTGACGGCATCTTCCCCGAAGACCTCGCCAACGCCTTCGCCCAACCCCTGGCCTTCCGACTCCTCCGCGACAACCGCGACGTCGGCTATATCACCATCAACCCCACCCCGCCCAACGCCAACGACCAGGCCATCGGCGGCCCCGGCATCTCCGTCCGCGTCCAGTCCCGACTCGTCCTCAGCGACACCAACACCATCGACCGCCTCGCCACCTACTACCACAGCGACGACCGCGACACCGAGGTCTGGTCCGTCCGCACCACCCTCCGCGCCGTCATCCCACCACGCCCCGGCCAAGCCGTTCAGAACAACCGCACCCGCACCAGCTCCTGGTCCGAGACCGGCACCCGCTCCGATCGGCTCCCCACACGCCTGGCCAACCAGGACCCCCGCTTCGGCACCAAGGCCTTCAACCGCATCGTCGTCTCCCGCGAAGGCGCCCCGCCCCAGCAGATCCTCGACTACGTCAAACGCCGAGGCCCCGGCCGAGTCAAGCTCTACCGCAACGACCAGGACACCAACCTCACCCCCTACCAAACCGCGCAAGACACCAAAGCCCAAGGCGAGGTCGATTACCAGGTCTACCCCACCCCGAACCCCGAGACCAAGGCCTACCTCTCCCAGGCCGAGCTGCTCGCCCTCGCGCAATTCCTTCCCACCGACACCCGCGAAGAGTTCGCGTTCTACGCCTACGACTTCGACCGCGCCAAGGTCTCCCTCCACTGGGTCTCCGTCCTTCCGCAAGCCGACAAGTCTTGTCATGTCGAGGTCCGCGCCCACCCCAACGCCGCACCCCGCACCTTCGTCTACAACCCCCAAGGCCAGCTCACCGCCATCCACCGCCCCGACGGCTTCACCGTCCAGCCCACCACCCCCCAGGAACTCCAAGCCATCTGGGAGTGACCCGCTACAACATCTCACCATGCCCTTCACCCGACCCCACCCATGGAACTGACGCTCCCCCTCCCCGAGGGTGCCCAGCGCGTCGATGTCACCGGCCCCGCCGAACGCAACCTCAAGATCATCCGCGAAGCCCTCTCCGTCCGCCTCGCCGCACGCGAGTCCACCCTCCGTCTGCTCGGCGACCCCGAGCCCGTCCGCCAGGCCGCCGCGGTCCTGAAGCGCCTCACCGAAGCCGCCCGCCACCGCAAACCCCTCACACGCGAACAACTCCTCGACGCCCTCGCCGCGGTCGCCCATACCCCCCCACCCACACCCGCCGCTGACGACACTTCACGAGGCGACGCGGCTTCAGCCGCGTCGAGGTCCAACGGTGACCCCATCTCCTCCCTCAACCCCAACCACCTCGACGTCTACCTCCCCGGCCGATCCGTCCGCCCCGTCACCCCCGGCCAACGCGCCTACCTCCGCTCCATCCTCGAACACGACCTGACCTTCTGCTTCGGGCCCGCCGGCACCGGCAAGACCTACCTCGCCGTCGCCGCCGCCGCCGCCCTCCTCAAAAAAGGCCTCGCCCGCAAGCTCGTCCTCGTCCGACCCGCCGTCGAGGCCGGCGAAAAGCTCGGCTTCCTCCCCGGCACCATGCAGGACAAGGTCAACCCCTACCTCCGGCCCCTGCTCGACGCCCTCCACGACATGATGGACTACGACCAGGTCCAACGCTTCATGGCCGCCGACCTCATCGAGATCGTCCCCCTCGCCTTCATGCGCGGCCGAACCCTCAACGACGCCGTCATCATCCTCGACGAGGCCCAGAACACCACCAAAGCCCAGATGCTCATGTTCCTCACCCGGCTCGGCCACGGCTCCCGCATGGTCGTCACCGGCGACACCTCCCAAACCGACCTGCCCAACCCCAACGACTCCGGCCTCGTCGACGCCGTCCGCAAACTCCAACGCACCCCCGGCATCGGCCGCATCGTCCTCTCCGGCGACGACATCGTCCGCCACTCCCTGGTCCAGCGCATCGTCGAAGCCTACGGCCAACCCAAAGCCGCCCCCCAACACCTCCCCGACGACCTCGCCCCCAACCACGACCCCGTGTAGCGGGCGGCCCGACAGGGCCCCGTGTGTCACGACGTTGTCACGGGACGCTCCGCGTCTCCCGCTACACACCATTACCCTGACCCCATGGTCCGGGCCTACCACCTCATCCTCACCGCCTACGGCTTCTGGCTCCCCAACGACCCCCGCGGCTCCTGGTCTACCTTCGTCCGCAACATCGAGCTCTACCGCCAAGCCGGCCCCGCCACCAAAGTCACCACCAAACAATCCGTCGCCCACCATTCGCATAACCACCACCAACGCCGCCAGGCCAAACAAGCCCTCAAATACCCACCCGTCGTCTTCACCGGCCAACAAGCCCGCGCCATCACCCAAGGCTTCGCCGACTACATCACCAAGAACAACCGCCGCGTCTTCGCTTGCGCCGTCATGCCCGACCACGCCCACTTCGTGATCGAGCGCTGCGAGCGCTCCATCGAGATCGTCGCCGAGCACCTCAAAGCCCGCGCCACCACCTTCCTCAACCGCCAGAACCTCCACCCCCTGCAGGCCCATGCCAACACCAAAGGCCGAGCCCCCACCCCCTGGGCCCGCCACGCCTGGTCCGTCTTCCTGAGTGGCCACCGCGACATCGCCCGCACCATCCGCTACGTCGAGCAAAACCCCATCAAGGCCGGCCACCGCCCCCAACACTACGACTGGGTCACCCCCTTCACCCCCAATAAGCCCCCCGTGTAGCGGGCGGCCCGAAGGGCCCCGCTTTCTACAACGCCCGACCACCACGCTCCGCGTCCCCCGCTACACCACACCCACCACCTTCCTCAACCGCCAGAACCTCCACCCCCTGCAGGCCCATGCCAA
>JBCCOW010000030.1:0-44368 GCA_039025195.1 Planctomycetota bacterium
CCCACCTCATCACCCCCACCTTGAAGCCCACGGTCTGTGACCGTGGGTTCTCCCGCCACAAGCTCCTCTTTCTCAGCCGGTCGCAGCACCTCCACCCCCAACCGCTCCACCGCGATGTCGTCCTCGCTCTTCGCTTCCACCGGGATCAACGCCGTCGCCAACACCTGCTCGTCCGTCGCCGGCTCCACCAGCGTCACCGTTGGCCCCCGGTCCAGCTTCGGCCGAAGCACGTACTCCCGCGACCCCGTGCTCTCCAGCCCGTACTCATCCACCAACGCGATCGTCGTCGACACCGCCGACTCCCCCATCACCCAGCCCACCGTCAACCCCGTCGCCATCTCACCCCCACCCGACTCCACCACCGGCTCCATCGCCACCCCATCCACCCCCACCAAACCGGGCAACACCGCGTCCACCGTCAGCCCGTCCACCGGCATCGGCTTGTTGAACCGCACCTCCATGCGTACCGCCGACCCCACATACACGCTGGCCGTCGACACCCGGTCCGTCCGCCCGCTCATCTCAACCCGCCTCGCCTCCACCAACCCCGCCGCATAAGCCGGCGGCTCTACCTCCAGCCACACCGCCGACGCCCTCGGCCGAGCCGCCACCCGCAGCGTCGACCAGTCCGTCGCATCATCCCCCGCCGCAAACCGGTACTCCAGCACCGCGTAAGGCACCCGCGCCGCGTCCAACGCCCGACGCACCCCCGCCGGCACCTCCATCATCACGCCATACCGCCCATGCTCACCCGCCGCAGCCGCCGCCCGATCCGCGTCCAACAACAGCGTCTCGTACGCCGGCTCCGCCCCGTCCTCCCCGGGCAACAAGAACCGATACGTCAGCTCCGCCCGCATCCCGGCCGAAAACCCACGCTCCACCACCGCGTCCAGCCGGACCCGCTCGTTCGCCGGCACCACCCCACCCACCCCACCCCCCGTCACATCCACCACCGCCTGACGCCTCGGCCACTCCGTCCCGCCCAACGGCATCAGCCAACGCGCCGCCGCCGTCCCCGCCGCGCTCGGCGATGCCAGCACCACCCCACCCAACGTCAGCAGCCCCACCAACACCACCACACCGACCCGCTTGGTCCGCGACGGGTTGATCAACCGCCCCAGCTCCACACCCTCCAGCCGAGACTCCGCCTGCGCCAGCGACCGGCCCGCCAGCTCCGACGTCATCGCCGGCGACGCCACCAGCTCCGGCTTCAAGTGAAACTCCACCGCCGTCGCCAACGACCCCGCCAGCTGCGGAAACAGCCGCTCCGCCCGCTGCGCCAGCTCACTCAAACTCGGCCCAAACCGCATCGCCCGCCCCACATGCGACACCAGCCACACCCCCGCCACCGCCAACACCATCACCCCCACCACCAGCCGAACCGCCCCCGGCAGCCGCAGCCCGAAATCCACCAGCCCCAGCACCAACGCCAACGGCACCAACACCGCCGCCGCCTGCAACACCCGCTGCAGCACCAGCAACCCACGACCCCGACGACGCACCCGTTCCAACTCCCGCGTCACCGCTTGCATCGCCATAAATCAACCTTCCAATCGGGACCAATCCTATCCCATCCAGACGCCAAACCAACCCCCAAAGTTCCCGCCTCCGCCCCACATCCCAACCTCGCCCCGGCTCACACCAGCTGCATCACCTTCCGCCCCACCCACTCCAGCGTGATCAGCCCCACAAACACCATCAGCCCCAGCCAAGAGTCCCAGATCGACTCCTCGACCCGCACCGCCACCGACTTCGACAGCTTCGGCACCAGCTCCTCCAAGGCAGACAAATTGTCCAATGCCACCACCGCTCCGCCGGTCCCCTCTGCGAGCCGTACTAAACGCTCCGGGTCCGCCTCCGGGCGACGCCGCTCGTCATCCCGGTCCATCACCACCGCCGTCCCCGACGCCCCGTCCAACCCGCTCACCCCCGACCCCTCCACCGTCAACCGCACCCGGCCCACCACGCCCGGCCGCCACACCGCCTCCAGCGTCGGCCGTGCCCCCGGCGTCGCCCCCTCCGGCACCCGCCGAAGCTCCACCGTCTCCAACACCCCATCCCGAGGCGACGCGGCTTCAGCCGCGTCGTCCCGCCGAACCACCGCCCGCACCACCCGCGGCAATCTCCCCGCCAACGCCCCGTCGTCCACCGTCAACCGCACCACCCCCGTCTGCCCCGGGCTCAACCGCTGCGGCAACACCTCCAGCCGGCCCGACGCCCCCGCCCCGTCCGCCCCGCCCGTGGCGATCCGCTGCCGTGCCAGCATCCGCACCACCTGGATCCACAGCTGCTCGAAGTAGTGCTCGCCCAGCTCCAACCGGTACCGCCAGGTGTCGTCCGTCGCCGAATACAACACCTCCCCCGACCCGTAGCGCATCCGCACTAACAAAGGCGCTCCTTCTACGTCACGAGGCGACGCGGCTTCAGCCGCGTCCCGTGCACCCGCCAACGCCACCCCCTCCGCCACCGCCAACGCCTCGGCCGTCGGCATCAACCGCCCCAGGTTCTGCGCCCAGTACAGCTCCGGCAACACGCCCGGCCACGCCTGACCCTCGCCCACGCCCCCCGGCCGCTCCACCCCCGGCGGGGTCAGCTGCAACACATTCAGCCGACGCGCCGCCGCCGTCGGCTGCATCTTCACGTCCTCCCGCAGCCCCTCGCCATCCCCCCGGTCATACCGCAGCCGACCCACCATGCCCGGCTCCCGCATCGGCAGCAACCCCCGCAGCGGCGTGTCGACCCAGCCCCCCGGCGTGTGCTGCGGGCCCCCGATCCACAGCAGCCCCGCCTTCGCCCCCGCCACATGCTCCGCGATCAGCCGCATCTGCCCTTCGCTCAGATAGTCCGAACCCACATCCCCCAGGATGATCACGTCATACGGCTCGATCTCGTCCCGCGTCAGCGGCGCCCGCACGATCGGCGTGTCGCCCTCCTGCACAAACGTGCTCCCCGCCGTCCGCAGCAACACGCTCGAGTTGATCGACTGCTCCCGCTTGAGCATCGACACCAGATACCGATACTCCCACCGCGGGTACCCCTCGATGTAAAGCACCCGGATCGGCTCGTCCGTCAGCGTCAGCTCCACGTCCTCCAGGTTATTCGCCAGCGTTAGCTCTTCGCTCTGCACCCCACCCGAAACCTCTCCATCCAAGCCCGCAGAAGCCGAAGGATTCTGCGCGGCTTCGTCCGGATCACCCCGATCCCCCACGTTCTCTACCCCTCCCAACGGCACCACCACCCCGTCCACCACCACCCGCACCTTCCAGTCCACCTCCACCACCTCCTCCGACAACGCCTCCAACCGCACCGGCTCATCCAGCCGTCGCCCCGCCAACGACACGCTCTGCAGCACCCGCTCCGTCCCGTCCGCCTGCGGGTCCACCAGCTGCACCTCCACCCGCGCCGGATCGATCCCCCGCTCATCCCCCGACCCTGCCAACACCCCAAGCTGCTCCAGCCGCACGACGACCGGCACCACATCCCCTACATACGCCCGCCCCGGCGTCTCCACCGACTCCACCGCCACATCCAAGGGCAGGTCCTCCGACCCCACGCCCACCCCAAACACCCGAACCCCACGCTCCTTCAGCCCCTCCACAAACCCCGCCGGCGTCGCCTCCGGGCTCCGACCATCACTCATCAGCACCACCCCCGAGATCGGCCGCCCCGCCGCCGACTGCAGCGCTTGCTCGATCGCCGTCCGCACCCGCGTCACTCCACCCGTCGCAACCGCCCACTCAAGCTCACGAGGCGACGCGGCTTCAGCCGCGTCATCACCCGGCAGCAACCCCTCAACACCCGCAATTGGATACGCCCCCACATCAAACCCCAGCCACACCAGCTCCCGGTCCGCCCCCAACCGCTCAGGGCCAAACACCCCTGCCTGCGCTTCAACCGCCGCCTTCAACCGCGCATCCCGGCTCACCACCCCACCACCCGCACGATCACCATCGCCCGCCGCCATATCTCGCGTCTGCATCGACGCGCTGCGGTCCACCAGGATCAGCAGCCGATCCTTCTCCACCCGCTCATCCGTCCGCACCAGCCCCGGCCCCGCCAGCAGCACCGCCACCCATACCAAAAGCATCGCCCGCAGCCCCGCCAAACCATACCGCCCCCATCTCGGCCCCACCATCCGCGTGTACGTCATCCACGCCAACCCCAACGCCCCCAACCCAATCAACACCCACACCCACCCCGGCAACGGATACCGCCACGTCAATTCCAAACCCTCATCCGCCACACTCACCCCGCCCCCACCACCCCCCTCCAACCCCAGCGCCCAATCCCACCAAGACCCCTCCGCCACCCCCGCCCACCCCACCACCACCAAACACACAAACCACCACACCCCAATAGCCGGGTCGCTACGCGACGCGGCTCGCGGCCAACCCAACCGCTCAAGACCAATCCACCGACTCAACTGCTTCACGCCGCTCGCCCCCTCCTTCCCCCACCCAACCCGCTGTGCGTCACCCGGTTCCCGCGCAGATGCCCCAACACCCGCCGTGCCACCGACGCCCCCTCCGACGACGACGCATGGCTAAACCGCCGGGCCAGGAACATCTCCAACACCACCAGTCCCAGCAACACCCACAGCAATTCCCACCCGAAATCACGCGGCGCCAACCCCGCCGACAGCACCCCCGCCGGCGCCTCCGCATCCACCGTCAGGCTCGGCCCCAGCGCCCCCAACCACGCCCCCAGCTGCTCCACATCCGCCGCCCCCGTGTCCCCCGCGCCCGCCTCCACATTCACCGCCAACAACCCCTGAGCCGATCCGCTGCTACCAGCACCCTCACCCGCCCCATACACCCCCGGCTCCACCAGCACCGCCTCCAACCCCGCATCCCCGTCCCTCGGCTCCACCACCACCTCACCGTCCAACCCGTGCACCCCCGCCGCCGCCTTCCGCTCCACCGCCACCCCCGTCCCGTACACCGCCCGGTCCAACGCCACCCCCTGCCCGCTCACCACCCCATCACCCAAGCCCACAGAAGCCGAAGGATTCTGTGGGCTCCCAACACTCCCCCCCAACACCCCCCGCACCCCATCCTGTAACAACGGCACCAGCAGCGGCCGAGTCACCAGGTTCGACCACGCCGGGTCCAACGCCAACCCACACACCAGCACCGCACCCCCCACCCCACCACCATCCCCCTTCGGCTCCAACACCAACAGCCCCGCGTCATCCCCCATCCCCGCCAGCCGCAGCCACACCTCACCCCCGCCTTCGCCCACCTCGATCGGCAGCCACCGCTCCACCCGCACCGGTCGGATCAGGTCCCCCCACACCGCCGCCACCAGCGAAAGCGCCTCCGGTGCCGCCACCCCCTCATCCAGCCGCCGCCCGCCGTCCTGCTCCGCTTCCAACACCCCGCCAAAGCCCATCCCCAAGCCCAGCTGCTGACGCATGACCGCCAGGAACCCCCAGTCGGTCTCCTGCTCAGCCCCGTACTGCGACGGCATCCACACCCACACCAGCCCGCCGTCCGCCGCGTACCGCCCCACACCCTCCCACGCCGGCGACGACAGCAGGTCCGGCCGAACCACCATCAACACGTCCAGCCGAGACATCGCCTCCTCGCTCAGTGCTGTCGGTGCCAGCACCGACACCTCAAACCCATCGACACCCAGCCCCGGAGCCAACGCCGCCTCCAGCCACTGCCCCGCCCGCAGCCCCGCGTCCCCTGCCGACACCGACACATCCTCGACCACCCCAACCCGCAGCCGCTGCCGAAGCTCCACCACCCCGTACGCCGCATCATCCACTCTCAGCCCATCCAACCCCACCCCACCCGCGCCACTTGCCCCATCTAGCGCCTCCACCTCCGCCACCATCGCCAACCACCGCCCCCCATCCCCAGCCGCACCCTCTTCGCCCCCCGCATCGAATTCCAACGCCCCGTCCGGCAACACCAGGTCCACGTTCTCCACGATCGATGCCTGACCCGCCGCCAACCGCACCACCCGCTCCAACTCCGCCAACACTTGCCCATCACCCAAGCCCGCAAAAGCCGAAGGATTCTGCGCGGCTTCCCCCGCACCAGCACCCTGACCGCCATCCACCGCCCGCAGCTCCACCCGCAGCCGAACCGCAGCCGCCTCCGCCACCCCCCCAAACCGACGCAGCCCCACACTCCCCGACACCGTCGCCGACAGCCCCGGCTCCACCACCACCAATCTCCGCCTCGGCCTCACGCCCGCCACCTGCACGTTCGCCGCCGCCCCCGTTGCCGCGCTCAGGGCCAGGTTCGCCCGCCGACCCAACCCTTCCAACTCCGTCGGCACCGGCTCCCCCAGATACCCCGCGCCCCGCGCGAAGTCGCTAAACACCGCCACCACCGCCCGGCCCGGCTCCACCCGCCCCAACCCGCCGGCCCCCTCCAACGCCTCGCTCACCCCCACCAACGCGTCGTCCACCCCCGACCCGCCAAACCGCGGGGCCAACCCCTCGATCACTGCCAACGCCTCACCCGGCGTCATCCCGGTCGGCAGCCCATCCTCATCCAACGCCTCACCCGCCAGCTTCTCCACCGGCACCCCCGCCCGCCACACCACCACCCGATCCCCCGCGTCCAGCCCGTTCACCAACCCCCGGGCCTGCCCCTTCAGCCGCTCCAGCCGCGTCACCCCGCCCACCTCCGCCATCCCGCTGCTCAGCCCGTCGTCCACCACCACATGCACCACCCGCCCACCCACGCCCCCACCCACCAAACCGCCTAACCAGCCCCCGGCACCCCCTAGCATCGGCCCCGCCAACGCCAGCCCCAGGATCAACACCACCAGGCACCGCACCACCAGCAGCAACCACCGCTCCACCTGCAGCCGACGCCGCTGCTTCTTGAACGCCTCCAACAAAAACCGCATCGCCCCCCACTCCATCCGCTTCCGCCGGATCCGGAACAGCAGGTGAATAATGATCGGCACTGCGATCAACCCCGCCCCCGCCCCCGCCAAGGCTGGCGTTGTCCATAGCCCTGCCACTTGAGCAATGCTCGGAATAAACCACAGAGGCACAAGAGACACAGCGTTCAAACTCAAACCCTCCAACCACCGATCCCAGTTTCTGTGCCTCTGTATCTCTGTGGTTCAATCACCAAGACTCACCTCTTCCCGATCAACGCGTTCCGCCTCGCCAGGAAGTGTGACAGGGCTGGACCCATCGGCTCATCCGTTTTCAAGAGCACGTAATCGAACCGGAACCCCCGGGCCGACGCTTCAACCCGCTTGAGGTGGGCTTCCACCACATCCAGATAAGCCTTCCGCAGTGCCACCGCATCGACCGGCAAACGCCCCTCGCCCTCCAGCCCGCAGAACTCGCTCGAACTCCGGTACGGGAACGTCAGCTCCATCGGGTCCATCACGTGCAGGATCAGCACGTCGTGCCCCCGGAACCGCAGTTTCGCGAGCCCCTGCTCCACCACATCCGCCTGGTCGAACAGGTCGCTGATCAGGACGACCAAACTCTTGCGCACCAGCTTCGCGGTCATCTGGTCGAACAGCGACGCGAGGTCAGTCCGCCCCGGCACGTTCGGCGCGTCGGGCCCCATCGCCTGATCCGTCACCACCACCTCTGCCGCCGACAGCGCCGCCGTCACCGTCCGCCAGTGGTTCGCGTTATTCGACAGCCGGGTCGCCTGCCGGACCTGATCGTCAAAGACGGTCAGCCCCACGCGGTCCTGCTGGTGGATCGCCAGGTGCGCGAGTGCCGCCGCCGCGGTCGCCGCGTAGTCGAACTTCCGCCATGGGGCACCGCCCTTGCCCTTCGACTGGAACGCCATCGACCCGGACGTATCGACCAGGATGGCCAGGTCGAGGTTGGTCTCCTTGAAGAACTGCTTCAGGTACAGCTTGTCGGTCTTCGCGGCGACCTTCCAGTCGAGGAACCGCGTGTCGTCCCCCACCGCGTACTGCCGGTGCTGCGCGAACTCGGCCGACACGCCCTGCGTCGGCGAGCGGTGCGTCCCCGACATCAAGCCCTCCACCGCCATGCGTGCCCGAAGGTCCAACGCCGAGACCTGAGCCAACAGCTTCGGGTCCAGGTAATCCTCAATCTGTACAGAACTCGGGGGAATCGCCAAGAACCCTTCACATACAAAGCTCAGCGCAGGCCTCTGCGACCTCTGCGCCTCTGCGGTTCAACACTCAACGCAAAACCGCTTCCGCCTCCCGGTCCCGCGCCGGCTCTGCCGGCACATGCTCGATCAGCTGCTGGATCAGGTCGTCCGTGCTCACCCCGTCCGCCTCGGCGGCGAAGTTCACCAGCACCCGGTGCCGCATCACCGGCAGCGTCACCGCCGCGATGTCTTCCGTCGTCACATGCGTCCGCCCCCGCAGCACCGCGTGAGCCTTGCCCGCCAGCACCAGGTTCTGGCTCGCCCTGGGCCCGGCCCCCCAGCTCAGGTACTTCTGCAAGAAGTCCGGCCGATCGTCCACCGCACCCTTCTCCGGGAAACGTGTCGCCCGCACCAACCGCAGCGCGTACTGGATCACATGATCCGCCACCGGCACGTCACGGATCAGCCCTTGCACCTCCAGCACCCGCTCACCGGTCAGCACCGGCTCCACCTCGGCCGAGCCGCGACGCGTCGTCCGCCGCACGATGTCCAGCTCTTCGCGTTCGCTCGGGTACCCCACCTTGATGTTGAACATAAACCGGTCCAGCTGCGCCTCGGGCAGCGGGTACGTCCCCTCCTGCTCGATCGGGTTCTGCGTCGCTAGCACGAAGAACGGCTTGGGCAGGGCCATGTCCTGACCGCCAGCCGTGACCTGGCCCTCCTGCATCGCTTCCAAAAGCGCCGCCTGCGTCTTCGGCGGCGTCCGGTTGATCTCGTCCGCCAGAATCACGTTCGCAAACACCGGCCCCTTCACAAACCGCAGCCGACGCTCACCCGTCGCCTTGTCCTCCTCGATCACCTCCGTGCCCGTGATGTCCGACGGCATCAGGTCCGGCGTGAACTGGATCCGGTTGAAGTCCAGGCTCAGGCTCTTGGCCAAGGTCGAGACCAGCAGCGTCTTCGCCAAGCCCGGCACCCCCACCAACAGGCCGTGCCCCTTCGTGAACAAGCAAATGATGAGTTGCTCAATCACATCATTCTGTCCCACCACCAATCGGCCCACCTGCTCCTTCACCGCGTCGGCTGCCTCCTTCACCTGAGCGATCAGCTCGTCGGGGGCAACGGCATCAGCCGGCTCGGCATTCGGAGGGGTGGGGCTATCGGTCATCGATCAGGGACTCCGCTTTTGAATTGGGCAACACATCCCACCACCAACAGGAGTATACCGGTGCCCTCCTGGGCCCAACGTTCCACTCACCCTACGCTTGCCGCCATGCCCGAGCTGCCCGAAGTCGAGACCCTCCGCCGCTCGCTGCTGCCCCTCGCGCTCGATCAACCCATCATCGCCGTCCACGACCGCTTCCCCGGCTACACCCGCCCCCACCCGCACGCCCCCCTGAAAGCCCTCGTCGATCGCCCCATCACCGCACTGAAGCGCCACGGCAAGCAGCTCGCTCTGCTCACCGGCCCCCACGACACCAGCCCCTGCCTGCTGATCCACCTCGGCATGTCCGGCCGCTTCACGTTCCATCCCCACTCCGGACGCTCCGAAGACCTCGGTGGTTCCCCCAACCGTCACGACCACCTCACCCTCGAACTCCCCACCGGCCAACTCACCCTCCACGACCCTCGGCGTTTCGGCGGCGCTTGGGTCTACCCCAACTTCACCCGGCTCCAGGCCGAACGCTGGGCCCCCCTCGGCCCCGACGCCCTAAAACTCGACCAACCCGAACACGCCGACACCCTCGCCCGGTCACTGAAACACACCAAACGGTTGCTCAAAGCCGCGCTCCTCGACCAGTCCGTCGTCGCGGGCCTGGGCAACATCTACGTCGATGAACTGCTCTTCCGAGCCGGCCTCAGCCCGATCCTCCGTGCTCACCGCCTAACCCACGCCCAAGCCCAACGGATCGCCGACCTCGCCCCGCCGCTGCTCCACGAGGCGATTGAGGCTGGGGGCTCCAGCCTCCGCGACTACACCGACGCCCGCAGCCAGCCCGGCGGCTTCCAGCTCCAGCACCGGGTCTATGGCCGGGCCGGCCAGCCATGCCTGACCTGCAACGCCACCCTGATCCACGGCCTAGTCGCCGCCCGGGCCACCGTAGCTTGTCCACAATGCCAATCAGTCAGCCGCCGCTCGCTGGCCCGTGCTCGCTGAGCTCACGGACCGCGGGCGATCTCAGCAGCATTCTTAGATGAAGAGAACAAGAAAAGAATCTCTTCATCTTCGTTATCTGCCGTGGCGCTTTGCGGAAAACACACCCGGCACGCGCATAAAACAATTCCTAAAATAGACTTAAATGTGTTGTGTGTAGAGCATACAACCTGACAACAACATCTCGGCCGTCTGACGATTCCATGTAGCGCCGGCGCAGAACCGTGATCAGGCCACGCGGATCGGGGGAGGCATAGGGGTGACGGTGCGTGTCTGCTAACCCAACCTGAGCGCAGCAGCGCGCCAACCCACGAACTTTCCACACCGTGCGCGCCACCCCTGAAACCTACGAAAGCCCATGGAGGGGACCTCGCAAGCAATGGGTTTACGGGGTCTCGATCACCACCGATTCGATCACCACCGGCTCGGCGGGGCGGTTCTGGGGGCCCGTGGGCACCATCGAAATCGCGTCCACTACGTCCATGCCTTCCAGGACTTTGCCAAAGACGGTGTGCTTGCCGGCGAGCCAGGGCGTGTCGGCGACGTTGATGAAGAACTGCGAGCCGTTGGTGTTCGGCCCCGCGTTGGCCATCGCCATCATGCCCCGCAGCGGTTTCTTGCTGGGTAGCCCCTCGGTGTAGGCGTAGCCCTGCATCTCGAAGACGTCCTTGACCGTGCCGTTGGCGATCAGGGCGTCCACGCGGGTCTGCAGCTGGTCCTTCTTCTGGTCGAAGGTGGCCTGGCTGTTGATCCCCAGCTCCTCGTAGAGGGGCAGGATGATCGTTTGCTGGAATTGTTGCTGGGAGCGGATACCCAGGACGGGGTTCGGCTGGCCGTTCTCGTCGAAGGCTTTGACGTCGTTGAGGCCCAGGGCGTCAGCGTCGATCTCGTCCTCGAAGCGGTAGCCCGGGCTGCCCCGGCCGGTGCCGAGCGGGTCGCCGCCCTGGATCATGAAGTTCGGGATCACGCGATGGAACACCAGCCCGTCATAGAACTTGCCGGTCATCGGCTCGCCGGTCGCGGGGTTGTTGAACGTCTTGGTGCCCGTGGCGAGCCCGACGAAGTTGGCGACCGTCTTCGGTGCGGCATCGGCGAGGAGTTCGACGCGGATCACGCCCTTGTTGGTGGTCAGCACCGCGATGGGGTTAGCGGCGGGTGGTGCGGGTGGAGCAGTGGGGGTGGTGGGTTGCGTTGCGGGCGAGGTGCTTGGTGAAGGGGCAGGCGCGTCAGCTTGAGCCCAGGTGCTGGGCGCGAACACGCCGAGTGCGCAAAAGAGCATCAGGGCGAGACCTAAGCCCGGGGACAGCGCGGGCTGTGCGGGGCAACGGTCGGTGTGAGACAGAGAGAGCGTGTGGGGCATAACAACCTCGGGATAAGACGTCATCAACTGTGCACATGATACACGCTCGATCACACGGTGCGTGATCATGTGTCAACGACCAGACGATTTGACACTGTTTTTCTAGGGGTTTTCTGCATTTCTCGAACAGTCCGTTGACAGCGCGAAGCGTTGTGCGTTAGGTTTGTCGCGTTGGTGTGGCGCATCAACGGGTCGAGCCTCGGAGTGGTTGACAAACGAGGCCCGTTCCCGGGTTCCAGCGAGCCGAAAGACCGCGTCATTCCGGACCACAGCCGCTTGAGTCAAGCGGCTGTGAGCAGTGCCAGGGAGACGCTCGGCAGAGTCTTGTCGCCGGGCGTGGACGAAGACGAGCAATCCCACGGAAGCCAGACGGTCTCGGCCTTGACCATGAAACACCTTGAACCCGCGCACTGGCGCGACATGATGTCTTATCTGGCGGAGCACCACGCCACGCTGTGCCGCCAATGGTTCGAGAAGCTCGAGCCCGAGACCCTGGATGGGGGGTTGCTGCGGATCCGCGCGGCCACCAGCATCCAGCAGCGTTACCTGCAGCGGCAGTGCCGTGAACCGTTCCGTGAGGCGGCCCAGGCGATCACGGGTGCCCTGGTTGCCGTCGAATTCGTCAACCCGCCGACCGGCAAGGCGTCGTCTACCAACGGCACCTCGACTAACGGCGTGTCCAAGAACGGCGAAGCCGACGGCCCGCTGGAAGACCACACCGTCCTGTCCCCCGACTACTCGTTTGAGAACTTCGTCCGCGGCCCCAACAACGATCTGGCCTACGCCGCCGCCAAGGCCGTCGCCGACCAGCCCGGCGAGGCGTATAACCCGCTGTTCATCCACGGCGGGGTCGGGCTCGGCAAGACCCACCTCCTCCAAGCTATTTGCCAGCAGGTCCTCAACCATAACCCCGAGGCCCAGATCGTCTTCGTCTCCTGCGACGCTTTCTCGAACCAGTTCATCGACTGCGTCCAGGCCGGTGAGATGAAGGCCTTCCAGGACCGCTACCGGCACGTCGACATCCTCGTCATCGACGACATCCACTTCCTCGCCAGCCGCGAACGCACGCAGGAGGAGTTCTTCCACACCTTCAACTTCCTGCACGGCCTCGGCAAACAGATCGTCCTCTCCTCCGATGCAGCCCCCCACGAGATCCCGGACCTCGAGGAACGCCTTGTCTCCCGCTTCTCCTGGGGCCTCGTCGCCGGCGTCTCCCGGCCGTCTTTCGAGACCCGGCTCGCCATCCTCCAGGCCAAGTCCGAGCTCCGCTCCATGGGGCTTTCTCAAGAGATCCTCTCGTTCATCGCCAAACGGGTCGACACCAACGCCCGTGAACTCGAGGGCGCGATCAACACCCTGCAGGGCCACCTCCAACTGAATCATGCCGAGCTGAACCTTGACACCGTCCGTAAGGCCCTCGGCGAGCCGCCCGCCCCCCGCACCAACCGCGTCACTCTCGACCGCATCATCGATGCGGTCACCACTTTCTACAGCGTCAAGCTCCAGGACCTGCAGTCCAAGCGACGCCACAAGTCCGTTACCGAGCCCCGCCAGATCTGCATGTGGCTCGCCCGAAAGCACACCCAGTTCTCGCTCGAAGAGATCGGCGGCTACTTCGGCGGTCGCGACCACACCACGGTCATGCACTCGATCAAGACCGTCGACAGCCGCAGCTCCACCGAAGACAACTACGCCCGCATCATCGACCAGCTCGATAGCCAGATCGCGGACGAGGTCTTTGCGTAGGTCGTTTAATCAAAGCCTTCGATGTTCTACACGCAAGCCTTTACTGACCGTGTGGCCGGGCACGAAACGCTGCACATCGTGCAGGGCTTTGAGCTCATGGACTGGGGCATCAAGGCACTTGTGCGTCGGACCTATGGCGTGCTTCTGCTTTGGGGTGGCTTTCTCGTGTTCTGTCTGTTGATGCTGGCCCAGGGGCGCGGCGAACCTCATCCGGCGATCCTGCCGCTGTGTTTGAGCATCGTGCTGGTGGTGCTGCTGTTTGCGGCGCTGTGTCCGCGTGAATTGCATCTGCGCCCGTCGAGCTTTCGGACCGGGACGATCGCCCTACCGACGGACTGGTATCCATGCGATTCCGTACGAGTCAGCGTTTCTCAACTTGACCCCATCGTCGTATTCGATGCGCAAATGGGGAAGCGTCGGGAGACGGTGCGGGCCAGAAAGGCCGACTGGGAGAAGGTGATCCTGCCGTGGTTCGAGAAGCACGACATCGCGGTCGAATTTCCGGCGGCGTAGGGCAGATTCGATCGGGTTCCGACGGATACGTTCGTGGCCTTGTTGGTAATCCGCCTGTAGACCCAGAAGCCACCACCGAAGGCGAGATCGAGACCGATGACGGCCATCGCAATAGCGAAGCCCCGTTTGAAGGGCGGTTTCAGCTTTGGTGATGATCACGATGCTGCCGACCGGGACATTCCAGCCGTCTTCCTGGCGGGCATAGCCCTTGAACTCGGAGCAGAAGGCCAAGCCTACGGCAAGACTTCGGCTGTGCCCGGAAAGGAGACGGTTGGAACCGCGGGGTGTTTCGGCAGGGGACGAACTTGTGAGCAGGGATGGGGGGGTTGGGTCGATGTAGCCCGAGATGAGTGGTCTTGATCGTCCAAACCCGGCGCCGCGTGGTGGTGTCGTGGGTCAGGTGCTGCACCGGCTGGACCGGGCGGGGGCGGAGGTGTTGGCGGCGGCGATCGGGAGGGGGGTGCGGGGTGAGGGTATTGAGACGGTCTATTTTTGCTTAGACGGGGTGGGGGCCATCGGGGAGGAATTGCAGAAGGACGGGTTTGAGGTGGTGCACCTGCGGCGTCGGCCGGGGGTGGATCGACGGGTGATCGGGCGGCTGCGGGCAGCGTGTGCGGAGCGGGGCGTGACGGTGTTGCATGCGCATCAGTACACGCCGTTCTTTTATGCAGCGATGGCGCGGAAGCGGTTGCGGGGTGTGAGGGTGATCTTTACGGAGCACGGACGGCATGTGCCGGATGTGGTGGGGTGGAAGCGTCGGCTGGTGAACAAGACGTTGCTGCGGCGGGGCGATTCGGTGACGGCGGTGTCGGCGTACGTGAAAAGGGCGGTGGAGCAGAAGGAGGGGCTGCGGTTGGGGTTGGTCGGTGGGATCGACGTGGTGCCGAATGGGATCACGCCGGAGCCGATGCCGGCGGCGTACACGCGGACGGAGGCACGGGTGCGGCTGGGGCTGCCGATGGATGCTCGGGTGATCTTCCACACGGCCCGGTTCCACCCGGTGAAGGACCACGGGCTGAGCCTGCGGGCGTTCGCGCAGGTGTTGAAGCAGCTTCCGGGGGCGGGGGCGTGGCTGGTGCTGATTGGCGATGGGCCGGAGCGGGGGTTTATTGAGCAGCAGGTGCGGGTGTTGGCGTTGAAAGAACGGGCGGTGCTGACGGGGGTGCGGGACGACGCAAGGCAATTGCTGCCGGGGGCGGACGTGGCGGTGCTGAGCTCGAAGTCGGAGGGGATGTCGGTCACGATCTTGGAGGCGATGGCGGCGGGGGTGCCGGTGGTGGCGACCGATGTGGGGGGCAACGGCGAGCTGATCGACCACGGCAAAACGGGGCTGCTGACGCCGGTGGGTGGGGCGGGTGGGGGGGCGGGGGAAGCTGAAGCGTTGGGGGCGGAATTGGCGGGGCTGCTGAAAGACGAAGGTATGGCGGGGGCGTACGCGGCGGCGGCGAAGGCCCGGTTCCTGGCGAATTTCACCGAATCCCGCATGATTCAGGCCTACAAAAGTCTTTACGCGGGGTAAACGGCGGCTAAGCTCTGGGGCTCGGCCCATCGCGGCCGGGGAACAATCCGGGGGGTTCGCGGGTTGGTGTCCAACGTGCGAGATTGTGATTTGAGGAGACGTCATGCGTCGCAAGATGATGGAAATTGGAGAACGTCGGGCAGGTTTGCTGGGTGTGGTCGTATTGTTGAGTGGATTTGTGCTGATGGCGGGCTGCACGCAGACCGAAGCGGGGAGCACAGATGCCGGGGCGGGTGTTGGGGAGCCGATCGCGCTGGTGTTGACCGGCCCGGCCGCGATGCCGACGGTTCAGGGCCCCGACGGGCTGGATGACACCTGGGCCCGTGACGCGGTCTGGAATGACGGTCAGGTCGAGGACGCCCGGTACGCCGCGGTCCGCAGCATCTACGGCGAGCCGAGGCAGTTCACGGCCCGCATCTTCACCAATGCCGAGGACTACGCCCCGGCGACCACGACCAAGTCCGACGCGTGGGGCGTCTCGAACGGCGGGGTCATGCCGGTGCGGGTGTTCAAGCACCACGCCCGGGAGGATGTGCCGACCGAGAACTACACATACCACTTCTCGACGATGGCGTATGTCGGCATCGACGGGCGGAAGCCGGTGAAGGTCGAGATGGGCAGCAATGAGGACTGCGGGGCGTCGTTCAAATCGGCGGTGGTCGACGGTTCAGGGCTGCGTTGGTTGCAGTCGTCGTATTTTCCCGGCCAGGGCGTTCAGGGTGGTCATATGGAGTTGTCGGCGGAGTCGCCGGTGGTGTTCCATGACGCGTTGACGCTGGTGCTGCGGGGCTACCCGTTCGAGGTACCGGCGGAGCTGGCGTTGCAGGTCGTGCCCGAGGCGACGACGACGCGGTGGTCACCGGTGCAGCCGATGGACGCGACGGTCCGGCTGGCGGGGAAGACGGCGATGGAGCTGCCGATCGGGACGGTTGATGCGTATGAGTTGGTGGTGGCGTACGCCGATGGCCGGGAGGAGCGGTACTGGTTCCACGCCGACGCGGCGAAGCAGCACGTGCTGGTGGCGGCGGACACGTTCACGCAGCGCCTTCGGCTCGAGTCGGTGCGTCGCTGGGCCTACTGGTAAAGCCGAGCGGCGATAATCCGCGGGCTGCAGAGGCGGGAGCGGGGCCGGTTCAAGACGCATCCAAGGGATTGGGCCTATCAGGGCCCGGCGGACGATAAGCTCAGGTATGCCATTTACGCCGAAGGAGTCCGTGGGTCAGGCGATCAGCACAGCGAGTGCGTGTCGGCGAGGACTCCATATGCGGTGGGTGGTGGTGTCTCTGGTGATGGTGGCCAGCGTGCTCCCTGGGTCCGTGGTATGGGCCGACGTCGAGACGCGCCTGCGTCAGGTTCTGGGCGGGGCCGACCTGCGGGAAGCGGTCACGGGCATCAGCGTGCGGGATGTGGGCAGCGGCGAGGTCTTGGCGGACATCGCCGGGCATCAGCCGTTGATCCCCGCGTCCAATATGAAGCTGTTGACCACCGCGGCCGCGCTCGGCCGGCTCGGGCCCGAGTTCGTGTTCGAGACCAAGCTCCAGCATCTACCTCCCGACGCGGAAGACGCCCGGCAGCGCCTGCTGGTCCGCGGGGCCGGCGACCCGGCGTTTGCCGACCCGCTGCTGCTGTTCCGGCTTGAACGACAGCTCAACGCCGACCGCCCCGCGGGTGACAAGATCACGCTCAACGCCGATGTCGTGCTTGACCGCTGGGTTGATGCGGTCGTGAAGCACGCCGAATCTCGGGGCCTCGCCAGGTTCGACACGCTGCTCATCGATGACCGCGTGTTCGACCGGCAGTTCATCCACGAGGACTGGCCCCGCGACCAGCTCGACCGCGACTACTGCGCCCAGGTCGCCGGGCTGAACTTCTACAACAACGTCATCGACGTCCGCGCGACCCCGACGCAGTCCGGCTTCGCGCCCCGTGTCACCGTCTACCCGCTGCACCCCTCGATCGGGACCACCAACCTCGCCCGCACCGGCTCCCGCCAGGGCTTCTGGATCGGGCGCGAGCCCGGCACCAACGCGTTCACCTTCCGCGGCACCGTCCGCACCCGCACCAGCGCCTCGGTCACCGTGCACGACCCGTCCATGGTCTTCGCCGACCTGCTCCGACACCGTGTCCAGCAGCGCGGCATCACCATCGGCGATGTCCAACGTATCGCACCCAACGCCCCGGTCCTCACCGGTATCCCCCTCCAGAAGTTCCGCACCACCCTGCCTTGGGTCCTCGACCGCACCAACCAGGACTCCGCCAACCTCTACGCCGAGGCCCTGCTCAAACGCATGGGCTTCCAGCTCACCGGCGCCCCCGGCTCGTTCGCCAACGGCTCCGCCGCGATCCGCCAGTTCACCTCACAGCTCCTCGCCGCCCGCATCCGTACTGCCGGTGTCCAGATCGCCGACGGTTCCGGGCTCTCCCATCGCAACCGGGTCTCGCCGAAGGTCCTGACCGAACTGCTGATCGCTATGTACCAGCAGCCGAGGTTCCGTGATGTTTATGTCGCCTCACTCGCCGAGGCTGGGGAGTCCGGCACGCTCCGCCGCCGCCTCGAACGCGGCCTCTCTGCCGACGTCTTCGCCAAGACCGGATTCATCTCCCGCAAGGTCAACGGTACGCACGTCTCAGCATCCTGCATCTCCGGCTACCTCATCTACCCCGCCTCTGAAAACGCACAGCCCAACGCCGCACCCACCCGTGTCATCGCCTTCAGCCTCATGTTCAACAACTTCGCCCCGAAGTCCGGCAACCGCGCGATGAAGAAGCTCCAGGACCAGCTCATCGACGCGATCGATGACGTCGTCTCCACCCAGCTCGCCCTCCAAGCCACGCCCTGATCCCATACCACCCACGGCTCAACTCTTGCACGCATCGTTCGTGTGTAGCGGGTGCACCGAAGGTGCCCGCGTGGAACGCACCGCCTCTCACTACACGGATCAGAAGCCTGACCTAAGCCGTCCGCCGGTTCTCTCCCAACCCCGGCAGCAGCGCCCCCGCCACCGCGTCCCGCATCGCCTCCGCCGTCACCACCTCTTCCACGATCACCCGGTCGGCCCCCGCTTGCCGGCAGAGCATCCCCATCGACAGGTAGTTCGCCCGCACCGCGATGAACAGGTCCGGCCGAAGCCGACGCGCGACCCGGCACGTCTCCAGCGCCACGTGCTCCTCCGGTATCGCGATGATCAATGCGTCCGCCTCCATCACTCCCGCCCGTGTCAGCACCTGCTCGTCCGTGCAGCACCCGAAGATCACCGAGCGGTCAAGGTCCAGCCGACGCTCGACCGTCTCCAGGTTCAGCTCCGCCACCGTGACCCGGAACCCCTCCGCCTCCAGCCGATCGACCGTTAGCCGACCCACCGGCCCAAACCCCGCCACAATCGCGTGCCGCTGCTGATCCATACCCATCGGTCCGTCCCTTGCCAGGTCCCTGCTCACCAAACGCTTACCTCGCCAGAGGTTTGCGTCCGCTAACCCACTATTGCATCGGCTATGCTGCCCCCATGCCCAAGACCATTCTGGGAAAAACCGAACTCTCCGTCAGCCAGCTCGGCTTCGGCGCCGCCCCCGTCGGCTTCCTCGAGACGCAGCAAGCCCAGATCACCGAGATCCTGACCTACCTCCTCGATCACGGCGTCAACTTCATCGACACCGCCGCCGCCTACAAGGGCTCCGAGCAGTCCATCGGCACCGCCATCGGCGATCGCCGCGACGACTACGTCCTCGTCTCCAAGTGCGGGATGGGCGGCGTCGAGCTCCCCGAGGTCGACAACAACACCTGGCACCCCAAAGCCATCGCCGCCACCATCGATCGCTCCCTCGACCGGCTCCAAACCGACCATATCGACGTGATGCTGCTGCACTCCTGCCCGCAGGAGACCCTTGAGCAGGGCGACGCCCTCGGGGCCGTGATGGACGCCGTGAAGGCCGGCAAGGTCCGCTTCGCCGGCTACTCCGGCGACAATGAAGCCGCCGCCTACGCCGCGACCCTCCCCGATATCTCTGTGATCGAGACCTCGATCAACATCTGCGACCAGCACAACATCGACGCCGTGCTTCCCGTCTGCATCAAGAACGACATCGGGGTTATCGCCAAACGCCCCATCGCCAACGCCGCCTGGAACCCCCTCGACAAGCAGCGCGGCATGTACCGCTCCTACGCCAAGACCTATCACGATCGCCTCAACCAGATGGGCGTCACCCCCAACCAGCTCGGCTACTCCGGCCACGTCGAGCTCGAATGGCCCGAAATCGCCCTCAAGTTCACCCTCGCCATCCCCGGCGTCCACACCGCCATCGTCGGCACCACCGATCCGCATAACGCCGAAAACAACATCGAGGCCGTCAACAAAAACCCCTTGCGCCAACAGGCCGTCGACCGTCTCCGTGACGCCTTCAAACAAGCCCAAGAAGCCGCCGGCGAACCCTGGCTGGGTCAGACCTGACCCACCGTGTTCCGCCGTGTAGCGGGTGCGGCGAAGCCGCCCGCTCTCACTCACCCCTCACCCCTCAAGCCTCACGCCTCTTGACGCCTACCATCCCCCCGCGATGGTCCCCCTCGTCTACCACCCCGACTACGTCACCCCGCTCCCCCCCGGCCACCGCTTCCCCATGCCCAAGTTCGGCATGATCCGCGACCACCTGCTCGACTCCAATCTCGCCATTCCCGACCAGTTCTTCGCTCCCGACGCCCCGGCAACCGACGACCTCCTCGCCACCGTTCACGACCCCGCTTACATCCAAGCCTTCCGCCAAGGCACCCTAGACAGAAACGCCGTCCGCAAGCTCGGCCTCCCCTGGTCCCCCGGCCTCATCACCCGCACCACCACCGCCGTCGCCGGTACCCGACTCACCGCCGACCTCGCCCTCGATACCCCTAATGGCTACTCCCCCGGCCTCGCCGTCAACTGCGCCGGCGGCACCCATCACGCCCACCGCACCTTCGGCTCGGGCTTCTGCATCTTCAACGACCTCGCCGTCACCGCCCAGTCCCTCCTGAATGAAAACCGCGTCGATCAAGTCCTCATCCTCGACCTCGACGTCCACCACGGCGACGGCACCGCCACCCTCTTCGCCGACAACCCCCGCGTCTTCACCTGCTCCCTCCACTGCGCCGACAACTTCCCCCTCAAGAAACCCCCCAGCGATCTCGATGTTCCCTTACCCCGCGGCATGACCGACGAGCAATACCTCACCCTGCTCCAACACGGCAACGACACCACGTTTCGTGGCGGACTCCCCTGGCTCTTGGAACAGGTCGAACCCGACCTCGTCCTCTACGACGCCGGCGCCGACGTCCACCGCGACGACAAGCTCGGCTACCTCGACCTCACCGACGACGGCCTCTACCAACGCGACCGCTACGTCATCGACACCTGCCGCCACCACCACATCCCCACTGCCTGCGTCATCGGCGGCGGCTACGCCGACGACCGCCCCCTTCTCGCCCGCCGCCACGCCCTCCTCCACCAAGCCGCCCTCGACCACGCCGCCCAGCAGATGCCCTCAAAAGCCCAGGCCGCCGCCCCGACAGCACAAGGCTCTCTTTATTGACCTCGCAAGGATTGCCAATAATCTCGGAAAGCTCTTAAACGGGGCAGCGATTACCGATCCTTTGCACGCCCCGCCGCCTCCTTACTCGCGATGATGTCATCGGGGTGACAGACCGGGAACCCCTCGACATCAATCCGCCGTGCCCAAGCCTCCTCGAAGTACTCAATCCCGTCGGGCGCGAAGATTAAATCCAGATCGAACGGGCCGTTCTTGAGCTGAACAAAGTCCTTTCCGCGCTCGATCTCACCGGCTTGTTCCCCTGACAATAAAAACCCCAGATCGGTCAAGGCCGAAACAACCGCTCGGCCGTTGGCTTCCGACCGTTCCACAAAGAGGTCGGCATCCTGCGTGGTGTCCGGAAACCCCAGCAGGATCGCCTCGGACTTGACCGGAAACAGATACCGGCAGCCGTGCCGCGAAAAAGCGTCCCGCACCTCCTCGGCCTGACGATACTCAAACGCGGCCATAGCCCAACCACTCCGGCAGATTCGCTTCACACCACTCGCGGTATGCGGCCGTGCTATCCCAGGACCGGTACTCGGCTTCGTCCATTACCGGCTTGAAGGTCTTGATGAAGGCATACCGAAACCGGTTCTCCAGAGACCGACCTGCTGCCGCCTCAAACTCGGCTAGCCATTCCGCTGGGATGGCCGCGTCAGGTGATGAACGCTCGTTGTTCAAGCTATTTCCTTTCCGGTCTCATCCTAATCCTTCTTCGGCCTGACGAGTCCTCCATATCACCCGCCTACACCCACCGCCGGTGCTCCGCCCGGTACGCCGCTGGCGTCACGCCGTGCACCGCGCGGAACGCTCGGCCCATCTGACGCGGCTCGGTGAACCCCGCCTCCGCCGCCACCGACTTCACCGGCTGATCCGTCTCCAACAACAACCCTGCCGCACGGTCCACCCGCGCGCGTTGCAGCACCTCCCACGGCGACCGACCCAGCACCGCCTCGAACCGCCGTTCCAGCGTCCGCCGGCTCACCCCCGCCCGTTCCGCCAATGCCTCGGCATCCACCCCAACACCGAGCCCGCCCGGCTCCCGCATCGCCGAGAGTGCCGTCGTGACCACCGCGTCCGCCCCACCCACCGCCGCGGTCGATCCTCTCGCCACCACCCGCACTGGCGGCACCGTCACCGGCTCCGCGGGCATCGGGCTGCCCCGGATCAACCCGTCCAGCAACGCCGCCGCGGCGTACCCCGCCCGCTGGGCTCCGAGTTCCACACTGGTTAACGCCGGTGTGCTGAACGCACACGCCACCTCGTCGTTCCCTGCCCCCAACACCGCCACATCCTCCGGCACCCGCAGCCCCGCCAACCGACACGCCTCGATCACCCGGAACGCCCCCCGGTCCGTCCCCGCCATCACCCCCACCGGCTTGTCCAGTCGCTTGAGCACCGACACCAGCTTCCCCACCGAATCGCCCGCACCCCGCAACACGGTCACGCGTCGGCCCGCCGCCTCGGCCGTGTCCGCAAACCCTTTGCCCCGGCGATAGGACAACGCCATCCCGGCCCGCTCGACATACGCCAGCCGTTCGTAGCCCAGGTCCAGCAGGTGTTCTGCGCCGAGCCGGCCCACCGCGTGGGACTCGACGTAAGCCGCCGCGGGCGTCCAGTCCAGCCACTCGAACACCTCGACCACCGGCACCCCCAGCCGACGCACCGCGTCCACATCCGCCTCCTCCAGCAGCTGCACGATCAGCCCGTCCCCCCGCCAGCCCGCCAGCGTCTGGGCCACGCCCCCGCGTGGCCGGTGCTCCAGCCGTTCGCACCGCCAGCCCCGCCGGGCCGACCGGTACGCCGCGATCCCGAGCAGCACCTGCCGGAATACGCCCTCCGACGTATCCACCAGCAGCCCGATCGCCTGTTTGTCGTGATTTGGCATAGATGCGTCATGATATTGACTTGAGTTGGTCGCCACCAGAGGGACAATGCTCAGATTGTCACGGTTGTTGTGTCACCTCTAACCCGGAAGAGCCATGTGTTCTGCTCCCGCGTCTCGTTTCAAGGCCTCAGCCAATCTGCGCTCTCCCCTTGTAGTGCTCGGCCTCGCCCTGTGCCTCGCCCCCGCAGCCGCCCAGACCGTGGTCGATCTTGAGGACGGCCGTGACGCCTGGAAGCCGATCCAGATCAACTACACCGGGGCTGAGAACTTCACCGAGCTCAACGGTACCAACCCGTTCCTCGACCGCCGGCTTGATGTGACCTTCACCCGTATCGACGGCTTGGGTAATCCCATCGGCCAGTCCTACACCGTGCCCGGCTTTTTCAACGCCGACGGCAACGCCCTCACCACCCACGCCACCTCCGGCACCCAGTGGGCCGCCCGCTTCACCCCTGATCAGGCCGGCACCTGGCGGTACACCACCAGCTTCCGCACCGGCCAGAACGTCGCCGTTGCCGACAGTCTCAACGCCGGCTCCGCAGGCGATGCCAACCTCAACGGCAAGACCGGCACCTTCACCGTCGCCCCCCGCGACGCGTCCGCCGAGGGCTTCCTTTCCAAAGGCCGACTCTCCCCCACCAACACCCACTACCTCCAGACCCAGGGCGACGGCAAGTACTGGATCAAAACCGGCGCCGACTCCCCCGAAAACCTCCTCGGCTACGCCGGGTTCGACAACACGTTCTCCAGCAATACCCGCGGCCCCGATTACGGCAACACGTTCCCCACCGCCACCCGCTACCTCCACCGCTACCCCGACCACGTCCAGGACTGGAACCCCGGCGACCCGACCTTCTCCTCGAACAACCCCGCCGGCAACGAGCCAGGCGCTCAGGACGGCAAGGGCCTCATCGGGGCCCTGAACTACCTCGGCGGGCAGGGCGTCAACTCCGTCTACTTCCTGCCCATGAACATCGGCGGTGACGGCCGAGACACCTCACCCTTCGCCGACCCCAACATCAACAACAACGGCAACGCCAACAACAACAACGTCCGCTACGACGTCTCCAAGCTCGAGCAGTGGGAGTCCGTCTTCGCCCACGCCCAGCGGCAGGGCATCGCCCTCAACGTCGTGCTCAATGAGGCTGAAACCCCCAACAAGCAGGAGCTCGACAACGCGACGCTCGGCAACGAACGCAAGCTGTTCCACCGCGAACTGCTTGCCCGGTTCGGGCACCACAACGCCATGACCTTCATCATGAGCGAGGAGTACAACCGCACCCGCAACGGCCCCGGCGAGCTCAGCCCCGAGACCGTCCTCGACTTCGCCGAACACCTCTCCAGCCTGGACGCCTACGACCGATCCGTCGCCGTCCACAACGGGAACTACGGCGACTGGCCCAACAACACCTTGTTCCCAGGGCAGCACTCCAACGACTCCTCCGTCGGGACCATCAACGAGCAGATCCCCTTCTTCGGCGAAGATGACATCGACACCGTCTCGTTCCAGAACTACAACGAACGCAACATCGGGAACTTCGTCGAAGAGCTCCGCCAACGCACCGCCGCCGCGGGCAAGCCGCTCGCGATCATGGTCGACGAGCCCGAGTCGCTCTTCCGCCCTGACGACAACGCCTCCCTCACCGCCGACGAAGTCCGCAAGGAGATGATCTACGACATCCTCTTCTCCGGCGGGGGCGTCGAGTGGTTCATGCGACGCGGCGACCAGTCTCAGGAAGACTTCCGTGAATACGAACAGGTCTGGCGCGAGTCCGCCATCGCCCGGAAGTTCATGGAAGACCATCTGCCGTTCTGGGAGATGACCCCCGATGACGACCTCGTCGATGGGGCCGACGCCGACTTCGGCGGGGCAGAGGTCTTCGCCAAGCACGGTGAGGTCTACGCCATCTATCTCCCCGACGCCTCGAACGACGACAACGCCGGCGGCCCGCCCACCCTCGACCTCACCGCCTTCGACGGCGACGTCTTCAGCCTCCGCTGGTTCGACCCCCGCACCGGCGAATTTGTTGGCGACCCCGTTGAACTGCTCGGCGGCGGCCTCGCCAGCCTCGGGCTCCCCCCCGATGGCGGCGCACCGCTCACCAACGACTGGGTCGCCCTCGTGACCATCCCCGAACCCTCCGCCCTCCTGCTGCTGACCCCGGTCACCACCGCCTTGATCACCTGCCGTCCCAAACACCACTAACGCTTTCACCCCTCGCTTTTCCCACCATGCAATACTCCGCTTCCCGCCTCATCCCTGTTTCCGCTTTGGCCCTGGCCTGTGCGATCCCTGTCACCACGACGTTCGCCCAGGACGATCCGAGCATCCTCTTCATCCGCGGTGCCGAGCGCTCCGGCGGCTTCCTCGAAGCCGGCAACAACGACCAGAACCGCACCGACCAGCTCGCCGACGTTTTCGACAACGACCCGAGCAGCCCCAACCGCGCCTGGGGCACCCTCGGCACCGTCCTCGAAAACAACGGCTTCTCCGTCACCCAGCTCATCGAGCCCCTCGAACCCGGTGCCCCGTCGTCTGGCGGCACGACCGGCTCCCGCCTCGACCTGCCCAACCTCAACCTCGCCCAGTACGACGTCGTCGTCTTCGGTTCTAACAACGCCCAGTACACCGAGGCCGACGCCGACGCCGTCGAGTCCTATCTCCGGGGCGGCGGCGGTGCCGTCTTCATCTCCGACGCCAACTTCGGCGGCAACTGGGCCGACGCCTCCGACTCCGATCAGCCCTTCCTCAACCGACTCGGGCTCACCGCCAACCAGGACCAGGGCACCTACCAGGTCCGCCGCGACACCGGCGACTTCCTCATCCCCAACCACCCGATCCTCGTGGGCGATGGCATCAGTCCCGATCAGGTTGTCGACATCTTCGATGGCGAGGGCGTCACCCCCGTCACCGTTGCCGACGTTCAAGACCTGCCCGATGGTGTAATCATCGACATCCTCGCCAACCACGAAGGCAACGTCCGCCGCAACAACGGCCCCGACACCGGTAACCAGATCGGCACGTCTGAAGCCTCTGGCCCGCAGGATGCCGCCCTCGTCGCGGGCACCATCGACGCCGGCCGATTCGTCTGGACCTTCGACCGCAACACCTTCTTCAACGATGGCGGGGCCGGCACCGACATCACCAACTTCGACAACGAGCAGTACGCCATCAACCTCTTCACCTGGGCCGCCACCCCCATCCCCGAGCCCAGCACGCTGCTCGTCGTCGCTGCCGGCTCCCTCACCCTCCTCGCCCGTCGCCGGCGGTGACACCATGAAAAACCCCGACCGTGCAAGCGATGCACGACCGGGGCCAAGGGGGTCGGGAGAATGGGGGCGATGTCAGTGTGATTAGCCGACCGCGCCGACCGCGCCGACCGCTTCGGGCAACTCGACTTGCGGGAAGTCGATGTCGGTCTGCGCGACGTGGTTGAAGTAGTTCGTGAAGATGTTGAAGGCAACGACAGCGATGATCTCTTGGACCTGTTGGTCGCCGTAGCCAGCGGCCTTGAAGGCGGCGATCTGATCATCGGTGGGGTGGCCCTCACGCTCGACGAGCTGGCGGGCCAAGGTGACGGCGGCCTGGGCCTGGGGGTCGTCGGCTTCAGCGCGGAGGGCGGCGGTGGTCTGGTCGTCGTCAAGCCCGTTCATCTTGCCGATCGCGGTGTGGGCGGCGGCGCAGTACTCGCACTGGTTGGCCCCGGCCACGGTCAACGCGATCTGTTCACGGACGGCGGCGGAGAGCGACGTTTCGCCGAGGATGCCGCTGCCCTGGAGGGCGAACTTCAGGACGGCTGGGGCGTGGGCCATCGTGCCGTAGATGTTGGGGACGCGGCCGAGCTTGGACTGCACGGCTTCGAGCAGCGGCTTGGACGCGTCGGGGGCGGTGTCGAGCGTGGTGGGTTGGAAACGGGGCATGGGTGGACTCCTCTTGCGGGTTAGGACTAACGCAGCGGGCTTGAACGGGATCGGCGGGCACACGCCCACCTTGGGTTGCGGGGACAACCGCGGGCCGCGTGGGCTTATTCGCGGTCGATGAAAAAAAAATGCGCAGGCCTTTTGAAAGCGGCGGCTCAGGGCTCGGCGGTGAGCATGCCCTGAACGGTGGTGAGGGCCCGGCCAACCAGGGTGACGCGCTGCGTCTCGGGGTGGTACCGCGTGACCAGCCGACCGCCGCGGGTCGAGGCCTGCTCGCAGCAGAGCGTCTGGCCCAGCCGGGCGGACCAGTAGGGGGCGAGGACGCAGTGGAGTGAGCCGGTGACGGGGTCTTCGCTGATGCGGAGGCGGGGGGCGAAGAAGCGGCTGACGATGCCCGGGTTGTTGCCGTTGGACGGGTTGCTTGACGTGAGCGCGACGCCTCGGCAGTCGAAGCGGGCCAGCGCGCTGAAGTCGGGCGTCGCTTGGCGGACCGCCTGCGGGTGTGGCAGTTCGATGAGCCAGTCGTAGGGCCCGAACGCGGTGTTGACCGGCTTGGTGCTAGGGGGTAGCCCGAGCGTGTCGAGCAGTCCCGGCGGCGGGTCGACCTGCAAGGCATGCTGGGCGGGGAAGTCCATAGCGATCTCGCCACGGGGGGTGCGTTGGCAGACGAGCTGGCCGTGGTGCTGCGTGTTGAAGGTCAGGGGACGCGCCGGGTCGGCGTCGGCGTGAGACCAGAGGGCGTGTGCGGAGCCGAGCGTGGCGTGTCCGCAGAGCTCGACCTCGGCGACGGGGGTGAACCAGCGCAGGTCATAGGTATTGGCGGGGTCGGCGTCGAGCACGAACGCGGTCTCGGACTGGTTCATCTCTATAGCGACGCTCTGCATCCACGAAGGCTCAGGCCAAGACCGCAGGCCCTGCAAGAGGACCACGGCGGCCGGGTTACCGGTGAATGTTTTGGACGCAAACGCATCGACTAAATAGAGGGCAAACCCCATGCGAATTTCCGGTGTGGGAGCCCCACAAAATACGCGAAACGAATTACCATCGGGGTGTTTGGCCGGAACTCGTTTTGAGCTTTACCGGCCGTTTGAAAAACCCCCTTCACTCAATGAGGAGTCCGCGATGCTGACCGCACTGCCCGAAAAAGTCACCCTGTCCACCTCTGCGATGACGGTGCTCAAGGAGGCCAAGTCGGTCACCTTTGCGGGCAGCGTCGAAGAGCTTGTCGCGCTCGCGGTCCCCGAAGACTCGGTCGGCCCTGATGGCTATCACACCGTGGCCTACGAGGTCAACGGCGAGATGGTCCCCGAGCTCAAGGTCTGCCGCGTGAAGAACGGCATCGCCGCGAACTACCTTGAGCCCTACATGCGTCGGCGCGACCCGAACTGCATGTGCATCGCCGACTCGAACGCGACCGACAAGCCGACGTTTAAGGCCCGGTTCGGTTACGAGTTCGACGACCTACGCACCGAGACGCTCGAATGGCTCAAGACGCAAGACCTCGCCGCGTTCTTCTTCCACGCCGGGATGCAGGGCGACAACGATGTGAGCGGCGGGCTTCCAGGCCTCGCGATCTGCCCCGCCAACGCCGGGTTCTTCGCGCTCGGCCTCGCCCTGCTTCAAGGCATCGTCCCGCTGGACAAGATCGACGAGTCTTACCACCACGCCGCGATCGTCTACATCGCCCCGCCGTTCCGCCACACCCACTTCGACGGCAAGCAGGTCGTCGTCCACAACCGCCGCAAAGACGTCGGGCTCCACGAGTTGTTCTCCTACAACCTCTACCCCGGCCCGTCCGCCAAGAAGGGCGTCTACGGCATGCTCCTGACCAAGGGCGAGTCCGGCAGCGTCTCCAAGGGCGGCACCAAGTGGACCACCGCCCACTGCGCGACCGTCCAGGTCGTCACGCCCTACGACAACACCGTCACCATCATGCACGAGGGCGCGTCCGGCGGCGGCAAGTCCGAGATGCTTGAGCACATCCATCGTGAGGCTGACGGCCGGCTCCGCCTCGGGACCAACACGGTGACTGACGAGACCCGGCACCTCGCGATCCCCCGCGGCTGTCAGCTCAACCCCGTCACCGACGACATGGCCCTGTGCTACCCAGGACTCGAATCCAAGAACAGCCGCGGTGCCGAGAAGAAGGTCACCCTCACCGACGCCGAGCAGGCCTGGTTCCTCCGCGTGAACCACATCACGCACTACGGCAAGGACCCCCACCTCGAACGGCTCACCGCCGAGCCCAAGGGCCCGCTGCTGTTCCTCAACATCGACGCCAAGCCCGGGGCCACCGCGCTGATCTGGCAGCCGACCATGGACGACCCCGAGACGCCCTGCCCCAACCCCCGCGTCGTCGTCCCCCGCTCCGAGTTCGAGGGCATCGTCAACGAGCCGGTCACCATCGACATCCGCAGCTTCGGCGTCCGCTGCCCCCCCTGCACCAAGGACCTGCCGACCTACGGCATCATGGGCCTCTTCCACCTGCTGCCCCCGAGCCTCGCCTGGCTCTGGCGCCTGGTCGCCCCGCGTGGCCACGGCAACCCGTCCATCGTGGATCAGGGCGGCATGCAGTCCGAGGGCGTCGGCTCCTACTGGCCGTTCGCGACCGGGCGCCGCGTCGACCAGGCCAACATCCTGCTCGAACAGGTCATGTCCACCACGGACACCATGTTCATCCTCTGCCCCAACCAGCACGTCGGCTGCTGGGAGGTCGGGTTTGCCCCGCAGTGGATCACCCGCGAGTACCTCGCCCGTCGCGGCTCGACGCCGTTCAACCCCGACCACCTGCTCGAGGCCCGCTGCCCGCTGCTGGGCCGGACCCGGCAAACCATCCACGTCGAGGGCCAGACCATCGGCCACTGGTTCCTGCAGGTCGAAACCCAGCCCGAGGTCGGCGAAGAAGCCTACGACAAGGGCGCGGCCATCCTCAAGAAGTTCTTCGACGAGCAGCTGGCCAACTTCAACCACGACGAGCTCGACCCGCTGGGCAAGCAGATCATCCAGGCCTGCCTCGACAACGCCGACCTGGCGACCTACGACGCATTCAAGTTATAGCTTGCGTCATGCGTAACAACGCGTTTTCAGAAAGGCCGTGGTTTCAAAACCGCGGCCTTTTTCTATAGAAATGGAAGGTGCCGCGAGACCTTTAACCGGAGGGAGTAACTTGGGCGACCAGGAGCATCGGGCCGTCGGAGACCACGACGCCGCCGGGCTGTTCGCGGGTAATGGCGAAGATGGTAGGGCGGTCCACGGGGAGCTTGGCGTCGAGGGTGACCAGCGTTGTGCCGCCTTCGGTGACATCGAATACGCCGCCGTCGACGGGGTGCTTACTGTCGCGGGACGGGTCGACGACCCAGAGCTGGTACTGGGATAGGTTGGGGTTGTTGGGTTCGAGGCCGCGGAGGCGGAGGGCGGAGCGCTGCTGGTCGGCGAGCCAGACGACCTCGCCGGAGGCGTTGGCGGGGGCGTCGGGGCTGGGCTGGAAGAACGCGGCGGTGTCGATCGCGTCGGGGGTGTTCGCGTTGTCGAGTAGTGACTGGAAGTCGGCGGCGGTGAGCGGGGTGTCGGTATCCGGGATCGGGGTTGCACCGGTGTCGGGTGGGGTGCTGTTCACGGTTTCGGTGGGTGTGCTGGGGTTGAGCCAGCCGAGGCCGATGAACGCGGCGAGTGCGAGCGCGGCGGCGAAAGCGAAGCCGCCGACGAAGGACCACAGCGGGTTGCCCGTGTCGGGGAGCCGGGAGTCGGTGACAGGTGCGGACTCGGCACCGTGCTTGGCCGAGACCATCGCGGCACCCTCACGCTGGATGCGCTCGCGCAGTGCGGCGGGCACCGCCTCGGGTGTCTGCAGTGCCCAGGCCTCCATCAGCGCGGCGGCTTCGCGTTCCATCTCCAGTTCGGGCACACCGCCATCCTCACCGCCGGGCGTCGGCGGCTGCGGGGGTGTCGGATTGGAGGGAGGCGGAGGGGTCATGCTGTGCGGGGGGACGGGGGGACGGATTGCGGGACCTCGTGGTACATCGGTGGGTCAGGCGGGTGGGGTCAGGCGGTGGCTTGGGCGGGTAACGAGGGCGGCGGGCTTTGCAGGTGTTCTCGGACGCGGATCAGGCCGCGGCGGACCCAGGTCTTGACGGTGCCGACGGGCAGTTCGAGGGCCTCGGCGACCTCGCGGTGCGTTCGGCCCTCCATCACGACGAGGTGGAGCACACGGCGGTGGTCTTCGGGCAGTTCGTCCAGTGCCTTCGCAGCGGCCTGGGCTTCTTCGGAGAGCATCGCGGCCTCATCAGGCTGATGGTTCTCGCAGGGCTTGTCCCAGTCGGCGAGGGCCTCGGGGGTGGGCCGACGGGTGAGCCGGCGGGTGCGGTCGATCAGGCGTCGTCGGGTGATGAGGGTCACGAAGGTGGCTTCCGAAGACTTGGTCGGGTCGTAGCGTTCGGCGACCCGCCAGAGCTCAATAAACACGTCCTGCACGAGGTCTTCCGCGTCGGCGGAGGGGCCGAGCCATCGGCTGGCGAGCGTCCAGACCAGCCCCCCGTACGCTTCGAGGCAGCGCGAAACGCCGTTGGGGTCGCCGTCGGCGACTTGCTGGATCGGGCTGCGGGTTGCGGACAAGGTCTTGAGGTCTTGGCGGTGCGAGCGACGGGCGCGATGCCCGTGTGGTTAAGCGAGGTCTTCAGGGTCTGCAGGCCTCGGGTGTCAGTCCATTATTCGCAGGGCGCGCCGGGATGGATTCAAGATCAGACGGAGTCGCGATAAACCGTATCGACGTGCTCGGCGAGGTCCTGGAGGACGGCGTCGTTGTCGGGGCCGTGCTTGGTGAGGTTGGGGAACTCGAGGCACCAGCCGACATAGCCGGCGTCGCCGGCGGGCATGACGACGAGGTGGAAGACGCGGCCGTGGCTGACGACGTGGTGGACCTGGTCGGGGCGGTAGATCTCTTGCATCGGGGCGGGCGTCCGGTCAGTAAGGCAGGGCGGGACGCAGGCGGGGCGATGCGTGAGTTTAGCGTGCGGCGTTGCGGCGTCGACGGATCAGCAGGGGGGCGGCGGCGAGCAGGGCGAGGGCGGTCGCCGGCTCGGGGATGGTCGATGCGCCGAGCACACCGGGCCAGGAGAGCAGGGCCTGGTTGGACAGCCCGGTGCCGCCGGGGAAGAAGGGCAGGGCGAGTTCGCCGAGGCCTTCAATGGTGTCGCCGGGGACGTAGGCGTCGTTCTCAATGAGCGTCATGCCCCAGTTGTCGGGGTTCTCGAAGTTGAGGAGCATCTGGAGGAACGCGCCGTCGACGGCGGCGTCGGGGTCATCGGGGTCGGCGAGCCCGGCGAGGAGGGCGTCGAGGTAGCCGGTGGTGAAGAAGTTGAAGCCGAGGATGCCGTCGACGTCGAGGCCTGGGATGTCGATGATGCCGACCGGGACTTGTCGGAACAGCAGCGTGTCGCCGGCCGAGCCGTCGGTGGAGTCGGCGGTGATGGAGAAGCGGTCGACGAGGGCGACGGGGATCTCGGTGGTGCCCCCAACGCCGGCGACCTCGAGGGTTTCGAGCGTCGGATCGTTGGGGTCGATGCCGAGGTCGATCGCAACTTGGGAAGAGATGAGGGTGAGTTGGGCACCGGTGTCGAAGAGGAAGGGCTTGGCGGTCGGGGTGGTGGCGGTGTCGAGGTTGTCGATGAGGCCGTCGTTGTTGGTATCGCCGTTGCCGACGCCGATGCCGCCGAGGAGCGGGAGGTCTTCGGAAGACGGGATGGGGCCGTCGGGTCCGACTTGGCCGGCTTCGGGCTGGATAAGGAACTTGGAGAAGCTGAATTCGTGCTGGGTGCCGGTCGGGAGGGTGAGCCCGGAGGCGTCGTCGGTGAACCCGACGCGGATGAGGTCGAAGCCGAAGCTCCCGCCGGAGATGGTCTGGAGGTCGACGACGGTGGTGCGGTCGGCGAGGGCGGGCATGCCGATGATGCCGTCGAAGCCGCCGAGGTTGAGGTTGGGGGCGTCGAGGCCGGCGATGTTGGGGAGCTGGAACGTGGTGACGTCGCCGGGCAGTGCGCCGCCGGGTCCGCCGAGGATGGCGTCGAGCCCGCCGAACGCGGAGACGGTGGTGTCGAGGGGTTCGGTGACATCGACGGGCTCGAAGCCGGCGACGCCCTGTTCGAGGTACGTACCGGCGATGGGGTAGTTGATCGTGCCGAGGCTGAACAGGTCGTTGTGGGCACCGGCGGCGAGGAGGACGCCGGAGGCGCCGGTGTCGGCGATG
Organism: Planctomycetota bacterium; assembly: GCA_039025195.1. GTDB lineage: Bacteria > Planctomycetota > Phycisphaerae > Phycisphaerales > Phycisphaeraceae > JBCCOW01. Next base: position 32,957 of record JBCCOW010000030.1, read on the forward strand.
AAGGTGAAGCCGCCGGTGGGGTCGTCGGGGAAGTTCTGGGGACTTCCGGGGGCGTCGTCGGGGGTGTCGAAGCGGACGACGACGCGGGGCTGATCGATGGCGAAGCCGTCGGCTCGGCCGAGGTCACGGGTGGCCTGGGCATAGAGGGACGGCACGATCAGCAGCGGGGCGGCGGCGGCCGAGAAGATGGCGAGTGGCAGGGGATGACAGGACATGGTTAGACGCGAGGACAATGAGACAGAAGAACCAGTGTTTGAGTCTACCGTGAGGGTGGAGTCAAACCTAGAACAGAAGCAGGCCGCGTCGGGTCAATTACAGAGGAGCGTTTCGAGTCGGCGGAGCTGGAGTCCGAGGACGAGCGCTTCGGTGACGGGCTGGACCGTTTTGGACTGGGCCAGGCGGGCGGTGTAGAGGCGTCGCGGGGCGTCGTCGTAGGGGACGAGGGTTTCGCGTTGGATGGCCTGGAGGGCGGGGGTGTCGAGGGTGCCGGCGGGGAGCGCGGTTTGCTTCAAGGCCTGGTCGATGATGGAGCCGAGGCCCGGCCGGTAGTGCATGGAGTCGGCGAGCCAGCGGAGGCCCGTCTTGGCGTCCTCGCGGTTGGGCGATTGGAGCTTCTTGACGATGTCTTGGAGGTGGTCGTGGGTGTCGGGCTTGTCGGGGTTGGGGCGGTTGGCGAGCTGGGTGATCGCGTCGACCAGCCACTGGTTGGTTTGGGCGTCGCTGAGGGCTTGGGCGGCGGCGAACTGCTCGGCGGTCGGGAAGGGTCGACGGCGGACCGAGGGGTCGAGCTGGATGAACAGGGCTTCGCGGGTTTCGAGCGTCGGCAGGCTCTGGAGGATCTGGGCTTGCGCGGGATGGGCGTGCTGGGGTACGCCGATGGCATGCAGGGCGTTGTGGGCGAGGGAGAAGCTGTCGATCCGAAGGCGGGTGATCTCGAGCCCGAGCAGGACGAGTCGGCGTTGTTCGCGGAGGGTTTTGATGCGAGCCTGGGTGACGGCTTGGGCGGCGGGGGCGACGTGGCCGACCTTGGCGTTCTCGATCGTCTTGAGCTCTTGGGTGGACTGCCGGAGGGCTGCGGCGAGCTCGTAATTGAGTGCGGTGGCCTTGGGGAGCTGGAAGGCGTCATGCAGTCCGAGGCCGGCCGCGGTCTCGCGGTGGGTCTTGAGCGCCGCACGGATGCGGTCCTGGCGGTTGTGGAGCGCGTCACGGCTGGGCAGGCGCTTGGCCTTGAGCTCCGCAACGATCTTCTGCTGCGCCTGCTTCTTCTGGGCCACGACGGCGTCGGCCTGAGCGGCGGCCTCACGCGCGGGGGCCGTCGCCTGGTCGAGCAACGCCTGGAGCTGCTGGATCTCGGCTTCGAGCTGCGCGATGGTCTGCTCGGTGGCCTGACGCTTGTCTTCGGGGGTGCGGGGACGCAGCGTCTTGCGGGCCGCGTTGACGAGCTTCTGCTTCGCGTCGAGCACCTTGAAAGCCTGCTTCGCGCCACGCGTCTTGGCATCAACCGGCTGGAGCGTATCCGGCAGCACATAGACCTTCTTGCCGACCCGGTTCACCTCGGCCTCGGCTTTGCGAGCATCTCTCACAGCCCGCTCAACCGCTTCGTTGGCGTTGCGGCGGTCGCGGAAGTCTTCGACCTGATCCGCGAACGTGAGGAGCTCGGCGGCGAAGGCCTCGGTGCTCTGGTCCATCACGCCCTGAGCACGGAAGTAGTCACGGGTCGCCGCGTCGAGCTCGGCCTCGGCGGCGCGATAGCGATCCAGGGTGTGGTCGTAGTCGGCCTGCCGGGCTTCGAGCCGGAGGATGTTGTTCTCCAGCGGGGTCGCCCCGCGGAACCGGAGCAGGGGCAGCCGGGTCCTGGCGAGTGCTGGGGGTGCGGTCACAACGGGCAGGCGCTGCTGGTAGAGGGTCTTGCCGAGCGTGTCGACGAGGCGGACGGTGAGGGTCTGGCCGGGCCTGCAGGCGACAACCGTGAGCGGGCGGGTGTCGTAGGGGCTGCGGTTGGGCGGCCCGACGCTGATGGCACCGCTGATCAGGAGCCTGCCGCCGTCGGCGGATTCGCGAAACGGGATGACGTAGGTCGGGCCTTGGTCGTCGGCCTGCACGCGGACGGTCAGGCCCGCGGCGGGGGGCCGGGCGAACCGGGCGTCGAGGGCGATGGCCCGGCCGTGGAAGGCCTCGGCAGCGAAGTGGCCGGGGGCGCTGTACGTCTGGTAGACCCGGCCGGAGACGAGCTGGGCGTGGGCGGCGGGTGCGGTGACGACCGCGGCGACCAGAAGAAGTGCAGCGGTGAAGAGGTGACGAGCGTGCCGATCGGAGCGGGTGGCTGGCGTGTGAGAGCGCATGGGTCTTCTCCTTTGGCGGCGGGCCCTTCATGGAGCAGACGGTGGGCGACGCCGCGGTGTTACGGCTTGTCGTATTCGACGAGGATGAGGATGTCGGAGGGGGCGAAGCGGCGTCGGCCCTTGGGGCCCGATGAGATGCCGTGGGCGGGGCTGGTGGCCTGAGGGACCGCGGTCTGGGGGGCGATGTTGCCGGAGATCTTGACGATCTCGACCTTGCCGTCATGCTCGGCGAGCCACTCGTTCACGTCGGCTTCGAGGGTACGGAAGTTGTCTTCGCAGCCTTCGAAGAGCTTGATCTGTCGCATGGTGTGGGGGCTCCTGTAGGGCAGAGCGGTGGGGCGGGTGGTGCGGGGTGGTGGGTTCGTTGCTCCCAGATTAAGGCGTGATGTCGATCGGTGTGTCGGTGGGCGGCTCGGCGGGGGCGGTGATCGCCTGGGTGGCGGCGGGGTCGGGCGCATCGCCACGGGTCCAGAAGGGGCCGGAGCCGAGCTCGGGGGCGATGACGAGGGAGACGATGGCCATGACGTTGATGAGGATGTTCATGGACGGGCCGGAGGTGTCTTTGAGCGGGTCACCGACGGTATCGCCGACGACGGTGGCCTTGTGGTTCTCGCCGCCCTTGCCGCCGAAGTTGCCCTCTTCGACGTGCTTCTTGGCGTTGTCCCAGGCGCCGCCGGCGTTGGACATCATCAGGGCCAACGCGACGCAGCCCAGCAGCGCACCGACGAGCAGTCCGCCTAGCGCTTCGGCCCCGAGGATGAGCCCGACACTGACCGGTGCGCCGACGGCAAGCAGCGCGGGCAGGGTCATGCGTTTGATGGCCGCGGTGGCGGCGATAGCCACGCAGCGTTCCCCGTCGGGCTCGGCCTCGCCGGCCATCAGCCCGGGGATCTCGCGGAACTGTCGGCGGATCTCTTCGATCATCTCGAAGGCCGCCCCACCCACGGCCCGCATCGTAATCGCCCCATTCAGGAACGCGACCACCCCGCCGATGAACACGCCGGTCAACACGAGCGCGTCGCCGAGTGATAGATCGAATGTCGGGATGTTGACGCTCACGGTGTTCATGAACGCCTTGATCATGGTCAGTGCGGCGAGCCCGGCGGCGCCGATGGCGAAGCCTTTGCCGATGGCGGCGGTGGTGTTGCCCACGGCATCGAGCCCGTCGGTGACCTTGCGGACCTCGGGGTCCATCTTGGACATCTCGGCGATACCGCCGGCGTTGTCGGCGACGGGCCCGTAGGCGTCGATGGCCATGGTGATGCCGACGGTGGCGAGCATACCCACGGCCGCGACGCCCACGCCGTACTCCCCGGCGAAGCTGAACCCGATGAGGATGATGCCGGCGATGGTGAGCATCGGGATGACCACGGACTCGAGCCCGTAGGCCAGCCCGTTGATCATGACGGTCGCGACGCCGGTCTTGGAGGACTCGGCGATCTTGCGGACGGGCTTGCCGCCGGTGTAGTACTCAGTGATGAAGCCGATGAGGACGCCGCCGAGTGCGCCGGCGAAGACGCACCACCAGACGGCGGGGACAACGCCGAGGCCCTGGGTGACGCCGTAGGCCGCGGCGACGAACACGCCGGCCGCGCCGATGGTCCCCATACGCAGGGCCATCGCCGGGTCCATCTTGGAGCAGAGCTTGACCACCGCGATGCCGGCCATGGAGCAGATCAGCCCGACGGTGGTCAGCGCGAGCGGCAGATACATCAGCGTTGCACGGGCGGCACCCTCGGTGTCTTCGGTGACGCCGCCGCTGATCAGGCTGGCGAGGGAGCCGATCCCGACGGTTGCGGCGATGGCGATGGTCGCGATCTGTGAGCCGCAGTAGGACTCGAAGATGTCGCTGCCCATGCCGGCGACGTCGCCGACGTTGTCGCCCACGTTGTCGGCGATCACGCCGGGGTTCCGCGGGTCGTCCTCGGGGATGCCGGCCTCGACCTTACCCACCAGGTCCGCTCCGACATCGGCGGCCTTCGTGAAGATGCCGCCGCCGACGCGGTAGAACAAAGCCACCAGCGACGCACCCATGGCGAAGCCTTCGATCGCGTGGGCCCCGCCCTTGGTGGAGTCGGCGTCGATGAACATCAGGAACAGCGAGCCGATCCCGAGCAGGCCCATCGACGCAACAGTCAGCCCCATGACCGAGCCGCCGAAGAACGAGATCGACAATGCCTCGGCCGGCCCCTGATCACGCGCAGCAACCGCGGTGCGGACGTTGGCCTTCGTCGCCGTGTACATCCCGATAAACCCAGCCACCGACGAGGCGACCGCCCCGGCGAAGAACGCGATCATCGTCTTGGGCATATTGCCCTGAAACATGTCGTCGATAAACACGCCGACGAGCAGCCCGACGATGACGGAGAAGATCGACAGCAGCAGGAACTCGCGCCGCATGAAGGCCATGGCCGCGCGGTGGATGGTGTCGCCGATCTGCTTGACTCGGCCCTCTCCCTCGGACTGGCTGGTGATGTATTTGAAGACGAAGAAGGCGGCGACGAGGCCGACGACGCCGAGGATCGGCGTGAGGTACTGCAGGGCGGTGTGCATAATCGAGTGATCTCCGAGAAAAGAAACACCGGGCCGGGAATCCGGCGTGTCGGTAGCGAGGAAAGATTGTACCGCGGTCGGGGCGATGCAAGGGCCGGGCGTGGGATCAGGTGACCATCAGGATCGCCCAGCAAACGAGGATGACCCAGACCGGCGACGTCCACGCCAGCGGGTCGAGCCGGCCCATGCGGTAGAGCCGACGGTTGTTGGGGAACAGCAGCAGCCCCGCGAACGCGCAGAGCCGTCCCGCCCAGGCGATGAACAGCAGGCTCGTCAGGCAGATCGTGTAGGGGAACAGGGGGCCGATCGAGCGGTCGGTGTCGAGCGCTGCCCACACCGTGTTGAGGCCCAGCACGACGAACCCCGCGGTGAGCAGCCAGGGCGCACGCAGCCCGAAGCGCAGCCGTCGGCCGATCGGTTGCCGCAGCGTGGTGTGTGGCCGCCGGGGGTCGAACGCTCGGCCACACTCGGGGCAGGCGTAGGTCTTCCGGTCCGGCTCGGCCGCGGTCCCCGACAGGTCGTAGAGGCAGTCCTTGCAGTACATCCCTGGCGGGTTGGGGTGTCGTGCAGCCATGGCTCCAGACTACGGGTGTGGCGTGTACCGGTTCAAGGCGCAGTCTCGTGGGGTACTCCTGCTTCAAAAGGAGACGTCATAGCGGTACCAGCCCTTGCCGAGGGATTGATAGTGGTAGGCCCCGTCACCGCTCGGGATCGCGCTGACGGGTGGTTGGTGGGGCGAGAAGGCGAGGCCGGACTCGCTCATGATGAAACCGCCGGTGGCGAAGCGGACGACGCCGCCCTCGCGTTCGATGCGGTGGGTGCGGATGACGCCGAACCACTGGTCCGGGTCGAGATAGGGTGCCGGTTGAGTATCGGCCGGGAGGGGTTGGGCGAGCCGACGCTGGGCCTCAGCTTCCAGGCTTGATCGTGAGACCGACATCGTCATGGTGAGCGGGAGGCCACTGACGATCAGGATCGCTGCGCAAACCAGGGCGCTAGGCGTGACCCACCATGCGGCAAGGTGTGTTCTGCGCCGCGGTGCGGGGAACCCGGCGTCGTGAGGCTGGCGGTGTTTTCGACACATGTGGGCGAGCCCGAGCCGGGCGAGGTAGATCAGTGTTAGCGGCCCCGCCCCGTAGAGCGTTCCCACGATCAACCAGAACTCCTGGCCCGGCTGGCGAAGCATCCAGATGGCAGCCATCGCCATCAGAACCGCGACGGCGTTGAGGACGTGCGGGGGCTTCCCGCACCAGCTCAGCCAGGGCGGGCAGTGTTGGGTTTGGCCGGTCTCTGGTCGGAGCGTTGTCACGTGTCACAGGCTACGGCTGCACGGGCTGGAGGGTTCAAGGCTCCATCGCGCTGAGTAGCGGCATGCTTACGGGGGTCGGCTGGTTTATGCTCTGCGGTCTCCGTGAGCGAGCCGGGGCGTGTCGCCCCGGTCGGCCCGACACTGGCCGGCTCGCCACGCAAGAACCCCGGCTTACACACCATGCAGATCCGACTCCCCGACAACACGGTCCACAACATCCCCGACGGCAGCAGTGCACACGACGTGGCGCTTACGATCGGCGAGAAGCTCGCGGCGGCGGCGATCGGGGCACGCGTCAACGGCGAGCTCTACGACGTGGCCCGGCCGCTGCCGGTATCAGACGAACCGGTCGAGGTCGCGCTGATCACCGAGCCACGGCTGGATAAGCAAGGTCGGCCGAAGTACCGGGATGATCAGCACAAGGCCGACGCGCTGTACCTGCTGCGACACTCGACGGCTCACGTCATGGCCGAGGCGATCGAACGCCTCTATCCCGAGACACAGTTGGCGTACGGGCCGCCGTTGGATAACGGGTTCTATTACGACCTCAAGCTCGACACGCCGATCAGTACCGAGGACTTCGCCAAGATTGATGCCATGATGGCGAAAATTGTCCAAGAAGATCGGCCATTCTCTCGGTATGAGTTAGAGCCAGGGCCAGGTGAGGCGAAGCTAAAGAACGAAGGGAACAAGTACAAGCTGGACAATGCGGAAAAAGCGTTGGCGAACGGGGCGGCGTCGTTGTCGTGGTATGTCACCGGTGACAATGCCTCACTAGATGTAATAGAGAACCCGAAAGGGCGGGTCACGTCGGCACATCGTTATTGGGAAGACCTCTGCCAGGGGCCGCACGTCGATCGGACGGGGCGGATCGGTGCGTTCAAGATTATGTCGGTGGCGCGGTCGCACTGGCACGGCGACGTCAACAGCGACCCGTTCCAGCGGGTGTACGGCACGGCGTTCTTCAGCCAAGCGGAGCTCGATGAGCATCTCGAAAATCTGGAGCAGGCCAAGGCGCGTGACCACCGCGTGCTCGGGCAGCGGCTTGGGTTGTTCACGATCGACGAACAGTCCGGGCAGGGGCTGGTGTTGTGGAAGCCCAAGGGCTCAGTCCTTCGGCGGGAGTTGCAGCGGTTCATCCTGGAACACCTCGAACGGCAGGGGTACAGCGAGGTGTTCACGCCGCACATTGGGAAGCTCGACCTGTTCCGGACGTCGGGGCACTTCCCGTACTACGCCGACTCACAGTTCCCGCCGTTGGTGGATCGGGACACGATCAAGAAGCTGGCAGAGGAGGGCAAGACCTGCGCGGACTTGGCTGAGATGTTGGAAAAAGGCGAGGTGGATGGATATCTGCTCAAGCCGATGAACTGCCCGCACCACATCCGGATGTATGCGAGCGAGAAGCGGAGCTACCGCGATCTGCCGATCCGGTTGGCGGAGTTCGGGGCGGTTTATCGCTGGGAGCAGTCTGGCGAGCTGGGTGGGCTGACGCGGGTAAGGGGGTTCACGCAGGACGATGCGCACCTGTTTGTCACGCCCGAGCAACTGCAACAAGAAGTGCTCGGTTGTATCGAACTGGTGCAGGTGGTGTTCGAGACGCTGGGCATGACGGACTTCCGCGTGCGGGTGGGTTTGCGTGACCCGGACAGCTCGAAGTTTGTGGGCGCTCCGGAAGATTGGGATGCGGCAGAAAAGGCGTGTTTAGACGCGGTGGAATCTTTAGGCGTGCCCTACGCGTCGGAGCCGGGGGAGGCGGCGTTCTATGGGCCGAAGATCGACTTCGTGGTGAAGGACGTGATCGGTCGCGAGTGGCAGCTCGGGACGGTGCAGGTGGACTACCAGTTGCCGCAGCGGTTCGAGCTGGAGTATGTCGGGAGCGATAACGCGGTGCACCGGCCGGTGATGATCCACCGGGCGCCGTTTGGTTCGCTGGAGCGTTTCATTGGGGTGCTGATCGAGCACTTCAACGGGGCGTTCCCGCTGTGGCTGAGCCCGGAGCAGGTGCGGGTGTTGCCGGTGAGCGACAAGTTCGCGGGGTATGCCGAGTCGGTGGAGTCGGCGCTCAAGTCGGCGGGCCTGCGGGTGACGGTGGACGGCGGGTCGGACCGTTTGGGCGGGAAGATTGCGCGGGCGGAGCAGGACAAGCTGCCGTACATGCTGGTGGTGGGGGGCAAGGACGAGCAGGGCGGGACGGTAAGTGTGCGTCACCGGGAGAAGGGCGACCTGGGCGCGGTGGCGGTGGACCGGTTTGTGGCGTCGCTGGTGGCGGAGCGGGACGCGCGGAAGCTCGGGCCCGCTGAGTAGCCGCGACGGAGCGGGTTTGGGATTGTGGTGGGTGCGGGATTAGTCCGCGAAGTGGTCTGCCGAGATGGCTTTTCGGCAGAGGTTGTGGAAGTCGGTCATGTTGCTGAGGTGGTGGACATCGGGGCGGGGCTCGAGGAGGCCGTGCGGCATCCCCTGACCGCCGAGGGCGACGATGGCGTCGGACTCCTGGGCAGCATTGAGGACCTGTTCCAGTTCTGCAGGGTGGGGGCAGGCGTCGGCGACAGTGCAGGTGAGCCAGACGAGGTCGGGCTGGTATTCGCCAATGGCCTGGGTGAGGGTGTCGGTGGGGGTGTTGGGCCCGAGGTTGATCTCGCGGAAGCCGGTCTCGGCCGCGAGGGCGGCACACATCATGGAGGGCAAGAGATAGGCATCGCCCGAGGGGCCGCCGCCGAGGGCAACGGGCCGGTCCGGGGTATCGTCCTGCCCGACGAGGGAGCGGAGCTGGTTGACGATCTGGAGGGTGATGTCGGTGGCGCGGTGTTCGAGGTAGATGCCCGAGGGGTCGTGGTGCCAGATCTTGCCGATCTCGTGCATCGCAGCGCGGAGCGGCCCGTCGAAGAGTGAGGGCAGCGTCTCGCCGCCGAAGTACCGGTTCATGATCAGGGCCTTGGCGTGGTCGCCTTCGCCTGCCTTGAGCAGGGCAAGCAGGTGTTCGCCGTCGTCCTTCGGATCGTGCTCAACCACCTCTTGAGCGACCGGCGGCAGCCCGAAGACCTCGGGCTTCACCACGGCATAACCGGCTTCACGCGCAAAGCGGATCGCCTCGCTCATCGGAATGCGCCGATGGCCACCCACGGTCTTGCTGACGCGCACACGCCCCTTATCCGCCCAACGTTTGAGCGACGACTCACTGACACCGAGAGCCTCGGCGAGCTCTTTTGGAGATAAGGTGCGTTTCACCGTATGATCCTGACAAAAACGTTCAAAACGTCCACATCCACTATAGGGCGGATTCTGTCGTTTCGACACGTGAGCCCGGCATTTCCACTGATTTTCGGTGTTTTTTATGGGTTTTGCGGGTTTTGCAGCCCGGGTCCAGATCGGGCGAACGCTTGGGGGTCGTATATTGCGGGGATGGCGACCGGAATGAGCAGTGCGCAGGGGCTGGATGTGTCGGGCGTGGGGTACACGCGGGAGGACCTGCCGGCGGTCGGTTCGGGGCAGATGCTGGACCTGGACGCCTGGTTTGGGGGGTTCGACGGCCGGGCGGTGGACCTGGAGATCGGGTCCGGTAAAGGGACGTTCCTGGTGCAGCAGGCGGTGCTGGAGCCGGGTGTGTGCTTCCTGGGGGTGGAACACGCGATGGCGTTCTGGCGGCACGCCGCGGACCGGGTGCGTCGGCACGGACTCCACAACGTCCGGCTGCTGCACGCCGACGCGGACACGCTGGTCAAGCACCAGCTGCCGGCCGGCCTGCTCCGGACCTGCCACATCTATTTCCCAGACCCCTGGCCCAAGGCGAGGCATCACAAGCGTCGGCTGTTACAGGCCCCGTTCCTGCGCGCGCTGCATCGCGTGCTTGGCCCGGACGGGACCGTGCGTCTGGTGACCGATCATCAGGAGTACTTCGCGTGGATGCAGGAGCACGCGTCGGTGGTGGAAGGCGAGGGGTTGTTCGAGCGGTTGCCGTACGAGCCCCCTGCGTCGGCGGGCGAGGGGGAGTGGGTGGGCACGAACTTCGAGCGGAAGTACAAGAAGGAGGGGCGGACGATCCAGGGGATGATCCTCAAGAAGCAGGAGGACGCGTGATGCGGCGAGGCCTGTGGTGTGTGTGGTTGGTGGGGGTGTTGGGCGGGGTGGGTGGGTTGGGTGGGGTGCAGGGCTGCGCGTCGGGTGGTGCGGAGCAGGACCTTGCGTTGGCGGTGGTGGGTCGTGAGGAGGGCGTGATGGGTGGGCCGACGGAGCGTGGGGTCTGGGTGGTCGAGAGCCCGGAAGAACTGCGGGGTCTGCTGACCGATACCTCGATCGCATCGCGGTTGTCGCGTCGGGTGCGGTGGGGCCAGCAGGTGGTGGTCGTGGTGGGCCAGGGCACGCAGCCGACGGGCGGGTACTGGGTGCGGGTAACGGGGGTGGAACTGGGCGAACGACGCGGGAAGCCGTGGCTGACGGTGAGGTACATGGCGAATCGGCCCGGGCCGGGGGACATCGTGACGCAGGCGTTGACGCAGCCGTACTCGGCGGTGGTGGTTGACGGGGTGTCTGGTGCCGGTGGGGTGGGTGGGGTGACGGGGCAGCCCGACGCGGTGGAGGGCTTGGTGCGTTGAGTCGGCCGCGGGTGTTGATGCTCACGCACCGGGTGCCTTGGCCCCCGGACCGGGGGGACCGGGTGCGGTCGTGGCACGTGCTGAAGGAGATGTCGGGGTGGGCGGAGGTCTGGCTCGCCAGCGTGGACCGGGAGGGGGAGTATTCGGCGGAGGCGCGGCGGGTTTTGGAGGGCGTGTGTGAGCGGGTGCATGTGGAAGGCGTGTCGGGGGGTTGGCAGCGCGGCCGAGCGGCGTTGCGGGGTGCCCTGGGGTTATGGAAGGGGTCGGCGACGGCGGGGGTGTTGCGAGAGCCGGGGCTGGTGCGGGTGGTAGAGGGGTGGTTGGTGGAGACGCGGTTCGATTGGGTGTATGTGTTCTGCTCGGGGATGTGGGGGGTTTGGGAGCGCGGGGCTCGGGGGGCGAGCCACCCCGCTGAAGCGGGATGGCCTGGGGTGTGGGTGGATCTGGTGGATGTGGACTCGGCGAAGTGGAAGGGTTTGGCGGCGGGTCGGGGGTGGTGGGATCCGAAGCGGTGGGTGTATGGGCTGGAGGCGCGTCGGGTGGCGGGGGTGGAGCGGGAGGTGTGCGCGGGGCAGAGCCCGCAGAATCCGTCGGCTTCTGCGGGCTTTGGGGCGGG
>JBCCOW010000031.1:0-43681 GCA_039025195.1 Planctomycetota bacterium
CGACAGGTGCTGACGGGGGTGCTGCGGGACGGCCCCCGGATGGAATCCGTGGGCTTCGTGGGCGGTGGGTTGGAAGAGATCGAGCGGGTCTTGGTGATTGGGGCGGGGATCGCGGGGTGTGGGGTGGTGAAGGCGTTGATGCAGGCGGGGGTGGAGGCGGAGCGGATCCGCTTGTGGGATGCGCGGGGGGTGGCGAGCGGGGCGTCGGGGAACGCGGCGGGGATCGTGCAGCCGAAGATGGGGAGCCCGGAGCGGTCGGCAGCGGTGGCGTGGTACCGGGCTGCGTACGGGGAGATGGCCGCTTGGTTGGAGGGTGAGGATGCAGCGGTGGGGTGGCGGACTGGTGCGGTGCACATGGGCGTGAACGACCGGCAGGCGGAGCGGCTGCGGCTCGCGTCGGTGTCGGGGTTGGGGTGCTGGGTAAATGCGGAGGAGGTATCGGAGCGGCTGGGCGTGGCGGTGGATCGGGAGGGGCTGTGGGTGTCGGGGGCGTGGGTGGTTCGGCCGGCGGCGGTGTGTCGGCGGTGGCTGGATGAAGCGGGGGTAGAAGTGGAGCGGCGTGAGTCGGGGTCGCTGCAGGAGGCATTACGGGAGGTGGGGGAATCAGGGGCGGTGGTGCTGGCGAACGGGGACGGCGTCTTGGAGGGGTTGGAACCGGTGCGGGCACTGCGGGGTCGTGTGGCGGGGCAGGTGTCGGGTTGGCGGGTGGAGCGTTCGGCGTGGTTGAAGGCGGTGTTGTGTTATGGGGGTTACGCGTTGCCCACGGTAGACGGGGTGGCGTGGTTGGGGGCGACGTATGACCACGGGGCTCGGGCGGAGGAGCGCGGGGGTGTGGCGGGTGAGGCTGCGGACGATGTTATGAATCGGCAGGGGTTGCGGGCGGCGTGTGCGGGGGTGGAGGAGTTGTTGCCGGCGGGACCTGTCTTTGCGAGTCGGGCGTCGGTGCGGGTGACCACACGGGATCGTTTGCCGGTGGTGGGGTGGTTGGGCGATGGGGTAGGAGGAGGACGGGTGTATGCGAGTCTGGGGCACGGGTCGCGGGGGTTGACGGCGAGCTTATTATCGGGCCGGCTGGTGGCGGCGTCGATGGGGCTGCCGGGGGGGCCGGAGTGGCAGGAGCATCTGGGCTTGCCGGTGTTGGCGGCGCGTTGAGGATCGGGTTGGCGTGTGGTGGTGAAGTTGGTGGTGGGGTTGTGCCGATGTCTGAAGCATGTCCATTGGTGGTATCAGTTCAGCCGGTGCTAACGCGTTGACTTCTGCTCAGCTGCAGAGTCAGGTGGGGGTGTCCGTGGCCCGGAAGGCACTGGATCAGGCGAAGGCTCAGGGCGAGGCGGCGGTATCGCTGCTGGACTCGGCGGCGCAGACGCAGAAGGCGATGGTGGAGCGGGTGAGCATCGAGCCGTTCAAGGGCACGATGATCGACGTGGTCGCGTGAGCGGGTGGGGCGGGTGGAGCGGGTGATTGAGATGAGGCTGCGGTGACGCGGGGTTTAGGCGACTTCGCATGGGGGGAGGAAGTCGTCGCCATCGATCTCGTCTTGACTGCCTTCGTGAACGATGTCGCCTTCGAGGCTGTCTCGAGAGACGCCGAGTTCGAGGAGCAAGGAAGACTGGATAACGAACGTGGCCCCGATGCGGTAGAGGCCGTCGCTGAGGGCGTGGACGTGGCGGACGAGCACTTCGAGGCTGGAGAGCGTGTAGCCCTGATTGAGCAGGTCGACGCGGTAGAGAGAGTTAAGGGGTAGTGGGTGTTTGCAGAGGAAGCCGATGCCGCCTCGGCCGACGTCGCGGAGCTGGATGTCTTCCACGGCGTCTTCGGTGACCAGCCGGTTGACGGGGTGCAGCCGGGCTTCGGCGCGGATGGGGTGTCGACGGAACGAACGCCGGGTCTGCATGTCGTCGGCTTGGGTCTGGCCTTCCAGGTGGTCAAGCCGAGCGAGGATTTCGTCGGGATTGGGTGGCATGGCTGGGCCTCGGAACGGGTGGGTGTAGGACTGCTCCCCCGGTGACTATTCGATTCCCCCCTTAGCGTGCATGACGAGACACAACGTCACGCAGGAACAGCGCGATTCTGTTTAAAACATCGGCTTGAAATAGCTTGCTCTTGAGTGGAACACTCAAGCAGCGCTGCGATGAGGTAAGAGTACCCATGCAACCCCGCTCCCCCTGCGGAAGAGACCGATAACGCCCTCCGCTTAGCAGCGGTGTGCAAGGGGTGGGCGAATGGATGGGGGGTAAGGTCAGCCTGTAGCAGGACTGGTGATCACGGGGCGGGGTAGATCGTTAGCCGGGAAGGCCGGTCCAACAGCAGGACGCTGTCGATGTCGTCACGCAGGGAGCGGACGTACCAGTCCAGGGTCTGGGCCTTGTCGTTGCGGTACTCTTCGAGGGTGTGTGCCGTGGTGTACAGCTCGGGAGAAGGGTTGGCACGGATGTCACTTGAAGTGATCTTGCTGGAGCAGCCGGTCGACACCGTAAGGAGAGCGGCGGCCGAGGCGAGGAGTGCGAGAGAGCAGACACGGGAGGAAATACGCGGCATGGGGAGGTCCTGGCAGGGGGCTAGTAATAAGATTGTCGCGGGAAGACGGTGATCGGTCAAGGCTTACGGCGTGGCGGGGTCGGCGGGCTGGGTCTGGGGCGGCGTGAGCGGCTGCGTGGCGGGTGCGGTGCTTGGCGTTATTGCCGGGATTGTCGGGACTGCGGGGGCGTCGATGAGGCGGAGTGTGAGGGTGACGGGTGTCCGCAGGGGCGGGATGACCTCAGTGTTGACCACAAAGTTTTCGCCGTGGACCGCGTTGCTGTCGGTGAGGCGGTTGGGCTTTGCCAAGAGTTCGGAGCCGAAGTTGACCAGTGACACGGCCGAGCCTTCGAGGTCAGCGAGGTAGACCGGGCCTTCGTCAAACTCACGCAGCTTGGAGCCCGCGAAGACCCATCGGTTGTCGGCCATCACGGCCTCGGTCGCCTCGTTGTAAACCCACTGGTTCGCGGGGACCGTCACCCGCTCGTCGCCCCGGTCGTACGTGATATCGATGGCGACCACAGCCCCGGTCGGCGGCACAGCGAAGAGTTCCTCGCCACGGCGTTCGAGGCGGATCGGAGAGCCGGGCTCAGCCCCGAGGGTCAGCAGCGCAAAGTGAATCACGCTCGGCGGCGTCTGCACAATGACGATCGACTCGTGCTCCTTGGTGCCCGGGGTGCAGGCGAGCAGCTCGAGCCAGCCCTCACGGAGCACGACCGTGGCGTCGAGCTCGATGCGTCGGTTCTCACGATCGATCACGATCCCGGCGGGGAGTGTGGCGGCTGGCTTGACGTTCTCTGCTTGGGGCCGGTCATTGGGAGGCGTGACGGCGGCCGGCTCGGTTTCGGTAGCAGGTGGCGGAGTGGGATCGGGAGCGGGAGCGGGTTCGGAAGCGGTGGCAGCGGCCAGCGGCGTCGCGGGTTGGTCAGGTGGGGTTGTGGGTGGGGCGTCGCTGGACTTCTGCGGGGAGCAGCCTGCGGCCAGTGTGAGGGTCAGGCACAGAACGGCGAGGGCGTGACGGGGTGTCGCGGTCATTGCATGATTGTAAGGTTTGAGGCAGAGTCCTTTTTGAGCGAGGCGATGTCGGATGGATAAGCCGGACGTGGTTGAGCCGCTGCACCCGGAAGCACTGACGTGGGCGGCGTTGCTAGGGCGGTGGGTTTCGTTCGCCGAAGCGTCGGTGGCATTACCGCCAGAGGGGGAGGCGGGGTTGCTGCGGGAGTCGGTGGTGGACGTGATCACGCTGCAGGCGGTGTGCTGTGCGTTGGGTGAGCTCGACGAGCTGAGCGAAGAGCAGCGTGCACTGGGGCGTGACCGGGCGGGGGTGTTGGTGGAGCGTCACGCCGGGGCGCTGCGTCGGCGCTGGGCGGGAGCCGAGATGCCCGAAGCGCTGACGGAGTTGGTCGATGAGGCGGAGCGGGCGGTACGATCCGCGAGGGGTCACGGCTTAGACGGCGCGTAAAAAAGCCCGGCCAGGAGCCGGGCTTGGAGGTGGCGGGTGCGGGTCGGCTAGCGCGGATCAGTCGGGCGTTTTGGTCGGCTCTTCGCCGCCCTCCGGGGCGTCCGGGGCGGGCGGCGTAGCCGTCGGCGGATCGACCGAAAGCGATGGTGCAGCCGGAGCGGCGGGCTTGGGAGCGGGCTTGGGTAGTGCGTCGAAGACGTCGGCCGAGGCGTGGCCGCCCAGGAGGATGATGAACGCTGCGAGCACGATCAGGATATTTCTCGGCATAGCGTCTTCCAGATCTTGGCGGTTTTGAACGCGGTTGATATTTACGATGCGCTTCTGCTGCTCGAGCACGTTGAGCTCCTTGATGGCGTCTTTGTCGAACTTACTCTTGGCTTTGATCTTGCCGTTGGCGTCTGCGAGGGCTTGATTGAACTTCTCGGTGTCGTCGCCGTCTTTCTCGGCGGCTTCGAGTGCTTCTTCGATGGCGTCCTCCTCCTCGGACTGCTCGAGGGTGATGGCGGCAATTTTGGCGTCGATACGGTCGGCGGCGGCGTTAACCGACGCGCCGCGGGGAACCCCGATCATGCCGCCGATAGTGAGCACTGCGACGAGGGCGAAAAGGGCCTTGCTGTAGGCAGCTACTGGCAGGGGGAAGAGGCCCAGAGCGTTGAGGAGTACGGGCACGCCGGCAAGGGCTTGGATGAACAGAGCCAGAGATATGACGAGGCTGAACTCGACGTTCACCGTGTATGTAAGCCAGGCTAAGACGAGGAACAAGATGTATGCGATGGAACCGATGAGCAGGAGTAGCTTGTTGCCGGCCATGGGTCGTTGCTCCGTAGAAAGGAGGGTGATGAGATATGGGGCCCGGCCCTTTGCCGGTTCAAAGATGTCCCCTTAACCAAGCGATGATAACGCCGATGAAAAAATACGGCCCGCGCTCGGTGAGCAGCGGACCGTACGGATGGGTGGCAAGTGTGAACCGTGTGGGTTTAACGATCAGTGATAAGCACGGCGGTGAGAGCGGTGCGTGTTGGTCCAGCGTCCGGGGACCCAGACGTTTTTGTGGTAGCCGTGACGGACGACGACGCGGTAGCGGGTGCCGCAGGCGTTGTAGCGCCAGCCATACTTGGGCGGGATGTACTGCTTGGACCAATAGCCAGGCACCCAGTGCTGACGGGGGGCGAGGGTTCGGTGGTGGTAACGGGGGATGCTGCAGCGGTCGCGGTGGGTAGCGCGATGGGTAGCGCGGTGGGTGGGGTGGTGGCCGCGGTGGGTGTGCTTGAGGTGCCAGCCGAGTTTGAGGTTCTTGTGCTTGATCTTGATGTGGTGGTCGTGGTGGACGGTGGTGGTCTTGGCCTTGTGCTTGGAGCCGGAGTGGTAGCGGTCGGCGGAGGCGGATGTGCCGATGAGGAGCGCAATCCCTACGGCCGTGGCGATCCCGAGCCGGCTGAGGTTGGCCTTGATTGGGCTGGCGAGTTGAGTGGGTGAGTGGTTCATGGTGACGACTCCTTGAGGGGGCCCCTTGGAGGGGGGCGGGGTTTGCGTCGCCCGGCCGGGTGTGGCGTCTGGGGCGTCGCGGGGTTGAGATCGACCGACGCTCGGCGGTCTCCACCCCTTGTGCCGGGGCCGCCGGGTTTGGGGCCGGTGGAGGTCTTGCCGGTGGGTCTAAATCACGTTCGTGAAATGATTAGAGAAAAAATTGACGGACGTTGCGGGGGGCAGATACGGAGAAGGGTGCGGGTGGGGGGTCGCGCGGCACGACGACTTTTTTCTGCTTCGCTAAAGCGTTGCTCTGCATCGGTTTGTTGCGGGATTGACGGCGTTTAGCGGGTAAAATCGTGTGATAACTCGGGTGTTTTGCCCGTCTGGTTAGAGGGAGTTGAGTTCCGCCCGGAAGGCAGAGCGGGCTCGACCCCAGCGTTTGAACAGGAGAGCCCGTGATGAGAATCAAGCGAGTGATGATGCGGTTGCTGGTCGTGCTGGCGATGCTGGCCCCGGTCGCTGCGGCGATGGGAGTGACCAGTTCGGCGATGGCCGAGTCGGGCTGCCACAGCACGCCGCCTCCCGGGAGCAAGTGACCGGGTGTTGTGGTGGGTGGGGTGGTGGGTGAGGCCGTAACGGATTCGAGATCGAGAGCGTCAAGGTCCAGTGATGCGTCCGATGAGCACCACAACACGGCAAGCGGGTGCGGCTAAGAAGTCCACAAGGCTGCGAACCGTGCTAGCGGACCCTGATCGGCTGATGCGTGTGGCGGACCCGCGGTCGGAGCAGGCGGATGTTGAGCCGGGCACCGGCGACGGGCCGGCGTGGGTCGGTCGTGTCGCTGAGTCGGTGCAGCCGCTGCGGGCCAATGTGCAGGACGCCGCTCGGGCGGTGCTGACCTGGCTGGCGGCGGTGGTGGATCACCGCGGCGAGCGGTCGGTCGATGACGTGTTGGCGGCTTGCCTGCGTCCCGGGCAATCGACGGAAGGGGTGGACTACGCCGCCCTGGCGTCGCTGGTCTCGGCCCACAGCGGCATGGCACTAACCGCCAAGCGGGTGCAGACCGCGGTGCGTCACCTGCGGTCACACCAGGCCTCCCAGAAGGTCGAGCCGAAGCCGTTGACGTCGGATCGTTTGGCGGTCCTCGAAGAGCACCTGCGGGAACAGTTCGATGCGGTGCTGACAGATGAACGCCTGGCATCCGAGGCGGCGATCGAAGTGCTCACCGCGGTACGTGGGGCGACGGGTCGGCTGACGGCGTATGACTTTGCGGAAGGTTTAGATGCGTCAGACCGGGTGGGGCGGGTTTCAGCGGGTGATGCTGATGGTTTACGTCGGCGGTTTGCATCATTGAAGTTGGTGTCGGAGGAGCGGACGGCTCAGCTGCTGCGTCGGTTACTCGTTGTGCTGGCGGAGCACGACGGGACGGTGGAATCGGACATGAAGCTAGTGCTCTGCGGGTCGGCGCTCGTGTGTCGGCTAGCCGGGTCATGCTCACTCCCAGGGGTGATGGCGCGGCTGAACGTGCTGGTCGCGGGGCGGGGGCTGATCGAGCATGGCGACTACGTTGATCGCATGGAAGCTCTGGCCGATCAGGCGGAAGCACTGCACGGCGACGCGGCGACGAAAACCCTGCTGCAGCGGTTGGGGCGAGGGCCGAAGGCGGACCGGTTGCCGACGCCACGGCGGGTGGCGAGTTATGCCCTGAACAATGCGGCGACGCGGTTGATCCACCGGCGGTTTACCGGCGAGTTGGACGAGGTCATGGCGGTGTTGGCTCTGGAACGGGCGGGTGGGTTGATCGAGCGGATGAAGGCGGGGGATGCGGGGTTTGTGCTGCTGCCGGGGACCGAGGCGATGCTGCGGGCGGCCGAGGACTGGGTTGAGGGGCGGTTGGTGGATGGGGAGGCTTCGGGTTGCCGGGCGTTCTTTGCGGGGCTGGACGCGGCGAAGGCTGCCGATGTGGTCAGCCATCTGCTGGAGCACGAGAGCTGCCGGGGGTTGGTGGAGGCGGTGCGGGCCGCGGCGGTGGCGGAGCACCCGGGGCTGGACGAAGAATTGATCGTCGTTCGGTGAGATGACCGATAATTCTGAAGTGAAACCGTTCGACCCGAGACTCGTCGGGGGGCCGGCGGCAATCACAGCCATCACGCTTGCGTGGGCGGCGGTCGTGTCGGCTCGGATGGGCAACACCGAGTTCCTGTTCTACGTCGGGGTCATGCTGTTTTTGGCGGCGCTGGTGGCTTACGCCCACTGGCGGGTATGTTTCTCGGCGGGGGTGCTGTGGGCACTCGCCGGTTGGGGCGTGCTGCACATGGCGGGGGGGCTGGTCGCGGTGCCGGATTCGTGGGCGATTAACGGGGACGTGCGGGTGCTGTATTCGTGGTGGATCGTGCCGATCGGCGACGGCAGTGCCGGGCCGGGTGTTGGGCAGGGGGGCTGGCTCAAGTACGACCACGTGGTCCACGCCTACGGCTTCGGTGTCTCGGCGTGGGCGTGCTGGCAGGGCTCGTGCGCTGCGGTGGGCCGACGGCTGTGTGCCACCTGCGGCCGGCTGATGCTGGTGGGCCTCGCCGCGATGGGCCTCGGCGCCCTCAACGAACTGGTCGAGTTCGTCGCCACGATGCTGGGCCCGAGCAACGTGGGCGGATATGTGAATACCGGCTGGGACCTGGTCGCTAACGCGACGGGCGTGCTGGTGGCGTTGGTGGTACTGGGCGTCACGCAGCGGTGATTCGTTTTGAACCACGAAGGGCACGAAGAGCACGAAGGGAAGGCAGAAGGCTTTTTCTGATGGGTTGGCGGCGAGTGTGGCACTGACAAGACGTGTCTTGTTAGTGCCACCCGTCGGACTTTTAGCGGTTGGGCGGAGGTCATCAGGACTTGATGACCGGTCGCCAACTTCTGGGGACCGGTGACGAGCTTTTGGTGACCGGTCACGAACTCCTGGTGACGGGTCACGAGCTCTTGGGGACTGGTCGTGAACTCTTGGTGACCGGTCATCAACTCCTTATCACCGGTCATGAACGGTTCGTGACCGGTAACCAGCTTTTGGAGACCGGTCGAGAACCCTTGCCGACCGGTCGCCAACTTTCGGCGATAAGCCTGCAGAACTGGAAGCGTGATCCGGGGTCGTATTGTGATGAAGCCTTTTGAACCGACACATCTGCGGAAGCATGAGGCGGCGAAGCATCGAGCAATTAGGGCCGGATTCATCCGGCCATTTGCGTCACACCCTCAACACGCTGCGGCCGGTTGAAACCGGCCCTACTTGCTGCCGGTGATTAGCGGGCCGGTCTACGCCGACGAAAGACGCCGAACGCTCCGGCTCCGAGCAAAACCAACGCCGCGGACGTCGGTTCAGGGACGACAATATTGTCCCATCGTAAGCCCTCATTAAGCCCCCCGACGAGTGGAGTCACTTCCACTCGCTGTAAACCTTCGAAGCCGGAGAACATGGCTGTGCTCCAAAGGTCATCGATCGTCGGCGAGACGTTCTGAGTGATCGACCCCCCAGCGGCGAAGAAACCTTCGACCTGCCATGTATCGAAGCTGTTGCCGGCCGCTAGATCAAGCGAAACCAGACCAAATGTTTCGCCGCTGGTTGCTGCGAACTGAAAGGCGTTAGTTTCGAGCAATGGACGCGGGTTACCGTCTGAGGCGTCTGATACCACGAAGAAGAGCGTCGTACCGGAGATCTGCTCGAAGGTAAACCCATCTTCTTCGTACGAACTAAGGCTCCCTGTAGGTCCGACATCAAACTCGATAGTCTGAGCAGCAGTTGCTGTGTTCATAGAGAATGCGTACACCAGAACAGCGACTAGACAGGTGACGCGGTCAGCAGAGCATGTAGTCATTCTCGATCCTCCGGGTTTAATACCGTAAAACCAGCATCATCGCATGCCTCGGGACGGATTTATGTTTAGCTCGTCGCGTGAAAGATACGTCAACGTAGCCGTTTTGCCAAGGAGTGACCTCGTTTGTAATTGTGCGGTGTCTTGATTTCGGTTGTTCGTACGAGAAATTTTGGGGCTGAGGTCAAGGTCAACGTCTTCGTTTGAAGCGGGAGCCGAGGCCTTTTTTGGGCATGGTCTTGGGGATGTTGCCGTCGGGGAACATCTTGCGGAGTTCGGCGTCGTCGAGGTCCGCTGTGGATGAGCCGGCGTTGCTGCCGATGACGCGGTCTTCGACTTTGGAGGGGGAGCTGCGGCGGTCGGCGTCTTTCTGGCGTTCTTCTTTGATGTCTTTGGGGACGGGGCCGGGGGTGAAGTCGGGGTAGTCGAGGGGTTCGATCAGGGTGCCGGCGAGTTTTTCGACTTCGGTGAGCATCTGGCCCTGGTCGGGGGTGACGAAGGTCCAGGCGACGCCGCGGCGGCCGGCGCGGGCGGTCCGGCCGATGCGGTGGATGTAAACCTCGGGGTCTTCGGGGAGGTCGTAGTTGATGACGTGGGTGATGTGGTCGACGTCGAGCCCGCGGGCGGCGAGGTCGGAGGCGATGAGGACGTCGACGTCGCCGCCGCGCATGGCCTTCATCACGCGGTTGCGTTTGGTCTGGTGGAGGTCGCCGTGGATCTCGCGGACCTCGAGTTTCTTGTCGCGGAGGTATTGGGTGACCTTGCGGACGGTGTGCTTGGTTTTGCAGAAGACGACGGTGGTGTCGGGCTTCTCGTTCTGGAGCATCTTGAGGAGCAGGGCGCGTTTGTCCCAGGGCTCGACGGAGAGGTATTTCTGATCGACCATCGAGACGGTGAGGGAGCCGGCGACGACGTTGATGTTCTCGGCGTCTTCGCGCATGAACTGGCGGGCGAGAGACTCGATGGCGGCGTCGACGGTGGCGGAGACGAAGACGGTTTGGCGCTGGGTCTTGATCTGGCTGAGGATCTTTTTGATGTCATCGCGGAAGCCGATGTCGAGCATGCGGTCGACCTCGTCGAGGATGGCGAACTTGATGTTTTTGAAGGAGAGCTGATTGCGGCCGTAGAGGTCCATAACGCGGCCGGGGGTGCCGACGACGATTTCGCCGCCAGCGGCGAGGGAGTCCTGCTGGGCCTTCATGGATTCGCCGCCGATGATGGAGGTGACGCCGAGGTCGGTGTGGCGGGCGAGGTTGGCGAGCTCGGCGGCGATCTGGACGGCGAGCTCTCGGGTGGGCCCGAGGACGAGGGCCTGGGCCTGGGTGCCGGGGGTGAGCATGGAGAGGAGGGGCAGGCCGAAGGCGGCGGTCTTGCCGGTGCCTGTGCGGGCCTGGCCGATGACGTCTTTGCCGGCGAGGACGCGGGGGATGAGCTGGGCCTGGATTTCGGTGGGGTGGACGAAGCCGTGCTCGGTGATGCCCTGGAGGACGTTGGGGGCGAGGCCGAGGTCGGCGAAGGTGACCTCGGTGTTGAAGGAGTCGTTGGTGCTCATTGCGGGTGGGTTCTGGGGTAGGCGGGGGGCGGTTTGGGAGCGGTGAGGGGGTGGGTTGGGGTTGTATCTACTGCGGACCCACGAGGGTGGGCTGGTCTTGCCGGGGAGGAGCATCCGATGATCGGGAGGGCGGGGAGAGGGGCGGGCGGCCGGTTGGGCTCGCCTCACGCCACCCGCTTCACTGCGTAAACGGCCTGACTCGCTCGACGTAGACTATAAACCTCCGGCCACGGATGGTCCAAATGACCCCCACCCCAACTCATTCTTCGACGCGGCAGTCCCTGTCTGGCATGACGAAGCCGGGGCTGGCGCTCGGCCCGGTGCGGAAGCCGGCGTCGGATGAGCCGAGCCGCGTCGAGGTGGACCTGACGCGGATCGATCACAATTATCGGGTGCTGACGGAGCGGCTGGGGCCGGGGGGTGGTGGGGTAGGGGTGTGTGCGACGGTGAAGAAGGATGCGTATGGGGCGGGGGCGGTGCCGGTTGCGCTGCGGCTGAGCAAGCTGGGGGCGTCGATGTTCTGTGTGTTCACGCCGGCGGAGGCGGAGGCGTTGGTGAGTCGGTCGGTGTCGGCCCCGATCCTGGTGCTGATGCCGGTGCGTCATCTGGAGCGGACGGACACGCTGTATCGGCACGCGGTGGCGGAGCGGCTGCACCTGACGATCCATGATCGGGAGCAGTTGGCGGCGGTGAATTTGATCGGGCAGCGGTTCGGGATCAAGCTGCCGATCCATCTGTATTTGGACACGGGGATGTCGCGTGCGGGACTGACGGCGGAGGCGTGTGCGGCGATCTTGAAAGACACAGCGGGTCGGCGTTACTTGCGGCTGGCGGGGTTGTATACGCACTTCAGTGCAGCCGATGCGGACCCTGACACGACTGCCGATCAGCACGACCGGTTTATGGGCTTTGTCGAAGAGCACCGCGACGTGATCCCGGACGACTGTCTGATCCATGCCTGTAACACCTCGGGACTGCTCCGCGATTCGGCTTACCACGGCAGTATGGTGCGTCCCGGTCTAGGGCTGCTCGGCTACGCCCCCGGCGTCTGGCCCACCGAGCTCACTGCGCCCGACAAGCTCAAGCCCGCTCTGCGTTGGGTGTCGCGCATCATTCACGTGCAACGCTTGCCCAAGGGATCACCAGTTGGCTACGGCAGCACGCATGTGCTCAAGCAGGACGCGGTCGTGGGTGTCGTTCCTGTCGGCTACGGCGATGGCTACCCGCTGGCTTTGTCCAACCAGGCGAGCATCCGTGTCCAGCCCCGTGATCTCACTCGGCCAACCGCCGACTGTCCTGTGCTGGGTCGCGTCAGCATGGATCAGATCGTGGTTGACCTCACTGCCTTGGTGGAAGATAGGGAGTCGGACGCGTCGTTAACCGCACTGATGGACGCCGAGGCCGAGTTGTACAGCGATGATCCGGATGCGCCGCACGCGTTGCAGAAGCTCGCCGACCTCGCGGGTACGCATGTGTATGAATTGCTCACGCGGCTGAACCCGGCGATCCCCCGGCGATACCTCAGTTAGTGCTTGGTATCTGCTTCCACTTGGGGATAATTCAGATATGGAGTTGCCTGAAAACGTCCGTGAAATGCTGGCGATCCGCAAGATTCAACGGATCTTTTATCTGCGCATTCACGCTGACCCCACGCTGTGCAAGCTCGCCATGGTCATGGCGGCGATACTTGCATTCTTCGTTCTCATTGTGATACAGGTCGAAGCCATTTTTACCGGGCCGTATTTCATTGCCGGGTTCTCGCATGACTATCCGGAACTTTTCGAGTTCTTCCGCCTCTTCACGTTATTGGTGTAACCCCACGCAGAACTCGGCGATGGCCTGATCCATGCCGGGCCAGGTCTTGCGGCAGAGGTTCATGTGGTTGGCGTCCTGGACGGTGAAGACGCGGACGGGGCCCTGGGTTTTGGCGGCGGCGAGGGGGCGGGTGTGGTGCTTGGGGGGGAGGTTCCGGTCTTTCATGCCCTCGACGAGCATGACGGGGCAGCCGATGCGTTGCATGGCGCGGAGGGTGGAGGCGTCGTCGATCTCGAAGCCGACGTTCTGGCCGGCCCGCTCGAAGCCACCGGTGAGCCAGCGGTTGCTCATCCAGGGAGCAAGCATGCGGCGGAAGCTGTCGATGGCGGTTCGGAAATCGGAGTAGGGGGCGATGGCGACGGTGCCGGCCACGCGGGGGTTGCCTGCGGCGTGCTGGAGCACGGTGGCGGCGCCCATGGAGAAGCCCACGGTGATCACGCGGTCTGTATCGACGAGATTGAGCCCGCCGTCGTCTTGCCCGGCCCGGCGGATGACGGCTTCGAGGTCGCGGCGCTCCTGGACGCCGAAGGTCGCGTGGGTGCCGGTCGATCGGCCGTGGGAGCGGTGGTCGAAGAGGACGACGTCGTGGCCGAGGGCGTTGAAGGCGGCAGCCCGGGCGAAGTGGAGCTCCTTCATCTCGAACCAGCCGTGGGCCAGAAAGATGGGCAGGCGGCTTGGCGCGATCTCGTCTTGTTTGGAACTGGGTGTGGTGGGTGGGGCGGGGCTGAACCAGCAGTCGAGGACGGCGCCGTCGTCGGAGACGGCCTTGAAGCTGACGGCCCCGGCGGAGCCGTACTTCTTGCGGAGGTGGGTCCCGATGAGCTTTCGGCCGGGCATCCGGCTGGCGCGGAGGGTGCCGGCCGCGAGCAGCGTGGCGAGCCCAGGGAAGTGATGGCTCGGTCGGCTGGGGATGGGAGAGGCTTCGCTCATTGAGACATCGTACGCGGTGCAAGGCTGTGGGTTCTGTGCGGTGTGCCGTCCCCGACTTGACCGGCGTCGCGCTTGGGTGTCCAATCCGACGCACATGGATGACACCACTCCAGACGGAACGAACCCGCCCAAGTACCGCCGCGTGCTTCTCAAGATCTCCGGCGAGGCGTTCTGTCGGCCGGGCGTGGGCGGGATCGATCCCGATGAACTGCGAGCGATCGCCAGCGAGATCGCCAAGGCGGCGAAGCTGGGGACGCAGCTGGCCGTGGTCGTCGGTGGCGGCAACATTGTGCGGGGTGCGACGCTTGCGGACGCCGGCCACATTGAGCGTGCCTCGGCCGACTACATGGGCATGCTCGGCACAGCCATCAATGGACTGGCGCTCAAAGAAACGCTGGAAACGATGGGACAGGAGGCCCGCGTGCTCTCGGCCCTGAACATCACGTCGGTCGCTGAGACATTCATCCGGGGCCGGGCGCTGCGTCACCTGGAGAAGGGGCGTGTGGTGATCTTTGTCTGCGGGACGGGCAACCCGTTCTTCACGACCGACTCGGGCGCGAGCCTGCGGGCGGCGGAGATCGACGCCGAGCTGCTGCTCAAGGCCACGAAGGTCGATGGCATCTACGACAAGGACCCGAACAAGCACGACGACGCCGAGCGGTTCGACCACCTGACGTTCTCCGAGGCGATTAACCGCGACCTCGGGGTGATGGACCTGACGGCCTTTGACATGTGCAAGAAGAAGGGAATCCCGATCATGGTGTTCGACATGAAGCAGCCCGGCTCGATCGCAGAGGTCGTCAGCGGGGTGCACCACGGGACGCTGGTCACGGTGGACTGATCCGGGCTGAGTGTGTCAGCGGGAGAAATCGATCTTGACGCGGATGTCTTTCGTGTCACGTTTGCCTGAGTCGAGCAGGCGTTGGCCGGGCTTGGGTAGCCGGACGACACGGTCGGAGCAGTGCCGCCACCAGTCCAACGTCGGCCATGGGCCAACGGCAAGCGCGATCGAGAGGCCCCACGAGACGCCCAGGTAGACCAGCAGGTACAGCCCCTGTGGCTGCCAGAGCTTGAAGAGCACCCAGGGCAGGACCACGATGAGCAGCGGGACGACAAAAACGATGTCGAACCGCGTAACGATGAGCCGACGGTGTACCACCCGGCCCCAAAGCGAGATCGGCATCGCGGAGTTCATGAGATACCGGAACAGCCTGCCCAAAGCCAGTAACGCACCGGCCGCGAGGGCGACCGTCAGGCAGAGGCCTTTCACGGTGAGTCGTGCTTCTTCCGTCACGGCCGGCGTGTCACGGCCCAATGCGTCACGCATCTCAACCAGGAAGCTGCTGAGGGGCAGGAGGATGACCCAGGCCCACCACGCCGCGAGCAGGCCGTAGACGACTGCTCGGGCCAAGGCCTGTCCGGGCTCACGCCACTTGGCCTTCGCGGGGGTCTCTCGGCTGTCGGGCCCGACGCGTGCGGGTGCCCCCGAGAACATCGAGATTGCGATGCCCTCCAACGGATCGGGCGGGGGTCGGAGCGTGTCACGCTCGGTCTCACGGATCAGCCGTTGGTGAACGCCGGGCAGGATCAGGATGTAAATCGCGATCGCCCACACGGGCAGCAGCGCGGGCCAAGTCATGGCCGGCCAGACCAGGGGTGCCATGAAGCCGAGTGCCCAGACGCGCCAGCTATATGCCTGATGGAACGCCAACGAGCCGAGATAGCCCAGGGCATACAGGCCGACGCTGGCGAGCATCCCGATCAGCATTGCGGCTTGGATGTCGCCCCAGCGTTCGAGTGTGGCGGCGACCGCGGAGTCGATGGCGGTATCCATCGCGAAGTGGATGAAGCAGAAGCCCCACCCCACACCGATCAGGGCAAGCCAGATCAATGTGATCAGGTCTCGCCAGACCAGCCGGTATGGGCCGAAGGGCAGGGGTTGGTCGGGCTCCCACGCGGAGAGGCGGAGCCACTGCAACTGCTCGGGTTTGGTGAGCGGCTGGTACTCGCTGTGCCGGCCGACGCCGATGCACATCACGATCGCGGGGAAGACAAACGCCGCAAAGATTCCCACGGACAGAATGTCTTCTGTCCTGAGATCGAAGTACCACTGGATCAGCTCCACACTGCCGAAAAGCATGACCGTGCCCACACTCACCGTGCTCAGCCACACGACAGGGACAATCCGGGCCCGGGGTGCTTGCGACTGCCGGTTCATCGCAGCGCCCCATCGGGATCGCTTGCGTCGAAGTACCGTTCGAGCTTGCCGTCGATGTCGCTACCTAGCAGCTTGTCGGCGGCGGTGGCGAACGACGCGTCGGGGCTCAGTCCGGCCTGCTGTTTCAGTTCGGTGACGGTGCCGCAGTGGCTGACGACCCCCTCCTTGATGAGGGCGACGCGGTCGGCGATGGCTTCGATCAGTTCGGGTACAGGGACGGCCACGATCAAGGTGACGGATCGGTCGGCGGCGAGACGCTCGAAGAGGCCTTGCAGCGCGTGCAGGGCGGGCGGGTCGAGGCCGCCGGAGAAGGGCTCGTCGAGGACGAGGAGCTCGGCTTCGGTGACCAGTGCGCCGGCGAGGGCCATCTTCTTTTGCTGGCCGGTCGAGAGGGTCTTCATGGCCTGCTCGGCCTGACGGTCGAGGTCGAAGAGTTCTAGGAGGCGGTCGACGTGCTCGAAGAGCCGGGCCTCGGCGATGCCGTAGAGCCGGCCGATGGCGAAGAGGTACGCGCGGCAGGTCTCGTTGAGGGGGAGCCAGGCCTCGGCGGGGAGGTAGGCCATGCGCTGGCGGATGGCACGCTCGGCCTCGACGGAGCTCCGGCGGGCGATGCCTTCGATGAGGACGCGTCCGGTGAAGGGCGGGAGGAGCCCGCCGATGATGGACAGGAGGGTGCTCTTTCCCGAGCCGTTGGGCCCCATGACGCAGAGGAGTTCGCCGCGGAGGACGGCGAGATCGACACCGCGGAGCACGGGGCGGACGCCGTAGTGGTGCCAGACGCCATCGACGCGGATGACCGCCGGTTCGGTCGTGTGCGTGTCCATGGATACACGTTACCGGTGGGTAGGCCGCGGTGTTGCGGAACGCGTGAGGGTTTGGCGCACCGCTGCGACATTCTCTAATCTACGTCGCTACGCACCCCGCACGCTTGGAGACCGCCATGGCCGACGATCCCGATACGATTTTGCTGGAAGCTGAGGAGGCGATGGACAAGGCGGTGGATTACGCCCGAAGCGAGATGAAGGGTGTGCGGACGGGCCGGGCGTCGCCGGGGCTAATCGAGTACGTGAAGGTGGAGGCGTACGGGGCGGAGTCGGACTTGCGAACGCTGGCGATGATCCAGGCGCCTGAGCCGACGCAGCTGGTGGTGAAGCCGTTCGACCCGAGCACGGTCAAGGACATCATCAAGGGGATTGAGGCGTCGGGGCTGGGTTTGAACCCGATGCCGGACGGGAAGATCGTTCGGATCAACATCCCGGCCCTGTCGGGCGATCGGCGTAAGCAGTTGGTGGCATCGGTCAAGCAGATGGGCGAGCAGGCGAAGGTCACGATCCGGAACGCCCGGCGTGACGCGAACAAGGCGCTTGATCAGGCGGGCAAAGACAAGTCGCTCGGGCTCAGCGAGGACGCGGTGAAGGACGCCAAGGAGCAGATCGACGAGTTGACGAAGTCGCACGAAGCGAAGGTCGAGTCGTCGGTGTCTGCGAAGTCGGAAGAGATCGAGGCGGTGTGATCGGGGCCGATCGGCAAGGGTGACGAGCTGGCGGTGGCTGCTGGGCACGACGCGTCGGGTAAAGCTCAAGCGGGGCTGTTAAGGCTCCGCGGGAGCCGCTCTGATGCCTAATATGGGCCATGGCTGGAACGCCCGACAACGCGGCCCGGTGGTTATCGGAAATCCCGATGGATGAAGTCGTGGCCGGCGAGGCCCGGCTGACAGCGGCGGACGCGTTAACGCTGTATCGCAAGGCGTCGCTGCACCAGCTCGGGCGGTGGTCGACGGCGGTCGCGCAGCGGATCCACGGGCCGATGGGGTCGCCGCGAACGTATGTGATTGATCGCAACGTGAACTACACGAACGTGTGCTCGGCGAGCTGCACGTTCTGTGCGTTCTTCCGGCGTGAGGGGGATGACGATGCGTACGTGCTGAGCGAGCAGCAGCTGCACGAAAAGGTGGCGGAGCTGGTGGATATCGGCGGGACTCAGGTGTTGCTGCAGGGCGGGATGCACCCGGGGCTGGGGCTCGAGTTTTATCTGGAGATGTTGAGTGGGCTGAAGGGCAAGTTTCCGGGGGTGCATCTGCACGCGTTCTCGCCGCCGGAGTTTGTGGAGTTCGTGTCCGTGCTAGAGGTGGAGGGGTTCCCGACGTTCGAGGCGAGGGGGGCGAACGAGCTACCCCGCGAGGTCTGGCTGGCGAAGCTGGAAGCGATCATGCGGAAGCTGCGTGAAGCCGGCCTCGACTCGATCCCGGGCGGGGGCGGGGAGATTTTTGCGGAGCACGTGCGCCGGAAGATCGGGCTCGGCAAGGCAACCGCAGAGCAGTGGCTGGACGTGATGACGACCGGGCACCGCGTTGGCCTGAACACCTCGGCGACGATGATGTTCGGCCATATCGAGGGGGTGGCGGACCGGATCGATCACCTGCAGCGGGTGCGGGATCGGCAGGACCTGGCGCTGCGTGAGCGGCTGCCGGGGCAGACCAAGGCGTTTATCGCCTGGCCGTTCCAGCGGGAGAACACGCCGCTGGGGCATCTGCCGGATTTTGATGCTGGAGAAGGTGAGCCGTTCCCGGGCGATATGTTGGCGGACATGGTGTGGGCTGGTGAGGTGGACCCGTGGGACAAGAAGGCGTGCGGCCGGGCGGTGCCGCGTGCGGGGAAGGTGGTGCGGCAGGCGGGAGCAAACGAGTACCTGCGGATGCAGGCGATCAGCCGGCTGTTCCTCGACAACATCCACAGCATCGGGAGCTCGTGGGTGACGATGGGCCCGCACATCGGTCAGCTTGCGCTGAGCTTCGGGGCTAACGACATGGGCAGCGTGATGATGGAGGAGAACGTGGTGAGTGCCGCGGGGACAACGTATTGCCTGAGCGAGCCGGTGCTGTGTCGGCTGATCCGGGATGCGGGGTATGTACCGGCCCAGCGGGACAACGCGTATCGGATGCTCAAGGTGCACGACGCGGCGGACGGACATGGCCCCGATCTCGATGTCGAGGACTGGTCATCGCAGCGGGCGTCGGCGCTGCACCAGGAGTCGGCGGCGGCGGAGGAAGCGAGCGGGACGGTGGAGCTGACGGTGGGGGGGAAGTAACGCAACGAGACGGTGGGTTCGAAGTGCATTGCGGCACAGGTTCCGGGTTGCCTCCGGAGCTAAGGGAAACTGTGAGTAGGGCGTATGGGACACGGGGGGTGATCTTGCTTTAGGCTGGCGGGTATGAGAGAGAAGTGGTCGCGGCGGTGGGTCGATCTGATGGTTTGGGGGTGGGTGATGGGCGCGGTGGTGTGGTGTTGCACGGGCGTGTTCGCGCAGCCGACGGGGACGCAGCCGGGTGAGGCGGAAGCGGGGCCGGGGCTGATGGAGGTGGTACTGGGGAACGACCTGATTGCGTTGTTCGCGGTGATCGGGGTGGGGTTGGCGATCGGGCAGATCACGTTGGCAGGGGTGTCGCTGGGGAGTTCGGGGGTGTTGTTCGCGGCGCTGCTGCTGGGGCATCTGGGATACGACCTGCCGGCGGGGGTGGGGACGGTGGGGCTGGTGCTGTTTGTGTATTGCGTGGGGCTGACGGCGGGGCCGAGCTTTTTCCGGGCGTTTGTGCGGCAGGGCAAGACGATGGCAACACTGGGCGTGGTGATCGTGGGGCTGGGGTGTGTGGTGACGTGGGCGACGGCGACGCTCGCGGGGTTCCCGACCGATCTGGCGGTGGGGATCTTTGCGGGGTCGCTGACGAGCACGCCGGCGTTGGCGGCGGCGACGGAGGCGGTGGCGGGCGGGATGGGTACGGGGGCGGTGGGCGATCCGGGTCGGGTATCGGTGGGTTACGGGATCGCCTATCCATATGGCGTGATTGGTGTGGTCCTGTTTGTGCAGCTGTTGCCCAGGCTGCTGAAGAAGGATATGGCCACGCTCGAAGCGGAGATCCCGTTGCCTTCTGGAGCGGCGGGCGGTGCGATCGAGCGGGCGTTGGTGACTGTGAGCAACCCGGCGGTGTTCGGGAAGCACCCGGGGGAGGTGGCGGGGCTGGAGGCTATGGCGGTGCAGGTGCCGCGGCGTCGGGACGGGGATCGGCTGGTTCCGATTGATGCCGAGTTCGTGTTTGCGGAAGGGGTGGATGTGTTGGTGGTGGGTCGACGGGGGGACGTGGCGGCGGCGGTGGATGTGCTGGGGGTGCGGAGCGATGCGAAGGGGTTTATCGATACCGACCGGGAACGGCGGCAGGTCGCGGTGTCGTCTGGCGAACTGATCGGGCGGACGCTGAGCGAGGTGGATACGCTGGGGAGTTACGGGGTGGTGGTGTCGCGGATGACGCGGATGGGGCTGGACATCGTGCCTCGGCCGGGCACCGCCCTGCAGATGGGCGACCTGTTGACGGTGGTGGGCAATCCGGAGCAGTTGGAGGCGTTTGCGAAGGTGGCGGGGGACCGGGCGAAGCTGCTGGACGAGAGCCACCTGATCTCGTTGGGGTTTGGGATCACGCTCGGGGTGCTGCTGGGGATCACGCCGATCGGGTTGCCTGGCGGGGCGGCAGGGGGGTTCGCTTTAGGACTTGCGGGTGGGCCGTTGCTGGTGGCGTTGGTGATGGGTCACTTCGGGCGGATGGGGCCGTTGGTGGGGTATCTGCCGCGGCCGGCGCGGCTGGTGCTGATGGAACTGGGGCTGGTGCTGTTCCTGGCGTCGGCGGGGGTGAAGGCGGGGGGCTCGATGGTGGAGGTGATTCAGGTGTCCGGGGTGGCGCTCTTGGTTTCAGGATTGGTGATCGCGACGGTGCCGATGCTGCTGGGGTTCTGGGTGGCGCGGAGGTTTTTGAAGCTAAGTGTGCTGGAAACGCTGGGCGGGGTGTGCGGGGGGATGACGTCGACGCCGGGGCTGGGGGCGGTGACGGCGAAGACGGACGCGGAGGGGCCGGTGGTGGCGTACGCGACGGCGTACCCGGTGGCACTGATCCTGATGACGGTGTTTGCGAAGGGGTTGGTGGGGGTGTTGGGGTAGGGCATAGGGCAGGCGCGTGCCCCGGGTCATTGACCCGGGGTTAAATTGAAAATCACTCCGCGATTTTCAGGTTGGGGGTCTTGGCTTTTTTCCGGCGTTCGGCGAGGTCGACGAGGATGCGCTGGGTGATGGTGCACTGGCGGACGACGGTGCCGAGCATGGAGATGAGCTCGATGGTCTCGTCGCTGGTCAGGGCCTTGCCGCGGCTGGCGGCGCGGATGGCGAGCAGGGAATCGGTGGAAGATTTAACGGCCTGACAGGACGCGTCGAGGGCGTCGTCGGCGTCGACGTGCCCGTCGTGGTTCACGTCGAGCTCGACCTCCATCATGGTGCAGTGCCAGTCGGTGCCGGCGGTGAAGGCGTGGAGCAGGGCCTTCTGGGAGGCTCGGCTGGGGAGGTGGCGGAGGAGCAGGCGGATGGATTCGTAGTCGGGCTGGGATTGGCCGGAGATCCAGCGGTAGACGGTGGAGGGGGAAACGCCGGCGAGCTCGCCCATCTCTTTGGCGGAGGTGTGTTTTTGATCGATGAGGCGCTGGAGGGTTTGTTGGAGCATGGTGCGAAGATATCGCGCAGCGGTGTTGCAGGGATGCGAAGGTTCGCCTTGGGTGGTGCGGGAGTGGGCGTCTGGGAAGAGCCGCACAGAAGGCTTCGCCATCTGTGGGCTTGTGATATCGGTGATGAAATCAGTGCGTTAGGGGCGGGGTGGGTGGGGCCGGCGAGGCGTCGCCTCGCGGCTATGAAGAAACCGGGGCGGGCCAGTCGGGGAAGACGAAGCGGCCGTCCTGGGAGATGAGTTCGCCGTCGGCTTTGATGGTGCCGCCCTCTCTTAAATCGCAGACCATGTCCCAGTGGAGGCCGGACTGGTTGGCGTTGCCGGTCTCGGGGTAGCCGGCGCCGACGGCGGCGTGGAAGGTGCCGCCGATCTTTTCGTCGAAGAGGGTGTTCTTGGTGTAGTCGGTGATGCTGTAGTTGGTGCCGATGGCGATCTCGCCGAGGGCGCGGGCGCCTTCGTCCTGGTCGAGCATGGCGTTGAGGAAGTCGAGGCCTTTGGAGGCTTGGGCGTCGACGACGCGGCCCTTCTCGAAGGTGAGGACGATGTCATGGACCTCTCGGCCGTGGTGGACGGCGGGGAAGGAGTAGTGGACGACGCCGTTGACGCCGCCGTCGGGGTGGTCGAGGTTGGGGCCGGTGAAGACTTCGCCGTCGGGGAAGTTGCACTGCCCGGCGCAGTTGATCCACTTCATGCCGTCGGTGTTGACGGTCAGGTCGGTGCCGGCGGGCGTGGAGAAGTGGATGACGGACTTGGTGTTGAGGTAGTCGACGACGCGTTGCTGGCGGGTGTGGATCTCTTTCCAGACGGCGACGGGGTCGTCGTGGTCGAGGAAGCCGGCCTCGAAGACGAACTTTTCGTACTGGTAGAGCGAGCACTCGGCGTCCTGGGCGGAGGCCTGGGTGGGGTACTGGGTGCCG
Organism: Planctomycetota bacterium; assembly: GCA_039025195.1. Classification (GTDB taxonomy): domain Bacteria; phylum Planctomycetota; class Phycisphaerae; order Phycisphaerales; family Phycisphaeraceae; genus JBCCOW01. Next base: position 22,272 of record JBCCOW010000031.1, read on the forward strand.
CACCAGGTGAGGGGTTTGACGCCGTGGTGGCTTTCGGGGTCTTCGGCGGCGGCGGCGCGTTTCATGAAGGTCTCGGAGATGGGCCGACGGGCGGCTGAGACCTTGCCCTGGCGCGTCGGGTCGATCTGGCTCATGGCCTTGGTGTTGAGGTCGGCCCAGGCGCCGATGGAGACGTCGATGTTTTCTATCTCATGAACCGCAAGCGGGCTGAGGTAGTCGAGCTGGTCGTCGTTGGCGTGCTCGAAGAACAGGTCGGCGAGCGAGTCGGGGCTGCAGCGGACGAACGGATGGGCCCCGGCCTTGAGGCAGGTCTCGTACACGGCTTCGAGCAGCGGCAGGGCGGCGACGCTGCCGGAGATGCGGACGACCTGCCCGGGCTGGACCTTGGTGGAGTAGTGGACGAGGACGTTGGCGAGCTTGTCGAGTCGGGGGTCACGCATGGACGCAGCGTACCGGATGTCCGTCAATCGGCGTGTTCGTCGAGGCCGAAGGCCTTGAGCCAGGCACGGGTCTGGGCTTCGCCGAGGGAGTCCACGTAGGGCTTGAGCTTGCTGGGTCGGTTGGTGGGTGGGGTGATCGGTGCGAGGCGGGCGAGGGTAGTGAGGAAAGCGAGGCAGGGCTGGTAGCGGGCTTTGCGGCGTTTGATGAGGGCGGCGATCTGGCGGTCGTCGGTGACAACGGTGAGCGACTTGGGGGCGGAGTGCTGATGCACCATGCGGACGATCACGGCGTCGGCGGACTCGTCCTGACTGAAGCGCAGGTCGACCTGGTCGAGGGCGTCGGGGTGGAGGGAGTGGGGCTTGGGTCGGCCATCGCAGACGACGGTGACGCCCCCACGGGCGAGCGGCGACGCGTCAAGCACACGGCAGAGCGTCGGCTCATCGAGCCCGGCGAGGGCGTCGGGCTTCTCGGCATGAAGCAGGTTGTAGGCGTCGAGGATGAGCGGCACGGCGGGATGGTAGGTCTTGAGCCGGGGTGGGCAGGGGGTTACCCTGACACGCCCGTCTGGTTGGTCTTGTTTCTCGTTTGGAGTTTTTGGATGTCGCAGTCGGAAGCCCCCACCTCGATCGAGTCGGTCCTGCACGAGTCGCGTCGGTTTTCCCCGCCGGCTGCGTTCTCCGATCAGGCGTTGATCTCGAAGCCGGAGGTCTATGAGCGGATGTATCGGCGGTCGATCGACCAACCCGAGGCGTTCTGGGGCGAGGTGGCGGGGCAGCTGCGCTGGATGGAGCCGTGGGACACCGTATTGGAGTGGGCCGCGCCGGACGCGAAGTGGTTTGTGGGCGGGAAGCTCAACGCGTGTGACAACGCGGTGGACCGGCAGGTGGACGCGGGGTTTGGCGATCGTGTGGCGATCATCTGGGAGTCGGAAGCGATCGGGCCCGATGGACCAGAGACCAGAAGGCTGACGTATGCGGACCTGCTGCGGGAGACGTCGCGGTTTGCCAACGCTCTTAAAGCACTGGGCGTCGGCAAGGGGGACGTGGTGACGATCTACATGCCGATGGTGCCGGAGCTGGCGATCGCGATGCTGGCGTGTGCGCGGATCGGTGCGCCGCACTCGATCATCTTTGGCGGGTTCTCGGCTAGCGCGATCCGCGACCGTGTGGAGGACGGCAAGTCGAAGCTGCTGATCACCGCCGACGGCGGCTGGCGGCGCGGGAGCACGGTTGATCTCAAGGCCAACTGTGACGAGGCGATGGGGATGACCGATCGGGTCGAGACCTGCGTGGTCCTGAAGCACACGGGGCAGGACGTGGAGATGGAGGACGGTCGAGATGTGTGGTGGGATGACGCGGTGGCGGGCGTGTCGGAGGACTGCCCGTGCGAGCCGATGGACAGCGAGGACCTGCTGTTCATCCTGTACACGTCGGGCAGTACCGGCAAGCCCAAGGGGATCATGCACACGACCGGCGGGTATCTGACGCACACCTATCTGACCAGCCGGATCAGCTTCGATCTGCGGGGCCACGGCGAAGGCCCGAAGCGTAAGCCGAGGGGGACTTCGGACGACCGCGGGAGCAAGCCGTGGGCGACCGGGCCGTTGGACCCCGCGATCGAGACCAGTGATGTGTACTGGTGCACCGCCGACATCGGCTGGATCACCGGGCACTCGTATATCGTCTACGGCATCCTGCCGAACCGCGTGCCGACGCTGATGTACGAGGGCGCCCCAAACTTCCCGGACTGGAACCGGTTCTGGGACATCGTCGAACGGCACAAGGTCACCCAGTTCTATACCGCCCCGACCGCGATCCGTGCGTTCATGAAGGCCGGCGACAACCCCCGGAATGACCCCCGGAAGCATGACTTGTCATCGCTACGGCTTCTCGGCACGGTAGGCGAGCCGATCAACCCGGAAGCCTGGGTGTGGTACCACGAGACGATCGGCGGGGGGCGCTGCCCGATTGTCGACACATGGTGGCAGACGGAGACGGGCGGGCACATGCTGACGCCGAAGCCGGGGCTGACAGTGACGACGCCGGGGTCTTGCACGACGCCGTTCCTGGGGATCGATGCGGCGGTGGTGAATTCGGACGGCGAGGAGGTGGGCGTGAACGAGGGCGGCATCCTGGTGGTGCGGAAGCCCTGGCCGTCGATGCTGCGGGGGATTTACGGCGACCGCGAGCGGTTCCTGGATGTGTACTGGTCGAAGGTTCCGGGGATGTACACGGCCGGGGACGGGGCACGTGTCGATGAGCACGGCAACTTCTGGATCATGGGCCGGATCGATGACGTGATCGTTGTGGCGGGTCACAACATCGGGACAATGGAGGTCGAAGCGGCGATCAACAGCCACGACGCGGTCGCGGAGTCGGCGGTGGTGGGGTTCCCGCACGACGTGAAGGGCACGGGGATCGCGGCGTTCGCGATCCCGCAGGGCGACCTGCCGGCCCCGCATTCGGAGGAGGGCCGGGCGTTGAAGGCCGAGGTGCGTGAGCACGTGGCGGCGGAGCTCGGGCCGATCACGAAGCCGGACCTGATTGTGTTCACGCCCGGTCTGCCGAAGACGCGGTCGGGGAAGATCATGCGTCGCCTGCTGCGGGACATCGCCGCGGGTCAGCCCATCACGCAGGACACCACGACGCTCGAAGACCGCGGGATCGTCGAGGAGTTGCAGTCTCGGGTGTAGCTTTGCACAGGGGTGGTGGTATCGCATGCGGTTGAATGATTCAAAACACCCAAAGGGAGCGGACGCGATGGGTACACGGTGGTTGGTTTGGACAGCGTTGGTGGTGTCGGGGATGGTGTTGGCACCACACGCCTGGTCACAGGCGACGCAGCCCGCAGAGGCTGAGGCATCCGCCCCGCCGGGCCCGCCAACCGACCCAGCGTTGCGGGCGGCGTTTGACGAAGCGGGCGTGAAGTATGAGGTGTTTAGGAACGGGGACCTGGTGCTCAAGTTTTCATCCAGCGGGGAACAGAAGGTGACCGTTTCGGTTTATGTGAAGCCGAAGCGGGTGCGGTTCGGGGACCTCGAGCTGCGGACGGTGTTCCTGGTGCTGCCGTTTACCGGAGGCGCGGTCCCGGAGTCGGTGAAAGACCATCTGCTGTTACTGAACGCCCGGATGCCGATGGGTGCGTGGGGGATCGACTCGGTGCCGGGTGATGAGCGGGTGGCGTTGCTGTTCAAGTCGGTGGTGGATGCGGACGCCTCGCCGGAGCAGGTGTACCGCACCGCGCGGTACATGGCGGATATGGCGATGCGTCAGATGGGCCGGATCGGTCAGCTGGTTCGGGAAGCCCGTGGGGCTGCGGTAACGCCGTAAGCCGCCTCGCCGGAGCTTTGGCGATGTGGTCGGATATGCTTATCGAGTGCTGTCTTCTTTCAACCCGGATCGGAGCGAGATGTGTTGAGGTGTGCCTTCTATAAAAACCGCGTGGTGATGATGGCGGGGCTGGCGCTTTTCGCGCTGGTGTCGGGCGGTCCGGTTATAGCTCAGGCGACACAGCCGGCGGCGGCTCCGAGCCCCGGAGTGGACGAGTCGCTGCGGGCGGCGTTGACGGAGTCGGGGGCGAGTTTCGAAGAGCTGCCCAGCGGGGATTTTCTGGTGCGGTTCCGTCAGAACCCGGAGGACGCGCAGGGGATGCCGGTGGTGGTGCGATCGCGTCGGCTCACCATCGCGGGGCAGGAGCTGCGGAACATCTTTGTGGTGCTCGCGCGGGGGACCGGAGGCATCCGGCAGTCGGTGATCAATCAGCTGATGGTGACCAACGGGTCGCTTCCGGTAGGCGGGTGGGGGGTGGAGCGGTTGGCGGAGGGCCGGTTCCTGGTGCTGTTCAAGGTGGCAGTCCCGGCGGATGCGCCGCCGGCGGTGGTGTACGGGATGGCACAGTATGTGGCGCAGGTCGCGTTCCGGCAGCGGGCGCAGATCGCTGCGATGCTGCAGGCGGAGCAGGCGGCGACCCAGCCCGCGACTGACCCCGCGGCTGAGCCGGCCGATGAGCCCGCGGCCGAACCCGAGGAGTAGCCCGCCGCCGGGCACCGCGTCACGCCCGGTGTGGTAGATTCCGAGTCAGGAAGCAGCGGCGGCCGTGTGGCCCGTCCCCGGGCAGAACGAGCATGCAGCAGATCAACCTCTTGGCGGTGAGCGTGGGCAACACCCGCACGCGGGTCGGTGCGTTTGTCGAGGACAAGCTGACCGAGACCGCGACGTTCCGCAACGATCGGCAGGGCCAGATCGCTGAGGCGATCGACCACGCCTTCGCGCCGCTGGCGCACCGAGACGACGCAGTGGTGCTGATGTCGTCGGTCAACCAGCAGGCGGCGAGCCCCGTGGCCAAGACGCTCAGCGGCCACCTTAAGCGTGAGGTCCGTCGGGTCGAGCAGGACGTGAACATCCCGATCGGTCGCCAGCTCGACCCCGAGGCGATGGTCGGTGAGGACCGGCTCTTGAATGCGGCGGCGGCGTTCGATGTGCTCAAGCAGGCGTGCGTGGTGGTGGACGCGGGCACCGCAATCACGGTCGACTTCGTCGACGGGGCCGGCACGTTCCACGGCGGGGCGATCGCGCCGGGGGCGCAGCTCCAGCTCGACGCGCTCAACCAGCGGACCGCGCAGCTCCCCGAGGTCACGTTCGATCGGCCCGACGAGGTGATCGGGCACAACACGACCGAGGCGATGCGCAGCGGGGTCTACTTCGGGCTCCGCGGGATGGTGCACGAGCTGGTCGAGCGGTTCGCCGAGGTGCACGGCCAGTACCCGATGGTGATCGCCACCGGCGGGGACGCGAACCTGTTGTTCCGCGAAGACGACCTGGTCGACCGGGTGGTGCCCGACCTGACGCTGATGGGGATCGCGGTGACGCTGCGGAAGGCGCTCGAAGAGTGAGCGGCGGGCCGTCCGAGAACGAGGATCGGCCACCGCCGGGGCTGGACGCCGACCTCACCCCGCAGCGTGCACACCGGACGCTGAGTCGGCTCTGGGTCGGGCTGCTGGTCTGGCACAGCCTGCTGCTCGGGGGGGCGTTGCTGTGGACCGGCGGCGGGCCGGTGCTGGACTGGCCGCGGGTCGCGTTGGGTATGCTGGTGGCGTCGTCAGTACTGGTGGTGCCGGGGTTTGCGGTGGCGGGGTTCTTCCGGATGCAGAGCTATAAGCGGTACTGGGAGGGGGCGGTGGTGAAGCCGCAAGGGTACCTGATGGGGAACCTGTGGGTCTTGGGGGTGTTGGATGTTTCGGCAACGTTATCGGCGTTGGCGGTGTTGTGCTCGGCGGACCCGCGGTTTGCGATCCCAGGGGTGGTGGCGATGACGCTGGAAGGGATCAATCGGCCGAGGATATCGCCGATGCTGCCGCATGGGGCGGAGGGTGTGGGCAAGGGTAGGGATGGGGAGGGTGGGGCGTGAGCAGGTCGGCTTGGGTGCGTGTGATGACGCCGGTGGTAGGGCGAGCGGGTGGTGGGGCGGGGGGGGTGTCGGTGTTGCAGGTCGGTGGGGACGGGGCTGTTGCGGCGGTGGAGCGGTTGACGGGCCGGGCGTTGCCGGCGGCGCATGGGGTGGGGCTCCGGCGGTTCGGCGAGATCGATGAAGGGTTGGTGGCGGTGTGGCCGGGTGTTGCGGGCGGGGTAGTGCAGCTGATGCCGCACGGGGGGGTGGGTGTGTTGCGGGCGTTGTTGTCGGAGTTAGCAGCTTTGGGGGTCGAAGCGGTGGGCGAAGCGGGATCGGGCGTGGAGGCGGCGCGGCGTGACTACCCGGAAGCGCGGAGTGATCTGGAGGCGGAGGTGTTGGCAGCGGTGGCGCGGGCGGCGAGCCCGGCGGCGGTCGGGTTGCTAGCGGAGCAGATCGAGATGTGGTCGGTGCTGGTGGGGGGAGCCGTACGGAAGGCTTCGCTTCCTGTGGGCTTCGGGGGGGGTGAGATGGATTGGGGCCGGGTTGCGGCGCGGTCTCGGGAGCTGGATCGGTTGATCGAGCCGGCGACGGTGGTGGTGGTGGGGCCACCGAACGCGGGGAAGAGCACGCTGACGAATCGGCTGCTGGGGCGGACAGTGAGTGTGGTGTCGGGTCGGCCGGGGACGACGCGGGACTGGGTAGGGGGCGTGGTGGAGTTGGGGGGGGGCATCCCGACTGAAGTCGAGACGCCGAGGGTAGGTGCGGTGGGTGGAGTGGCGGTGCGGTGGTTGGATACGCCGGGGCTGCGGGTGGGGTCGGGGGATGCGGTGGAGGAGCGGGCGGTGGAGGCGGTGGCGGGTCTGTTGGAGTCAGCGGCGGTGGTGGTGGGGATGAGCGAAACGGGGTTTGATGACCAGGCAGGATGGATGGGGATGACCGGGGGGCGGGCGATCGATGTGTGGGTCCACAGCAAGCAGGACGACGCGGAGGCGGTTGGCGATGCAGGAGTGGGGTTGTCGGCAGATTGGCCGCTTCCGGTGAGTGCGGAGACGGGGGTGGGGGTTGAGCGGCTGGAGGCGTTGGTGTTGGCGTGTTTGGGGTTGGGCGAGTTGCAGTGGGGTGGCGAGGTGTGGGCGTTTACGCCGACGCTGCGCCGGGTGGTTGGTGGTGAGCGGAGACTGCTTGCGGGCTATGTCGGGATGGACGTGGGCCGGGCGGCGGATCAGTAGCGGCCGCGGCGGATGTTGCGGCTGACGTTGTCGCTCTGGCGTTCGAGGATGGTTTTGCGGGGTTCGGGCTTTTGCGGAGCAGTCCAGTCCTTGGCCTGGGCGGCGGGTTGCGTGGCGGGCGTATCGGTTGCTGGCGTGGTCTGGCAACCGACAGCGGCCGTGAGAGCGAGCGTCGTGGCAACCGCGCCGATGAACGTGGTCGGCGAGACTTGGGACGGACAGGGTGAGCGGTGGGTGGTCATAGCGGCTCCGGGTGATTGAGGGTGGACCGAACGCGTCGGCTGTCTGTCATGGATGAACCGCTTGGCGTGGTCCCCTATTCCGGCGCTGCGGAGTGGCCTAGAAAAACACCCCGGCGGGTTGGGCCAGGGTATTTGGGGATGAGCGTGTGTGGGTCGGGTCAGTTGTTATCGGGGCCGTTGTTCCCGATGGAGTCGCGCATGGAGGTGTCGGACTCGATGTTCCGCATTCGGTAGTAGTCCATGATGCCGAGGTTGCCGGAGCGGAAGGCCTCGGCCATGGCCTTGGGGACCTCGGCTTCGGCGAGGACGACCAGGGCGCGGTTCTTCTCGACCTCGGCCTGGTGTTCCTGTTCCTGGGCCACGGCCATAGCACGGCGTTTCTCGGCCTCGGCTTGGAAGCGGCGTTTGTCGGACTCGGCCTGGTCGGCCTGGAGCTTCGCACCGATGTTCTCGCCCACGTCGATGTCGGCGATATCGATGGAGAGGATCTCGAACGCGGTGCCGGCGTCGAGGCCGCGTTCGAGGACGACCTTGGAGATGTTGTCGGGGTTCTCGAGGACGGCCTTGTGGGAGGAGGCGGAGCCGATGGTGGTGACGATGCCTTCACCGACACGGGCGATGATGGTTTCTTCGGTCGCACCACCGATGAGACGCTTGAGGTTGGCACGGACGGTGACGCGGGCCTTGGCCTTGAGTTGGATGCCGTCCTGGGCGACGGCGTCGACCGTGCCGCGGCCTTGTTGAGCAGAGGGGCAGTCGATGACCTTGGGGTTCACCGAGGTTTGCACGGCGTCGAGGATGTCACGCCCGGCGAGGTCGATGGCACAGGCGGTGTCCCAGTCAAGCTGGATCTTGGCGCGGTCGGCGGCGATCAGGGCGTTCACGACGCGGGGCACGTTGCCGCGTGCGAGGTAGTGGGTCTCGAGCTGGTTGGTGCTGGGGGTGAGCCCGGCCTTCACGGCCTGAATGCGGGAGTAGACGATCGTGCGGGGGTTGACCTTCCGGAGCCACATCCCGATCAGCGAGAAGAAGGTGACCTTGGCCCCGGACATGAGGGCCTGGATCCAAAGGTTGAAGAACTTGAAGAAGATGGCCAGGAAGGCGATGACGACGATCGCCAAGACCACAACGATCGCCCAGACGACGATTTCGGTGACAGCGAGGGTGGGGGTGAGTTGGGGCAGGGCAGGCATCATGGGGCTCCGGGCCGGTGTGATGAGGTGAGGTATTGCCAGAGAATAGGCGGGCCGAGCGGTCCCGCGGCAGAGGTAGCTTAGCCAATATCAGTGGTGGGACACGGGTTGGGGCTAGCGTTCGGTAACGTGTGGGCGGTCGCCGGGGTTGGGCTGGTGCGGGAGCTGATCGATGGGTAGATCGCTGCCGAGTTCGCCGGCCTGCAGGAGGCGGGCGGCACCGAGGACGTCGCGGTCGGCGAGATCGATCGCGGTAGCCGAGTCCCAGTCGAGGTCGGCGCCGGCGCGGTCGGCGACGATCATGGCCTCGACCACTGAGCGGATGTTGCCGCCGGCGAGGTAGTGGATCTCGAGTTGGGTGGGTGTGACGTCGAGGCCGGCCTTTTTGGCGATGATGTTGGTCATGACGATGGTGCGGGGGTTGACCCTGCGGAGCCGCATCCCGATCAGGTGCATGAAGTGGATGGGGGCGCCAGACGTCAGGGCCTGGACCCAGAAGTTTAAGATCGAGAAGACGAACGCCAGGCACAGGATCACGACGAGTGCGAGGGTCAACACAACGCCCCAGACGACGACGCTGGCGGTGTTGGTGGCGGCGAGGGCGAACACGGAGATTGGGGCTGGATCACTCATGGCTTTACTGGGGTTGGCGTGGTGAGCTGGCGGCGCAGTTTGAATGATTGGCGATCAGGCTACGGCTGCTCTGAGCCCGCCCATTGAGCACCGCTTTGCATCGGGATCTCACCGAGGTCGAGGTCTTTAACGCTGCCTCCGGGCTTGAGCATCCGGACGGCAGCCACCACATCGCGTCCTGCGAGGTCGAGCGCGCACGCCAAGTCCCACCCGAAATCGACACCCATCTCTTTCGCGTAGACCAATGCTTCGACCACCGCAGCGAGGTCGCCGTTGCACAGGCTGTGGACCTCCAGCTGCTTAACCTCGACGTAGAGGCCGGCCCGGTTGGCTTCGATGTAGGCGGAGACAATGGCCTGAGTATCGGCTTTGTGGAGGGAGAAACGAAACAGGGTCAAGAGGGGGATCGGGAAGCCGGCGTTCCGGGCGCGAAGGTAGGGCCGAAACTGGCGGGCCACGATGTAGAGCAGGATGAGGATGCAGCCGATCGGAATGATGATGAACAGCCAGGGGCGGATCGAGCCGCCTGACTGGGCGAGGTTGGGAATCAGGTCTGTGGTCACGGCGGGTTCGGGGATCGGAGCTGCTCGTGAGACGCGGGCACGCTGCAGGCACACGTGGGTTTGGCAAAACCAAATGCATGATTGCTGAGCGAAGCGCGTGCTGCAAGCGGCGGGAGGGTTATCATCTGGGGGCTAGCCGAAGGGTCGATGTGACCCAAGGCCAAGATTGAATAGACGACGACAGGAGCAGCCATGCGGGCGATTGTGACCGGACAGGTGGGGATGGACAAGAAGGAGTACCTGCAGGGTGTGGTGGATTTTGCGGGTGAGAAGGGCGAGTCGATCGAGCTCTACAACGTCGGCGACATGATGTACGGCGAGGCGTCGGACGTCCGGCCGGGGCGGATCCTGGACCTGCCGCTGAGCCGGCTTAATGCGCTGCGGCGGGCGGCGTTCAAGGACATCATCACGCAGTCCGCGGGGCAGCCGAACATCATGGTGAACACCCACGCCACGTTCCGGTGGCGGCATGGGCTGTTCTCAGCGTTCGACTTTGATCAGATGAAGGCGCTGAAGCCCGACACGCTGATCTGCCTGCTGGACAATATCGAGATCGTGCACGCCCGGCTGCACCGGGACCACGCGTCGGACGCGACGCTGAAGGACCTGATGGTGTGGCGGGAAGAGGAGATCATGGCGACCGAGCTGATGGCTCAGGCGCTGGGGATCGAGAGCCGGTTTTATGTCTTGTCGCGGGGCCGGCACGCGGACACGACCGAGACGTGCTACCGGCTGATCTGTCGGCCGGAGATGAAGACGGTGTACCCGTCGTTCCCGATGACGCATGTGGTGAGCATGCCGGATGTGCTGAAAGTCATCGACGACTTCCGGGCGGATCTGGCGAAGCATTTCATTGCGTTCGATCCGGGTGATGTGGACGAGAAGCTGCTGCTGGATTCGGCGCTCGATGCAGCGAAAGAAGGCAAGGACTTCATCCAGACCGACCCGGGCAGCTTCAGCGGGGGCAAGGAGACGCTGGACGTGTCGGTGAAGCAGGTGCTGGACATCGCGGGGGATGTCGACGGGCAGATCTATACCCGGGACTTCCAGATGGTCCGGCAGAGCGACATGATCGTGTCGCTGGTGCCGAACCTGCCGGACGGGACGCCGGGGCTGAGCAGCGGCGTGGAGCGGGAGTTGCAGCACGCGTTCGACCACGGGCGGGAGGTGTACGTGGTGTGGCACCCGGAGAAGAACCCGTCGCCGTTCATCACCGAGACGGCGACGAAGTGGTTTCGCAGTGTGGATGATGCGATGCAGTACTTCGAGGACCAGGGGATGATGAAGGCGGGGGGGTTGTTTGACGGGGCGGGGGGGTGAACCACAGAGGCGCAGAGGCACAGAGAAAAATCATCCGGATCGATCAGAAATCCTGATCCTCATGACTTGTGCCTGGCGGACGGGGGGCTGAAATCCGCATTCCTCTGTGTCTCTGCGCCTCTGTGGTTAATTCGGTGAGACAGCGGCGAGGTGTTGGAGGAGTGCGGTGAGGGTGGCGGTGCCGAGGTGGAGGCGGTCGAGGTCGATGTGTTCGTCGGGGGCGTGGATGTTGTCGCTGTTGAGGCCGAAGCCGATGAGCACGGAGTCGACGCCGAGGGTCTGTTGGAAGTCGGCGACGACGGGGATGGACGCGCCTTCCTGGACGAGAACAGCGGGTCGGCCGGTGGTGTCGCGGGCGGCATCGATGGCGGCCTGGACGTGGGGGGAGTCGGTGGGTGTACTGACGGGGTGGGCGAGGCCGTGGGTGGTGACGGTGAGCCGGCAGCCGTGGAGGTCGAAGGTGTTGAGCCAGTCGCGGAAGAGGGTTTCGATGCGGTCGGGGTCCTGGCCGGGGGCGAGGCGGAAGGAGACTTTGGCGTTGGCCGTTGAGGGGATGACGGTCTTGGCGCCGGCACCCTGGAAGCCGGCGTTGAGGCCGTTGATGTCGCAGGACGGGCGGGCCCATCGGCGGACGAGGGTGGGCAGATTAGCTTCGCCGGAGGGGGGGAGCCCGACGTCCTGCGTGAAGGCGTCGGCGTCGAAGTTGAGGTGTTGCCAGCCGTGGTCGGGGGCGGGGAGCACGTCGTTGTAGAAGTCGGGGATGGCGATGCGAAGGTCGTCGTCGTGGAGCTGGCCGAGGATGCGGGTGAGGACGTTGGCGGGGTTGGCGAGTGCGCCGCCGTAGACGCCGGAGTGGAGGTCGCGGTCGGGGCCTTGGAGGACGAGGTCGAAGTAGGCGAGACCGCGGAGGGCGGTGGTGATGGCGATATCGGGCGGCTGCTGGGAGTTCGTTTTAGTGTCGGGCAGGATTGGGTAGTCCCACATGGTGGTGTCGCAGATGACGACGACGTCTGCGGCGAGTTCGTCCCGGTGGGCTTCGAGGAAGGCGGGCAGCGAGGGGGAGCCGATCTCTTCTTCGCACTCGAGGAGGATGGTGACGGAGCAGGGCAGGGGGGTGCCGGTGTCTTGGTAGGCGCGGAGGGCTTCGAGGAAGGAGAGGACGCCGGCCTTGTCGTCGGACGCACCGCGGGCGAAGACCCGGTTGTCGCGTCGGGTGGGGGTGAAGGGGTCGGCGGTCCAGCCGTCGTTCAGGGAGGCGGGCTGGACGTCGAGGTGGCCGTAGAAGAGGACGGTTGAGGCGTCCGGGTTCTTGGTTTGGTCGGGGGTGGAGTGGGCGAGGACGAGAGGGTGGCCGTCGGTTTCGTGGATGGTGGCGGTGAGGCCGGAGGCGGTGAGGTGGTCGACGGCGAACCGGCAGGCGGCGGCGAGGTCGACCTCGTGGGCGGCTTCGGTGGAGACCGAGGGGATGGCGAGGAGCTCGACGAAACGCTGCTCGACGTCGGGGCGGGTGGCGGTGAGGTGATCGGTGAGGTTATTCATCGTTTAGGTTTAACCACAGAGGCACGGAGGCACAGAGGCATACTGAAGAGCCGAGCGTATCTATCCAGCATTTGAAATGTTCTGGTCTTCTTTTCGTCGGCTTAACACAGTCATGATTGTCCCGGTTTGGCCTCTGTGTCTCTGTACCTCTGTGGTTCAGCTTTTGGGTTCAGGTATCTGGGCCTGGAGGATGCCGGCGTCGGTGACGCGGGCGGGGTACATGGTGGCGGGGGGCTCGAACTCGGGGAAGTCGATGTTTTTGCCGGTGTGGGTGTGGTAGGTGTAGGCGTGGTAGGGGCAGGTGATGGTCATGCCGCGGACCTCGCCCTCGTCGAGGGGGAGGCCGGCGTGGGGGCAGACGTTGGCCATGCAGGAGAAGCCGCGGGAGGTGTGGAAGGCGATGATTTCTTGGCCGGCGGCCTGGATGCAGCGGTGGCCGTCGGCCTCGATGTCGGCGGCGGGGACGAGGTCGTGCCAGGCTCTTTCGGATGGGAGGTCAGGACTCGTGATAGGGCTTTTCCGGGGTGTTTCGCGGGAGCCGGTCGCAAGCGACCGGGCTAAAATTTGAGGCTATGGCAACGGAGTCTACGCGTTGGTCGTTGATAGTTGATGGGGTGGCCCGGCGAGCGCTTGCGCAGGCGGAGGAGTTGGTCGCGCACGCGGACCGCTCGGGGGAGGTCCGGATCGGGTTGGTGTCGGCGGTGGGGCTGTGTGAGGCGTTGTTGGATGGGGATGTCGAGGGGGCGAGGCGGGAGGCGGTGGGGCTGTTGGATCGGGTGGCGTCGGCGCGGGAAGCGGTGGGGGAGGCGGGGGTGCGGTTTGCAGATGGGCGGGGGCATAGCCGGGGGTTGTATGGGGCGCTGCTGGGGCGGTTGGTGGGGTTGGGGGTGGGAGCTCATCTCGCTGAAGCAGGATGGCCTGGGGTTGGGCGGGCTGATGTGTCGGAGGTGTTGTGGGGGCAGGTCAATGGGGTGGTGGTGGATGGGGCGGTGGTGGATGGGGTGGTTGGGTCGCCGGGGAAGGATGGGGCTTTGCATCACCTGGGGTTGGATGACCTGTTGGACGCATGGACGTATCGGGAGCTGGCGGGGCTGCACGGGTTGGACCTGCTGGCCCGGCGGGAAGAGCGGGGTGATTGGCGGGACGCGGTGTGGCGGGTCGCGGTGTTCCATCAGCAGCACACGCAGCCGGACTACACGACGTATCAGCCGTGGGGCTTGGCCGCGTTCGCGTCGGTGGCGGAGACGGGGTGGTTCGCGGAGCAGCAGCTGCACGATGTGGAGACGCATCTCGCGGTGGAGGGTGGGCCGGGGGCAGCGGTGGTGGCGTTGCTATTGACGGATGCGGTGCTGACGCTGCGGGGTGTGGGTGGGGGGGCAGGGTGATGGCTGAGCGTGGGTTCTGGCCTGTGAGTGGGTTGTTGGTGTTGCTGGTGCTCGGGGGAGCGGCGGTGGGTGTGGGTGGGGTGGGGTGTGGGGAGAAGGAGCGGCCGGACCCGTTTGCGGTGCCGATGACGGATCAAGAGGTGGCGGTAAAGGTGGCGCTAGGGAAGTCGATTTTTGCGGCGCAGTCGTGCGATGCGTGTCACAGCGTGACCGGCGGCCGGGGGACGGGGCCGGCGTTGAACGGGTTGTTCGGGACGGAGGTCGAGCTGAACGATGGGCGGACTGCGGTGGCGGACTACCGGTACCTGCGTCGGTCGATCCGGAACCCGATCGCGGACGTGAAGCGGGGGTACGCGGCGGGGATGGCGAGCTACGCCCATCTGACGCCGGAGGAGATCGACGCGTTGGTGTTCTATCTGCGGGAGATCGGGCCGGTCGTGGGGGCGGAGCCGGTGGTTGAAGATGAAGCTGGGGGGGATGGTGAAGTTGGGGTAGCGACGCAGCCATCCCGCTGAAGCGAGATGGCCCGGGTGTTGTGATTTGGGGGTGCGTTTTGTTGGGGAGGGGGTAGAGTGAAGACAGCTTGGAGAGGAGAAAAGGCTGATGGTTGTGTTGCGAGGTTCGCGGCGGAGTGGGTTTACGCTGATCGAGTTGTTGGTGGTGATCGGGATTATCGCGTTGCTGGTGGGCATCGCACTGCCGGTGCTGGGCGGGGCGCGGGAGGCGGCGAAGCAGACGCAGTGCTTGAGCAACCTGCGGGGGGCGGGGCAGATCCTGGCGAGTTATGCAACCGACCATGCCGACGTGCTGCCGCCGACGAATCCCGATCTGGACTACTCGGCGTCGAACTTCTACGAGACCAACAACGGTCTCTATGACTTCCGTCCCCCGCTTGAGAGTTATGTCACGGATTGGGTGACATGGCTGTGCCCGTCGGTGGACGATGTGGTGGCATTAAGTGATCCCGGCAACACGCGGGGCAATGGGTGCTATGGCACATACAGCTATATGGCGGGCCGTATCACGCCGAACTTCGAGCTGGCCTTGGGTATGCCGGCACGCTTGAACGATCACGATTATGTAAGCAGTACGCTGGTCCTGATCCAGGACCGGTATGAAGACGACAGCTTCTTTTCAGGGAACGTCTCCTTCAACCACGGACGCGGAACGCGTACCGAGATCACCAGCGGAGACAGCCCGTCTTATGCGGCGTACTCCGCCGAAGTGGGTGACGGAGCGAACCTCGTGTTCTTCGATGGACACGGCGGATGGGAGCCGGCGAATGATCTTGAAGATGTTGGGCTGGTGGTGAGCGGTCAGCCTTGGCGGAGCTACAGCCGGTTGCCGGAGTGAGTGGCGGGATGAGCGGGGGGCTTCGCCCCGCCCGCTACACGGGGGCGTTGGTGGCGTGTGTGCTTCGCTAGGATGCGGGGATGGGTACGAAGCTGTCGGTCAATGTGAACAAGATCGCGTGGCTGCGGAACGCGCGGGATCAGGGCGGGGCGGTGAAGGGGGTGGAGCCGTCGGTGGTGGCGTTTGCGAAGGCGGCGCTGGACGCGGGGACGGCGGGGATCACGGTGCACCCTCGGCCGGACCAGCGGCATATCCGGGTGGACGATGTGCATGAGCTGGCGGGGCTGTTGGCTCAGTCGGAGTACGCCGCTCGTGAGTTCAATATCGAGGGGAACCCGCTGGATGGAGAGGGTCACTTGATGGGACTCCTGCGGGCGGTGAAGCCGGACCAGGTGACGCTGGTGCCGGACGCTCCGGGGCAGGCGACGTCGGACCACGGGTTTGATCTGGAGTCGGAGGGTCCGGCACTGCGGCCGATCATCGAGGAGCTCAAGGGCTTGGGGTGTCGGGTGAGCGTGTTCATGGACCCGGACCCGGAGGCGATGTCGGCGGTGCGGGAGCTGGGGGCGGACCGGGTGGAGCTGTACACGGAGCCCTACGCGTCGGCGTACGGGATGCTGACGCAGCCGGGGGTGTTGGAGGGGTATGTCGCGTCGGCGAAGCGCTGCCGGGAGCTGGGGCTGGGGGTGAACGCGGGGCACGATTTGTCGTTGGCGAACCTGGGCGTGCTGCTGGATGCGGTGCGGCGAGAGGGGGGTGGCCCGATCGATGAGGTTTCGATCGGGCAGGCGCTGGTGGCGGAGTGCCTGACGCTGGGCCTGTTCCGGGTGGTGCGGGGATACCTGACGCTGTGTGATACCGGATAAGTGGTGGGGTGACAGAGGCGGGGGCGATGGGCTATCCTTCCGGCCATGCCAGCGAACATCCGTGAAATCAAGGGCCGTATTAAGGCCGTCGGGAATATTCAACGCATCACCAAGACGATGCAGATGATCGCCACAGCCCGGTTCCAGGCGTTGCAGAAGCGTGCGATCGAGGCCCAGGCGTATTCGCAGAAGATCGCCGAGGTGGTGGGTGAGTTGGCGGGTGCGGTGTCCGGTGAGGTGAGCCATCCCTTGCTGCAGCCCCCGGCCACGGCAACGGGCCGTGAGGTGGTGCTGGTGATCACGTCGGAACGTGGCCTGTGTGGGGCGTACAACGCCAACGTGATCCGCGAGGCGGTGTCGCATCTGCAGTCGAGCGAGGCGACTGAAGAGCTCGAGGTCGTGGGCAAGAAGGGCGTCGGCGTCTTCCGGTTCAGCAAGCGAGCCATCAGCAAGGTCCACAACCAGTTCGGCGATAAGCCGCCTTACGACGAGGTCGAGAAGCTGGCGGACCATTACATCGAGCGTTTCGTGGCGGGGGAGATCGACGCGGTGCGGGTGGTGTCGATGGACTTCCTGTCGATGGGCAAGCAGACCGCCTCAACCAAGACGCTGCTCCCGCTGGAGCCGCCGACCCCGGAAGACCCGGATGCGGGGGGCAGTGCCGCTGCTGGGGCTGGGGGCATGTACGAGTTCGAGCCCGACGCGGCGACGCTGCTCGACGCGATCCTGCCGGTGACGGTGCGGACGCGTCTGTTCCAGTGCTTCAACGAGGCGGTGGTCAGCGAACAGATCGCCCGGATGGTGGCGATGAAGGCCGCGACCGACTCGGCGGGCAAGCAGAAGAAACGGCTCAAGCGTGACTTCAACCGGGCCCGCCAGACCGCGATTACGACCGAGCTGTCGGAGATCATTGGTGGCGCAGCGGCGCTCGAGTAGGCGGGGTTCGGGATGGAACTGCCGTGCCGGGCAACCCGCGATGACCCAACAGGGGGTTCGTGATGCCTGACGACTCGACATCATCCGGTGATAAGCCCGAGCTGAAAGATGCCGAGCCCACCCAGCGCCCCGCGTGGTTTCGTGCGTTTTTTGGGCTCAACCCACGCCCCACGGAGGCTCGCCAAGCGAGTGATCGCCGGGTCCAACCGACCGGTGCCGCTGCGGGCGTGGAACTGGCCGGGGGCATCTGCCTCTTCGCGGGGATTGGTTACGGGTTGGATTACTGGCTGGATAGCCTGCCCTGGTGCACGGTGACCGGGACGTTGCTGGGGTTTGTGGCCGGGATGTATCTCTTGATCAAGTCGCTGACCCGCTAAATCGCTAGCCATGAACGACTCCTTACCGCCCACCACGACTGCTGATCCTCCAGCCGACGGGCAGGCGCCTGGGACCGGGCGTGCCGTACGACCCTTACTGATCGGCTATGTCGCGCTCGGCATGGTCGGGTTCCCGATCGCGGGACTCGTCACCTCACCCGAACTCCGCGGGCCCGCCCTGATCACCGGCATCGTGGTCGTCGGCATCGCGCTCTTCAGCGTCTTGCCTCTCTGGCTCTCACGCCAAACGCCCCGACCCGCGGCCGCCCTGAACGCGGTGATGGGCTCGCTGGGTATGCGTCTGATCCTGACCGCCGGGGGCCTGATTGTTTATCTCGTCAAGCTGCCGCCGGAGCTACGACGCCCCGCAGGGCTCGTCGCCGTAGGCTGGTTCACAGCCAGCTGGATCATCGAACTGGGAATCCTGTCTAAGACCCTCCAAAGACGCCCACAAGCGACGCCGTAACCGCTACACTGCCCGCCCGCACAGGGGTGCTGCCGGTTGCACACCTTGCTGCAAACCGCTTGTTTGCCCGCTCCTCTCAGCATGACCTCCCTGTTCTCGAACATCCCGATCGTCCTCGCTGCGAAAGACCCTGTCGAGAAGGTCATCCCGCACGAGATTTTTGTGGTCTGGGAGAAACACAAGATTGATTTTGATAACCAGCTCATTATGGGCGTGGTCGCGACTGTCGTCGTGAGTCTCTTGCTGGCGGGCCTCGCTAAACGACTCAGCAAACCCAAGGACGCCATCGACGACTACATCGTCACCGGCCCGCTCTGGCAGCTCGTTGAAACCATCTGTGAGTTCGTCCGCGAACAGGTCGCCCGCCCCAACCTCGGCCAACTCACCGACAAATACATCCCCTACCTCTGGACGGTCTTCTTCTTCATCCTCACCTGTAACCTCCTCGGCATGGTCCCGTCCGGTCAGGTGCTCGGCGTCATCGGCTCGATCTTCAGCGAGGACACCAGCAAGTACCTCTCCCACTTCGGCGGCACCGCGACCGGCAACCTCTCGCTCACCGTGCCCCTCGCGTTCATCGCCTTCATCATGATCAACTTCGTCGGGCTCAAAGAGGCCGGCACCGACTATCTCAAGCACTTCTGTCCGATTGAGGTGAACTCGCTGGGCATGGTCCCCCTGGCGATCCTCTTGGTCATCCTTGAAGTCATGGGCTTGATCATCAAGTCGATCGTCCTGGCCGCTCGTTTGTTTGGCACGATGATGGCCGGGCACCTGGTCATCGGGGCCTTCCTCGGGCTGGTCGGTATCGTCACCGCGACAGCCGCGAGCTTCATGGTCGGGCTCGGGGTCACCCTGATGGGTGGAGCGCTAATGATGTTGGAGCTGTTCATCGCCATGCTCCAGGCCTTTATCTTCACCTTCCTCACGACACTGTTTATCGCCCAGGGTGCTGTCCACGAGCACCATGACCATGAAGACGAACACGACCACGAGCACGGCGAGGAACACGCTGACGCTCACGAACCTGAACCGACCCCCGCTGCGGCTCCGGCCACGGCATAACCCACCTTGTAAAGTCCCATCAAGGACGAACCGAACCCCGCCGCAATGCGGCACACACCCCTATCTGCACAAAGCAGGAGACCCCTAAGATGACGCGTTTCGCCACTGTCGCCTTCCTCATCCTCGCCGGCTTCGGCGTTCTGGCCCTTGCCCCCGCCGCCGCCGCCCAGCCGTCCGTTGAAGACCAGGTCGCCGTCGCGCAGGCGCAGAACTCCGGCATCGGTGCCCTCGGCAAGGGCATCGGCATGGGTATCATTATTCTTGGTGCTGGCTTCGGCATCGGCCGCATCGGTGCCACCGCCGTCGAGTCCATCGCCCGTCAGCCCGAAGCCGCCGGCGACATTCGGACCAACATGATTATCGCCGCCGCCCTAATCGAGGGTGTCAGCGTGATCGCCCTGGTCCTTGTCTTGATCGCCTGATCCGGTACGGCCTCACGCCCCCCCTCAGGGGCCGTCCTGAACCCACAGTGGAGACGCCCGTGCGGACCCGCCTTGTATCAACGCTGACTGCTGCCTTCGCCGCCGCGCTGCCCGCCACCCTGGCGTTTGCTGCCGACGAGAAGGGCGGCGACCCCAAGTCGAACCTCTTCTCGAGCGACGTCTTCAGCTACATCTGGAACCTCTGCATGTTCCTGGTGTTGTTGTTCGTGCTCTGGAAGTTCGTCTGGCCCCAGATCCTTAGCGGGCTCCAGGCCCGCGAGGCCAAGCAGCGGCACGACCTTGAGACCGCCGAGGCCAAGGCTAAGGAAGCCGAGGAGGCCGCCGAGCAGCGCAAGGCCGAGCTGGCCACGGCTCAGAAGGATGCCCAGGCGGTCATCGCTCAGGCCAAGACCGACGCGGAACAGATCGCCGCGAAGCTCAAGGCCGACACTGAAGCCGAGATTACCCGGATGAAGCAGCGGGCCGAAGCAGACATCGCCACCGCGAAGGAGCAGGCCCTCGCCGAGCTGTTCGACAAGACCGCCGAGCTGTCCACCCAGATCGCCGGCCGCATCCTCCAGCGTGAGATCAACCCCGAAGACCAGCAGCAGCTCGTCTCCGAATCGCTCCAAGAACTCGCCGGCATCAACCGCAACTAACCCGTTCCGTTTAGCGGCGGGCTTCAGCCCGCACGTCTCCAACCGCACCCATGCCCCAAGCCGTCACCCAGACCGACAGTGTCAGCCGCGTCTACGCCAAGTCGCTCTTCGAGCTGGCGGACGAGGCTGGAAAGCTCGACGTGATCGCCGGGCAGGTCGAGTCGCTCGGTGAACTCCTCGGCGAGTCCCCCGAGCTAAGGAACCTCCTCGAGAACCCCGCGGTCTCCAGCCAGACCCGTGCCGACACCATCAACCGCGTGTTTGGCGGCCGGGCCGACGATCTCCTGGTCAAGTTCCTCCTGGTGCTCAACGCCAAGGACCGCCTCGCCACACTCCCCGGCATCACCGCCGCCTTCGGCCACCTCATGGACGAACGCAGCGGCCGGCTCCCCGTCGAGGTCACCTTCGCCAACCCGCCCAGCGACGCCGAGCTCGGTCGTGTCCGTGATCAGGTCTCCGCTTCCACTGGTAAGCAGGCCCAGCTCACCGTCCAGATCGACCCCGACATCATCGGCGGCGTCCGCCTCCGCATCGGCGATCAGCTCATCGACGCTACCGTCGCCGCCCGGCTCCGCCGACTCCAACACCAACTCTCCACCGCAGGCCGGCAGCACGCCCGGTCTGCCTAATCTCGAAACGCCATGAAACTCAACACCGACGAAATCACCGCCGTCATCAAGCAGGAAGTCGCCAACTTCGGCACCGAACTCGAGGTTGCCCAGGTCGGCACCGTCGTCGAGGTCGGTGACGGCATCGCCCGCATCTACGGCCTCTCCAAAGCCATGGCCGGCGAGATGCTCGAGTTCGACCTCGGTGAAGGCAAGACCACCCGCGGCCAGGTCATGAACCTTGAAGAGGACATCGTCGGGGCCGTCATCTTCGGCGACGACACCCTCGTGCAAGAGGGCATGACCGTCAAGGCCACCAACACTCTCCTCTCGGTGCCCGTCGGTGAATCCGTCCTCGGCCGCGTCGTCAACGCCCTTGGTGAACCCATCGACGGCAAGGGCCCGATTCCCTCTGACCAGACCCGCAAGGTCGACATCATCGCCCCCGGCATCGTCGAGCGGCAGCCCGTCAAACAGCCCATGCAGTTCGGTGTCAAGGCCGTCGACGCGATGATCCCCGTCGGCCGTGGCCAGCGTGAACTCATCATCGGCGACCGCAAGACCGGCAAGACCGCCGTCGCCATCGACGCCATCATCAACCAGAAGTACCCCCACGAAGAGGGCGCCGCCGACGGCCCCGTCTACTGCTTCTACGTCGCCGTTGGCCAGAAGGAGTCCACCGTTGCCGGCGTCGTCGAGGCCTTGCGTGCCAACGGTGCGATGGA